>JAFKLT010000032.1 GCA_017309275.1 Sphingomonadales bacterium | reverse complement strand
CGCCGACTTCCTGCTGGTCGCGGCCCGCACCGCGCCCGAAAGCTGCCGCGTGGTCTATACGCCGCTATAAGGTCATGTGGGCGAGGGCCGAACGGACCTCGCCCACGAACAGTTCGGGCTGCTCCCAGGCGGCGAAATGGCCTCCGCGGGGCAGCGTGTTCCAATAGACGATATTCTTGTAGCGCTGTTCGGCCCAACGCCGCGACAGGCGCATGATCTCGTTCGGAAACAGGCTGCATCCCGTGGGCACGTGGATTTCACCGAAGCCGAACTGCGCGAAGCTGTGCCAATAGAGCCGCGCGGACGAAGCCCCGCTGTTCGTCAGCCAATAGAGGCTGACGGTGTCGAGCATCGCGTCCTTGGACAGGGCCTTTTCGGGATGACCGCCGATCGATTGGCCGCCGGGCTCGTGACCGCAATCGGTCCAGCCGTGGAATTTCTCGACGATCCAGCTCATCTGGCCGACGGGCGAATCGGCAAGACCGTAACCGACGGTCTGCGGCCGCGTCGCGTGCTGCGTCGAATAGCCATTGTCCTTCGCGCGATACCAGCCGAAGCGCGCGAGATAGGCTTTCTCGTCGTCGGTAAGGTCCTGCATCGTCGCCGGATCGGGCTGGCCGACGATCATATTGACGTGGATGCCCGCGCAGTGGTCCGCATGGTTGCCGCCGATCGCGCACGTCACCGCGCTGCCCCAGTCGCCGCCCTGCGCGAAATAGCGGTCGTAGCCGAGCGCGCGCATCAGGGCGTCCCACGCTGCGGCGATATGTTCGACGCTCCACTTCGCCTCCGTCGGCTTGCCCGAAAAGCCGTATCCGGGAAGCGAGGGGATCACGAGATGATAGTCGGCCGACAGCGGTTCGATCACGTCCAGGAATTCGAGCACCGATCCCGGCCAGCCATGCGTCAGGACAAGCGGGCGCGCCGCCGGATTGGGCGAGCGGACGTGAAGGAAATGGATGTCGAGCCCGTCCACATTCGCAAGATAGTTGGGCAAGGCGTTGAGCCGCGCCTCGATCGCACGCCAATCATATCGATCGCGCCAATAGGCGGCGAGTTCCTGCGCATAGGCCAGCGGGATCCCCTGGTCCCAGTCGTCGACGGTTTCCTTTTCCGGCCAGCGCGTATTCGCCAGCCGGGCCTTCAGGTCATCGAGCGACGCCTGCGGCACATCGATCGTGAAGGGACGGATGTCGGCCACCTGCATCGAAATTCTCTCCCTCAATCAGGCGTCTCAGGGGCGCGCGGGCGCCTTGCACCCGCGTTCGAGCCCGACACCTTTCAGAAAACCGCGCCGCACCGTACCCGCATAAATGGCAGTCGCGTAGCGACGCCGTTCGGCGTTGGCGCCGGTAACCTCGCCGATCAGCCCGCCGAAGGGAATCGCCTCGGCCGCGGCGTTCGACGCGACGCGCCCGGCGATTTCCTCGCGCTTCTTTGCCTTGCTGGGCGTTTCGGCCTTTTCGTTGACGTCGGGGCCGAGCACCTCGTCAAGCGCGGCGACCTCTGCCTGCAACGCCGCGCAGGTCTTGAGGCCGCCGAGCGAATAGGGATCGCCGAGGATCGCCTGCAGCTTCGGCGGCACTTCCTTGCCGTCGAGCGGCGAGGTCACGGCATCGGCGGTCTTCTTGACCACCGAGCCCTCCTTCGGCGCGCCCTCCTGTCCGTGCACAGCAAAGCCGGAGGCGGCGAGTGCCGCCAGCGCCAAAGCGGAAAGCCGTCGTTTCATGACCGTCACTCCTCCTTCAGCCCGGCCGGGCGGCGCCGAGACGGCTATTTCTTTGCCGTATAGCCGTTGTCGATCGCCTCTTGCCCGATCGCCGCCGTATCCGCTGCCCAGTAATCGAAAATGCGCTTGAGCTCGCGTTGCGGCAATCCCTCGATCACATAGGCGCCGAACATATAGAGATGGCCTTCGTCGTTGATGCCCACGCGCAGCAGGTCGAATTCGTCGTTCATCTGCTGCAGCCAAGTGGCGGGCGCGTTGGGGACGTCGGTATAGGACGCGACCATCGTCATATATTTGCAGTCCTTGCCCGCGGTGCAGCCCTGAAGGCGTACCGTGGTCGCAAAGTCGTCGATTTCGATGTCGAATTCGGGAATGGTGTCGGGCGTCAGGATCGGGGTCGGCACATATCCCATCGTCTTCAACTGGTTCCAGAAGAGCTTCGGATCCTTGATGCTGACCGACTGGGCGTGTGCGGGTGTCGCCGACGCGAGAAGGGCTGCCGCGGCAGCCGCGATGAAGAAGCGCATATATCCCCCATAGATTGGCTGCGACCCCTGCGGCGATCCTGTGCAAGGAAGCGCCGGCCGTCCAGCCAAAAAAGTCGATACCTGCCCTTTTTGCCGGATGCCGCGATCACCAGCCCATATAGTCGATCGTCGACCGGCGCGTCTCTTCGTCCATCATGTCCAGCATCACGCGCGTCGTGCGGTGGCCGACGATCACGCCCTTGTCGTCGCGATAGGCCCAGTCGCTGATATCGGCGACGGGCACGCGCACCGCCTGCCCGATCCGAAAGTCCGGCTGCGCCGGCACATTGGCCAGACGGCCCAGCAGCACGTCACCCTCGATCCCGTCGAAACGGACCCAGATATGTTCGAAACCGCCGAGCGGATATTTGAACACGAAGTCGCCTGCGTCGAATCGCCCCGACCGATAGGCCGCCAGGAAATCGGGAAAGGTCGCCTTCGCTTCGGCGATCGCTGCGTTCATGCCGGCGTCGCCGGCGTCGAAACTGATGATGTCGGTCCGCTCGTCGGGCGCGGCGGGAGCGGCGAGCGCGCCGGTCGCAAGCGTGGACAATATGGCGGCGGCGGCGAGCAACAGCGTCTTCATTTCTTCCCCCTGCGATATTTCCGCGCGTCAGCGCGTGGGAACCGGCTCCGGCCCGGTCCAGTCATAAAAGCCGCGCCCCGCCTTCTTGCCGACCCAGCCGGCCTCGACATATTGGACGAGCAGCGGCGCGGGACGGAACTTCGGTTCGCCGGTGCCGCTCTGCAACACGCGAATGATCTCGAGGCAGGTGTCGAGCCCGATGAAGTCGGCGAGCGTGATCGGGCCCATCGGATGATTGAGGCCGAGCCGGCAACCGGCGTCGATGTCCTGCATCGTCGCAACCCCCTCGCCCAGCGCAAAGATCGCCTCGTTGATCAGCGGCATCAGCACGCGGTTGACGATGAAACCCGGCGCGTCGTTCGCATGGACGATCTCTTTGCCGAGCCCGCGGCCATAGGCCTCGACCGTCTTCAGCGTATCGTCGCTGGTCGCCAGGCCGCGGATCAATTCGATCAGCCCCATCACCGGTACCGGGTTGAAGAAATGCACGCCGATGAAGCGCGCCGGATCGGGCGCCGCCTGCGCGAGGCGGGTGATCGGGATCGAGCTGGTGTTCGATGCGAGGATCGCGGTGCCGGACAGGTGCTGGCCGACGCTGGCAAAGATCGCGCGCTTGATCTCTTCACGCTCGGTCGCGGCCTCGATGACGAGGTCGGCCGGCGCGAAGGCCGCATGATCGGCGACCGGGGTTATGCGGCCGAGCAGCGCGTCGGCGTCGGCCTGGGTCATCTTTTCCTTCGACACCAACCGGCCGAGCGACTTTGCTATGCCGGCTTTGCCGGCCTCGGCGCGCGCGATATCGACGTCGGACAGAAGCACGTCATGGCCCGCGCCCGCCGACACCTGCGCAATGCCCGCGCCCATCTGTCCTGCCCCGATAACGCCGACGATCATCTGCTTGCCCTTTCGCTGGAAACCGTGGCGAAGCCACTACGGCCTGTCGGCCATGCGTCAAGGGGCCGAGCGGAACTCGGTCGCCTCGGCCAGGATCAGCGCGAAGGCGGGGTCGACGTCGTCCCATGTCGCGACGGGCGTCCAGCCGCCCGCGCGGAGCAGCAGGTTCGCATCGCGCGGACCATATTTGTGGCTGTTCTCGCTGTGGATCGTCTCCCCCTTCGCCATCGTATAGCGGCGACCGTCGACCTGGAATTCCAGGTCGCATGCGGCGAGGAGATGCATTTCGATGCGCGCATGCACATCGTTCCAGACCGCGCGATGCAGAAAATTCGCGATCGGGATCGTCCCGCCCAGCTCGCGATTGATGCGTTCGAGCAGGTTGAGGTTGAAGGCCGCGGTCACCCCGGCCGGATCGTCATAGGCGAGTTCGAGCACGCCGATGTCCTTGATCCGGTCGACCCCGATCAGCATCAGCGACCCGTCGCCAAGCGCCGAGCGCCAATTGCGCAGCAGGTCGACTGCGGTGTGCGCGACCATGTTACCGATCGTCGAACCGGGAAAGAAACCGAGCTTCGGCAGTGCGCAGATCTCGCGGGGCAGCGCCACCTTTTGCGTGAAATCGGCCTCGACCGGATAGATGGGCAGGCCCGGAAAGCGCGCCGCGAGCGCATCGGCGCTTTCGCGCAGGAAATCGCCCGAGATATCGACGGGAACATAGGCCGCGGGATCGATCGCCTCCAGCAACAGCGGGGTCTTGGTCGAACTGCCCGATCCCAGTTCGACCACCGCGCGTCCGGCGCCGATCGCGGCGGCCATTTCTCCCGCGTGGCGCCGCAGCAGCAACGTTTCGCTGCGCGTCGGATAATATTCGGGAAGCGTCGTGATATCCTCGAACAGCGCCGAGCCGGTCGCGTCGTAGAACCAGCGCGCGGGAATCGCCTTTTGCTTTTGCGACAGGCCGGCATGGACATCGGCGCGAAAGGCGATGTCGACCCCCTCTTCATCCGCGGAAATCTGCCGAAGTTGACGCACAACGCCCATCGTTACAGATCCTTTGCCAGGCGCACGCCGGTGAATTGCCAGCGCTGGTGCGGGTAGAAGAAATTGCGATAGGACGCGCGCAGGTGGCCGCGCGGCGTCGCGCAGCTGCCGCCGCGCAGAACGAACTGCCCATTCATGAACTTGCCATTATATTCGCCGACCGCGCCGGGGGCGACGCGAAAGCCGGGATAGGGGCGATAGGCGCTGCCGGTCCATTCCCACACGCTGCCGAACATTTGTTGCAGCTTTGCGTTGCTGGCGACCATCCTGGGCTGCACCGGCCGCGCCGAATCGAGCTGATGACCGTCTCGCGGATCGAAGGCCGCCGCTGCCGCCTCCCACTCGAATTCGGTCGGGAGGCGGGCGCCGGCCCAGGTCGCGAAGGCATCGGCCTCGAAGAAGCTGATGTGCGTCACGGGCGCCGCCGGGTCGATGTCGCGCCAGCCCGACAGCGTGAAATATTGCTCGTCGCGCCAATAGGCGGGCCCATCGATATCCTCTGCCTTCACCCACGCCCAGCCGTCGCTGAGCCATAGCGACGAGGTGTGATAGCCGCCGTCGGCGATGAATTCGCGCCATTCGCCGTTGGTCACCGGGCGGCTGGCAAGCGCATGCGGCGTCAGAAGCACGGAAAACTGCGGAAGTTCACAGTCAAATGCAAAGGCGTCGCCGTCGTGGCCGATCGGCACCACCCCCTCGGCCCCCTTGATCCACCGCATCGCGCCCGCCCGGGACGCCGATGCAGACGTCCCGGAAATCTGCGCAACTTCACTCGGAATGACGGGCTCGCGCGCCCAGACCGCCGGGCCGATCGGGTTTTGCGCGAAGAGATGCTTGATGTCGGTCAGCAACAATTCCTGATGTTGCTGCTCATGATGGATGCCGAGCTCGATCAGCGACAGCGCGAGCGCCGAAAATGCCGGCAGCGCGCTTTGCACCTCGGCATCGACATGCGCGCGCCAGACGCAAATCTCGTCCAGCGTCGGACGCGTCAGCACCCCACGGTTCGGGCGCGCGTGGCGCGGCCCTTCGGAGTCATAATAGCTGTTGAACAGATAGGGGTAGCGCTCGTCGAACAGGCGATAGCCGAGCAGATGATCGCGCAGCACGAAGGTTTCGAAAAACCAGGTCGTATGCGCGAGGTGCCATTTCGCCGGCGACGCATCGGGCATCGACTGCGCGGTGGCGTCGGCATCCGACAGGGTGGCGACCAGATCGATCGACAGGCGCCGCGTCGCGGCAAAACTGCGACCCAGCTTCTCCAACGGAACGGCGCGGTGCGAGGTATCGTTGCGGCCAGCCATGATGAGACAATCCCCCGAGGCACGAGTCGGTTTCGCGTCGAATCCGATTATGGTTACAGCGCGCCGGAATGTCTAGAACATTAAGGGAACAAGCTTGTCCGGTTTCGACGCTGTATCGACCGTCGTTCAGCGCGTGGCGCCGGGTTTCCAAAGCACGTCGCCGCCGGCCGCGACGTTGATATGGCGCGTCATCACGAAGAGATGGTCCGACAGGCGGTTGAGATAGTTGAGCGCGAGCGGATTGAGCGCGCCGTCCGCATTGGCCGTCACCGCCGCACGCTCGGCCCGGCGCGTCGTCGCACGCGCAAGATGAAGCCGGGCCGCCGCCTCGGTCCCGCCGGGCAGGATGAAGCTTTTGAGCGGTTCGAGCGCATCGTTCATGCGATCGATCTCGTCCTCCAGCCGCGCGATCTGGCTGGGGACGATGCGCAGCGCCATCTCGTGCGGTCCGAAACCGAACTGGATGTCGGGCGGAGTCGCCAGGTCGGCGCCCAGGTCGAACATCTCGTTCTGGATGCGCCCCAGCATCGCGGCCTCTTCGCTGTCGGCGGCGAGCGCCGCGGCCGCGAGGCCGATCGCACTGTTCGCCTCGTCGACGTCGCCGATCGCCGCCATCAAGGGCGCCGATTTCGCGATGCGCGAGCCGTCGGCAAGGCCGGTGGTGCCGTCGTCGCCGGTGCGGGTGTAGATCTTGTTGAGCTTGACCATGGGTCGCGAGAGGCGTGCGGGCCGGGCCGGTGCCTCAGCCGCCGCCGGCGGCGGTCATGCCGATGATGATCAGCAGGATGATCGTGATCGCCTGCCACTTCACGCGGGCCATCATCATCTTGTTCTGCATCACCTGATTTTCATGCGCGGTCCCGTCGATCGCCGCGCGGTGACCCTGCGCGAAATAGATGAGCCCGCGTGCAAGCGAGAAGAGGACGAGACCGGCCGCCGCGACGACACCAAGGACGAGCAGAAGTTGCATGCCCCCTATCTAAGGCATTTGCAGCGAATATCCAGTGGGAAGCCGTCCGGCCGCCAGATCGGCGGCGAGCGCGTGCCCGTCGGCGCCCTCGGCGCGCAGCGCGGCGAGCGAGGCGGCGGCGTCGCGCTTCGCCAGCCGCTTGCCGTCGGGACCGCAGACGAGGGCATGGTGGAGATAGATCGGAGTCGGCAGGCCGAGCAGCGCCTGGAGCAGGCGGTGGACGTCGGTCGACGCGATCAGGTCGGCGCCGCGGATGACGTGCGTGACCCCCATCGCCGCATCGTCGAGCGTGCTCGCGAGATGATAGCTGGCGGGCGCATCCTTGCGCGCCAGCACGACGTCGCCATGCGCCTGCGGGTCGGCAAGGCGCTCGCCGCGTCCCTGCTCGTCCCAATACAGCCCGCCGGCAAGCGCGGTGGCGCGCTCCATGTCGAGGCGCCAGCAATGCGCGGCATCCACCAGGCGGCGCTCACGCTCGGCCGCGGGCAGCGATCGGCAGGTGCCCGGATAGACCGCGCCCGAAGGGCCGTGCGGCGCGGCCAGGCTCTGCGCGATGTCGGCGCGGGTGCAGAAGCAGGGATAGACGAGCCCGCGCGCGCGCAGGTCCGCCAGCGCCGCCGCATACTCGCCAAGATGCGCCGACTGGCGCACCGGCGGACCATCGAGAGCAAGACCGAGCCAGTCGAGGTCGGCGAGAGCGGCCGCGACATACTCCTCGCGCGACCGGCTGCCGTCGATGTCGTCGATGCGGATGCGGAAGCGCCCGTCAGCCGCCCGCGCGGCAGTATGCGCCAGCACCGCGCTATAGGCATGACCAAGGTGAAGCTCGCCCGTCGGGCTAGGCGCGAAGCGGGTCAGCATGGGTGCAATCGCAAATCCATATGCTGTGCCGTCCCTTTTCGAATCATTCCATATATTGCGACACATGCCCCCTTGACGTCAGATTCTGATGCGTCATGTAATGACGCTGTCACGCAGGGAAGGCAGTGGCGCGCCATCCCGCGCAGCATAGGGGGCAGCGTTACCAAGCCATGTTCCATCCCGATCTTGCCCGGCATCCCGATTCCTGTCCGGCTCTCGTACTCAATGCAGACTATACGCCGCTGAGCTATTATCCATTGAGCCTGTGGCCGTGGCAAACGGCGGTCAAGGCGGTTTTCCTCGACCGGGTGACGATCGTCGAGAATTACGAGCGCGAAATCCACTCGCCGACGCGGACGATGCAGATCCCCAGCGTGATCGCGCTGCGTCAATATGTGAAGCCGTCCGAGCATCCGGCCTTTACCCGCTTCAACCTGTTCCTGCGCGACCGTTTCGCCTGCCAATATTGCGGGTCGGGGAAGGACCTGACCTTCGATCATGTCGTGCCGCGCCGGCTGGGCGGGCGCACCACGTGGGAAAATGTCGCGACCGCCTGTGCGCCGTGCAACCTGAAAAAGGGCGGACGCACGCCGCAACAGGCGCATATGCCGATCTATCGCCAGCCCTGGCGCCCGACGAGCTGGCAGCTGCAGGACAATGGCCGCGCCTTTCCGCCCAATTATCTGCATGAAAGCTGGATCGATTGGCTGTACTGGGATGTAGAGCTGGAGGGCTGATCCTTCGGCCCCGCTGCAGGAGAAGATCATGCTTCGCTTCGCCGCCGCCCTTGCCCTGGGCCTGTCGCTTGCCGCCTGCGCCTCGACCCCCGGCACCACCGAACAGACGATCGCCGTGACCGGCAGCATCGCCTATCGCGAGCGCATCGCCCTGCCCCCCACCGCAAAGGTCGAGGTGCGGCTGGACGACGTCAGCCTGGCCGACGCGCCGTCACGGACGCTGGCAAGCCAGAGCTTCGATGCCGCCGGGAAGCAGGTCCCGATCGCCTTCGCCCTGACCGTCGACCGCAGCGACCTGGACCCGCGTCACAGCTATGCCGTCGCGGCGCGGATCACCGACGCCGACGGCAAGCTGATGTTCATCACCGACACCCGCAACAGCGTGACTTTCGATGGCCGGTCGGCGATCGACCTTGGAATACTCAACCTTGTGAAAACGCGCTGAGTTCCAATCTGCGCCATATCGGCGAGATAGAGGGAAACAGGCTGGATCGCCGTGCGCCCGCCCCCTATTCGGGTGACTCGCCGTCGCGTGGGGACGCGATGAAGCGATTATAGGGGGGTGGAACATATGGCCTATCAAGGCGGAATCGGCGGTACCTTCAAGAATCTCTGGTCGCCCGACCTGACGACACGGCGGGGGCGATGAGCGGAATGCAGACCGCCTCCACGGTGCTTTTCCTGATCGGCGGGCTGCGGACCGTGTTGCTGCTCGTCGCGCTTGGGCCGACGCTGATCGTGCAGGCGATCCTAGATGGCAACGTCATCGTCATCATCACCGTGGCAATCATCGCCAACATGCTGCTCGCCGCCTTTCTGCTACGGCGCGGTCGCGGCGCGATCCCAGCGATCATCGCGACGATCCTCTATTTCTTCGACCTGCTGCTGAGCGGCAGCATATTCTCGTGGGTCATCGGCGCGCTGTTGCTCGCGGCGATGATCGGCGGCGTGCGCGGCGCGCTCGCGCTGCGACGCGGCACCGGCTTTTCGGACGACACCTACGAAACCTTCGCCTGACGATTCTGGCGCCCGACGATTCCGGATCGGACAGACGGACGGGCGGGCGGGCGGCGTAATAGTGTTACGCCGATCGAGCAGTTCGGAAGCGATACCGGCAAGCCCGGCCGGGCAATGGCGAACGGATCGAACAAGCGCATAGCTATGCGCGGCTTGACGCTGCGCCTTCGCAGGTGCAGCAACCTCGCTCATGGGACCACCGATCCAGATCAGCCAGAACCCCGACATCCGCTATCTGGGACGGATCCTCGGCGACGTCATCCGCGCCTATGGCGGCGAGAAGCTGTTCCGGCAGACCGAATATATCCGCTCGTCGAGCGTCGACCGGCATCGCGGCATCGCGGGGGCCGAGGCGATCGATCCGGGGCTGGACGCGCTGAGCCTTGACGACACGGTCGCCTTCGTTCGCGGCTTCATGCTATTTTCGATGCTGGCGAACCTGGCCGAGGACCGGCAGGGCATCGCCGCCGAGCCCGAGGCGACCGTCGCGGCAGCGCTGGAAAAGCTGCGCGCCGACGGGATCGACAGCGACGCGGTCGCCACATTGCTGGACACCGCGCTCGTCGCGCCGGTACTGACCGCGCATCCGACCGAGGTCCGCCGCAAGTCGGTGCTGGACCACAAGAACCGCATCGCCGACCTGATGCGGCTGCGCGACGCCGGACAGGATGAGACGCCCGAGGGCGACGTCGTCGAAGACGCGATACGGCGGCAGATCGTGCTGTTGTGGCAGACGCGGCCGCTGCGCATGGAAAAGCTGTTCGTCGCCGACGAGATCGACAATGCGCTGACCTATTTGCGCGACGTCTTCCTGCCGGTGCTGCCCAAACTCTATTCGCGCTGGGAGGCCGAACTCGGCCAGCGCCCCGCGAGCTTTCTGCGCGTCGGTAGCTGGATCGGCGGCGACCGCGACGGCAATCCCTTCGTCACCGCCGAAACGCTGCAGATGGCGACCGGCCGCAACGCCGCGGCGGTGCTGGGCCATTATGCCGACGCGGTGCACGCCCTGGGCGCCGAGCTGTCGGTTTCGTCGGGCCTCGCGCCCGTACCCGAAGCCGTGGAGGCACTGGCCGAAGCGAGCGGCGACAATGCGCCGAGCCGCCGCGACGAACCCTATCGCCGCGCGCTGTCGGGCATCTATGCCCGCGTTTGTGCCACTTATGCCGCGATCGTCGGCAAGGCGCCGCCGCGCCCATCGACGCTGAAGGGCGAGGCGTATCAGACGCCCGCCGATTTCCGCCACGACCTGTTGATCATCGCGAACGGCCTGTCGGCCAGCGGCGAGGGCCAGCTCGGCGGCATCGGCGCGCTGGGACGCTTGATCCGCGCCGTCGAGGTTTTCGGCTTTCACCTTGCGACGCTCGATATGCGGCAGAACAGCGCCGTGCACGAGCGGGTGCTGGCCGAACTGCTGAAGGTATCGGGCGTCGAGGCCGATTATCTGGCGCTGGACGAGGAGGCGCGCATCGCGCTGCTTCGCGGCGAGCTGGCGGTCAACCGGCCGCTCGCCGCGCCGTGGCACGAATGGAGCGAGGAAACCGCCGGCGAACTCGCGATCGTCCACGCCGCAGCAGCGATCCGCGGACGGCTGGGCCACCAGGCGATCGTCCAATGGATCATCAGCAAGGCCGAAAGCCTGTCCGACCTGCTGGAAGTTCACGTCCTGGCGCGCGAGGCGGGGCTGTGGTCGGCCGAGGGGCAGGACACGCTGATGGTCGTGCCGCTGTTCGAAACCATCGCCGACCTGGACGACGCGCCCGCGATCATGGCGCGATATTTTGCGCTGCCCGAAATCGCGCCGCATATCGCGGCCCGCGGGCACCAGGAAGTGATGATCGGCTATTCGGATTCGAACAAGGACGGCGGCTATCTGACGTCGACCTGGGGCCTGCACCAGGCATCCGATGCGCTGACGCCCGTTTTCGACGCCGCCGATACGTCGATGCAGCTGTTCCACGGCCGCGGCGGCGCGGTCGGACGCGGCGGCGGCAGCGCCTTCGCGGCGATCCGCGCGCAGCCGGCGGGCACGGTGCAGGGGCGCATCCGCATCACCGAACAGGGCGAGGTCATCGCGGCGAAATATGGCACCGCCGAAAGCGCCGCGACGAACCTGGAGGCGATGGTCTCGGCGAGCCTGCTCGCCAGCCTGGAGCCCGAGGGGCTGGGCGACGCGAATTGCGGCCGCTTTACCGCGGCGATGGACGCGCTGTCGAACGGCGCCTTCGCGGCGTATCGTGGGCTGGTTTACGAAACCCCCGCGTTCAAGGACTTCTTCCGTGCGATGACCCCGATCGCCGAGATCGCAGGCCTGAAAATCGGGTCGCGCCCGTCGAGCCGTACCAAGAGCACGGCGATCGAGGATCTGCGCGCCATTCCCTGGGTGTTCAGCTGGGCGCAGGCGCGAACGATGCTGCCGGGCTGGTACGGCACCGGCGAGGCCTTCGTAGCGTTCGAGGACAAGGCTCTGCTCGCCGACATGGCCGAAAGCTGGCCCTTTTTCGGGGCGCTGCTCGGCAATATGGAGATGGTGCTCGCGAAATCGGACATGGGCATCGCGGCGCGCTACGCCGAGCTGGCCGAGCATGTCGACGGCCATGCGGCGATCTTCGCCCGCATACGCGACGGCTGGAACCGCGCGCATGACGGGCTGCTGACCATCACCGGCCAGTCGCGACTGCTGGAAAAGAACCCGGCGCTGGAGGCGTCGATACGGCTGCGCCTGCCCTATATCGAGCCGCTGAACCTGTTGCAGATCGAACTGATGAAGCGTCACCGCGCGGGCGAGACCGATCCGCGCATCGCCGAAGGCATCCAACTGACGATCAACGCGATCGCGACCGCGCTGAGGAACAGCGGCTAATGTTATGAGCCCCGGCTTGCGCCGGGGCCCGCGCCCGATCAGCTCTTCGTGATCGTCACCTTGCCCTTGGCGTTCGCGCCGTCGGGGCCGAAGTCGATCTTGAAATCGTCGCCATCCTTGGTCTTGCCTGCCAGCGTTTCGCCGGTGCGCGCGACCTTAACGCCCTTTTTCGCAAATTCGCCGGCCATCCAGTCGGCCGCCTTCGTCGGCGCAGCGGGCGAGGTGAAGCCGAGTTCGACCACCGCCTTGTCGCCGCTGCCGCCATTGTCGCGCGCGTCGACATTGACCGTCGTGACATGGCTGCCCGGATAAAGCTTCACGCCGTCGATATCGAAATCACCCTCCATGTCGAAGTCGACGAAGTCGGGAATCTTCATGTCGATGCCGACGCCATCGCCGCCGATCTTGATCCGGCCGGTGCCGTCCTTGTTCGACGTGATCTGCACGCCGCCCTTGCCGTCGCCGGCGTTGATCGAGATTTCGGGCGTATCCTTCTTCTCGCTCTGCCCACAGGCGGCGAGGAGCATCATCGGGGGGATCAGATAGGCGAAACGCATGGCACATCTCCTTGGTGCATTAGTTGGATAATACACCTTGGCGGCGTGCGAGTCAATTTCCCCGCATCGTCATCCCGGATCAGGGCCGGGGCGACGAGGCGGGAAGGATCGGCGCTCAGGCGTCGATGCTGGTCTTCAGGTCGCCGTAAACGAGACCGCCATCGACCGCGATCGTGTCGCCAACGACATAGTCGCCCGCCTTCGACGCCAGGAAAATGGCGGCGCCTGCCATATCTTCCGGCACACCGATGCGCTTCGTCGGGATGCTCTTTGCAACGGCCTCGCCATGGTCGCGCGCCGCCTTGTTCATGTCCGACTGGAACGCGCCCGGCGCGATCGCGGTGACAATGATATTATCCTCCACCAGTCGCGCCGCGAGGCGCTTGGTCAGATAGAGGATCGCCGCCTTCGATGCATGATAGCTGTAGGTTTCCCACGGATTCAGGCGCAGGCCGTCGATCGACCCGATGTTGATGACCTTTGCCGGACGTTCGGGCGTACCCGCCGCCTTCATCAGCCCGTGCAGCGCCTGCGTCAGGAAAAAGGGCGACTTGACGTTAATGTCCATCACCTTGTCCCAGCCGGCCTCGGGGAACCCCTCGAAAGGTTCGCCCCATGCCGCGCCTGCATTGTTGACGAGGATGTCGAGCCGCTCTTCGCGCGCTTCCAATTCCTTCGCGAGCGCGCGGCACCCCTCGACGGTCGAAAGGTCGACGGGAAGGCCGATGACCTTGCCGGGGTAGCGCGTTTCGAAATCGGCAACCGCTTCCTCGATCTGCGCGGTCTTGCGCGCGGAAATATAGACGCGCTCGACGCCCGCAGCGAGATAGCCCTCGACGATCATCTTGCCGATGCCGCGCGACCCGCCGGTGACGAGCGCGATGCGGCCGTTGAGGCCGAACATGTCCTGGAGATTCATTGCTTCATCCTTCTAGCTCCCTCCCTTTACGGGAGGGTTGGGGCGGGGCCTGTGGGCATCAACCCTCCCCGCTGCGATAACGAGCAAGCTCGCGAGTCTCGCTACCCCTCCCGCACGCGGGAGGGGTGAGATCAGTAACCGTTCATCCGGGCGACCTGGTCGATGTGATAATGCACGTCGCCCATAAATTCGGCGAGCGCGCGGTCGCGCTTCATATACAGGCCGATGTCATATTCGTCGGTCATGCCGATGCCGCCATGCATCTGGACACCTTCGCGCACCGCAAGATTCGCGGCACGGCCGGCCTTCGCCTTGGCGACCGAGACCATCAACCGCGCACCGTCGCTGCCCTGGTCGAGAAGCTCCTGCGCCTTCATCACGGTCGCGCGCGCGACCTCCATCTCGCCATAGAGATGCGCGGCGCGATGCTGGAGCGCCTGGAACTCGCCGATCAGCTTGCCGAACTGCTTGCGTTCCTTGAGGTACGTGACGGTCATGTCCATCGCGCCCTGGCCGACGCCGACCATCTCGGCCGCGGCGCCGGTACGCGTCGCCGCGAGAAGCGCGTCGAGGACATCGCCGCCCGCATCGACCTCTCCGATCACTGCGTCGGCATCGACTTCGACACCGTCGAGCGTGACATGGCTGGCGAGGCTGGAATCGACCAGACGGCGCGGATCGGCGGTCAGGCCCTTTGCATCCTTCGGCACCGCAAACAGCGTAATGCCGCCGTCGGTCCTGGCCGCGACGATGCTCATGTCGGCGACATGGCCGTGGAGCACGAAGCTTTTCTTGCCGTCGAGGCGGAAGCCGTTCCCGGCGCGCGTCGCGGTGGTGGCGATCCGGTCGGGGCGGTGCTTTGCCCCCTCGTCGATCGCGAGCGCGACGATGGCCTCGCCACCTGCGATCGCAGGCAGCCAGCGCGCCGCCTGCGTGCCGCCAGCCTTGGCAAGCGCCGCGACCGCGCCGACGCTGGTCGACAGAAAGGGCGACGGCGTCAGGTTGCGGCCGATCTCCTCGAGCACGATGCCCGCCTCGATATGCCCCATGCCGAGCCCGCCATGCTCCTCGGGCACGAGCATGCCCGGCAGACCCATCTCGACGAACTGCGCCCAGAGGTCGCGCGAAAAGCCGGTTGCGTCGGCCTGATCGCGCAGCTTGCGCAGATGCGCCACCGGCGCCTGTTCGGCCACGAAGGGAGCGACGCTGTCCTTGAGCATCGCCTGGTCGTCATTGTGATACAGCGGCATGGATCAGGCTCCCGGCAGGTCGAGGATACGCTTGGCGATGACGTTGAGCATGACTTCGCTCGTCCCGCCTTCGATCGAATTGGCCTTGGTGCGAAGCCAACCGCGCGGCCGGGCGCCGCCCTTGGTTTCCGGGCTGTCCCATTCGAGCGCGTCGCTGCCGCCGCCCGACATGACGAGTTCATGCCGGCGCTTGTTGAGTTCGGTGCCGACATATTTCATCATGTTCGACGAGGCCGGATGCGCGCGGCCGGTCTTCCACATGTCCATGAAGCGTTCGCCCATCGCACGATAGGCAAAGACGTCGACGTCGAACGCCGCCATTTCGGCGCGCAGGATCGGATCGTCGAGCTCGCCATGATCGTTGCGTCCCAGCGACTTCGCGAACAGCGCGCCGATGCTGACCATATCGCCGCCCGCGCCGCCGCCCGAGATCATCTCGCGTTCGTGGCCGAGCAGATATTTGGCGACGTCCCAGCCCCGGTTTAGTTCGCCGACGAACTGCGTCTTCGGCACCTCGACATCGTCGAAGAAGGTCTCGCAGAAGGGCGAGTTGCCGGAAATCAGCAGGATCGGCTTGGTGGTGACGCCCTTGCTCTCCATGTCGAAGAGCATGAAGGTGATGCCCTGATATTTGTTCGCCTTGTCGGTACGGACAAGGCAGAAGATCCAGTCGGCCTTGTCGGCATAGCTCGTCCAGATCTTCGATCCGTTGACGACCCAATGATCGCCCTTGTCCTCGCCGAAGGTCTGGAGCGAGACGAGGTCGCTGCCCGAACCCGGTTCGGAATAGCCCTGGCACCAGCGGATTTCGCCGCGGGCGATCTGGTTCAGATAATGAACCTTCTGCTCTTCGGTGCCGAATTGCAGCAGCGCGGGGCCGAGCATCCAGATGCCGAAGCTGTCGAGCGGCGAGCGCGCATTGATGCGCTTCATTTCCTGTTTCAGGACCTTGGTCTGCTCGGCCGTCAGGCCGGCGCCGCCATAGGCCTTGGGCCAGTCGGGAACGGTATAGCCCTTTGACACGCAGGCTTCGAGCCATTGCTTCTGGGCTTCGTTCTTGAACACCCATTTGCGGCCGCCCCAGCAGACGTCATCCTCGTCTCGGATCGGTTCGCGCATTTCGGGGGGACAATTGGCTTCCAGCCACGCGCGCACTTCGGCGCGGAAGGCGTCCAGATCGCTCATCTTAAGGCTCCTCTTCTTCCCCCGAACCTAAGGCCGGACGGCTAGTTTACGCAAGCGTCAACTTGGCGGCCGAAACCGACGCTACGGCGCCGTAACGGAAGGTCGCAGGCCGTTGACGGGGCCTACTTCGCGCCTAAGCTGGGTCGCAAAATAAAACGGGAGCAGAGGATATGCGATTCGCAGGCAAGGTCGCCGTGGTCACCGGCGCAGCATCGGGTATCGGCAAGGCAGCGGTGCTGAAACTCGCGGCCGAGGGCGCGCATGTCTTTGCCGCCGACATCGACGAAGCAGGCGGGCGGGCGCTGGCCGCGGAATCGAACGGCAAGATCGATTTCGTCCGCTGCGACGTCACGCGGCCCGCCGATATCGAGGCGCTGATGAACGAAGCCGCGGCGAAGGCCGGCGGGATCGACATCGTCTTCAACAATGCCGCCGCGGGCGGCGACCGCGCCCCGATCGACGAGATCAGCCCCGAAGGCTGGGACCGCACGATGGACCTCGTCCTGAAATCGGTCGCGATGGGCATCCGCTATGCCGTGCCGCACATGAAGGGACGCAAGGGCGCGTCGATCGTCAACACGGCGAGCGTCGCCGCGCTGGGCGCCGGCTATTCGCCGATTGCCTATGCCGTCGCAAAGGCCGGCGTGCTCCACCTGTCCAAGGTCGCGGCGACCGACCTGGCGCAATATGGCATCCGCGTGAACGCCATCTGCCCCGGCTTCATCAATACCAACATCTTCACCGCCTCGCTCGACGTGCCCGACGAGATGAAGGGTCAGGCCAATGCCGTGATCGCGCAGATGAGCGCGCAGGCGCAGCCCGTCGCACGCGGCGGCATGCCCGAGGATATCGCCAACGCCGTCGCCTATCTGGCGAGCGAGGAATCGTCGTTCATGACGGGTACGCACCTGCTGGTCGACGGCGGGCTGACGATCGGCCAGCGGCACGCGTGGGACAAGGAAACGCCGGGCATGTTCGATGCCCTGACAGCTATGGAGGAAGCGGCGAAGGCCGGAGCCGCCGCGTGACCGCGACGGCCGCGCAACCGGAGGCGCGGCTTCCGCTGCGCCTCAAGATGTTCCATGGCCTCGGCAGCGTCGCCTATGGCGTCAAGGACAACGGCTTTTCGACCTTTCTGCTGATTTTCTATAGCCAGGTCGTCGGACTGGACGCCAGCCTGGTTTCGCTGGCGCTGATGTTCGCGCTGCTCGCCGACGCCTTCGTCGATCCGCTGATCGGCTATTTCTCCGACCGCACCTATACGCGTTGGGGCCGCCGCCATCCGTGGCTGTACCTGGCGCCGATCCCGCTCGGCCTCGCCTGGATGCTGCTGTGGTCGCCGCCAGAGGATCACACCCACATCTTTGCCTATCTGGTCGTCGTCGCGGTGCTGGTGCGCACGCTCGTTTCATGCTGCGAAGTGCCGTCGCAATCGCTCGTCGCCGAACTGACGAGCGATTATGACGAGCGCACCGCGCTGACTCGCTTTCGCTTTCTCTTCGCCTGGGGCGGGGGCCTGCTCGTTTTCTTCCTCGCCAACACCGTCTTCCTGCGTCCCGATGCGACGCATGAGTTCGGTCAGCTCAATCCATCGGGCTATTGGCTTTACGGACTGTGCGGCGCGATCATCATGGCGGCGACGGTGCTTGTCTCGGCGCTGGGTCAGCATCGCCGTATCGCCCATCTGCCGGCGTCCAAGCCGGCACCGGGTTCGCCGAAACGTCTTTTTGCCGAGATATGGGAATCGCTCCGCCACCCTGCGGCGCTGATCCTGCTCGGCGCGTCGCTGATCGCGATTTCGAGCACGCAGATGACCTTCACCATTTCGAACTTCCTCTATCTTTATGTCTGGCGTTTCTCCGAAGGCGCCTTCGCCGCGCTGCCCTGGCTGCTGATGGTCAGCGTGATCGGATCGTTCGTGCTGGTGCAGCCGCTGCACCGCCGCTTCGGCAAGAAGAAGACCGCAGTGGTGTGCGGCATGATCAGCACCTTCTTCTGGGTCGTGCCCTTCGCCTTGTTCCTGTCGGGCCATTGGCCGGCCACCGGTTCGGCCTTTTCCAGCAATCTGCTGATGGCCTTCATCCTGGTATCGAACGTCAATGCGGTGATGGTGATGATCTCGGGCCAGTCGATGCTGGCGGACGTCGTCGAAGCCTCGCAGATCGAGACCGGTCGCCGCACCGAGGGGGTCTTCGCCGCCGGCTGGATGTTCGTTCAGAAATGCGCGACGGCGTTGGGCATCGGCCTGACCGGCCTGCTGATCAGCCTGTCGGGCCTGCCGTCAAAGGCCATCCCGGGCCATGTCGAGCCCCAGGTGATCGACCGGCTGGTCATCAGCTACAGCATTATCGTCGTGATCGCGACGATCGCCTCGACCTGGACCTTCTCGCGCTTTCCGATCAACCGCGCCGACCATGAGGCGCGCATCGCCGCGCTCGCGGCGTCCGAAGCAACGGGCCTCCAATGACCGTCCAGACCCTGCCCGGCGCGCTGCCCACCCGGATCAAGCTGGCACACGGCCTCGGCTCGGTCACGCTTGGAATCAAGGAGGCGGGGCTCACCACCTTCTTCATGATCTATTACAACCAGGTGCTCGGCTTCGATCCGCGCACCGTGTCGCTGGTCCTGATCGGCGCGATGGTGATCGACGCGATGGTCGATCCGATGATCGGCCGGTTGTCGGACGCGACGCGGACGCGGATCGGACGGCGGCTCCCATGGCTCTATGGCGCCGCAGTGCCGATGGCGATCGCCTGGGCGCTGCTCTGGGTATCACCCGACATAGCCACCCACTCGACGCTGGGCCTGGTGATCAACGTCGTCGCGGTGCGCATCCTTGTTTCGGCATGCGAAATCCCGTCGATCTCGCTCGTCGCCGAGCTGACGCGCGATTATGACGAGCGCACGACGCTGATGCGCTTTCGCTTTCTGTTCGGCTGGCTCGGCGGGCTCGCTGCGACCGCGCTGGCCTATGGCTATTTCCTGAAGTCGGACGATCCGACGAAAAGCGGCCTGCTCGATCCGTCGGGCTATTCGGCGTTCGGCCTGTTCGGCGCGACGCTGATCCTCGTCTCGACGCTGGGTTCGGCGATCGGACAGCATCGGCGGATTTTATCGCTGCCCCCGACGGCGCAGGCCACGCACGGCAAATCGATGCTGGCAGAGATCGCGCTCGCCTTTCGCAACCCGGCCTTCGTCGCGCTGGCAAGCGGCGCGCTGTTCATCATCACCGCCTATGCGACGACGATCTCGGCGACCAATTATGTGATGCTGTATGTCTGGCGGCTGACCGACGCGCAGCTTTCCTGGTATCCGCTGGGCCTGGCGGTCGCGGTGTTCGGTGCCTTTCTGGTCGTCGGGCGCGCGCATCGCCATTTCGGCAAGCGCGACACGGCGATCGTTGCCGTGCTGTTCAGCGGCGCGGTCGCCTTTCTGCCTTATGCGGCGCGCAACCTCGGCTGGTGGCCCGAGCTGGGCGGCTGGACGTCGATGATATTGCTGCTTGCGCTGCAGACCGTCTCGCTGTTCGGACTGATCGTCGCCAACATCTCCGCCGCGTCGATGGTGGCGGAGATCGTCGAGGCGCATGAGGTCGAACATGGCACGCGTATCGAGGGTGTCTTTTTCGCCGGCTATCTGATGGTCCAGAAATTCGGACAGGCGCTCGGTATCTTTCTGGTCGGCCAGCTCGTCGCCTATGTCGGCCTGGGCGATCGGATCCGGCCCGAGGATTGGCCGGCGAGCACCGCGACCACGATGGCGTGGATTTTCGCCGGACTGATGGTCCTGATTGCCCTCGCCGCGGCCACGGGCCTGCGCCGCTATGCCATCGATCGGGCCAGCCATGAGGCACGGCTCGCCGCCCTCGCCTCGACCGCGCAAGCTGCCGCCGATAGCGAAGCGGGAGTGCCGTAACGGAAGATTGCGCATCCGGCCGCGCGGGAGCAATTTTATGGGCGGCGGGACTTGGCAAGGCCGGCGAATCGGTCCAAGGGTTTACGTAAACGTAAAGGGAAGGATGCGCAGATGGACTTCGATCTTACCGACCGGCAGAAGCATTGGCAGGGCCGGGTTCGCGAATTCATCGAGCGCAAGGTTCGCCCGGCGGTCCCCACTTATAAGGAACAGGATGCGGCGGGCGATCGCTGGAAAGTCATCCAGATCGTCGACGACCTGAAGGCCGAGGCAAAGGCCGCGGGCATCTGGAACCTGTTCATGCCGCCCAAGTCGGCCGCGCATCATCATGTCGAAGAGACGTTCGAGTTCGATGGGCCGGGCCTGACCAATCTGGAATATGCGCTGTGCGCGGAAGAGATGGGCCGCGTCGGCTTTGCCAGCGAGGTGTTCAACTGTTCGGCGCCCGACACCGGCAACATGGAAGTGTTCCACCGCTATGGCACGCGTGCGCAGAAGGAAAAATATCTCGGCCCGCTGATGAAAGGCGAGATCCGGTCGGCCTTCCTGATGACCGAACCCGCGGTCGCATCGTCCGACGCGACGAATATCGAGACGCGGATCGAACGCGATGGCGACGATTATGTCATCAACGGCCGCAAATGGTGGTCATCGGGACTGGGCGATCCGCGCTGCAAGGTGCTGATCGTGATGGGCAAGACCGATTTCGGCGCCAAGCGTCACCAGCAGCAATCGATGCTGGTCGTTCCCGCCGACGCGCCGGGGGTCAACATCCTGCGCCACCTGCCCGTCTTCGGGTATGACGACGCGCCGCACGGCCATATGGAGGTCGAGCTGAAGGACGTCCGCGTCAACGCCGAGGAAGCGATGCTGCTGGGTGAGGGTCGCGGGTTCGAAATCGCGCAGGGCCGCCTTGGCCCGGGCCGTATCCACCACTGCATGCGCACGATCGGCGTCGCCGAGGAAGCGCTGGAGCGCATGTGCAAGCGGCTGCAATCGCGCGTCGCATTCGGCAAGACGATCGCCGAGCACAGCGTCTGGGAACAGCGGATCGCCCGCGCCCGCATCGATATCGAGATGACGCGCCTGCTGTGCCTGAAGGCGGCCGACATGATGGACAAGGTCGGCAACAAGTCGGCCGCAGCCGAAATCGCGATGATCAAGGTTCAGGCACCGAACATGGCGCTGCAGATCATCGACGACGCGATCCAGGCGCACGGTGGCGGCGGCGTCAGCGACGATTACGGTCTGGCCAAGATGTATGCGGGCCAGCGCACCCTGCGCCTGGCCGACGGCCCGGACGAGGTTCATGCGCGCGCCATCTCACGCATCGAGCTCGCCAAGCATTCGGCGGCTGCCACCGACCCCGGCTTTTCGTCGGGCGACGTCGGCGTTTCGCGCTAAACCTGATAGCTGGAGAGAGAAGTTGACCAAAGCCGCGATCCTGATCGAACCCGGCAAGCCGCTCGTCATCGAAGATGTGATCGTCGACAAGCCCGGCCCGCACGAAGTACGGATTCGCACCGTTGCCTGCGGACTCTGCCATTCGGACCTGCATTTCATCGACGGCGCCTATCCGCACCCATTGCCCGCGATTCCGGGCCATGAGGCGGCCGGCATCGTCGAGGCGGTCGGCAGCGAAGTGCGCACGGTGAAGCCCGGCGACGCGGTCGTCACCTGCCTGTCCGCCTTTTGCGGTCACTGCGAGTTCTGCGTGTCCGGCCGCATGTCGCTGTGCCTCGGCGGCGAAACGCGACGCGTGCCTGGATCGGCGCCGCGCATCACGCGCCCCGACGGATCGCCGGTCAACCAGATGCTGAACCTCAGCGCCTTTTCCGAGGTGATGCTGGTTCACGAACATGCCTGTGTCGCGATCAACCCCGACATGCCGCTCGACCGCGCCGCGGTGATCGGCTGCGCAGTGACGACGGGCGCGGGCACCATCTTCAACGCGTGCAAGGTGACGCCGGGTGAAACCGTCGCGGTCGTCGGCTGCGGCGGCGTCGGCCTGGCGACGATCAATGCGGCGAAGATTGCAGGCGCGGGGCGCATCATCGCCGCCGACCCGGTCCCCGAAAAGCGCGCGCTCGCGAAGAAGCTGGGCGCGACCGACGTCGTCGACGCGCTCGCCGACGATGCCGCAAAGCAGATCGTCGAACTGACGAAGGGCGGCGTCGACCATGCGATCGAGGCGGTGGGGCGTCCAGCCTCGGCCAGCCTGGCGGTCGCCTCGCTCCGCCGCGGCGGTACCGCGACCATCCTCGGCATGATGCCGCTCTCCGAAAAAGTTGGCCTCACCGCAATGGACCTGCTGTCGGGCAAGAAGCTGCAGGGTGCGATCATGGGCGGCAACCGCTTCCCCGTCGACATTCCGCGTCTGGTCGATTTCTACCTCCGCGGCCTGCTCGACCTCGACAGCATCGTCGCCGAGACGATCCCGCTCGAGCAAATCAACGATGGATTCGACAAGATGAAGAAGGGCGACGCCGCACGGTCGGTGATCGTATTCAACCAATGACCGAAGCAATCGATGCGCAGAAGGCGTTCAGCGGAACGGTAGCACCGGAGGGTGCGGATGTTCTCGACGAGGCAAAGCTGACGGCTTGGATGGAGGCCAATGTCGAAGGCTTCCAGGGTCCGCTGACGCAGGGCAAGTTCGCCGGTGGCCAGTCGAACCCGACGTACAAGATCTCGGCGCCGTCGGGCAATTATGTGCTGCGCCGCAAGCCCTTCGGCCCGCTGCTGCCCTCCGCCCACGCGGTCGACCGCGAGTATAAGGTGCAGGCTGGCCTGTATAAGTCGGGTTTCCCGGTGGCACGCCAATATGGCCTCTGCACCGAAGACGATGTGGTCGGCAGCTGGTTCTATGTCATGGGGATGGTCGACGGCCGCACCATCTGGGACGGGTCGATGCCCGGCGCGACGCCCGAGGAGCGGCGCGCGACCTATTTCGCGATGATCGACACGCTGGCCGCGCTGCACGCGGTCGATGTCGAGGCGGCGGGCCTGAGCGATTTCGGCAAGCCCGGCAATTATTTCGGCCGCCAGGTCGATCGCTGGACGAAGCAGTACAGACTGTCCGAGACCGAAACGATGGACGAGATGGAGCGGCTGATCGAATGGCTGCCCGCCACCTTGCCCGATCAGACGCGCACCAGCGTCGTCCATGGCGATTATCGCATCGACAACATGATCTTTGCCAAGGATCGCGCCGAAGTGCTCGCAGTGCTCGACTGGGAGCTATCGACGCTGGGCGATCCGCTGGCCGATTTCACCTATGTCGCGATGGCCTGGGTGACCGAGAATGGCGGCCGTTCGGGGGTGATGGACCTCGACCGCGCGGCGCTCGGCATTCCCGAGCTCGACGAGGTGGTCGAGCGTTACTGCCAGGCCACCGGCCGCGATGGCGTGCCCGATATGAACTGGTATTTCGCCTACAACTTCTTCCGCCTCGCGGGGATCATGCAGGGGATCAAGAAGCGCGTCATCGACGGCACCGCGTCCTCCGCCCATGCCAAGGCCATGTCCGAACGCGTCCTGCCGCTCGCCGAAAAGGCATGGGACTTCGCCAAGAAAGCCGGCGCATGAGCCTGTTCGACATGAGCGGCCAGGTCGCGCTGATCACCGGATCGTCGCGCGGCATCGGCAAGGCGACGGCCGAGGCGATGGCCGAACAGGGTGCGAAGGTCGTGATTTCCAGCCGCAAGCAGGACGCCTGCGACGCCACCGCGGCAGCGATCAACGCGAAGCATGGCGACGGTACCGCGATCGCGGTGGCGGCGAACATCTCGTCGAAGGACGATCTCCAGCATCTGGTCGACGAGACGCGCCGCGCATTCGGCAAGATCACCGCGCTCGTCTGCAATGCCGCGTCGAACCCCTATTATGGTCCCGGCCTCGGCATTACCGACGATCAGTTTCGTAAGATTATGGATAATAATATATTGTCCAACCACTGGTTGATCACGATGGTCGCGCCCGAGATGCTGGAGCGCGGCGAAGGGTCGATCACGATCATCAGCTCGATCGGCGGACTCAAGGGATCGCCGATCATCGGCGCCTATGGCATTTCCAAAGCCGCCGACATGCAGGTCGCGCGCAATTTCTCGGTCGAGTTCGGGCCGAAGGGCGTGCGCGTCAACTGCATCGCGCCGGGCCTGATCCGCACCGACATGGCGCGCGCGCTTTGGGAAAATGAAGAGAATCTGCGCCGCTCGACCGCCGCGTCGACGCTCAAGCGCATCGGCGAGCCGCACGAGATCGCAGGCGCCGCAGTCTTTCTCGCCAGCAAGGCGGGGGCATTCACCACCGGCCAGACCATCGTCTGCGATGGCGGCGCCACGATTTCGGGAGGCGCATGATGGGCGCATTGGACGGAAAGATCGCAATCATTACCGGCGCGGGCAGCGGCATCGGCCGCGCGAGCGCGCTGCGCTTCGCCGCCGAGGGCGCGAAGCTGGTGCTGGGCGACAAGACCGCCGCGGTTCATGACACTGCGCAGGCGGTGAAGGACGCCGGCGGAGAGGCCGTCGCGCTGGAGATCGACGCGGGCGTCGAGGCCGACGTGGCGAAGCTCGTCGCAACCGCGCAGGAAACCTATGGCGGGCTGGACGTCGCCTTTGCCAACGCCGGGATCATCGGCGACATGGGCGGCATCTTCGACTTCGACCCCGCCGCCTGGGCCGAAACACTGCGCGTCAACCTGATCGGCCCCGCGCTGATGGTGAAGCATGCGGGCAAGGCGATGGTCGACCAGGGTCGGGGCGGCGCGATCGTGCTGACCGCGAGCGTTGCGGGAATCAATTCGGGCGCCGGACCCGGTGCCTATTCGGCGTCGAAGGCGGGCGTGATCAACCTGGCCAAGGTCGCGGCGCAGCAGCTTTCGACCAGCGGCGTGCGCGTCAACGCGGTGTGCCCCGGCCTGACCGAAACCGGCATGACCAAGCCGACCTTCGATTATGCAAAGGCGAAGGAGGTCACGCACAAGCTGGGCCAGCTCAACCCGCTGCGCCGCGCCGCACAGCCCGAAGAGCTGGCGAACGTCGCGCTGTTTCTGGCGAGCGACCAGGCCAGCTATGTCAACGGACAGGCGATCGCGGTCGATGGCGGCCTCACCAGCTCGCACCCGGTGACACGGCAGCTTTTGGGCCAGACCTCGCACTGAGGAGCGCCCCGGAAAAGGAGTTCGGCGATGCAATATCGGCAGCTGGGCGATAGCGGGATCGAGGTTTCGGCAATCTGCCTCGGCAGTTGGCTGACCTATGGCGTCGAGGTCGACGACAGCGAAGGCAGGGCCTGCATCGACGCCGCCTTCGATTCGGGCATCAATTTCATCGACACCGCGAACATTTACGGTCGCGGCGCGGCGGAAAGCTTCCTCGGCGACGTGCTGAAGGATCGGGTGCGCGATTCCTATGTCCTGGCGACCAAGCTGTTCTTTCCGATGACCGAAACCGACCGCGGGCTGTCACGAGCCCAGGTCGCCAAGCAGATCGATGCCAGCCTGGCGCGCCTGCGGACCGACTATGTCGATCTGTACCAATGCCATCGCTATGACCCTGAAACGCCGCTCGAAGAAACGATGGAAGCCCTGTCGGAGGTGGTGCGCAGCGGCAAGGCGCGCGCGATCGGCTTTTCCGAATGGTCGCCCGAACAGATCGAAGCGGCGGTCGCGCTGGCCCCGCCCAACATCAAATTCGTGTCGAGCCAGCCGCAATACAGCCTGCTCCACCGCCGCCCGGAGGCGAAGGTGATCCCGATCTGCATCGCGAACGGAATCGGCCAGATCGTCTGGTCGCCGCTCGCGCAAGGCGTGCTCAGCGGCAAATATCGACCGGGCGCGACGCCGCCGGCCGACAGCCGCGCCACGACGGGCGACGCGCACTTCATGAGCAATTTCCTGACCGACCCGATCCTGGAAGCAGTCCAGAGCCTGAGCGACGTCGCCGCCAAAGCCGAGTGCTCGATGGCGCAGCTCGCCATCGCATGGGTGCTGGCGCAGCCGGGAATCACGAGCGCGATAGTCGGCGCGAGCCGGCCGCAGCAGTTGCGCGAAACCGCGGCGGCGGCCGACCTTGCGATCGATCCCGCGCTGCTCGCCGAAGCTGCCGCCATTCTCGAAGGAGTTCGCGTTTCGTGAGTCATGGTTTCGACACCGCGCGGCTGGACCGCATCCCGGCCTTTCTCGCCGCCAAATATGTCGACAGCGGCCGCCTTCCGCACGCGGCGACGCTCGTGTCGCGGCGCGGCGAGATCGCGCATCTGTCGTGCATCGGCGACGCGCGCCCGGGCGAAGCGCTGAAGGACGATGCCATTTTCCGCATCGCCAGCATGACCAAGCCGATCACCAGCATCGCCTTCATGATGCTGGTCGAAGAGGGCAAGGTCGCACTCAGCGATCCGCTCGTGAAATTCTGCCCCGAGTTCAGGGACACGGGAGTCTTCGTCGCCGGCGGCGGCAATGTTCCCTTCCTGACGCGCCCCGCCGCGCAGCCGGTTCGCATGGTCGACCTGCTGCGGCACACCGCCGGGCTGACCTATGGCTTTCAGGAGCGCACGCCGGTCGATGCCGCCTATCGCAAGGCGCGGATCGACGATTTCGATGCCGACTACACGATGGACAGCTTCCTCGAAGGTCTCGCGAAGATTCCGCTGCAGTTCGACCCCGGCGCGCACTGGAATTATTCGATGGCGACCGACGTCCTCGGCGCGGTCATCGAACGGATCGAGGGCAAGCCCTTTGCCCAGGTCCTGCAGGAGCGTATCTTCGGCCCGCTCGGCATGGTCGATACCGGGTTCAAGGTTCCGGCCGATCAGCAGCACCGGCTGACCGACTGCTATGCCTTTGATCCCAAGGAAAAGATGAAGCTGTTCGACAGCGGCGATCGCAGCCGCTGGGCGAAGGATCGCAGCTTTCATTCGGGCGGCGGCGGGCTCGCCTCGACGCTGCACGACTATCACCGTTTCTGCCTGATGCTGCTGGGCGGCGGAAAGCTGGGCGATACGCGGATCATCAGCCGCAAGACGCTGGACCTGATGACGTCGAACCATCTGGTCGGCGGCGGCGACCTGACGCAGCACAGCGTCGGCATCTTTTCCGAGGATGAAAATGCCGGGGTCGGCTTCGGCCTTGGCTTCGCGGTCACGCTCGATCCGGCAAACGCCGGCATTCCGGGTTCGGCCGGCGATTTCTATTGGGGCGGCATGTTCTCGACGGGCTTTTTCGTCGATCCGGTCGAACAAATCTGCATGGTCTTCATGACCCAGCTCATGCCCTCTTCCACCTATCCCGTGCGGCGCGAGGTCAAGACGCTCGTCCACGCCGCCATCGACGACTGATTCAAACCAAGGAGTCTCCCATGTCTGAAGAAACCCCCGTCAGCGTGACGATGCAGAAGGATGGCGACGTCGCCGTCATCATCGTCAACAACCCGCCGGTGAACGCGCTCTCGTGGCATGTCCGCGAAGGGCTGAAGAGCAATTTCGAAGCCGCGCTTGCCGATGACGGCGTCAAGGCCATCGTCCTGCGCTGCGACGGCGGGACCTTTATCGCCGGCGCCGACATCAGCGAATTCGGCAAGGCGCCGCGCGGCCCCGACTTCAACGCCGTGCTCAACATGATCGAGGCCGCGACCAAGCCCGTCGTCGCCGCGATCCACGGCACCGCGCTGGGCGGTGGCCTGGAGACCGCGCTCGTCTGTCATTATCGCGTCGCCGTCCCCTCGGCGAAGCTCGGCGTGCCCGAAGTGAAGCTTGGCCTGCTGCCGGGTGCCGGCGGGACGCAGCGCCTGCCGCGCGTCGTCGGAGTCGAGGCCGCGGCGACGATGACCTCGCTCGGCGATCCCGTGCCCGCCACCAAGGCGAAGGACATGGGCCTGGTCGACGAGCTGGCGGGCGAGGACAGCCTGGCCGCTGACGCCATCGCCTTTGCCCGCGCAAAGATCGCCGACGGCCCGCGCCCGACCCGCGACCGGGCGGTGTTCGGCGACGCCGCCGTCATCGAACAGCTCAAGACGGCGAACGCAAAGCGCTGGCGCGGCTTCGAGGCCCCCTATGCGAACCTTGCCTGCGTCGAGGCCGCAACGCGGCTTCCGTTCGACGAGGGCCTTGCCTTCGAACGCCAGGAATTCATGAAGCTGATGATGGGCAGCCAGTCGGCGGCGCAGCGGCACATCTTCTTCGCCGAGCGCCAGGCCGCCAAGATCGACGGCCTGCCCAAGGACATCAAGCTGCGCGACATCAAGCGCGTCGGCATCATCGGTGCCGGCACGATGGGCGGCGGCATCATGATGAACTTCCTGCAAAAGGGCATCGCCTGCACGATCGTGGAAATGCAGCAGGAAGCGCTGGACCGCGGGCTGGGCGTGATCCGCAAGAATTACGACGCAAGCGCCGCCAAGGGGCGCTTCAAGCCCGAACAGGTCGATCAGATGATGGGTCTGATCACGCCTTCGCTGAACCTCGACGCGCTTGCCGACTGCGACCTGATCATCGAGGCGGTCTATGAGGACATGGGCGTCAAGAAGGAGATTTTCGGCAAGCTCGACGCGATCGCCAAACCCGGCGCAATCCTGGCGTCGAACACCAGCTATCTGGACGTCAACGAGATTGCGGCGTCGACCAGCCGCCCCGGCGACGTCGTCGGCATGCACTTCTTCTCACCCGCCAATGTGATGAAGCTGCTGGAAGTCGTACGCGGCGACAAGACGGCCGACGATGTGCTCGCCACCGCGATGGCGATCGGCAAGAAGATCGGCAAGGTCGCCGTCGTCGCGGGCGTGTGCCACGGCTTCATCGGCAACCGCATGCTCGCGCCGCGCCAGATCGAGGCGCAGAAGCTGCTGCTGGAAGGCGCGACGCCGGCGCAGGTCGACAAGGTCCATGTCGATTTCGGCATGCCGATGGGTCCGTTCCAGATGAGCGATCTGGCGGGCGTCGACATCGGCTGGCACCGCGACCCGAACCGGATCGAAAGCATCCGCGACGCGCTGTGCGCCGAAGGCCGCTGGGGCCAGAAGAAGCAGGCGGGCTTTTACGATTATGACGACAAGCGGAACCCGTCGCCGAGCGCACGCGTCGAAGAGATCATCGACGAATTCCGCAAGCGCGCCGGGATCGAAAAGCGCGAGATCACCGATCAGGAGATCATCGAACGCACGCTGTATCCGATGGTCAACGAGGGCGCGCTGATCCTGGCGGAAGGCAAGGCACAGCGCGCGAGCGACATCGATGTGGTGTGGATCTATGGCTATGGCTGGCCGGTCTATCGCGGCGGCCCGATGTTCTGGGCGGGCATCGAGGGCACCGACAAGATCGTCGCGGCGCTCGAGAAGCATGGCTTCACGGTCGCACCGCTGCTGAAGGAAAAGGCGGCGGCGAAGGCCGGCTTCTAAACCCGGACCGATCAGGCAAGCGAAGGCCGCCCGCCCCGACATGGGGCGGGCGGCCTTTCCTTTGTCCGGCGGCAGATCGGAGTCCGGTCGAATATCGGGCATGACGGCAAGATCGGGTTAAGGCGGCCGCCTTTGCTGCCGTTACATCGATCATGACGACCATGTCCCTGATCGCCGCACTGTTCCTTGCCGGCAGTGCAACGACGCCCACCGTCGCAGCGCCCGCCGCAACCGCCGTCGGGACCGCGCGCGCGCGCATTCTGTCACCCGCGGAGGTGCGGCGTGTCGGCGACCGGCTGGATGTTCAGACCGGCGATCGCCGCGCCCCGACGCAGGTACACCGCACCGCGCGCCGCGACGGCGGCGAGACGGCCGATTTCTACTGACACGCGACGGCCGGAGTAGATAGCGGGACGCCGGGCGAGCCCGGGGTAATGCAGAATGGCGAAGCGTTCAGCCCTGCAGGGTCTGGATGATCGCCGAAAAGTCGCGGCCGTCCTTGTCGGCCTCGACAAAGGCCTCGTAAAGTTCGCGCGCCTTGGTCCCCATCGGAACGTCGGCATCGACGCTGGCGGCCGCCTCCATCGCAAGGCGCAGGTCCTTCAGCATCAGCGCCGCGGCGAAACCGCCCTGATAGCCATTGTCGGCGGGTGTCGTCGGCCCAACGCCGGGAAGCGGCGCATAGCTGGTGAGCGACCAGCACTGACCCGAGGAAACGCTAGCGATATCGAAGAATTTCTGGGGATCGAGGCCAAGCTTCTGCGCGAGCGCAAGCGTTTCGCACGTCGCGACCATCGAGGCGCCGAGCAGCATGTTGTTACAGATCTTTGCCCCCTGCCCGGCGCCGGCGTCGCCCGCGTGGATCACCGCCTTGCCCATCTTGGCAAGGATCGGTTCGGCGCGCGCAAAAGCCGGATCGGTCCCGCCGACCATGAAGGTCAGCGTGCCGGCGTTGGCCGCGGCAATGCCGCCCGACACCGGCGCGTCGACCGCGACGAGCCCCTTGGCTGTCGCCGCCTCGATATTCGCGCGCGCAGTGGCGACATCGATCGTCGAGCAATCGAGGAGCAACGTCCCCGGCGCGGCATTCGGATAGACGTCCCCTTCATAGACGCCGGCGACATGCTTGCCCGCAGGGAGCATGGTCACGACGGCTTCGGCACCGGTCACGGCCTCTGCCGCCGACGATGCGCGGCTGCAGCCCGCTTCGACGGCGCGGGCGAGCGCCTCTTCGCTGAGGTCGAAGGCGCGCACCTCGTGCCCCGCCTTCGCAAGGTTCGCGGCCATGCCGCCGCCCATGTTTCCGAGTCCGATGAATGCGATTTTCATTGTCTCTCCCCTCCCGCTTGCGGGAGGGGCCGGGGGAAGGCCTGTCCCGAATATTGCACTGATGGAGAGGAAACACGCCCTCCCCTAACCCCTCCCGAAAACGGGAGGAACCGGACTTACCGTCCCTTCCAGACGCCTTCGCGCTTTTCGATGAACGCGGCCATGCCTTCGGCCTTGTCCTCGGTCGCGGCGAGAATCTGGAACAGGCGGCGTTCGTAGATCAGCCCCTGATCGAGCGTCGTCTCGAACGCGGCGTTGACCATGTCCTTGTTCACCATCGCCGCCATCGGCGGCATCGCGGCGATCGTCGTCGCGGTCTTCACCGCTTCGTCGACCAGGCCGGCATGCTCGACCACGCGCGCGACAAGGCCCGAACGTTCGGCTTCGGCCGCATCCATCATCCGGCCGGTGAGGCACATTTCCATCGCCTTCGCCTTGCCGATCGCGCGGGTCAGGCGCTGCGATCCGCCCATGCCGGGCGCCACGCCGAGCTTGATTTCGGGCTGACCGAACTTCGCCTTATCCGACGCGATGATGAAGTCCGCCATCATCGCAAGCTCGCAGCCGCCGCCGAGCGCGAAACCATTGACCGCGGCGATCCACGGCTTGCGGACCTTCTTCACGAAATCGCTCGTCCATTTCGAGAAGAAGTCCTCGAGATAGAAATCGGCGGCGGGCTTGTCGGCCATTTCCTTGATGTCGGCGCCCGCGGCGAACGCCTTGTCGCCCGAACCGGTGAGGACGGCGCAGCGCTGGCTGTCGTCGGCCTCGAACGCCGCAAAGGCCGCGATCAGATCGTCGAGCACGCCGGAGTTGAGCGCGTTCAGCGCCTGCGGGCGGTTCAACGTCACCAGCGTGACGGCGCCGCGCGTTTCGACGAGAAGGGTTTCATAGGTCATTCGGCAATCTCCGGATTCTCGTCACGCCGGACTTTATCCGGCACCCCGCCTTGCGATGAAGAAGCGGCCCCGGATCAGGTCCGGATGACGAAGGTGGGTGGCAAGATCAGGTGAGCGGCGTCCATTTTTCGGATTCGGGCAGCGGCTCGAAAATCGCGTCGATCCAGTCGTCGGTCACGGCTTCGGGGGTCGGCGGATTCCATTTCGGGCTGTTGTCCTTGTCGACGATCAGCGCGCGCACGCCCTCGATAAAGTCGTGCATCTGGACCACGCGGCTGCCGATCGCATATTCCTGCGTCATCTGCGCGGCAAAGTCGTGCATCTCGCCGCCTTCCTTCAGCTGACGAAGCGCGACCTTGCAGGTCTGCGGGCTCTTCGAGCGCAGGGCGCCGAGTTCCTTCTGCGCCCATTCGCCGCCATCGGCCTCCAGCGCGGCGAGGATGTCCTCGTAGGTATCGCTGGCGAACAGACGGTTGATCTTGTCGATCTGGCCCGTGATCGCGGCGGGCGGCGCGGTGACCGACAGGTCGCCCAGGATGCCGCCGATACGATCGGGATGCTGCGCGATGCGCGCCTTCGCCTCGGCAAGACGCTCCGACGGCAGATAATGGGTGGCAAGGCCGAGCGCCAAACATTCGGCGCCGTCGAGCCGCGCGCCGGTCAGCGCCAGGAACACCCCGGCGCGCCCCTCGAGCCGCGGCAGGTACCAGCCGCCACCGACGTCGGGGAACAGGCCGATGCCGGTCTCGGGCATCGCGAACCGCGTATGTTCGGTCGCGACGCGATACTTGGCCGGCTGGGAAATACCCACCCCGCCGCCCATCGTGATACCGTCCATGAAGGCGACGACGGGCTTCGAATAGGTGAAGAGGAGATGGTTGAGGCGATATTCGGTGTGGAAGAAGAGCCGAGCCTCCGTCCCGTCCTTCGCGCCGCTCTCCGCCAGCATGCGAATGTCGCCGCCGGCGCAGAAGCCGCGGCCCTCGCTATGGTCGACGATCACGGCCTCGATCGCATCGTCGCCCTGCCATTTCAGCAGCGCCTCGATCATCGCCTGGCACATCGGCAGGTTGAGCGCGTGAATCGCCTTCGGGCGGTTGAGCGACAGGCGGCCAGCGCGGCCGTCGGTCGAAATCAGCATATCGTCGGTCATGATGGTGGTCATTGGCGCAACAGGTCCCTTCCGACGATCATCCGCATCACCTGGTTCGTCCCCTCGAGGATCGAATGAACGCGCAGGTCGCGCCAGAAGCGCTCGATCGGATAATCTCTCAAATAGCCATAGCCGCCGAACAGCTGGAGCGCGTCGTTGACGATCTTGCTGCCGCTGTCGGTCGCGAGCCGCTTCGCCATCGCCGAAAAGCGCGACTTGTCGGGTGCGTTCGCGGTGACCTTCGCCGCCGCCAGATAGAGCAGCGCGCGCGCAGCCTCGAGGTCGGTGGCCATGTCGGCGAGCGTGAACTGCGTATTCTGGAAATCGGCGATCGGCTGGCCGAACTGCTGGCGATCCTTGGTATAGGTGATCGCCTCGTCCAGGCAGCGCTGCGCCCCGCCCAGCGAGCAGGCGCCGATGTTGAGCCGCCCGCCGTCGAGGCCGGCCATCGCAAAGCGGAAGCCGTCGCCCTCTGCGCCGACGAGGTTCTCGACCGGCACGCGGCAGTCCTCGAAGATCACCTGTGCGGTCGGCGAAGCATTCCAGCCGAGCTTCTTCTCGGGCGCGCCGAAGCCCAGCCCCGGCGTATCCTTTTCGATGACGAGGCAGCTGATCCCCTTCGACTTTTCCTCGCCGGTCCGGACCATGCAGACATAGATGTCGTTATAGCCCGCGCCAGAAATAAACTGCTTGGTACCGTTCAGCACATAATGATCGCCGTCGCGCCTCGCCGTGGTCTTGAGCGCCGCGGCGTCGGAGCCCGACCCCGGTTCGGTCAGGCAATAACTGGCGATCTTCTCCATGCTGACGAGATCGGGCAGGAAGCGCGCCTTGATCTCCGCCCCGCCAAAGCGATCGATCATCCAGGTCGCCATGTTGTGGATCGAGATATAGGCGCTGGTCGCGGGGCAGCCATAGGCCATCGCCTCCATGATCAGCGCCGCCTCCAGCCGGCCGAGCCCGATGCCGCCCGATTCCTCGGCCACGTAAATCGCGCCGAAACCAAGCTCGCCCGCCGCCTTCCACACATCGACGGGATAATGATGCTTCTCGTCCCATTCCGCCGCGAAGGGCGTGATGCGATCGGCAGTGAATTTGCGCGCCATCTCCTGAATGGCGAGCTGGTCATCGGTAAGCTGGAACTGGTCGGTCATCGTCATTCCCAAGAAAAAATCGTTCTCAAACTGCAGCCTTCGGGCTGCTGACCCTCTTCGAACAGGTCAACCCGGTCGATCGCCGCCAACTGCGGCTTCGTAATCGGATCGGCAGAGGAGAAATAAGCCGCTCCGTGCGCCCCATTCCATATCGCCACCACATACTGGCCCTCGGCGCGTCGCTGGGCAAAACGCACGCGCCCCTTCCCATTCTGCCCGAGCGCGACCCTCCCCTTGGGCTTGCTGGCCCAGCCAATGCCATTGGCCTCCAGCGAACCGAAATCACCGGTCCAGCGAAATGTTCCGCCATGGATTCCGCTGTCCAGCGTCTCGACGCGTTCACCAGGAAGCAGATCGATGACGGGGGAATAACCGCAAAAACGAGCAGGCCCGTCCAGCACGCTTGCCATCGCTGGAACTGCCGACAAAACGGCTACTGTGCATCCGATCAGGCAGAAACGAAGGCTCATCCACCGGCCCCAATGATCGCTTCAGCTTCGATTTCGACTTTCCACTCTGGGCGGATCAGCGCGGGGATGACGAGCATCGTCGATGCGGGACGGACATCGCCGAAGATCGCTCCATGCGCGCGGCCGACCAGATCGGCGTCGGCGGCGTCGGTGATGTACATGCGCGTGCGCACGACGTCGGCCGGGCTGCCGCCGAGCGCTTCCAGCGCCTCGCGAATGATCGTCAGGCAGCGTGCGGCCTGTGCACCCGCATCGCCAGGCGTCGACGAGCCGTCGGGCTCGATCGGCGCGCAGCCCGCGACGTCGATGCGGTTCCCCACCCGAACCGCACGGCTGTAGCCGTAGACGGGCTCGAACGGGGACGCGGACGAATGATTGCGACGGCTGGGGTCAGCCACAACTGATCTGCGTGATCTTGTAGGCGTCGTCGTACATCACGTTCACGCGGTCCGAACGATAGTCCATCGTCATCGCCGAACGCGGCGGCCCCCAGCGCAGGGTGCGGGCTTCGGCGTCCTTGACGATGCGCGCTCCAAGTTCGGGCGTCGCGGTCTGGCCGACATAGGATTGTACCGCGTCGGCCTTGCATTCGCTGGGCGCGGCGGGCGGCGGCGGGGTCGGCTCGACGGGGGCCTTGTCGCCCGTGCAGGCGGCGAGCGGCAGGACGGCGGCGAGTGCAAGCAAGCGAATGTCCATCTTCGAGTCTCCCTTTCGTTGAGCCATCAGGCGCAGCGGCTATAGCGCATCGGTTCGGCGCTCGCACCCTCGCCATAGTCGCGGCGGACGAGCGTCTTGCCGCCGTCGAGCACGGTGAGCTGCATCAGCCGATCCCACTCCATCCCCTCGCCGCTGAACTTGTAATCGGCAACGATCCGCGTCGCGCCGCGCTCGCGGATATGCGCAAGGATCCCATGCGATTCATAAAAGCGAAGGTCCGCCGCCTCGATGGTCAGCAGTCCCTTCGCATCGCCCCGGGTCGAGGTGCAGTCGGCGGCGACGAGTCCCCAACGTCCCTGGACTGCGGCAGGAATCACCGCATCGCCCGTTCCGATTCCGGCGTCGGGCTTTGCCGGCGGCTTGACGGCGGGATCGGCGACATAGTCCGGCGGGGGTGTCTCCTGCGCCGCGACCGGTGCGGCGGGAGCCGCCTCCGGCACCATCGGCGTCGTCGGCGGGCCGTCTTTCGCTGCCTGCTCGTCCTTGCCGCCGCTACAGGCGGCGAGCAGCAGTATCGCTGGCATCGTCCATCGCATCATCGTCATTCTCCTTCGAAGGAGAAATGTTCGACCCGGCGCACGGGTTTCAATCAACCCATCGTCGGAATGACGAAGGCGTTGCCGCCGTCGGGCGATCCATCGGGCCAGCGCGCGGTGACGGTCTTGACCTTCGTCCAGAACTTCACGCCTTCCATGCCGTGCTGGTTGGTGTCGCCGAACGCCGACCGCTTCCAGCCACCGAACGTGTGATAGGCGACCGGAACCGGGATCGGCACGTTGATGCCGACCATCCCGACATTGACCCGCGCCGCAAATTCACGGGCCGCGTGGCCGTTGCGCGTGAAGATCGCGACGCCATTGCCATATTGATGCTTCGAGGGCAGTTCGAGCGCGGTTTCGAAATCGGCCGCGCGGACGATCTGCAGGACCGGACCGAAGATTTCCTCCTTATAGGATTCCATGTCGGTCGTGACATGGTCGAACAAGGTCGGACCGACGAAGAAGCCTTTTTCATGCCCCTGCAGCGTGAAACCGCGACCATCAACCACCAGTTCGGCACCCTCGTCGGCGCATTTCTGGATCCAGCCTTCGACCTTTTCCTTGTGCGCCTGCGTCACCACAGGGCCGTAATGCGCCTCGGCATCGGTCGACACGCCGACGCGCAGCGCCTCGATCGCCGGGATCAGCTTTTCGCGCAGCCGGTTCGCGGTGTCCTCGCCGACCGGAACAACGACGGGCAGCGCCATGCAACGCTCACCCGCCGAACCGAAGGCAGCGCCGGTCAGGTCGTTGACCACCTGGTCGAGATCGGCGTCGGGCATGACGATGCCGTGGTTCTTCGCACCGCCCATGGCCTGCACACGCTTGCCGTTCGAAACGCCGCGATTGTAGACATAATGCGCGATATCCGAAGAGCCGACGAAGCTGACCGCACCGATATCGGGATGGTCGAGGATCGCGTCGACCATTTCCTTGTCGCCGTGAACGGTCTGAAAGATGCCTTCGGGCATTCCCGCCTCGAGAAACAGTTCCGACAGGCGCACCGGCACCGACGGATCGCGCTCGCTGGGCTTCAGGATGAAGGCGTTGCCGACGGCGGTCGCCACGCCGCCCATCCACAGCGGGATCATCGCGGGAAAATTGAACGGCGTGATGCCCGCGCCGATGCCGACCGGCTGGCGCATCGAATAGACGTCGATGCCGGGACCCGCGCCCTGCGTATATTCGCCCTTCAGCACATGCGGGATGCCGCAGCAGAATTCGATGACTTCCAGACCGCGCTGAATGTCGCCCTTCGAATCGGCGATTACCTTGCCATGCTCGGCCGAGAGCATTTCGGCGAGCTGGTTCATATTGGCTTCGACCAGACGCTTGAATTCGAACATCACGCGCGCGCGGCGCTGCGGGTTGGTCGCCGCCCAGGCAGGCTGCGCGGCCTTTGCCGCCGCCACCGCACGATCGAGGACGGCCCGGTCGCCAAGCGCGACCTGCGCCTGCACGCCGCCGTTATTGGGGTCGAGAACGTCGCTGAAACGGCTGCTGCCGCCGGCACCGCCGACGATGTGATGATCGATCTGTCGCATGACCTGAGTCTCCCGAATTTGATTGCCGCTGCCACAGACCAGTTGCGCCCCGATTGCAAGGGATAGACTTGCAGGACTATCCTGCATATTTGCAGTATATGGACTGGGACAAGCTGCAATATTTCCTGTTCGTCGCGCGCCACGGCACGCTGGCGCGCGCGGGTGCAGCGCTGCATGTCGATGCAACAACAGTCAGCCGGCATATCAGCGCGCTCGAAACCGCGCTGGGCCAGACGCTCTTCGAACGCGCGCCGACGGGTTTCGTTCTGACCGCAGCGGGTCGGGCGCTCGTTCCGCACGCCGAAGCGATGGCGGCGGCGGCGGCGCGCATCCATTCGGCGCGCGAGGGTGGGTCGGCGCTGTCGGGACAATTGCGCGTAAGTGTTTCAGAGGGGTTCGGGAACAGCTTCATCGCGCCGCGTCTCGGCCGTTTCGTCGCCGCGCATCCGGAGCTCGAGATCGACCTCGTCGCTTCATCGGGATTCCTCAACCCGTCGCGGCGCGAGGCGGACATGGCGGTGTTGCTGGCGCGGCCGCGCAAGGGCCCGCTGATCACCCGCAAGCTGTCGGACTATAGCCTGGGCCTCTATGCGCCCGCCGATCGCCCCGACTGGCAGGATGCGGTCGTCGCCGCGCCGCTGTCGCGCGCGGGCATTCCGGTGATCGGCTATATGCCCGACATCCTCTATGCGCCCGAACTCGACTATCTGGGCGAGATCGAGCCGGGTCTGCGCGCGAGCGTGCGCTCCTCGTCCATTCTTGCGCAGCGCCGAATGATCGCAGGCGGCGCAGGGGTCGGCGTTCTCCCCTGCTTCCTGGCGGCGGGCGACCCCGCGCTGGTGCGCGTGCGGCCCGATCAGACGATCGCGCGCGCCTTTTGGCTGGCGCTCCACCGCGACGTCGCGCCGCAACCGCGCATCCGCACCTTCATCGACTGGCTCGACGCAGAGGTACAGAAGAGCCGCGGGCTGTTGGTTCCGGCCTGATCGACTTACGCCGACGCGGCGGCGTCCTCCACGGTCACCGGCGCAAGACGCGGGCTCAGAACATGGATCGCGAGCACTGCGAGGAAATAGGTCGTAGTGCAGACCGCGAAGATGATGGTGTAATTCCCACCCGTTGCGTCGAGTACCAGCCCCGTCGACTTCGCCATGATCATCCCGCCGATGCCGCCCGCGAAGCCGCCAAGGCCGATCACCGAACCGACCGCGCGCTTTGGGAACATGTCGGGCGGGATCGACAGGATGGTCGAGGAAAAGGCCTGGTGACCGGCAAGTGCGATGCCGATCAGGAAGACCGCGAGCCACATATTGTCGAGCCCGGAGACGAACAGCAGCGGCAGCACGCAACAGCCGGCGCCGAGCATCGTCACCTTGCGCGCGAAATTGACGCTGCGGCCCTGATGAATCAGCTTTGACGAGACCCACCCGCCGACGATGCTGCCGACGTCCGAGAGCAGGTACATGATGATCATCGGGAGCAGCACGACCTTCAGGTCGACATTGTAGGTGGTGCTGAAATATTTGGGCAGCCAGAAGAGCATCAGGAACCACACCGGATCGGTCAGGAACTTGCCGGCGGCAAAGGCCCAGGCCTCCCGCTTGGTGACGATCTTGCTCCAACCTATGCGTTCGACCTTTTCGGGCGGGTCATGTTCGATCCACGCGAGTTCGGCCTCGCTCACCTTTCCGCTCTCGCGCGGGTTGCTGTAGAAATTGAGCCACAGGATCAGCAGGACGATGCCGAAAGCGCCGGTGTAGATGAAGGTTTCGCGCCAATCGAGGCCGAGGACGCGCATGAACAAGGCCACCGTCGGAGCGGTGAGGATCACGCCGATCGTCGTCGCGCTGTTGACCCAGCCGATCGCATAGGATCGTTCCTTTTGCGGAAACCATTCGCTCGACGCGCGGACGACCGAGGGGAAATGACCCGCCTCGCCGACGCCGAGGATCGAACGCGCGAGCATGAAGGAGACGACCGACCCGGCAAAACCGTGCGCGACATGGCCGATCGTCCAGATCGTGATCGCGACGGCATAGCCGATTTTCGGACCGAAACGGTCGATCAGCCAGCCCATGAAAAGGAAACCGAACGCATAGGCCGCCTGAAAGGCGGTGACGATGTTGCCATAGTCGTTCTCGCTCCATTTCAGCTCGTCGCCGAGCACCGGAGCGAGAAGGCCCAGCATGGTGCGATCGATGTAATTGACGGTGGTCGCGGCAAAGAGCAGCGCGATGATCATCCAGCGGTATCGACCCGCCCGTGGCACGGGCGCGCCTCCGCCCGCGATTGCCTCTGCCATACAACTCTCCCGTTCTGTCTTGGTCTTATCCCGTAATCGAGCAGCCGACGCGGATTTTTCCGTCGAACAGCGCATCGGCCCGCTGGCCCGGCCGAATTTCGTGGATGCCGGTGATCGCGCCGGTGGACACCCAGGTACCGGGCGCGATCGCGATGCCCCGCGCCCGAAGCGTGCGGATCAGAAACAGCGCCGACCCGAACGGGCCGTCGAGCATCGTCTCCATCGTCGCCGCCCCCGCGGGCGCATCGTCGATGAAGAATTCGACGGGCATGCGGATCAGGTCCTTGTCGCGCCAGCCGGGAATCACCGGGCCGAGGACCAGCCCCTTGTTATTGCCATAGTCCGAGGCGGTGACCGCCGGACCGCTGCGATTGATCGCCTGAAAGGGCGAACTTGCGATCTCGATCCCCGTCCGAACGTCGGCGATGCAGTCCTTCACCGTATCGATGTCATAATCGCGCTCGCCAACATCGCCGAGGCACAGCAGCACTTCGGCCTCCGCGGCGGCAAAACCATCGGCATAGACGGACATGGCCGGCCGCTGCCCCTGGTCGCCCTCGACGATTTCGTCGGTAAAAATCGGTCCGGTCAGCCGGTTGTCGCCATAATGATCGACCAGCTCAGCCGCGATGCGGCCGACCTTCCAGCCGCCGACCAAACGCCCATCAAGCGCGATCGCCACATCCTGGATCGCGTAGGCATCCGCCATGCTGGCGGGCATCGCTCCGGGATAAGAGGTAAGCGGTGTCTTTTTCTGGCGCGCGGCGAGGAACGCCTTGGCGATGGTCTGTTGTTCGTTCGTTGCCGGCATCTTTATGATTTCCCTCTTCCGCGGAATGTCCTAAAAGACACCGGTGTCAAAAGCAAGCGAATAGCCGTTGGCGGAGTTGATTTTGCCGGTTCGAATGCCCACAGGGGTCTGGCCGGACCGGAAAATCGGGAGCAAAGCGCCTCGGCGCGTAGCGCGGTGGAGAGAAAGCGGATTTTATGGCGGCACGCACGGGCGGACAAAATGGCAAGCAGCCGACGATCAACGACGTCGCGGCGCTCGCCGGGGTTTCGAAAAAGACGGTCAGCCGCGTCATCAACCGGTCCGAATTCATCAGCGAAAAGACGCGCAAGGCCGTGCAGGACGCGATCGAATCGCTGGGCTTCGTTCCCAATCCGCAGGCGCGCGCGCTCGCCTTTCGCCGCAACTTCCTGATCGCGCTGCTCCACGACAATCCGAACGCACAGACGGTGCTCAATTTCCAGCAGGGCGTGCTCGACGCGATCAAGGACAGCGACCTCGCCCTGCTCGTCCGCCCGGTCGATCGCGGGTCGGACCGGATGCTCGACGACGTGCGCACCTTCCTTGAGAAGCAGCGCCCGATCGGCGCGATGCTGTTGCCGCCGATCTCGGAGAATGACGACCTGGCGAAGCTGTGCGAGGATCTGGGCGTGCGTTATGTGCGCGTCGGGTCGGCGCTGCTGGACGATGCCAAGCATTGCGTCTCGTCGAACGACCGTGAGGTCGTGGCCGAAGCGGTCGGCAAGCTGGTCGCGCTGGGCCATCGGCGCATCGGCTTCGTACGCGGACCGGTTGGCTTCCGGTCGGCCGCCGAGCGCGAGGAGGGGTTTCGCGAGGCGCTGGCTCAGGCCGGATTGTCGCTGCCCGACGAACTCTATGCGCCGGGGAATTATCGCTATGCCGCGGGCATCGAGGCTGGCGAAGCAATGCTGTCGTTGGCCGAGCCGCCGACGGCGGTGTTCGTGTCGAACGACGAAATGGCGGCGGGCGTGATGAGCGTGGCGCACGGCAAGGGCCTGTCGGTCCCCGCCGAACTGTCGATCATCGGCTTCGACGATTCGCCGACCGCAACGCATATCTGGCCCGCGCTGAGTACAGTACGCTGGCCGATCCGCGAGATGGGATCGCGCGCTGCACGCACGCTGGTTTCCGATTTCCTTGGCCCCAATGCCAAACCCGCCGACGACGAAAGCCCGGTGATGCCGTCGACCTTCATCGAACGCCAGTCGGTCGCGCCGCCAAAAGCCTGATCGAGCCCGCGCCTAATCGAGGGCGCGAAAGCTGAAGTCGCGGAAGCGCGTCTCGCCTTCGCCCGCCGAGTAAAGGCCGGGACGCAGCATCAGGAAGCCGCCGCGCGCATTGTGGTGGTATCCCGACACCTCCATGCCGCGGTCGAAACGCACCCATGTCTTCCCGCCATCGCCGCTGGTGTCATAGGTAACGATATGGCGGTCGTTGGTAACGCGCATCCGCATCCGTCGGCCGTGCGGATTGACGGGACGCGCGCGTTCGATGCCATATTGGTGCGTCACGAAGCGCTTTTCGTCGAAACCCAACCCGCAATAGAGACGATCGTCATAGAAGAGAATCAGCCCCGCCGTGCCGCCGGGCGCGATCTCGATATCGCATTCGAACCGATAGGCCTGATCGCCCGCAATCAGCAGCAGCGGCGACGAATCGACCGGCGCCGTCCCCCGTCCCTTCAGCACCAGTGCGCCGTCCTCGACCCGGACGCGGGTGCGTTCGTCGGCCGCGGGCTTGAAGAAATTCCAGCGCGCGCCGATCGCGAGCGTGCCGAAGTCGTCGGACAACGCCATGCCGTGCGCGCCCGGGACACCGCCCTGCGGCTTGGCCATCGGCTGCGACAGGTCGCCACCCTTCATCCGGAACCAGCCGTCGTCGGTCCATTCGACCGGATCGAGCAGTGCCTGCCGCCCCAACGTCCAATAGCCATTCTCATAACCGTGATAGACGCTCCACCAGTCGCCCGCGGGCCCCTCGATCAGCGTCGCATGTCCCCGCGACCACCATCTTTCGGCCATCGAGGTCGTGCGGACGATCGGGTTCGCCGGGCAATTTTCCCACGGACCGTGGATCGACCGCGACCGCGCGGCGATCACCATATGCCCCGTCGGCGGCCCGGCCGTGCCGCCGACGGCGGTAATCATGTAGAAATAGTCGCGGCGGCGGAGAATCTTGGGACCTTCAGGCGAAAAACCCTCGACCACCCAGTCCGAGGGATAGTGCCAGGGGTCATAGACATGCTCGGGCTCACCGATCCGGCTGAGACCATCGTCCGCCAGACGCACGCGGTCCCCGCCCGACAGGAACAGCCAGCGCGATCCGTCCTCGCCGACCGCGTGGCCGGGATCGATATGATCGGGAAGGCCAAGATCGACCGGATCGCTCCACGGACCTTCGATCCGGTCGGCCCAGATCACCCAGCTCGTGTTCGGCCCTTTGGTCGGAATATAGATAAAATAGCGCCCCGCATGCTTGCAGAGTTCGGGCGCCCAGACCGCCCCGATGTTCCTGGTGAGCGCGGGACCGATCGGCCGCCAGTTCACCAGATCGCGCGAATGCCAGATGACGAGCCCCGGATAGGAATCGAAGGTCGAGAAGGTCATGTAGTAATCGCGCCCGTCCTTCAGGATCGACGGATCGGGATGGTCGCCGGCCATGATCGGGTTGAGGAAGCGCCCGTCACCGAGATCGGCTTTGCGCTGCCCCTCGATTCCTTTGGCCCAGATTGTCCTGGACACCGGCTGCGTGGCGGACGCCGGCTGCGGCACGCCTGAAAGGCCGGTCGCAAACAGGCCTGCCCCCGCCAATTTGAGCATCTCGCGGCGATCGGTCACGTCATTCTCCTGGGCAAAGAAAAGGCCCGGCCCTCGCGTGGAAGACCGGGCCTTTTCCGGGACTATGCTTTGTCGATCACATCTTGAATCGCGCGCCGAACAGGATCGTGCGACCGAAGTGATTATTCTCGTAATTGCGATCGGCATCGAAGTCGGTGAAGCGATAGCGATAGGTGTCGAGCAGGTTGTTGCCCTCGACCGACACCTCCATCCATTCGGTGACCTTGTAGCGGATCGACGCGTCCATGTTCCAGGTCGCGCCATAGCCTTCGAAGACGTTGCCGGTGCCGCTGTTCGCATCGACGTAACGGCTGCGATAGCTTGCCGAGACACGCGCCGAGAAGGCGTCGTCTTCATAATAGAGCGTGCCGTTGTAAGCGCGCTTCGACACGCCGAACAACGTTGCGCTACGCACTGCGTTGATCAGCCCGCCACCGGGGACGATCGCCGGCCCCTGGACGTTGTAGTCGGCGTCCGACTTGATGAAGGTCGCGTTGGCCAGGATGCCGAAGTGGCTGAGGAAACCCTGGTTGACGAATGCCGAGAAGGGAACCTGCGCCGCCAGCTCGACGCCCTTCAGCGTCGCGCCCGGACCGTTGACGTTGGCGGTGATCGTGTAAAGCTGGTTGGGATCGAAGTTGATGAAGGCCGGCGAGCTGGGCGGCAGCGCCTCCTTGGGCAGGCCGGTCGACGCATAGGTCGCGGAGAAGGCCTGGCTGATCGGGAAGCTTTCGACCTTCTTGACGAAGCCGGCGATCGACAGCACCGCCTGCGGCGCGAAATACCATTCGACGCCAAGGTCGAAGTTCGTTGCGCGATAGGGATTAAGCTGCGGGTTGCCATAGCTGATCCGGTACTGGAAACCGTCGATCGAACCGCCGGGCGTCAGATTGCCGAGTGTCGGACGCGTGATCACCTTGGCGATGGCGCCTCGGATGATGACGTCTTCCTGCGGATAGAGCGCGATGTTCATCGATGGCAGCCAGTCGTCGTAGCTGCGCTTCACCGTCACCTTGTTGCCCGAAATGATGCCGGTCGACGACTGCCCGGTGTGCGCATAGCGGATACCCGCGTTGCCAGCATATTCGAGGCCGAAGATTTCGCCCTTCACATCGAACTGAAGATAGCCGCCCGAGGTCGTCTCCTGCACCGAGCGCGTGTTGCCATTATCGGCGACGGGCGTGCGGCTGTAGAGCTGAGTAAAGTCGGTGGCGGCGGGGAAGGACGGGATCAGCCACTGCGTCGTGGTGCCCGCAGGCTGCCCGGCCTTGCCGAGCGTGAACAGTTCCGACAGCGCCGCGGTGACCGGGAAACCATAGACCGCGGTGGGGCCGAAGACCGAGCTGGCCGAACAGGCGATCGTCCCCGATGTGCTGGTAACGAGGCTGGTGCCGCCATTGCCGCACACCGCGGTATCGCGGGTGAAGGCGATCGAATCAAAGTTGAAGCGGCGCCACATCCCGCCGGCCTTGATCTGGAAGCCGTCGGTGACGTCCCATTCGGTGCGAAGCTGCGCGGTCTTGAACCGGTTCGACACGTTCGACGGACGATCGCGGATTTCGGCGAGCTGGAAATTCGCCGGAGCGGTGACGCTGGTGCCGAAGGTCAGCACCGGACGCTTCATGTCGCTATAGTCATATTTGTAGTTTTGCGCGTCGCGGTCGTCGAAGACGATCGTGGTTTCGACCGGAATGTCGGCGTTCGACTTCGAAAGCCCGGCGAGCAGGGTGAAGCGGAACTTGTCGCTGATATCCTGGTCCCACGTGCCGCCGAACTGATAGAATTCGGTCTGCGACTTGCGCAGATAATGCTCGGTCCGGACATAGACGTCGTTGAGCGTCGCCGAGATCATGTTGTTGTTGGCGTCATAGACCGGGTTGATGACGTTGATCGGCCGCTCGTTCGAACGCAGCAGCACCTCGCCCCATTTTTCCTCGCGCGATTCGCGGAAGCGCGAATAGAGCGCATCGATCGAGAAGCGCGTGCTCTCGGACGGCTCGAACTGGATCGATCCCGTCAGGCCCAGGCGCTCGCGGCGATGCTCGATCTCGCCATAGCGCGGAATGCGCGGGTGAAAGGCGAGCGCGGCCTGGTTGCAGACGGCGCTGGGGACATAGGTGCCGCCGCTGTTCGCGGTGGTCCAGCAATTGGTACCGTCGACCGAGTCGAAGCGCGCCTGCGCCCAGCGAACGCTGTTATTGCCGAGTTCGAGCGTGTCACCCTTCGAATAGGCGGCCGAGGCAGCGATGCCGAAGGTGCCGTCGACGTTGCGCCAGCTCAGCAGCCCCGCCACACGCGGGCCGAGATCCTTTGACAGATCATTGTACGACCCGATGACCGAGAGCGCGCCGTGCAGCCCTTCCTTCGCGCCAAGCGGGTTGCCGGTGTTGAGGTCGACGACCGCGCCCAGCGATCCTTCGTCGAGCGACGCCTCGGCCGTCTTGTGGACGACGATGCTGCTGAACAATTCGGAGGCGAAGACGTTGAAGTCGAACGCGCGGTCGCGGTTCGACGACGCACCGTCGGTCGAGGTCGCAACGGTTTCGAGGCCATTCAGGCGGACGCGGGTGAACTGCGCGCCGAGGCCGCGGACCGTGATCGCGCGGCCTTCGCCGCCATCGCGCTGGATCGAGATGCCAGGAATGCGCTGAAGCGATTCGGCGAGGTTCTGGTCGGGGAATTTGGCGATATCCTCGGCAACGATCGCATCGACCGCGGCCACCGAGTCGCGCTTCACATTGAGCGCGGCCTGCAGCGACTGACGAAAACCGGTGACGACAATCTCGTCCTCCGCGGCGGGCGCCGCTCCGTCGGCCGCAGCTTCGGTCGCATCCTGTGCCCAGGCCGGCGAAACCGCCAGCACCGCGAGCGACGCGCCACATGCCAATTGAGTGAGCGTACGAATGCCCCGCGCCTTGTGAATTGCCATCATCATCCTCCCTTATCGCAGCGCCCCTCCCCTTATGACAAGGAATGACACCGGTTACCTTTGCAGGACAAGCAAATCGGACGATCGCTGGTCCCAAAAATTTCAGAGAGTAGGCCGACGGCCGCCGCTTTTGCAGCTGGCAGGGCGTCCTCTCCCCCATGGCTCTTGTTATGTCCGGTTTAGGTAACCGGTGTCAAAAAGGATTGAAGGATTGTGATCTCTATGTCAAGACCCCTTTCAACAAGGAGAGAGCGATGCTGAAAAAGCTGTGGTTCGCGGCACTTTTGCTTGCGCCGGCACTTAACCCGGGCGCGCTGATGGCGGCCGATTCGACCACCGTCCCAGCCTTTCCCGGTGCGGTCGGCCCGGCGGCGGATACGCCGGGCGGGCGCGGCGGCAGGGTCATCCGTGTGACGACTTTGGCCCCCGACGGACCGGGGTCGTTCAAGGCCGCGGTCGAGGCGACCGGCCCGCGGATCGTGGTGTTCGAGGTCGGCGGCGTGATCGACATGGCGCGCGAGACGATCACGATCGAGCATCCCTATCTCACCATCGCAGGCCAGACCGCGCCCGGACCGGGCATCACGCTGATCCGCACCGGCATCGACGTGAAGACGCACGACGTGGTGATGCGCCACCTGCGCGTATACACCGGGGTCGATGGCCAGCCGAAGCGCAGCGGGTGGGAAGCCGACGCATTTTCGACCGTCGCCGCGCACAATGTCATCGTCGACCATTGCACCTTTTTGTGGGCGATCGACGAGAATATGTCGGCCTCCGGCCCGCGCTTCAACGGTGCAAACGCGGCCGAATGGCGCGAGGGGACCAGCAAGAACGTCACCTTCTCGAACAACCTCGCCGCTGAAGGGCTCGCCGACGCCAGCCACCCCAAGGGCGAGCACAGCAAGGGCTCGCTCATCCACGACAATACGTCGGGCATTGTCTTCTATCGCAACGTCTGGGCGCATAATGTCGAGCGCGCGCCGCTGGTGAAGGGCGGCGCCAGGGTGCTGATGATCAACAATCTGATCTACAATCCCAAGCATCGCGCGGTGCATTATAACCTGATGAACCTCGAATGGGTCGGCCATCCTTATGTGACCGGACAGATCACCGCGGTCGGCAATGTGATGCGCGGCGGCAACGACACCGACGAGGGCCTGCCCTTTCTGATGCTGGGCGGCGACGGCGACCTCGAATATTATGGCAAGGACAATCTGGCGGTCGATCGCCATGGCAATCCGCTGCCCGAATTCGGCCGCTATGGCGAAACGCAGGCGAAGCTGATCCGCGCCAAGGCGCCGCTCGCTCCGGTCGGCGGTTACCGCATCCTGCCGGTACGCGACGTCGAAACCTCGGTCCTCGCAACCGCAGGCGCACGTCCCTGGGCGCGCGATGCCGAGGAAATCCGCATCCTCTTCTTCGTAGCCGAAGGCCGCGGGCAGGTGATCGACGACGAGAAGCAGGTGAGCGCCTATCCCAAGGTCGCCGCGCCGGTACGCGCGCCCTTCGTCGAGAGTGACTGGAATCTCGCGACGATGGAGCCGAAGTCAGGCCTGTATCCCGCACAGACCGCACCGATGCCGCAGGAACATCTGTCGGCGCGCGACCTCGATTCGCGCGGTGGCGTGAAGTGAGCGCGCTGTTCGCGATATTGCTCGCGGGCACGGCAGCGCCTGCGATGGTCGTTATCGACGAAGCGGCGACGGTGCGCGAAGAAGCGCCGCCGCACGGGGCGATCGGTATGTCGACCGCATATCGGATCAGCGACAGCGTCCCGGCGCCGCGCAGCTTCGAATTCCGCAAGCGCGCGCTTCACGTCGGCGCGGCGATCGGCGTGCATCCGATCGACCATGATGAAATCTATTATGTCCTGTCGGGCACCGGCATCGTCCATTCGGACGGCGACGAGAAGGAACTGAAGGCCGGTACGGCCGCATGGCTGTACAAGGGCGCTCTCGTCGGCATCCGCCAGACCGGCGCCGAACCGCTGGTGCTGATCATCGCCTATCCCAACAAGGCCGCCGAATAGTGACGATGGGCCGCCGCGAGATGTTGACCGCGGGCCTGGCCCTGCCCCTTGCGAGCGCGGCGGCTGCGACGACCTGGACGCGGCCCGCGGGGTTCGCGCCCGACGCCAGCATCCCGCTCTGGCCCGAGGGCCAAATCAAGCCGCCGCCCGGCCTGGCCGAACAGGTCGTCCAGCGCAGCGACGATCCCAACGCCAGCGATCGCATGCTGCAAGGGATCACGCGCCCCCGGCTCGACATCTTTCGCCCCGCCAGACCCAATGGCGCGGCCGTCATTCTCGCGCCCGGCGGCGGCTACCGTTATGTCGTGATCGACAAGGAAGGTTATGAACTCGCACGCTGGCTGAGGGAACGGGGCGTTACCGTCTATGTCCTCTTCTATCGCTTGCCCGGCGACGGCTGGGCCGATCGGTCGAACGTGCCGCTGGCCGATGCACAGCGTGCGATGCGGCTGGTACGAAACCGTGCGGCGATCGACGGCATCGACCCCGCCCGCGTCGCTTTCGGTGGCTTCTCAGCCGGCGGCCAAGTTGCAACGAGCCTGCTCACGCGCTTCGACGCAAAGGTCTATGACCCCGTCGATAGTGCCGACACGCTGTCGGCGCGGCCCGATGCCCTCGCCGCCATCTATCCCGTCGTTTCGATGGATCCTGCGATCGCCCATGCGGTCAGCCGTGAGCGGCTGCTCGGTCCCGATCCCGACCTGGCGCAGCAAACGCTCCATTCGCCCGAGCGGCAGGTCCGCCCCGACATGCCTCCACTATGGCTGCTTCATGCCGAAGACGACAGCGTGGTGAAGATCGAGAACAGCCTGCGTCTGCAAGAGGCGGCACGCAGCGTCGGCATATCCTGCGAGGCGCATTATTTTGCCGAGGGAGAGCATGGCTTCGGCCTGCTGAAGACTGCGGGGCTGCCCGTCGCGATCTGGCCCGATCTGCTGTGGAACTGGCTGAAGGCCAGGGCGATCGTCTAGCTCCCCGGCTGGACATACGGGACCCGCGCGAACAATTCGCGTTCCCATTTGCGCGGATCCTGCTCGACGCGGCTTGCCGTATCGAAGATCATCGTCCGCCGCGTGGCAAGATCATAGGCCGGCCAGCCAGGATCGCCGGTGCGCGCGAAGCGGACGAAGGCGTCCATCACACGGTCGCTCATCGCCTGCTGCGCCGGGGTCGGTTGGGGAATCGTTCCGAAGCTGAGGCCGATGTCGTCGGCATGTTTCGCGGCCTCGAAATCAAGCTGATAGACGAAAGCAGGATGCCCCGCGCGGGCGCGGGCCTCGGCCTCCTCGACCTGTCCGCGCCAACTGCGCGCCGAGGTGACGATGCGGTGGAACAGCTCAGGCGGATCGGCCTTCGGATAACGCGCCCGAAACTGGCCAACCACCCATGACGGCTCGATATCGATCCGCATCTCCGGGGCGATGCGGGCAGCGAGATTGTCGAAGTTCAATCCCGCAAGCTGCTTGCCGTCGGGCGCATAGAAAGCGCGCGTTTCCATCACGACATTGCCGAGCATCATCGGGATGCCGAGCGACTGCGGCGCAGCGTCGGGCCAAAAGGGGTGGCGCGTCAAATGCGTCATGTCGAGTACCGGCCCCATATAGACCGAGCCACCCAGAATCGGATCGGTCGCCGACAGGGCCGCCACCAGTTGCTCGACCGGCACGGTCGCGGGATCGTTACCGGCGCCGAGCTTTGCCAGAAAAGCCTCGGCTCGCCGTGTCGCATTGAGCGGGCCGGAAGCCGTGACCTGCTGCCCGCTCATCGTGATCGCCTTGTGGAACAGGCCCCTGGCCTCGGGCATCGCCATCAATGTCGCGATCTTTGCGCCGCCACCCGACTGACCGAACACCGTGACATTGCCGGGATCGCCGCCAAAGGCCGCAATGTTGCGCCGAACCCACTGAAGCGCGGCGATCAGGTCGAGCTGCCCGGCATTGCCGCTGTCGGGAAAGCGGGGGTCGAGCCGTGCGAGATACAGATAGCCGAGCGCGTTGAGGCGGTGGTTGACCGTCACCACCACGACGTCGCCGCGCGCCGCAAGTTTCGCGCCGTCGTTGATCGGATCGCTGACGCTTCCGGTCGAATAGGCGCCGCCGTGGAAATAGACCATCACCGGCCGCTTCGCCTTGCCCGTGGACGCAGGCGTCCAGACGTTCAGGAAGAGGCAATCCTCCGATTGCGGGCGGTAGCGATCGCCGACCTGCGGGCAAGCGGGGCCGAAAGCTCCACCCGCCACCTGTTCGGCGCGCAATATCGGCGCCGGTGCGCGGAAGCGATCGGCCCGAGCGTATCGGATACCGGCAAAGCAAATGGCGCCGGGCAGCGCGTCATGCCAGGATCGGCGGTCGTACGGGCCATCGGCCGCCGCGATCCGGCGTGTCGCGACATATTCTTCCTCAGCCCGTACATTTGCCGTGGCTGCCAGCGCGATGCCGCCGGCCAGAAAGGCTCGGCGATCGAACCTCTCAGCGCCGGACATCGAGCCCGCCGCCGTGGAAGGCGTCGATATCGGCCTGCCCGAATCGGCTCGCGTCGCCCGGAAGCGAATGTTTGAGGCAGGTGAGCGCCAATCCGGTTTCCGCCATCGCCCGTGCGTCGCCGGCCGACAGATATCCGTGCAGCACCCCCGCGGCAAAAGCATCGCCCGCTCCGATGCGATCGACGATCCCCGTGACGTCGACCTCGGCCGTCTGATGGCTGCTGCCTCGAAGGTCGACGCGCGCCGCGATGCGGTGATGATCGGCCGTGACGGTGTGCCGGGCAGTCGACGCAATCAGCTTAAGGTTCGGGAAGGCAGCAAAGCCCGCCTCGGCTGCCTCGCGCCGACGGTCCCCGCCCTCGCCGCTGAACTCGCGGCCGAGCACCAGCGACAGGTCGCGATGGTTGCCGAAGAGAATATCAGCCGTCCCGATCAGCTCGGACAGGATCGCGCGCGGGTCGCTATCCCACGCCTCCCACAGCATCGCACGATAATTGCCGTCAAAGCTGACGGGGACGCCAAGCCGCTTCGCCGCGCGGGCAGCGGCCAGCGCCGCTTCGGCCGAGCGCGGCCCGAGCGCGGGGGTGATTCCCGACAGGTGCAACAGACCAGCGCCTTTCAGCAGCCGGTCGAAATCATATTCTTCGGGCCCGGTCGCCGCGAAGCTTGACCCCGCGCGATCATAGACGATCTCCGAAGCGCGCAGGCCCGCACCCACGCTGAGGAAATAAAGCCCCATGCGACCGGGATGATGTGTGACGGCGGTGCAATCGACATTTGCGCCGCGCACCGCCGCCACTGCACCGCGACCCAGTGCATTCGAAGCTATCTTGCTGACCATCGCGCAGTCATGGCCCAGATGTGCGAGCCCGATCGCGACATTCGCCTCGGCCCCGCCGACATGGACCGACAGCGACGGCGACTGCATGAGCAATTCATTGCCCGGTGCGGTCAGGCGGATCAGCAGTTCGCCGAAGAAGACGAGGCGGCCGGACATGGCGCGATGCTAGCGCGCGAGCCAGCCGCCGTCGACGGCAAGGATATGGCCCTGGACATAGTTCGACGCGCCGGAAGCCAGGAACACTGCGGCGCCGCCGATATCGGCGGGGTCACCCCACCGGCCGGCGGGGATACGCTCCATGATCTGGCGATTGCGCGTCTCGTCCGACTGCAACGCAGCGGTATTGTTCGTCGCGATATAGCCGGGTGCGATCGCGTTTACCTGAACCCCCTTCGCCGCCCATTCGTTGGCGAGCAGCTTGGTCAGACCGCCGACGCCCGATTTCGACGCGGTGTAGCTCGGCACGCGAATGCCGCCCTGAAAGGTCAGCATCGAGGCGATGTTGATGATCTTGCCCGACCCGCGCGCGATCATATGCTTGCCAACAGCCTGGCAGAGAAAGAAGAGCGTCTTGAGATTGGTGTCCATCACCGCGTCCCAATCCTCTTCGGTGAAGTCGACCGCGTCGGCGCGGCGAATGATCCCGGCATTGTTGACGAGAATGTCGATGCGCCCGAATTCGCCGAGCACCGCATCAACGAGCGGTTGAACCGCGGCAACGGCCGACAGGTCGGCGCTGAAATTGTCGGCCTTGCGGCCCAGCGCACGCACCTTGTCGACCGTCTCGGTCGCAGGAGAGCGGCCGGCAGCCGCGATGTCAGCGCCCGCTTCGGCAAGCGCGAGCGCGATCCCCTGCCCGATGCCGGTATTGGCACCGGTGACGAGCGCGACCTTGCCCGAAAGATCGAAGAGACCGGCCATTATTTGAGCTGGCAGATGTCGAGGACGTTCATGTCGGTATAGTCCAGATTCTCGCCGCCCATCGCCCAGATGAAGGCATATTTCTTCGTGCCCGACCCCATGTGGATCGACCAGGGCGGGCTGATCACCGCTTCCTCGTTCGCGATCACGATGTGCCGCATGCTGTCGGGCTCGCCCATATAATGGAAGATGCGATCATTCTCTTCGGGCAGGTCGAAGTAGAGATAGATTTCGCTGCGTCGGTCGTGGAGGTGCGGCGGCATCGTGTTCCACACGCTGCCCTCCTCCAGCACGGTAAGGCCGAGAAGCAGTTGCGCACTTTCGCATACGCCCGGGATGACGAGCTGATAGATCGTCCGCTGGTTCGAATTGGCAAGGTCGCCGCGCGCGAGCGGGTTTGCCTGGTCGAGCGTGATATGCTTGATCGGGCAGACCTTATGCGCCGGGAGCGACGCGAGGTAGAAGCGCGCGCCGTCGCCTTCGAAAACCACGTCCTTCGACCCCATGGAAATGTATAGACATTCCTTGTTCTTCATTTCGAAGCGCTGGCCGTCGACCGTGATGGCGCCCGCGCCGCCGATATTCACCGCCGCCATCTCGCGCCGTTCGAGGAAGGGGTGCCCCGCCGCCGAAGCGGGTTCGGTCTGGTCGGGAAGCTTCAGCGGTCCGCCTTTCGGAACCGCACCGCCGATGACAAAGCGTTCGTTGTGCGAATAATTGAGGTTCACCTTGCCGTCTTCGAACATTCCTTCGACAAGATAGCGGTCGCGCAGCGCCCCGTTATCGACGCTCTCCATCATATCGGGGTGCGTGGCATGATAGGTCTTGGCAAACATCGGGGGCATCCTCACTGACTCGAAAATTCTTTGGTGTTGGCTCTTCGCTACCGTCAATGGTAACCGGTGTCAATATTGGTCGCGCTGGGGCGCCGGGACCAGCGACCAAAAGTGTCGCACTTTGTCGCAAAGGCCGGAAACCGCTTGCATGGTGCATTGCAATAGGTTGAATAGCGCCAACTCTCCGGCCGCCCGGCATAACCCGAGACGGATTTTTCGAATGATGAAGACCAAGCCGCTGTTCCTTCTAGGAGCTCTGTGCATCACGACGTTCTCGCTCGGCGCCTGTTCGGGCAAGGAAGAGGATGGTCGCGGCAATCGTACGCCCCAGGTCGGCTATGTCGTGGTGAAGATCGAGCCGGTCCCGCTCACCACCTCGCTCGGCGGGCGAACCGTGGCGTTCGAGACGAGCGAGGTGCGCCCGCAGGTCAACGGCATCATCCGCCGACGCCTGTTCACCGAGGGCGGTTTCGTCCGCGCCGGACAGCCGCTCTATCAGATCGACGCGAGCCTCTATCAGGCAGCGGTCGACCAGGCGGCCGCCAATCTGGCGAGCGCCCGCGCGAGTGCGCAGGCGGCCGAGGAAAAAGCCAGGCGCTTCGAACCCCTCGCCAAGATTCAGGCGGTGTCGCAACAGGATTACAGCGATGCGCTCGCACAAGCACGCAGTGCGCGCGCAGCGGTTGCGCAAAGCTCCGCGGCGCTGGAAACAGCACGAATCAACCTGCGCTACACGACGCTTTCGGCACCGATCAGCGGACGCATCGGCCGCTCGCTCGTCACGCCAGGCGGACTGGTCAGCGCCAGCCAGACAACCCCGCTGGCGGTGATTCAGCAGACCGATCCCATCTATGTCGATATGCAGCAGTCGAGCGCCGACCTGACGCGGCTGCGCCAGGCACTGGCCAGCGGCGGCGTCACGCCGGGCGGGACATCGGTACGGTTGAAGCTGGAAGATGGCAGCGATTATGGCTTCGTCGGCTCGGTCCAATTTTCCGAAGTGACGGTCAGCGAGGCGACGGGGACCGTCACGCTGCGCGCGCGCTTCCCCAATCCGCAGGGCCTGTTGCTTCCCGGCATGTTCGTGACCGCCTTGTTCGACCAGGCGGTCAATCCGACCGCGATGCTGGTCCCGCAAACGGCGGTGCAGCGCGACTTCGACGGATCGGCTTTCGTCTATCTGGTCGGCAAGGATAACAAGGCCGCACGGCGAAAGGTCGTGGCCGACCGGACCGTCGGATCGAACTGGGTCGTATCCGAAGGACTGAAGCCCGGGGACAAGGTCATCACGCAGGGGGTCGGCAACCTGAAGCAGGGGGCATCGATCAAGCCGGTCCCGGCGAGCAGTCCGCAGCGGTTGGGGGCACCCGCCGGCACTGCAGCCAACAAGGGCGCAGCGGCGAAAGGAAACTAGTCCCCCATGTCGCGTATCTTCATCGACCGGCCGATCTTCGCCTGGGTGCTGGCGATCGTCGTCATGCTTGCCGGCATCGGCGCGCTACGCGCCCTGCCGGTCGAGCAATATCCGGACATCGCGCCGGCGCAGGTCAACATCCGCGCCTCCTATCCCGGCGCATCGGCCGAGACGATCGAGAACAGCGTCACGCAGGTGCTCGAACAGCAGCTGACCGGAATCGACGGCCTGCTCTATTTCAGTTCGCAGTCCAGCTCGCGCGGGCAAGCGAACATCACCGCGATCTTCGCGAAGGGGACAGACCCCGACATTGCGCAGGTCCAGGTCCAGAACAAGATTCAGTCGGCGCTGTCGCGCCTGCCGCAGCAGGTTCAGCAGCAAGGCATTCGCGTCACCAAGTCCAACTCCGACACGCTGCTGCTCGTCGGCGTCTATGATTCGACCGACACGCGATCGAATCAGGATGTGTCGGACTATATGGCATCGAACATCCAAGACCCGCTGTCGCGCGTCGAGGGGGTCGGCGACATCAACATCTTCGGCGCGCCGCACGCGATGCGCATCTGGCTGAACCCGCAACGCCTTGCAGCAGTGGCGCTGATGCCGAGCGACGTCATCAATGCGATCAGCGCCCAGAACAGCGAAGTTGCCGCGGGCGAAGTCGGCGGCCTTCCGGCGCCGCAGGGCCAGATGCTCAACGCGACGGTCACCGCGCAGTCGCGCATGCAGACGCCCGAGGAGTTCGAGAATATCGTCCTCAAGACGCTGCCCGATGGGTCGACGGTGCGGATCAAGGATGTCGCGCGGGTCGAGATCGGGGCCGAAAGCTACGCCGCGATCAGCCGCATCAACGGCCATCCCGGCGCGGGCATGTCGATTTCGCTTTCACCGGGCTCGGACGCGCTCGAGACCGCCGATCGCGTGAAGGCGCGCATGGAGGAATTGGCCGCCGATTTCCCCGACGGCCTGACTTACAGCTATGCCAACGACGCGACCGCCTTCATCAAGCTGTCGGTCAGCGAGGTGCAGAAATCGCTGTTCGAGGCGATCCTGCTCGTCATCCTCGTCATGTTCGTCTTCCTGCAAAGCTGGCGAGCGGTTCTGATCCCGGCGATCGCCGTGCCGGTCGTGCTGCTCGGAACCTTCGCCGTCTTTTACATGCTCGGCTTCAGTATCAACACATTGACGCTGTTCGGGCTGACGCTTGCGATCGGCCTGCTCGTCGACGACGCGATCGTCGTGGTCGAGAATGTCGAACGCTTGATGGAAGAGAATCCCGGCATGTCGCCCCGCGATGCGACGATCCAGTCGATGAAGGAGCTGCAGGTCGCGCTGATCGCCATCGCGCTCGTCCTGTCGGCGGTGTTCCTGCCCATGGCCTTCTTCGGCGGCTCGACGGGGGTCATCTATCGCCAGTTCTCGGTCACCATCGTTTCGGCGATGGCGCTGTCGGTGCTCGTCGCGCTGATCCTCAGTCCGGCGCTGACCTCGACCCTGCTCAAGCCAAAGGCGCATGGCGAAGCGGCCGAACGGCCGCATCGCTTCCCCCGCGCGCATGCGATGATGAAACGCGCACAGGACGGCTTCAACGGCTGGTTCGACCGCACGGTGAATCGCTACGTCGGCAGCGTCACCAAGGTCGTCGACCGCAAATGGCGATTTCTGGGAATTTATGCCCTGCTTCTCGTCCTTCTTGCATTCCTGTTCCTGCGATTGCCGAGCGGATTCCTGCCGAACGAGGACCAGGGCCGCGTCCAGGTTCAGTTCCGCCTGCCCGCCGGCGCGACGCAAGCGCGCACGCTTGAAGTACGCGACCAGATCGAGAAATATCTGCTGACCCAGGAAAAGGCGAATGTGCAGGCGCTGTTCCTGGTCGCGGGCGGCGGCCCCGGCGCTTCGGGCCAGAATACCGGACAGGGCTTTATCAACCTCGTCCACTGGGACGATCGCAAGGGAACGGAAAACACCGCCGACGCGATCGCCGACCGCACGCGCAAGGCACTGTCGGGCCTGCGCGACGCACAGATATTCGCACTCGTTCCCGGCGCGGTCCGGGGATTGGGCGATGCATCGGGCTTCACGATGGAGTTCCAGAATCGCAGCGGGATGAGCCGTGCCGAATTTTCTGCGGCGCGCGATCAGCTCATCGCCGCCGCCAACGCCAATCCCAAGCTTACCGCGGTCCGCCTCAGCGATCTTCCCGACGTTTCGACGCTGAAGATCGACATCGATACGCAGCGCCTGACAGCCTATGGCCTCAGCAACAGCGACGTGAACAACACCCTCGCGACCGCCTGGGGCGGACGCTATGTCAACGACTTCATCGACAAGGGACGTGTCAAGCGCGTCTATGTCCAGGGCGATGCCGAATATCGCGCGAAGCCTGAAGATCTCGGTCAATGGTATGTCCGCTCGTCGGACGGCGAGATGTCGCCCTTTTCCGCTTTTTCGAAGATCGGCTGGTCGACGACGCCCAGCAGCACGTCGCGTTTCCAGGGTGTCGCCGCGTTCGAGATTTCGGGCCAGCCTGCGCCGGGCACGAGTTCGGGCGAGGCGATGGACGAAATGGAACGCATGGCCGCCGAAATCCCCGGCACCAGCGTTGCCTGGGCGGGCTCTTCCTATCAGGAACGGCTGTCGTCGGGACAGGCGCCCCTGCTCTATGCGCTCTCGCTGCTCGTCGTCTTCCTCTGCCTCGCTGCGCTGTATGAGAGCTGGTCGATCCCGCTCGCGGTGCTGCTCGTCATTCCGCTCGGACTGGTCGGCGCGATCTTCGCCGTGACGCTGCGAGGGCTGGAAAACGACGTCTATCTGCAGATCGGCCTGCTGACGACGATGGGGCTCGCGGCGAAAAACGCGATCCTGATGATCGAATTCGCCGAGCAGGAGGAAAGAAAGGGCAAGCGCGTGATCGAGGCGGCGGTCGAGGCGGCACGCATCCGTCTCCGCCCGATCCTGATGACGAGTTTCGCCTTCATCTTCGGCGTGCTGCCGCTTGCGATCGCCTCCGGCGCGGGCGCGAACAGCCGCGTCGCGATCGGCACGTCGGTGATCGGCGGCATGTTGACCGCGGCATTGCTCGCGATCTTCTTCATTCCCCTCTTCTTCGTGCTCGTCCGCCGCGGCGTGCGCGACGGCCTTGCTGCGCTCCGTCGCCGCTTCGGAAAACAACGGCCTGATGCGGAGGCCACGACATGAAGCGTAATTCGTTTATCCTGATCGCGATGCCGCTGATGCTTGCAGGCTGCTCGCTCGCACCCAAGACGGTCCTGCCTGCACCCCCGGTGTCGCAGAGTTGGCCCGTCGGTGATGCCTATCTGCTGCAAAGCGAGGAGGCGCTGCCGATCCTGTCGTACAAGACGGTCTTCAGCGATGCGCGCCTGCAAAGCCTGGTCGATCAGGCAATGGCGAACAACCGCGACCTCCGCGTCGCCTATGCCAATGTCGCCGCAGCGCGCGCACAGGCACGCGTCAGCCGGGCCGGCCAGTTCCCTGCACTCGGCGTCAGCGCCGGCGCCGGCTATTCGGACAGCGGCGGGACTAGCGGCGGCAGCGGCGATTTCTCGCTGCGCGGCGGTATCACGTCGTTCGAACTCGACCTGTTCGGTCGCCTCGCCAATGCCGCCGAATCCGACCGCAACAGCGCACTGGCGACCGAAGCCGCCTCGCGCACCGTGCGCCTCGCGCTGATCGCCGATCTGGCTAACGCCTGGGCCGCCTATGGCGCCGATCGCGACCTGCTCGCGATCGCCGAGGACACGGCCGCCAATGCGCGCGAGAATGTCCGTCTGACCAAGGCACGGCTCGACGGTGGCGTCGCCCCGCGCACCGACCTTCGTCAGGCCGAACAGATTCTCGCGACGGCAGAGGATTCGATCGCGCAGCAGAAGACCGCGCTGGCGCAGGACGAGAATCTCATTCGCCTGCTCGTCGGGGCCGATATCGACCGGGCCCTGCTTCCGGCGGGCCTTGCTGAAGTCACGCCCGGAATTGCGTCGCTTCCTGCTGGGGTCAGCTCGCAGATATTGCTCCGCCGCCCCGACGTGATCGAGGCCGAATATCGCCTGCGCGCGGCCAATGCCGATATCGGCGCGGCGCGGGCGCGGCTGTTCCCGACCATCTCGCTCACCGGCTTGCTCGGCTTCGCAAGCAACGCCCTCTCCAGCCTGTTCGACGGAGGCTCGTTCAATTATTCGGTCGGCGGCGACGCGACCGCGACCATATTCGACTTCGGCGGGCGCCGCGCCGGGGTGGATGTGACCAAGGCACAGCGTGACGCCGCGGTCGCAAGCTATGAAGGCGCGATCCAGACGGCCTTCCGCGAGGTCGCCGACGCACTGGCCGTGCAGGGTACGATCGCCGAGCGTGTCCGCGCGGCCGCGGCGAACAGCGAAGCCGCTGCCGATACCGCGATGCTTACCGATGCCCGCTACAAGGGCGGGGTCGACAGCTTCCTCGCCAGCCTCGACGCGCAGCGCAGCCTCTATTCGGCCCGGCGCAGCGAGATCGCAACGCAGCTATTGCTCGTTCAGACCCGTATTGTCCTCTTTCGCGCCTTGGGCGGCGACAGCAGCGCGGGGTCCACCGCCCCCTGATCCTGCCTGGCCTTGTGCCCGACTCATCTTGACATATGTCCCTGCTCGCGCGCTAATAGAACAAATCAGGAACAAATGATGCGCGAGTCGTCTTCCCCTCTCGCCGGGCTGCGCCAACGCATCGCCCGGCTGACTACCGATGGTGGCACAGCGAGCCGCCAGGCCGGATATCGGCTGGCGAGCGGTCATGCGGATTTCGATGCCGCGCTTGGCGGCGGCCTGGCGACCGGGCGTGTCCATGAATTTTTCTCCGCCGATGTACTCGGCGGCACGAGCGCAGCCGCTTTCGCCGCGCTGCTCGCGCTGCGCGCTCCCGGCCGTGGCCCGCTCATCTGGCTGCGCACCGCCGATGCCGCGAATCGCGCCGGCCATATCTATGCGCCGGGCATCGCAGAACTTGGCGGCGATCCTGCACAGTTGCTGCTCATTCAGGCGCCTGACCCGAAAATGCTGCTCGCCTCCGCTTATGACGCGATCCGCTGCGGAGGATCGGGGGGAGTGGTTTTGGAGAGTTGGGGGCGTTTCCCACACTATGACCTCACTGCGGGCCGCCGGCTAGCGCTCGGCGCGCGCGAGGCCGGCACGACACTGTTGATGCTCCGCCTCAATGCCGTGCCTACGCCCAGCGTCGCCGAGACGCGCTGGCGCGTCGCCGCCGCCGCTTCGCAAGCGCTCGATGCCAATGCGCCGGGAGCGCCCTCCTTCGACCTCGAACTGCTGCGCTGGCGCGCCGGACCTGCCGGCGGCCGCTGGCGACTGGACTGGAACCATGACGAACATGCCTTCAGGGAACCGGCGCTATCTGGCGCTCTTCTTCCCCTACCTGCCCGCCGAGCGGCTCGTCCGCGCGGCGCCGCAGCCGCCTGACGCCCCGCTGGTCTTCGCTGAAAAGCAGCGCGGCGCGCTGCGTATCGCGAGCATCGATCCCGCGGCGCATGCAGTCGGACTCGCGACCGGCATGCCGCTCGCGGACGCGCGTGCGTGCGTGCCCGACCTGATCGTCGTCGCCCACGATCCGGCCGCCGACCAAAGCTGGCTCGACCGGCTCGCGCTCGGCTGCAATCGCTACACCCCGCTCGTCGCGCTCGACGCTCCCGATGGACTGATCCTCGATATCACGGGAACCGAGCATCTGTTCGGGGGTGAGGCGGGGCTGGTTGCCGATGCCGAAATGCGCCTGTCGCGGCTCGGCATGACGGTGCGTCAAGCGCTCGGCCCCACCCCCGAGGCCGCCCGCGCGCTCGCGCGTTACCAGACGCGCCCTGCCCCCGACGAAGCGAGCGCGATCCGGCGCCTTCCCGTCCTCGCGCTCGAGCTGGAGGGCGAGGCGACGACTGCGCTCGTCCGCGCCGGTCTGAAAACAATCGGCGATCTCGCAAGCCGTCCGATGGCGAATATCGCTGTCCGCTTCGGCGCCGAGGCCGCCACCGCGCTCCGCCGCATCCTCGGCGACGCGCCGAGTCCGCTCGATCCGCGCATCGCGCCCACGCCCGTGGCCGTCGAACACCGCTTCGCCGAACCGCTCGGCAGCACTGCGCATGCGACCAAGATACTCACCGAGCTTGCGGGCGAAGCGGTCGAAGAGCTTGCCGAACGCGGCAAGGGCGGCCGCCAATTCCGCGCTACCTTCTTTCGCAGCGACGGCCTGGCGCGCAGCATCGAGGTCGAAACCGGCCATGCGACGCGCGACGTCGGCCTTGTCATGCGCCTGTTCGCCGAGCGGATGGACGGGCTGGCCGATCCACTCGACCCCGGCTTCGGGTTCGACATGATCCGTCTCGCGGTTCCTCGCCTCGACCCGCTCGGCGCGACGCAGCTGAAGCTGGAGGGCGGTGCGGTGCGCGAAGCCGCCGCGATCGATGAATTCATCGACCGGATGACGACGCGGCTGGGGCGCGGAAGCGTCAGGCGGCTGGTCGCCGCCGATACCCATATTCCCGAGCAGGCGCAGCTCGCATTGCCAGCGATCGACGCGCCTGCACCGACGCCGTGGCAAGCACCCGCCCCCGGAGAGCCACCAACGCGTCCGTTTCACCTTTTCGACCCGCCACAACCGATCGATGTGATCGCCGAGGTCCCCGATGGCCCGCCGCATCAGTTTCGCTGGCGCCGCGCGACGCATTCGGTGCGCCGTTACGAAGGCCCGGAACGCATTGCCGCCGAATGGTGGCGCCGCCGCGACAATGCCGGCCTGACCCGCGACTATTACCGCGTCGAGGATGTCCAGGGCCGCCGCTACTGGCTTTTCCGCCACGGCCTGTACGACGAGAAAGCCGACCCGCGCTGGTATATCCACGGGGTCTTCGCATGAGCGATGCGTCCGCCCCGACCCCGATCGCCGCCGATACCGATGCCGATGCCGGCTTCGCCGAACTGGTCGCCGCGACCAACTACAGCTTCCTGCGCGGTGCCTCGCATCCGGCGGAGATGGTGGCAGAAGCAATCAACCTCGGCATGCGCGGTATCGGCATCGCCGACCGCAACAGCGTCGCGGGGGTGGTGCGGGCCTGGGCCTTTCTGAAGGAGCAACAGGCCAAGCAACCTGAAATGGTGAAAGATTTCCGGCTGGTGGTCGGCGCAAGGCTCGTCTTCGTCGACGGCACCCCCGACATCGTCGCCTATCCGGTCAGCCGACATGGCTGGGGGCGGCTGACCCGCCTTCTCTCCACCGGAAACCTGCGCGCACAAAAAGGCGACTGCATCCTCAGGCTCGAAGATTTGCTGAATCATTGCGACGATCTGCTGCTGATCGCGACGGGCGGCGACGCGGCTTTGCTCCATATCCTGAAGCAAGCGCGGCCGAAGTCGGTATGGCTGGCAGCGACGATGCCGCAGTCGGGGGCCGACGCACGGCGATTGGCCGCACTTCAGCGCTTGTCGGCGGCGACGAACATTCCCTTGCTCGCGACGAACGACGCGCTTTACGCAACCGCCGCCCAGCGGCCGCTCCATGACATCATCACCTGCATTCGCGAAGGCGTGACCATCGCGGAAGCAGGCAAGCTGCTACACGCCAATGCGGAACGTCATCTGAAACCGCCCGCTGAAATGAAGCGGCTTTTCGCGCATAGTCCGAAGGCGATCGATGCAAGTGCCAAGATTCTGGCACGCGTCGGCTTTCGTCTCGACGACCTGCGATACGAATATCCGCACGAGCCGGTGCCGCCCGGCTGGAAGCCGTTCAATTATCTGCACCATCTGGTGAAAACCGCAGCGGAAGAGCGGTATGGCACACCCCTGGACAAGAAAGTCCGCACGCTCATCGGGAACGAACTGCGCCTGATCAGGAAACGAAACTATGTCTATTATTTCCTGACAGTCTACGATCTCGTGCGCTTTGCCCGGACGCAGGAACCGAAAATCCTCTGTCAGGGACGCGGCTCGGCGGCCAATTCGATCGTGTGTTTCCTGCTGGGCGTCACCTCGGTCGACCCGATGAAGCACGACCTGCTGTTCTCGCGCTTCGTCTCGGCCGAACGCGATGAGCCGCCCGACATCGACGTCGATTTCGAGCATGAGCGTCGTGAAGAGGTCATCCAGTATATCTATGATCGCTACACGCGCGATCGCGCCGCCATTGCCGCCACCGTCATCCATTATCGACCGCGCAGCACGATCCGTGAGGTCGGAAAGGCGCTGGGTCTCAGCGAGGATGTGACCGCCCGGCTTGCCGATACGAGTTGGGGAAGCTGGGGTGACGAGGTGCCGGTCGAACGGCTCGTCGAAGCTGGGCTCAATCCATGTAATGGCGAGGTCGAGCGGCTGCACCGCTTTGTCGGCGAACTGCTGAAGGCACCGCGGCATCTGTCGCAGCATGTCGGCGGTTTCGTGCTTACCGAAGGCCGTCTCGACGAACTGGTGCCGATCCACAACGCCGCGATGGAGGATCGCACCTTCATCGAATGGGACAAGGATGACATCGACGCGCTGGGCCTGATGAAGGTCGACGTGCTCGCGCTCGGCATGCTGACCTGTATCCGCAAATGCTTCGACCTGATGCGCCTGCATGGCCTTGGCGACCACACGCTGGAGGTCGACATCGAGTGCGATGATCCAGCGGTGTACGGCATGCTTCAGCGCGGCGACAGCATCGGGGTATTTCAGGTCGAAAGCCGTGCGCAAATCAACATGCTGCCCCGGCTGAAACCCGAAATATTCTATGACCTGGTCGTACAGGTGGCCATCGTCCGACCCGGGCCGATCGAGGGCGACATGGTCCACCCTTATCTGCGTCGCCGCAAAGGGGAGGAGCCGGTCGAATTTCCGAAGCCCGCGCCGCCACATCCGCCCGATGAACTGAAGGATGTCCTGGGAAAGACCTTCGGCGTACCGCTGTTTCAGGAACAGGCGATGAAACTGGCCATGGTCGCGGCGGACTTCAGCCCGGAAGAAGCCAACGGCCTGCGCCGCGCGATGGCGACCTTTCGCAATGTCGGGACGATCGACAATTTCCGCGAAAAGATGATCGGCGGGATGGTCGCGCGCGGATACAGGCAGGAGTTCGCCGAACGCTGTTTCAAACAGATCGAAGGCTTCGGCAGCTATGGTTTTCCGGAAAGCCATGCCCAGTCGTTCGCACGGCTGGTCTATGTCTCCTCGTGGATCAAGCATTACCACCCCGCGGTCTTCGCCTGCGGCATCCTCAATTCGCAGCCGATGGGATTCTATGCGCCCGCGCAGCTTGTCCGCGATGCACGCGAGCATGGGGTCGAGGTGCGCGAAGTCGATGTGAATGCCAGCCATTGGGACAACAGCCTCGAACGGCGCGACGATGGCGCACTCGCGCTACGGCTGGGTTTGCGGCAGGTCGACGGGTTTCGCGAGGAATGGGCAACGCAGATCGTCGGGGCGCGCATGGCGCCCTTCGCCTCGGTGGAAGAGCTGGCGCGCCGCGCGAACCTGCCGGCGCGGGCGCTGCGGCTGCTCGCCGATGCCGATGCGTGCCGGTCGATGGGGCTCGATCGGCGACCGGCACTATGGGATGCACGGCGTGTGCGGCAGGGGGTGTTGCCGCTGTTCGGCGCGGCCGAGGCGAACGAGCTGGGGTTCGAGGAGGATGCGAAACTGCCCCCGACCCCGATGGTCGAGCATGTGCTTACCGATTATCAAACGACACGGCTGTCGTTGAAGGGACACCCGATGGCCTTTCTGCGCGGCGCCTTCGCGGGCGAAGGCGTGCTGAGCGCGGCCGAGGTCGCGGCAGCGAAGAACGGAACGATCGTGCGGACGGCGGGTGTCGTGCTGATCCGCCAGCGACCGGGCAAAGGCAATGCGATCTTCATCACGCTCGAGGATGAGGGCGGGATCGTCAACATCCTCCTGTGGGCGCGCCATTTCGAACGCTATCGCCGCGCCGTGATGGCATCGCGGCTGATGCTGGCAGAAGGTGAGGTGCAGCGGAGCAAGGAGGGCGTCATCCACCTGATGGCGACGCGCATCGTCGACCGTACCGATATGCTGGACGCCCTGGGCAGCGATCGCCGCTTCGAACCCGACCTCTGCCGTGCCGACGAGGTCAAGCATCCGCAAATTCCGCGCGGTCGTTCAGACGGAGAAAGGGCGCAGCGGCACGGCCATCCGCGCAATGTCCGCATCCTGCCCCGATCGCGCGATTTCCACTAGCCGCTTTTCCGACAGGCGCCGGACGCGAGCCCACCGTGCATTTCGGTTCGGCCGAACCAAAAACGAAGATGCCCCGGCTGTGGGGAGCCGGGGCATCGTATCAGGCCAATAAAGGGACCAACCAAAGTTGGCCTGAATTTGCGTTTGCGACCTTTGTTATATTAGCCGCGGAGCAGGTTCATCACGCCCTGCGCGCTCTGGTTCGCCTGAGCGAGCATCGCGGTCGATGCCTGCGACAGGATCTGAGCCGCAGCAAGCTTCGTCGATTCCGCCGAGAAGTCGGTGTCTTCGATGCGCGAGCGCGATTCGTCCAGGTTCGTGACACGTGCCGTCAAATTGTCGACAGCCGCGGTCAGGCGGTTCTGCTGCGCACCGATGTTGGCGCGTTCGCCGGCAACCGTGGTGATCGCGGTGTCGAGCGTGGCCAGGGCACCCGTGGCGCCGGCAGCCGTGGCAACCGACAGAGCGTTGACGCCCAGCGTGGTGGCGGTGAGGCTTGCGACCGTGATGTTCACCTTTTCACCGGTGTTGATGCCGGTCTGGATGTCGAAGCCGGCGGTCACGCTGCCGTCGAGCAGCTTGTTGCCGTTGAAGGTCGTCTGCGTCGTGATGTCACCGATCTGCGAGATCAGCGCGGTGACTTCCTTCTGCACCAGCGCACGGTCGGCGTCAGCAAGCGTGCCGTTCGAAGCCTGCATCGCCAGGTCACGCATACGAACGAGGATGTCCGAGATGCTGGCCGCACCGCTGTCGGCGGTCTGAGCGAGCGAAATACCGTCGTTGGCGTTGCGGATCGCCTGCGTGAAACCGCGCGAAGCAGCCTGCATGCGGGTCGCGACGGCGAGGCCGGCGGCGTCGTCCTTCGCGCTGTTGATGCGCTTGCCGCTCGAGAGGCGCTCCATCGCCTGCGACTGCGAGCGTTCTGCAACACGCGAGCTGTTCTGGGCGCGAAGCGCGCTCACATTGGTGTTGATGACAGTCATAATGTTCCTTTCCGGCCCCTTGGCCATTCCCGTGGTGTGAGGGCTCGGTGAGCGGTCACGGATGCAGTAACGGCGGGCGGCGGCGCGGTTTAAGTCGCCGCGTCAAAAAAATGCCGAAGGCGGTGTTAAGGCTGAGCGCATACGAACTATCCGATTGAAAAAGGCCATATATTATTTTTGGCACGCGCTTTGCATTACTCTTTGCGTGTGCGGTGCAAGCCTGCCCCGACGACGGATGAGAAGATTATGAGCACGATTGACCCGAGCCGGCTTCTGCAGATGCGGAGCACGATCCTCAATCAGAACCAGGCGCTGCAGCGCGCCGCGGGCAAAGGTGCCGCGGGCGGAATCGATGGCGGCGCAGGCGGGACAGCTCCCGACTTCGGCGCCGCGATCAGCAACGCCCTGCAGCAGGTCAACGCCCAGCAGGCGAAGGCCAGCGACCTCAGCGAAGCCTATGAGCGCGGCGACACGCACGACATCGTCAGTGTGATGATCGAGCGCCAGAAGGCCTCGCTCGGTTTCGAGACGACCCTGCAGGTCCGCAACAAGCTTCTCTCCGCGTATCGCGACATCATGAACATGCCGGTGTAACCCATGGCCGAAGCACAGACCCTTACCCCCGTCGACGACATGAACCGCCTGCCGGCTCCCATCATGGGTGCCCGTTTCGCGCCGGTGCAACAGTTCGTCCGTCAGCCCGCCGTCCAGCGCGCACTGCCGATGATCGCAACCACTGCGGCGATCAGCATCGCGGCGCTTGCCTATTTCATGACCACCGCCGCTCCGCAGGCGCCGCTCTTCGCGGGGCTTGACGACGCCGACAAGGCGGCGGTCGCCGACGCCCTGCAATCGCAGGGTATCAAGCATACGATCGACCCGACGACCGGCGCGCTGACCGTCGATGCCGACAAGTTGTACCAGGCGCGCATCGCGCTCGCCGGCCAGGGCCTGCCCAAGGCGCAGCCCAGCGGCGACAGCCTGATCGCTTCGCTGCCCATGGGATCGAGCCGGGCAATCGAAGGCGAGACGCTGCGCTCGGCACGCGAGGCCGACCTGTCGCGCACGATCGAGACGATCGACGCGGTCAAGATCGCCCGCGTGCACATCGCCGCAGCCGAACCCAGCCTCTTCGTCCGCGAGGACAAGCCCGCAACGGCATCGGTCATGCTGACGCTCCAGAACGGCCGCAGCCTCAGCGACGGCCAGGTACAGGCGATCCGCTTCCTCGTCGCCTCGTCGATCCCCGGCATGAACGCCGACGACGTGCAGGTCATCGACCAGCGCGGCGCACTGCTCAGCGACGGCGTATCGAACAGCGACATGAAGTCCTTCCAGCTTCAGACGCAGATGGAAGAACGCTTCCGCCGCGCGCTCGACACGCTGCTCGGCCCGATGCTCGGCGCCGGTAACTATAGCGTCGAGGTCCATGCCGACGTCGACATGTCCGAAAGCCAGGCGACGCGCGAAAGCTTCCCGAAGGACGACCGCGCGCTGACCAACGAACAGGTCACCCGCACCGTCAGCGGCGACGGCACCGCGCCCGCGGTCGGCATCCCCGGCGCGCTGTCGAACCAGCCGCCGCAGGCATCGACCGTCACCGACAAGGCCCCCCTTCCCTCCGCGCCCGGCGCCCCCGCCGCGACGCAGACGAACAGCAACGAGAATGCGACCCGCGCCTATGAGGTCGGCCGCGAGATTTCGGTGACGCATCAGCCGCAGGGCCAGCTTCGCCGGGTCTCGGTCGCGGTCGCGCTCAATCAGGGCAAGAAAGCACTGACCCAGGCCGACATCGCCAAGATCGACGCGCTGGTGAAAGGCGCGGTCGGTTTCGACGCGACCCGCGGCGATCAGGTTGCGATCAGCCAGCGTCCCTTCGTAAAGGTCGAGGATACGGCGCCCGCATTTTACGACGCGCCCTGGTTCCTGCCGCTGCTGAAGCAGGTCGGAGCCGTACTCGCCGCGATCCTCGCTTTCTTCTTCGTCGGCCGCCCGATGATCAAGGCCGCCAAGCAGCGCGCGGCCCAGCGCGCCGAGCGCGAGGCCGAGATCGAGGAAAGCCTGCTCGCAGTCGCCGACAAGCAGGCAGCCCTCGCGGCGCCGAGCACCGGCGGCAACCGCGAAATCACGCTCGACATGATCGAGGCCGCGCCGAGCTATGAAGCACGTGCGAACCTCGTCCGCGCCTTCGTCCGCCAGGACTCGGCACGCGCCGCGCTCGTCGTCCGTCAGCTGATGCAGGAGGGCGCCCGTGGCTGACGATCTCGACATGGAAATGGAAATCGAAACGCCGCGCGGAAAGCCCGCGCTCGAAGGATCGGCGGCTGCCGCTATCCTGCTGATGTTGCTCGAGGAAGAAGAGGCCGCGACGATCCTGAAGCATCTCGACGCCGATGAAGTGCGTCAGCTTGCCAAGTCGATGTTCGACAGCGCGAATGCCAGCGAGAACCAGATCGACCAGGCGCTGGACCAGTTCGTCAATCAGAGCCGCGGCGTTAGCGCGCTTGCAGTCGGCGCCGACACGCGCATCCGCACCGTGATCCACCAGGCGGTCGGCAACGTCCGCGCCGACAATATCCTTGCCGCCGTCGCGCCGCAGTCGAGCGCCGCGTCGCTGGAGATGCTGCGCTGGATGGACGTCGACGCTATCAGCGCGCTGCTCGCCAACGAGCATCCGCAGGTCGGTGCACTGATTCTGTCAGTGCTGGTCCCCGACGTCGCCGCGCGTGCAATCGAAACGCTGGACGAGGTGCTGCAGGCTGAACTGGTTCTGCGCGCCGCGCAGCTCACCGCCGTCCCCGCCGCCGCGATCGAGGATCTGGAAGCCGTGCTCGCCTCGGCCAATGTCGGCGGCCAGCGCGTCGCGAAGCAGCCGATCGGTGGTCCGAGCGATGTCGCAAAGATCATGAAGAAGATGCCGAAGCAGCTGTCGGAACGCACGATCCGCGCGCTGAAGAAGCAGGACAAGTTCCTCGCCCAGACGATCGAGGAAGAAATGTTCATCTTCGAAAATCTGCGCGATCTCGATGCCAAGAGCCTGGGCACGGTGCTGCGTTCGGTCGATGCGGCACAGCTCGCGGTCGCCCTCAAGGGCACCGACGAGGATATGGTCGACCGCTGCCTCGCCACCATGTCGAAGCGCGCGTCGGAAACGATCCGCGACGAAATGACCGAAATGACCATGGTCAAGCGCGTCGACGTCGACGAAGCGCAGAAGGCGATCATGCAGATCGTCCGCCAGATGGCCGCTTCGGGCGAAATCATGATCGCGGGGGCGGGCGACGACTATGTCTGATCGTTCTGCCGAGGCAACCGTCATCTCGCTCGCGCATGCGATGGCGGAAAGCCGCGGCTTCCGTCCGCTCCATTTCGGCGGCATGCCCGCACCGCAAGCCATGGCGGCGGATGCGCTGGTCGAAGTCGAAGCCGATGATCCGTTCGCGCTCGGCCTGGCCGAAGGCCAGCGCGTCGCGGAAGCCGCTTTCGCGGTCGAACGCGAACAGTTGCTCGCACTCCTCGCCAACACCGAGGCGCTGCAGGACGAACCGAGCGAGGAGCTGGCCCAGCTTATCGCGGAAACGGTCGAGCGGCTCGTCCGCCAGATCGTCGACAGCGCTGCGATCGACGCCGCATGGCTACAGGCGCAGGCCGAAACCGCCGCCGCAATGGTCGCCGAGGCGGACAAGGCCCGCACGCTGTGGGTCAATCCCGCCGACGCTGTACTGTTGATGGATGCGCCGATCGCGCTGCCGATCGAAGCCGATCCGTCGATGGCGCGCGGCACGATCCGTATCGAAACCTCAGCCGGCTGGATCGAACATGGCCGCGCGGTCTATCTCAACGAACTGCGCGCCGCACTCGGCAGCGAGGATATCGCAGCATGACGCGCCGCCTCGCCCTGTCCGCCGAGCATCTGCTTGCGCCGGTAGATCTGACCGACGCCAGCCCGCGCCGTATCGGCACGCTCGTCGCGCACGAGGGCATCATGCTGGAGGTTTCGGGTTTCCCGCAGCCGCTCGGCAGCAATGTCCGCATCAAGTCGGCAACGGGCGACTATGTCTATGGCGAGGTCGTCGGCTTTCGCGGTCACCGCAGCCTGGTCCTGCCCTTCGACACCAACATGCCGCTGGTCACCGGCGCGCCGGTCGAACCGCATGGCGCAAGCTCGATGGTTCCCGTCGGCAAGGCGCTGCTCGGCCGCATTATCGACGCGCAGGGCAATCCGCTCGACGGCCGCCCGGCGGTCAAGTCGCAGTTCCAGTGGCCGCTCGCCGGCCGCAAGGTCAATCCGCTGCGCCGCGGCCGGGTGACCAAGCCGCTGAACATGGGCGTGCGCGCGATCAATGGCCTGCTCACCGTGGGCGAGGGCCAGCGCGTCGCGATCATCGCGGGTTCGGGCGTCGGCAAGTCGGTACTGATGGGCCAGATGATCGCGGGCACCGAATGCGACGTGATCGTCGTCGGCCTGATCGGCGAACGCAGCCGCGAAGTCAGCGACTTCGTCGAAACCAAATTGCCCCCCGCGGTCCGCAAGAAGTCGGTCGTCGTTGCGGTTCCTGCCGATCACCCGCCGCTGCTGCGCCTGCGCGCCGCCATGCGCGCGACCGCGATCGCCGAAAGCTTTCGCGCCGACGGCAAGAAGGTGCTCCTGCTGATCGACAGCCTGACGCGCGTCGCGCATGCGCAGCGCGAAATCGGCCTGACGCTCGGCGAGCCGCCGACGATGAAGGGCTATCCGCCCTCGACCTTCGCGCTGATCCCCTCGCTCGTCGAGCGCGCGGGCAACGACAATGCGACCGGTGGCTCGATCACCGCGCTCTACACCGTACTCGCCGACGGCGGCGACATCGACGACCCGGTCGTCGACAGCGCCCGCGCCATCGTCGACGGCCACATCATCCTGTCGCGCACGCTCGCCGAACAGGGTGTCTATCCTGCAATCGACGTCGCCCGTTCGCTGTCGCGCACGATGGCCGATTCGGTCGATCCCGAGCATGCCGCCGCCGCCGCGCGGTTCCGCCAGCTCTGGTCGGCTTATGAAGAGAATCGCGATCTGATGCTGATGGGCGCCTATGTCGCCGGCAGCGATCCGGTGCTCGACGAAGCGATCGCGTACCACGCCCACCAACTCGCCTTCGTGTCGCAGCCCGCGAACGCGCAGATCGATTTCGAAAATTCCCGCCAAGCCCTGATTGAAGGATATTCCGCATGAACGCCCGCACCGCACGCCGCAAACGCATCATCCGCGTGCGCACCGTCGAACATCAGATGGCGGAGGCCAATCTGGCGCGCGCCAACGGCGAGCTTGCGAGCCTGGTCGAACTGTCGAAGCGCCTCGAGACGCTGCGCGCCGACCTCGCCATGGCGAAGGGGGCGGTCGCGGGCCGCGCGCTCAACACGATCGGCGAGCTCGGCATGCGCCTGGACATGGCGAAGGAAAATCTGGCGACACCGCTCGTCAACGCCAGCGTCCGCCGCGACGAGGCCGGCATTATCGCCCAGAGCGCGATGGTGAAGGAAGAATCGGCCGTGCGTCTCTATGAACGCAGCCGCCGCTCGGCCGAGGCTGAGCTGGAGCGCCGCACCGACGCCAATCGCCCGCATCGCCGCCGCGCGATGAGCCTGCGCCTGCTCGATGGCGGTGCGGCATGATGGGCGCCGCGCTTCCCCAGAGCCCCGCGCAGAACGGGCTTCTCTCGATCCTCGCCGCAACCGGCGCGGCGGCGGCGCCTGCCGGCACGACCGGCGAAGGCGGCTTCGAACAATTGTTCGCGAACCTGCCGACCGCCGCTGTCGGCGCCCCGGTTCCCGCCACGCCGCTGGCGGCGAATCCCTTTGCGGTGCAGCTGACCGCCCAGCCCGGCACGCCGGCGCCGGTCACGGCCGAGACGCCGCTTGCATTCGACGCCGCCGCGCTGCCTGCCCCTCCCGCCACGCCGACCCCGCCGGCCGCCGCGCTGTTCGGCATGCCGCAGCCGGTCGCCGAACCGACCGTCGATGCGGAGATGGCCGTTGAACTTCCGGCGAAGGCACCGGCCGCACCGGCAGCGCCCGTCGCCGCGACCGAAAAGACCGACATCGACAGCGCAGCCGCCGCAGCCAGCCTGTTGATCGCGGTCGCAACGCCGCTCAAGGGCACGACGCCGGCCGCCGAAAAGGCTGCTCCGGTCGACCAGACCGAAGCCGATGCTCCCGCCGATGACGCAACCCCGACACAGGCGGTTGCCACACCGACCCAGCCGGTCGCGCAGCCCGCGGCCGCGATCGTCGAAGCGCCGGCGGCGGCGGTTGTCGTGGCGACCGCGATGCCTGCGGTCGACAAGCCGGTCGCCGACAAGACGTCGAAGCCTGCAGTCGCAGCCCCGACGGCACGCCACGCAGACACCACCGCGGCGGCGGCACAACCCGCAACTGCCGCAAAGCCGGAAGCGGTACCGTCGCAGGCCGCCATGCCCCTCGCCGCCGCAGAGCCCAAGGCCGCCAAGCCGATGGCCGACGCCGGCGCATCGATGACGGTGCTCTTCACGCAGACCGCGATGCAGGGGGCCGCTCCGTTGGCCGAAGCCGCCAGGGCCGCACCCGTTGCCGAGCGCACGCTCGACATGACCAGCGATGACCAGTGGATCGCACAGCTCGCCGCCGACATCGCCGCGACCAAGTCGGACAAGGGCGATCTCAGCTTTCGCCTGATGCCGCGCCACCTCGGTCGGCTCGACGTCGCCATGTCGCTGGACGGCGACAGTGTTTCGCTGAAGCTGGACACCCAGCATGAGGCGACCGCGGCGATCGTCCAGGCCGCGCAACCGCGCCTGGTCGAGGATCTGCGCCAGCAGGGCGTGCGCGTTACCGAAGCGCAAGTCACGCACACGCCGGTCGAAACCGGACGCCAGCAACAGAACCAGAGCCAGGGTCGCGGAACGACGCCCGACGCCAGCCATCTGATCGAAACCGCCGCCGACCAAGCGGACTCCACCCATGACGAACGCACCGCGGACCGCCGCGGCCGCTTTGCCTGACCAGGAAGGACCTGACCATGAGCAAGGAAAAAGCCCCCGAAGGCGCCGAACCCAAAAAGGGCGGCAAGATGAAGAAACTGCTGGTGCTGGGCATCGGCGGCACCGCGCTGATCAGTGCGGGCGCCGGCGCAGGCATCTACCTGGGCGGCGGCCTGGGCGGCCATGAGGCGAAGCCGGAGGATAATTATCCCAAGCTCGTCGTGCGCAGCGAAGGGTCCGAAGAACCGGCTGCCGAAGGCGGCAAGGAAGGCGAAGGCCCGCTGAAGGTCGGCACCGTGTCGGTTCCCAACGACCGGTTCAAGGTCGATCCCGGCAAATATGAGGTGACCTATTTCCCGATGACCGAGGCGTTCACGACGAACCTCGCCGACGGTTCGGGTTTCCTTCAGGTCGGGATCAGCCTGTCGACCTTCTACGACGGCAAGGTAATCACGAACATCAAGCGCCAGCAGACGCCGATCCGTTCGGCCGTGCTGATGACGCTGGCCGAACAGGACCCCGCCTTGCTGTCCACCTCGCAGGGCAAGCAGCAGCTCCAGCGCCAGCTTACCAACGCGATCAACGATGTGCTGCGCGAGAAGGAAGGCTTTGGCGGCGTCGACAATGTCTATTTCACGAGCCTGGTGATTCAGTGAGCCTGGAACCGAAACCCGTCGACACCACGGCAAAGCAGGCCGCGGACGCAAAGGCTTCGCTGCTGCTGCGCAAGTCGGAGGGCAGCTATGCCTTTCCGGTGCTGGACAGCGTCGGCAACCAGTTTGCGCGCAGTCTGCGCGATCTCGTCCGCGCGCTCGGCGCGCCGACCGTGCAGATCGAACGCGCCCCCGCGGTCCAGATGCGTTTCGCCGACTGGTGCAACGAAGTGTCGCCGGGCCTGTTCTGGCGCTATCACGCGCCGCCGCTGAAGGGCCCCGTCCTGCTCGCCGCGACGCGTCCGCTGGTGCTCCAGCTCGTCGATATATTCTATGGCGGCAAGGGTCAGAATGTCGGCGAACGCGAAGACCTGACCGACGCCGAAGAGCGTTTCGCCGCGCGCCTCGGCCGCGACATGGGGATGCAACTCGCCGCCGCGTGGAAGTCGGGGATCGAACCCGAGCTCGATTGCGTCACTGGCGATCCTGCCAAGCTGGCCGCGGTGCGCGCCGATGACGACCTGCTCGTCCAGCGCTTCACTCTGCGCGGCGGCGTGTTCGAAGGTCGGACGATCCTGTGCGCCTATCCGCAGGCCGCGCTGCGCGGTATCGCGGGCGCCGACCCGGTTCCCGAGATGCGCGACGCGCCGTCGGTCGACCCGGTCTGGACCTCGACGCTGAACAGCGCGCTCAAGAATGTTCGCCTGCCCGTTCGCTCGGTTTTGGCCCGCCCGGAAATTTCTTTGGTCAAACTGCTCTCTTTGGAGGTCGGTGATATCATTCCGTTAACCATTCCGCGCAATGTTCCAGTAACCGTCGCCGGCCGCAATTTTGCGTCCGGTAGCATCGGTGAAGCCAATGGGAACGCCGCGATCATGATCGAACGTATCGAAGAAGGACCGGACAATGACTGACATGGCCGAAGCACCCGCCCGGGCCGACCGCCGCGACAAGAGCATCGCCGGCGCCCCCAATTTCGACCTGCTCGCCGGCGTGTCGCTGCGCGTGTCTGTCGAGGTCGGATCGACCTCGATGACCCTCGCCGAACTGCTGTCGATGTCCGAAGGCAGTGTCGTCGAACTCGATCGCGCCGCGAACGAGCTTCTCGACATCTATGCCAACGGCACCTTGATCGCGAAGGGCGAGATCGTCAGCGTCGACGGCCGCTATGGCATCCAGGTCGCCGAAGTGGTCGCGCCCGAGCGCGGCATCGCCGGTTTCGACCGGAGGGCCTGATGCTCGAATATATTCTTCGCCTGCTGATCCTGCTGCCGCTCGTCGGTGGCATGGCATGGGGCAGCCTGTGGCTGTGGAAGCGCGTCCAGATGGGCGTGCCGATCGCCGGTGGCGGCGCCAGGCAGGCGCGTCCCGTCGAAATGGTCGGCGTTCTCCCGCTCGGCCCCGGCACGAAGCTGGCGGTCGTCGAATTTGCGGGGCAACAGATTCTGCTGTCGGTCTCGCGGGGTAACGTTACGCGCCTTGCCGACAACAGCCAGGGCGACTTCCATGCTGGCTAGGACGCCGGCCGCTGGTCTGACGCCGCGCTCGCGCTGGCTGCGCCGCGCCGCCCTTGCGGGCGGCCTTGTGCTGCTTGCCGCCGCCACGCCCGCGCTCGCGCAGGAAGCGGAAGCGAGCGGACTGACGCGCGCGGTCAACGAGATCGGCGGCAACGGCCGCCCGCTGTCGCTGTCGTTGCAGATCCTCGTCCTGATGAGCCTGTTGACGGTATTGCCGTCGCTGCTCCTCATGATGACCAGCTTTACCCGCATCATCATCGTGCTGTCGATCCTGCGCCACGCGCTTGGGCTCCAGCAGACGCCGCCGAACCAGGTGCTCGTCGGCCTCAGCCTCTTTCTGTCGTTGTTCGTGATGCAGCCCGTGATCACCGAGGTCAATCGCGTCGCGATCGAGCCCTATGGTCAGGAACAGATCGACATCGGTACCGCGGTCGCTCGTTCGGGCGACGCGCTGCACGGCTTCATGATGACGCAGACGCGCAAGTCGGATCTGATGATGTTCGCAAAGATCGCGAAGGCACCGACCTATGCCAGCCCGAAGGACGTGCCTTTCTCGATCCTGCTGCCGGCTTTCGTCACCAGCGAGCTCAAGACGGCGTTCCAGATCGGCTTTCTGATCTTTCTCCCCTTTCTGATCATCGACCTGATCGTCGCATCGTCGCTGATGTCGCTCGGTATGATGATGCTGTCGCCGACCGTCATATCGATGCCCTTCAAGCTGCTGCTCTTCGTCCTTGTCGACGGCTGGGCGCTGACGATGGGATCGCTCGCCTCCTCCTTCGGGACATAGGGTCATGGAAGCCGATTATTTCGTCGGGGTCGCGCAGCAGTCGCTGTGGATTCTCGCCCTCGCCTCCGCGCCCATCCTAATCCCGATCCTGGTCGTCGGCGTGCTGCTCGGCATGGTGCAGGCGGCGACGTCGATCAACGAACAGACGCTCAGCTTCGTGCCCAAGCTGATCGTCACTGCCATCTGCCTTGCGATCTTCGGCAGCAGCATTCTGGTGCTGCTCACCGACTTCACGCAGGACATTTTCGCGCAGATCCCGAACCTGGTCCGCTAGCGCTGCCAGGGTCGCCAGGACGCACATGAACCCCGCCGACATCCCGAACGTCGAGGCGATGCTCCAGCTTTGGATGCTGGGGATGATCCGCCCCGGCGCCGCCTTTCTGGCCGCGCCGGTGTTCGGCGCCGCGAGCGTGCCCGTCCAGCTCCGGCTGGTGATCGCGCTCGCCGTCGGCGTCCCCGCGGTCGCGGCTTCGGGCATGACGCTGCCGGCCGATGGGATCGTCTCCATCCCGGGTCTGCTCCTGATCATCGGCGAGGTCGTGATCGGTCTCGCCATCGGCTTCGTACTGCAGATGGGCCTTGCCGCCGCGCTTCTCGCGGGCGAGGCGATCAGCAACGCGATGGGCCTGGGCTTCGCATCGATGGTCGACCCGCTCAGCGGCGCGTCGAGCACCGTCGTCGGCCAGTTCCTGTCGATGCTGGCGACCGCGCTTTTCCTGGCTGCCAACGGCCATCTGCTGCTGATCGGCATCATCGTCGACAGTTACAGCGCGCTGCCGCCCGGCAACGCCTTCCCTTCCTTTGCGGCGATCGAAGGCATATTGCGCTTTGCCAGCCTGATGTTCGCCGCCGGTCTGACGATCGCGCTGCCCGTCGGCTTCGTCCTGATTCTCGTCCAGATGATCATGGGTGTGATCGGCCGCTCGGCGCCTGCGATGAACCTGTTCGCGGTCGGCCTACCCGCCACGCTGCTCGCCGGTGTCATCCTGCTCGGGATGGCGACCCCGGCGATGGCCGAGGCGATCGCCCATTTCCTTTCCGACGCGCTCGACATGTCGCGCACCATCGCCGCCGGACGCTAAGCCATGGCGGGGACGACCGAACGCGACCAGAAGACCGAACAGCCAACCGCCAAGAAGCTGACCGATTCGGCGCGCGAAGGCGATGTGCTGGTATCGCGCGAGCTGGCGACCGCGCTCATGATGCTCGCCGGCGCGGGCTGGCTGATCGCCGCCGGTGGCTGGCTCGTCCAGTCGGCAGGCGAATTGCTGAAGCGCGGACTCACGCTCGACGCCGACGATGTCGCGCATTTCGCGCCGGGCGAGGCGGTGATGCGGAACGGGGTCGAGATTCTCCTGCCGCTCGCCGCGCTTTTCGGCCTCGCACTCGCCGCCAGCATCGCTGCCCCCGCGATGCTCGGTTCGCTCGGCTGGCGCGGCAAGGCCCTGCATTTCAAGGGCAATCGCATGAACCCGCTGAGCGGGCTCAAGCGCATCTTCGGTCCGCAGGGCGTGATCGAACTGATCAAGTCGCTCGCCAAGGTGCTGCTGCTCGGCACGATCGGCTATTTCCTCGTTTCCGATGCAATGCCGCGAATCATGACCCTGGCGCAGGCCGACCTGCAGGGCGCGATCGGCTTGGCCGGAAAGGCGATCGGCCATTCGATGCTCGCGATGGCGGGCGGACTGGTCGTGATCGCGCTGATCGACGTTCCCGCACAATGGTATCAGCGCAACCGCCGCCTGATGATGAGCAAGCAGGAAGTGAAGGAAGAGGCGCGCGAGTCCGATGGCGCGCCCGAACTCAAGCAGGCACAGCGCCAGCGCCAGCATGAAATCCTGAGCGGATCGGCGCGCAAGGCGGTGTCGGAGGCGACCGTCGTCCTCACCAACCCGACGCATTTCTCGGTCGCGCTGCGCTATCGCCCCGGCATGGATGCCGCACCGGTCGTCGTCGCGCGCGGCCGCGGCGACGTCGCGCTGTCTATCCGTGAGCTGGCGCGCGGCGCCGACGTCCCGATCCTCGAATATCCGCAGCTTGCCCGCGCGATCTATTTTACCGCCCGCGCAGGCCGCGTCATTCCGGAGGAATTGTTCGTCGCGGTCGCGACGGTCCTTGCCTTCGTCTTCCAGCTCGAACGCATGGTCGCCGACGGCGCCAGCCAGCCGTCGGTCGAGGTCCCGCCAACGCATCGCTTCGACCCCGACGGCCGCCGACAAAATTGAGCCTTCGGCGCTTAAAGACCCGAAAAACGGTCCGTTAAAAGGTCCGAAGGATATTTTGCCATGGTCACGTCAATCGCCAGCTCTCTCGGCGCCGGTTCGGGTATCGACATCAAACAGTTGGTCACCGACCTGTCGAGCGCCTCGCGCGAGCCCAAGGTCACGCGTCTCAACGGCATGGTCACCGCGAATCAGGCGCGGATCAGCGCGGTATCGCAAGCCCGATCGGACCTCGTCGGCTTCGCCGATTCGCTCGAGCAGATGATTTCCGATGGCTCCCTGCGCAGCAAGCCCACCGTGTCCGACGAAAGCGTTCTTTCCGCGACCGCTCGCGCCGGCCTGCAGGCCGACAAATTTGCCGCGACGCTCGTCGTGAACAGCCTGGCGCGCGCGCAGAGCAGCTATTCGGGCATCATCGCCGACAAGACCGCCGCGATCGGCACCGGAACGATGACGCTGACCGTAAACGGCGTCGCCAAGACGATCACGGTCGGCAGCACCAACAACAGCCTCGAAGGCCTTGCCACCGCGATCAACGCGAGCGGCGCCGGGGTCACCGCGTCGATCATTTCGGACCAGGGCGGCAGTCGCCTGATCCTGAAGGGTGCGACGGGCGCGGACAATGCCTTCACGCTGACCGCCGACTCCGGAGCGGATCCGGGGCTCAGCGCCTTCGCCACCAATGGCGGCCTGTCGGTCGGCCAGTCCGCCGCCAATGCCGAATTCACGGTCGACGGCATCGCCTTCAGCCGCGCGTCGAACACGATCGACGACGTCATTCCGGGTGTTTCTCTGACGCTCAAGAAGGCAGCCCCTGGCCAGCCGGTCGACATCGGCGCGAACCGCCCGCTCGACCTGATCAAGCAGACCGTCGGCGATTTCGTCGATGTCTACAACCAGCTCAAGAAGAGCCTGCAGGCGGCATCGAAGCTGTCGGGCGACACGACCAGCCTGCGCGAACTCGAGCGCGAGCTGCAAAGCATGGTCAACAAGGTGCTGACCAGCCATGGCAGCATCAACAAGCTTTCGGACATCGGCATCTCGACGGCGAAAGACGGAACGCTGACGCTCGACAAGACCAAGCTCGACGCGATGCTCGCCACCGATGCCGGTGCGGTCGAGGCGCTGTTCAATCCGCTGCGCGACGGCACCCACAACAGCACCACCGATCCGGGTATCGCCGGCGTACTCGACGCGATCCGCGACAAGGCCGTCGCGACCGACGGGTCGATCGGGCGGGTCGAGAAATCGCTGGCGGACAAGAGCAAGTCGCTGTCCGAACAGCTCACCAAGGTCGAAGAGCGCGAGGCCGCCTACAAGGCGCGGCTCGAGAAGCAATATGCCGCGCTCGACGTCAAACTGAACGCCTTCAAGGCGACGCAGGCCTATCTCGAACAGCAGATCAAGCTGTGGACCAATTCGAATAACAACTGATGGTAACGACCGTGCCCGCAACCGCCTCGACCGTCCGCGCCGCCGGACTTTACCGTCGTTTGCAGAACGAAAGCCGCGCGATCGCATCCGATCCGATCGAGCTGGTCACCATGCTGTATGACGAGCTGGAGACGGCGATCGGCGTGCTGGCGTCGATGGTGCGTCAGGGGCAGCGCGTGTCGGCGACCGAGCCTGCGCATCGCGCGCGGTCGATCCTCATCGGGCTGGACGTCGGGCTGGACCATGACAATGGCGGCGACGTCGCCGAGGCTCTCGCCCGCGTCTATCGCAGCATGCGCCGCAAGCTCGACGATGCCGTGGCCGCCAACGACGCCGAGGAACTCGACGAGCTGCTGGGCGGCATCGTCACCGTCAGCTCGGCCTGGCGTCAACTCCGCCAGTAAACTTCATCTTCCCCAAAAGGGTTCGGCACCGGCCGCTTCCCCGCCGTCGCCAAAGGTGGGGACAGGCGACAGAGGGAATATGCGACCGGTGCCGAATTCAGCGGCGCCGAAACTGGTGGGGTAGTTTTAGGCGGCCTGCTGCTGAACTCCATATTTGCGCATCTTTTCGATCAGCGTCGTCCGCTTGAGCGTCAGCAGACGCGCGGCTTCCGAGATGATCCCGTCGGCGAGATCGAGCGCATTGTGAATCTGTTCGAGTTCGATCGTCTCGATCTCGCGCTTGAGGTCGATCGGACGGCCCGGAGCCGGCGTCTTCGCAAAGGGCATTCCTGCAGGCTGGTCGTCGTCGCCGGCGAAGGACGGCCGCGGCGCCAGCGCTGCGGTCGGGTTCAAAAGTATCGCGACATCATCCGCGCCAAGCGTTTCGCCGCCGTGAAGGACACTGGCGCGCTCGACGAAGTTGCGAAGTTCGCGGACGTTGCCCGGCCAGGCGTGATGCATCAGCAACGCGACCGCGGCGTCGTCATAGCGGCATTTGGCGTCGGCCGGCATCTTGCGCTGAAAGTGACGGATCAGCGCCGGTATGTCTTCCACGCGGTCGGCCAGGCTGGGCACCTGAAGCACGACGACGCCGAGACGGAAGAACAGGTCCTCGCGGAAGCGGCCGTCGGAGATCGCGATGCCAAGGTCCTGGTGCGTTGCCGAAATGACGCGGACGTCGACGCTCTTCATCTCGCTGCTGCCGACGCGGACGATCGTCCGGTCCTCCAGGACGCGGAGCAGCTTGACCTGCATGTCGAAACGCATGTCGCCGATTTCGTCGAGAAAGAGCGTACCGCCCTCGCTCGCTTCGAAATGACCGATGCGGCGGGCATGGGCGCCGGTGAAGCTGCCCTTTTCATGCCCGAAAAGTTCGGATTCGATCAGTTCGCCGGGGATTGCGCCGCAATTGATTGCGGAGAAGGCCTTGCCGGACCGGGCGCCTTCGTCGTGAATGGCGCGGGCGACGAGTTCCTTGCCCGATCCCGAGGGACCGCACAGCATGACCGAAGCGTTCGATCGGGCGATCCGCCGGATCATTTCACGCAGGCGGACCACCGCCGGGCTGTGCCCGATGATCAGCGCTTCCAGCGCCGACGTATCCGCCTTGTTCTGCCCCACCTCGGTCATTTTCGTCTCCACCGCGCCCCCCATGGCGCCCTTTCGATGGACACAGAGATTGAGGAAAATGGTAAACGAAAGATTATCCAATCCGGCACAACCCATTGAAAACAAAGGGTTATTGCCAGATTGGCAGTAATAGCCAAGCTATTGCGATGTTTACGTTTTCAAATACTGCCAGATTGGCACTATTTATCGTCGCCCACCCGCCATCCGAGCGTGATCGAGATGCGGCGATTGCGGGGATCGAATCGATCGGTGGGGTTATAGGGCTCGCGATCGGCCACCCCTTCGATGCGCGCGTAGCGGTTTCCGTTGACCCCGCGATACTCCAGGAAGTTGCGCACCACCTCCGCACGGTCGACCGACAGGCGCCAGTTGTTCATGCCCGCCTTCGCCGACCAGGGGGCGGCATCGGTGTGGCCGCGGATCATCAGCTGGTTCGGCGTTTCGGTCAGCGGCTTGGCGATTTCGCTGAACAGCCGCGCGCCTTCCGGCGTCAGCTGGCTGGTTCCCATGACGAACATCGAGAAGTCGGCATCGTCGATCACGTCGATGCGCATACCCTCGGTCGTGACCGTGAAGCGCAGATTGCGGGCAAGCCGCTTGAGGTCGCCCTTCTTCTGGATGCGCTCGTTCACCGATTTCGCGACCTGCGCGAACTTTTCCTTTTCGCGTTCGCGGCCGGCCGCTTCCTTGGGACCGCCGACGGCATCCTTGGGAATGGTGATCGAGCGCGTGCCGGTCTGGCCGGCGCGATGGGGATAATTGTCGGCCGACACGATCGAATCGCCGCCGAACAGCCCGTTCGACCCGGCGCTGCCTTCCTTCGTCTTGACGATCGTCGGCGCGAAATAGTCGGCAAGCGCCTTGCGCTGCTTCTCGGTCGTCGCGCCGAGCAGCCACATCAAAAGGAAGAAGGCCATCATCGCAGTCACGAAGTCGGCATAGGCGACCTTCCAGGCGCCGCCGTGGTGACCGCCATGGCCTTCCTCGATGATCTTCTTGATGATGATCGGGCGGACAAGGTTGGGGCGTGCAGCCATCAGCGGCCTCGCATTCCGTCAAAGACCTCGGCAAAGCTCGGCTGGTTGTGATGGTCGACCCCCGACCGCGCGGCTTCGATCACCAGCGGTTGCGGGTGGCCGTGGAGCGACGCGACGATCAGCTGCTTTACCGTGTGATAGATGGCGGCATCGCTTTCGATGATGGTCTTCGCCCGCGCCGCGAACGGACCGACGAGACCATAGGCCAGAAGCACGCCGAGGAAGGTGCCGACGAGCGCCGAACCGATCATGCCGCCGAGAACTTCGGGCGGCTTGTCGATCGAACCCATCGTCTTCACCACGCCCAGCACCGCGGCGACGATGCCGAGCGCGGGAAGCGCATCAGCCAGGCTCTGCAGCCCGTCGGCGGGTTTGATCGCATGGTGGCGATGGTTCTTCAGCGCATTGTCCATCACATCCTCGACCGCATGCGGATCGAGCGTGCCCGACGACACGACGACAAGGCGCAGCGTGTCGCAGATCAGGTGGACGAGCGTGTCGTCCTTCAGAAGCTTCGGATATTGCTGGAAGAGCGGCGAGCTCTTCGGATCCTCGATATGCGGCTCGACCGCGACGGGGCCATCGGTGCGCATCATCTTCATCAGCGTCGAGACGAGCAGGATGCAATCGAGATAGTCCTGCTTCTTATAAGCGGGTCCCTTGAACACCTTGCCCAACCCGCCGGCCAGCGCCTTCAGGTCGGCGCCCGAATTGCCGATGATCAGCGAGCCGACCGCGGCGCCGCCGATGATGAGCATTTCATGCGGCAGGGCATGGAGGACGGGCTCGAGATTGCCGCCCGTAAGCGCGAATCCCCCGAACACCAGCAGGATCAAGACGACGATGCCGATTACGGGAAACATGCGCAGGCAACTCCATTCGGGACCAATCTCGACGACCGGGGCCCCGCAAAATCAAAGGACGTCTTTATGCTTAACGGCAGCGCGCCAGAAATATTGAGGCGGATCAGCGCAAAAGATCGAACAAAGTCTGCCGGTTGATCTTGGCGAAGGCCGCCTGGGCGGCACTGAGCGTCAGATCCTGCGCATTGAGCTGCGCGATCGCCGTCTGAAGGTCGGTTTCCTCGATCGACTGGCGCTCGTCGGACACTTCGATACCGCGGGCCGACAGGCTTTCGCCGATACGCTCGAGCCGCCCACCCGAAAGGCCAAGCGCGGCCTGCTGGTCGGCGACATGGCTGATCGCGTTCGAAATGCCGGTGACCGCCGCGTCGATGCCCGTGCTGTTGCCGGCCGCAATGGCCGTCGCGGCGTCGCGCAGGCTGGTCGACAGCGAATTGCCCCCGACGACGAAGGCGCTCGCCGCCGACTGTACCGGCGCGAAGCTGACGTCCGCGTCGAAGCGGACGACGCGCGCCACGCCGGTCGAGAACAGCGGTTCGCCGTTCGAATCGCGCGTCGCAGCCATGCCGTCGATTTCATCGGCAATGGCGCTGAGTTCGGCCGCGATCGTTGCCCGGTCGGTCGGTCCCATCGTGCCGTTGGCGGCCGAAAGCGTCAGTTCCTGCGCGCGGGCGAGCAGGTCGCTCGTCGACTTGAGCACGCCATCGGCCTGCGACACCTGCGCCTGGGCCGATTTGATGTTGCTCTGCCAGGTCGTCATGCTCGCCTGCGCGGTGCCGATCGTGGCGATGCGGCGCGCGGCGACGGGATCGTCGGACATGCGCTGAAGGCGCTTGCCGGTCGAAATCTGAATCTGCGTTCGCTCCAGCGCTTCGGCGAGCTTGGCCTGGCGCGCGATCTCGCGCGTCATGCGATTGCCAACGGCGTTAATCATCGGTCAGCCCTTCCTACAGCGAGCTCAGCAGCGTCTGCATCGTTTCGCGCGCGACCTGGATCGTGCGCGCCGCGGCCGAATAGGCCTGCTGAAAACGCAGCAGCTCGGCCGCTTCCTTGTCGAGATCGATCTCGCTCACCGCGTCGCGCGCGGCGGCGGCGCCATCGGCGCGCGTCGTTGCCGCGGCATCCTGTGCACGCGCCGACGCCGTCGCCTGCGCCTGGGTGGCCAGATAGCCCGACCAGGTCGCCTCGGGATCGTTCGCGCCGCGCAGCGCGCCCAGCGTCAGCATGTTGCCGTTGGTCGAGGTCGAGGTCGCGGCGGCGACCTGGCTCGCGGTCAACGGCGCGGCGGTCAATGTCGCGGCGCTCGTTCCGGTGAACAGCGGCTGGCCGGCGTTGCCATTGGCGTCGAGGCCTGCCTGATGCGCGTTGTTGAGCTGCGTCGCGAACTGCGTCGCCATCGTGTCGAGGCCTGTGCGCTGGTCGGCGATATGGTTCGCAGCCTCCGCCAGACCCGCGAGCGAGCCCGTCGCGTTCGGAAAGGGCGATCCCCCGATCGTATAGGACAGGCGTCCGTCGGCTGCAGTCGTGACCGCGATCGGCGTCACGACGCCGCCGCCGACGAGTACGTCGCCGCTTCCGGTCGCGCGCAGCGTTACCGCGCCATGCGCATCGAAGGTCGCGCTGACGCCGCCCTGCGCCGAAAGCTGATCCAGCAGCCGGTCGCGTTCGTCGAGCAGCGCCGCCTGGTTCGTCGTCCCGTCGCGCGCCTTGCGCAGCCCCAGGTTGATCTGTTCCAGCGCTTCCAGATTGGTGTTGAACTGCGACACTTCGGCCGTGGCCGCCGCCGACGTTCCTTCCGACAGGCTCTGCAGCCGGCTGGCCGCACCGCGGAAACCCGACGCGACATCGTCGACCGCCTGCAGAAACTGTGCACGCAGTGTCGGATTCGACGGGTCGGCCGTCAGCTGGTCGGCGGTCGTGTATAATTTGGTGAGCGCGGTCTTGATGCCGTTGCTGTCGTCGCTGAGCGCACTCTCGACCTTGTTCATCCAGTTCAGCTTGGCCGACGCCCGTTCGGAGTCGCCCGACGAGATACGCGCATCGGCGATCAGCCACTGGTCGACCGACCGGACGACGCCCTTGACGTCGACCCCGCCCGGCATGACGCTGCCGCGATAAAGCACCATGTTGCTGCCCGACGGCACTTCGGCGAGATCGAGCCGACGCCGCGCATAGCCCGGCGTCTGCGCATTGGCGATATTGTCGCCCACGGTCGACAGCGCGCGCGAATAGGCGCGCAGTCCCGAATAGCCGATGCCGAGCAGATCGGTCACTGGATGCCTCCCCCGACATTAGCGCCGCCATTGGCGGCGATGTTCGCGGTGCGGGCGCGAAGCTGCTGTTCCACCATGTCGGCGATGCCGAACTGGCGGAGCGCGGCCATCGAGTCCGCGGTCTTGGCGTCGGCCATCTCGCGGAAATTGTCCGTCGCGCTCGACCCGAAGATATCGTCGCCCAGCTTTGCCTGCCGCATCGACGCCATCAGCTGGCGCAGGATTACGGCCTCGAAGGCTTCGGCGGCCTTGCGCAGTCCGCCATCGCCGCCGCCGGCTGCGGCGGGCGTCGGGGTCGAACCGATCGAAGAAATGGGGGTCGTCATATGATCACCAGTTCCGCAGTCAGCGCGCCGGCCTGGCTCAGCGCTTCGAGGATGGCGACAAGGTCGCCGGGAGGAACGCCCATGCGATTGATCGCATCGACGAGTTGCGAGAGCGATGCCGTCGGCTTGATCATCAGCATCGGACGATATTCCTGATCGACGGCGATGTCGCTCGACTGCTCGACCGCCGTTTCCCCGCGGCTGAACGGTGCGGGCTGCACCACCGTGGGCGATTCCTTGATCGAGACGGTGAGCTTGCCCTGCGACACCGCCGCGGTGCCGACGCGGACCGCGCCGTTAATAACGACCGTCCCCGTGCGAGCATTAACAATTACTTTTGCCGGCGGTTCGGCCCGGATTACGTCCAGATTCTCGATTCGGGACATCAGGCGCATGCGTTCGTCGCCCCCGCCCGCAGCGCGGATCGCGATGCTGGCACCGTCGATCATCACCGCGCTGCCCGGAAGCGACTTGTTGATCGCATCGGTCACGCGCTGCGCGTTGGTCGCATCGAACTGGTGGAGGTTGAACGTCAGCTGGTCGCTGGTGGCGAACCCCGTGTCGACCGCGCGCTCGACGGTCGCACCGCCGGCGATCCGTCCGCTCGACGGCACATTGACCGTCAGCTTCGAACCGTCGGCGGCGTCGACGCCCAGACCGCCGATGACCAGGTTGCCCTGCACCATCGCGTAAATCTGTCCATCGGCGCCATAGAGCGGCGCGAGGACGAGCGTGCCGCCGCGCAGGCTCTTCGCCTTGCCGATCGCCGAGACGGTGACATCCAGGCGCTGGCCGGGCTTCGCGAAGGGCGGCAGCTCTGCGGTGACCATCACCGCCGCGGCATTCTTCAGCGCCGGGTTGACGCCCGGCGGCAGGGTCAGGCCAAAGCGCGAGACCGCGCCCTTCATCCCCAGCGTCGAATAATCGAGGCTGTCGTCGCCCGTGCCCGCAAGGCCGACGACGATGCCATAGCCGGTGAGCTGGTTCGCGCGCAGGCCCTGGAACTGGCCCATGTCCTTGATCCGCTCGGCATGCGCCGGCGCGGCGAAGACGAAACTCGCCAGGAACATGGCAATCAGGGTGATGAGGGTCGGACGCCTGGTCACTTCATTATCCTCTTCAGAAGGGGCTGATGATCGAGAAGAAACGCTGCAGCCAGCCTTGCTTGCTGGCGCGCGCAATCTCGCCCTTGCCCACGTAACGGATGTTGGCATTGGCGACGCGGGTCGACAGGACCCGGTTGTCGGGGCTGATGTCGATCGCACGGACGATGCCGGAAATCTGGACGCGCTCGTCGCCGCGGTTGAGCGTCAGCAGCTTCTCGCCCTTCACCAGCATCGTGCCGTTCGGATAGACGGCGGCGACGGTCACGCTGACCTCGCCCGACAGGGCGTTCGACTGCGATGCGTCGCCCTTGCCCTTGAACTGCTGGTTGCCGTTCGCACCGATATCGCTCGGGTTGAACAGCGACAGCGGGCCGGTCGCCGGTGGCGTCAGGCCGATGCTGCCGTCGCGCTGCATCGTCGCGGCATTGCTCTTCGTCGCGGCGGTGCGCTCGACGAGCTGGATCGTGATAATATCGCCGACCTGGCCCGCGCGCCCGCCCGAGGTGAGCGGCGTGTAGCCGCCCTGAAAGATCGCGCCATTGCTTGGCACAGCCGGCGGCGGCGCAGGCATCGATGCGGCAAAGGCGTCGGGCGCGGCCTTCTCCTTCGCGGCCGCTGGAGCGGGCGCGAGGACAAGCGCGATCAGCAGCAGCTTAGAGTGTTTGCGCAGCATTTTTCATCATCTCGTCGGTGGCGGAGATCATCTTCGAATTGACCTCGTACGCCCGCTGCGTCTCGATCATATCGACAAGTTCTTCGACAACATTGACGTTAGACCCCTCAAGCATCCCCCCGCGGAGCGAACCGCGGCCTTCCTCGCCGGCACCGCCGACCTGCGGCGCGCCCGACGATTGCGTCTCGACCAGCAGATTGTTGCCGATCGCCTGCAGCCCCGCCGGATTGGCGAAGCGCGCGATCTCGATCCGGCCGAGTTCGGTGATCGCACCATCGGGGCCGGTCGCCGACACGGTCCCGTCGGCACCGATCGAAACGGAGGTCGCATCCTCGGCGATCTGGATCTGCGGCTGGACAGGCTTGCCGTCCGACGTCACCAGCGTGCCGTCGGCCGACCGCCCGAAATTGCCGGCGCGCGTATAACCGATGCGCCCGTCGGGCATCTGCACCTGGAAATAGCCGGCACCGTCGATCGCGACGTCGAGGCCGTTGCCCGTGGTCGCAAAGGTGCCCTGCGTATCGATGCGCGCGGTGCCGCTGAGGGCGACGCCGGTACCGAGGTTTAACCCGGTCGCATAGCGGTTCTCCGCCGACGAGGGCGCACCAGGCGCCGTCATCATCTGATAGCTCAGCGTTTCGAAGCTCGCGCGGTCGCGCTTGAAGCCCGTCGTATTCACGTTGGCTAGGTTGTTGGCGATAACCTGCATCCGAAAGCCCTGGGCATCCAGACCGGTCCGTGCGACGTGAAGGGCACCGAAGCTCATTTTCTATTCTCCTTAACGGGGCAGCTGCATCAGATTGGCGGTCGCGCTGTCCATGTCGCGCGCGTCGGTGATCATCTTGAGCTGCGTATCCCAGCTCCGGCTCGCCTCGATCATCTCGACGAGCGCGGTGGTAGCGGCGACGTTCGATCCTTCGATCGAGCGCGTAATCAGGCGCGCTTCGGGGTCGTCGGGAAGGATCCCGCCGCCTTTCACGCGAAACAGGCCATCGAGGCCCTTGACGATGTCCGATCCCGTCGGGGTCGCGAGGCGCAGCCTGTCGACCTCCTGCGGGCTCTGCGGATCGCCGCCGGTCGGCACGACCCAGACCCGGCCTTCGGTATCGATGCTGATCGAATCCGCGGGCGGGATCGTCACCGGGCCCTGCGCTCCCTGAACCGGACTGCCGTCACCCGTGGTGAGCAGCCCGCTCGGCGAAAGCTGAAGGTCGCCGCGGCGCGTGTAGGCTTCCTCGCCATTCTGCGCCTGTACCACGAGCAGGGCGTCGCCCTGCACCGCGACGTCCAGGTCGCGCCCCGTCTGGGTGACGGTGCCCGCCTTCATATCGGCGCCGAGTACCTCTTCGGAGGATACGGCGCGCGTGTTGAAGGCGGATCCGTCCAGCCAGAGCGACTGCGCTTCGGCCATGTCGGCGCGAAACCCGGGCGTCTGGGCGTTGGCGAGATTGTTCGCGATCGCCGTCTGCCGGGCCATGCTGCCCCGCATCGCGGTCAGGCTGGTGTAGATGAGGCGGTCCATCTGGATACTCCCGGCAGGCGGCTAATCGTGGTTATCAGGTGCGCATGTTGATGATCGTCTGGGTCAGCGTGGACGCGCCCTCGATCGCCTTGGCATTCGCCTGGAAGTTGCGCTGCGCGCCGATCAGCATCACCAGTTCCTCGGTGATGTCGACGTTCGAACGCTCGAGCGCGCCCGAGCGGATCGCACCCATCGGACCGTTGGTCGCGGCGTCGATCGCCGGCGGGCCGCTTTCGCCCGTCGACTGCCAGTGCGCATCGCCGATCGGACGAAGGCCTTCCATCGCGGGGAAAGTCGCCATCGCGACCTTGCCGAGCACCTGGTCCTCGCCATTGGCGAAAGTCGCGGTGACGAGGCCGTCCTGGCCGACCGACACGTTGATCAGCGACGCGGTCGGATCCGACGGCGCGCCGCTCGGCAGCACGAAATCGGTCATGCCGGCAAAGGTACGATCGGTGACGTTGCCGTTGGCGTCGACCGGAAGGAGCTGCAGCTTCTGCCCCGTCGAGTCGACGACGCTGCCGTCGGGCTGCGGGCTGAAGGCGCCGTTACGCGTATAAGTGATCTGTTCGCGGGGCGGATCGCCCTTCACGATGAACATGCCTTCGCCGATCACCGCGAGATCAAGCGTCTTTTCGCTCGTCTCGTACGAACCCTGCGTGAACTGCTGCGCGATGCCGATCAGGCGCTGGCCCTGGCCCGCGACCGTCTTGGTCGCCTGCGTCGGCGACGAGGCGAAGATGTCGCCAAAGGTCGCCTTGCTGCGCTTGAAGCCGATCGAGTTGGCGTTCGCGATGTTGTTCGAGATGACCGACATGTCGGTCTGGGCGCCCTTGAGGCCCGAAAGCGAAGTATAGAACGACATGAGATTATCCTTCCTGCGTGATGATTAGGTAGTGGGGGTCGAAGCGGGGGTCGGCGCCGGCGTGGCGGCCTTGATGTCCTGCAGCAGCTTCGTCTGCGCGGTGAGCTGGTCGGAAATATTCTTCAGCACCGTGTTGGTTTCGCTGGCGGCGGCCAGGCTGGAGAATTGCGCCATCTGCGCGACCATCTGCTGGTTATCGACCGGGTTGAACGGATCCTGCTGCGACAGCTGCGCCGTCATCAGGCGAAGAAAGTCGCTCTGGTCGAGCTGCTGACCCTTCAGCTGCGTCGGCGAATAGTTCTGATACTGGTTCTGGATCGAAGCGACGGCCATGATTACTGTCCTAACCGCAGCGTTTCGTTGATCAGGCCCTTTGCGGTTTCCAGGACCTGGACATTGTTCTGATACTGGCGCGCGGTCTCGACCATCTCGACCAGTTCGGCCGCGCTATCGACCGCGGCTTCCCACACATTGCCGTCCTTGTCGGCGAGCGGGTTCGACGGGTCGTGACGCTTCGAGGGCGCCATCTTGCTGGTCGTGACCTGGTCGACCTGGACCGTCGCGCGACCCTGCGCATCCATCACGGTACGAAAGACGGGCTTGAGCGAGCGAAAGGCTTCGGACTCGCTGCCCGCGACCGTGCCGGCGTTGGCAAGGTTCGATGCGGTGGTGTTCAGCCGGACGAGCTGCGCGGACATCGCGCGCCCGCTGATGTCAAAGACGGAGAAGTTGCCGTTCATCGTCATTCTCCCTTGAGCGCGCGGGTCAGCGTGTTGACGCGACCCTGCAGGAAGGAGAGGCTCGACCGATAGGCGAGCGCGTTTTCGGCAAAGGCGGTCTGTTCGGTCGCCATCTCGACGGTGTTGCCGTCGAGCGAGGGCTGGACCGGAACGCGATAGGCCATTGCGCCTTCGATCGCGCCCGACGTCGAGGCGCCCTGGCTCGCAAGATCGAGCGCCTTGGAAAAGTCGAGGTCGCGCGCCTTGTAATTCGGCGTCGCGGCATTGGCGATGTTCGACGCGAGCATCATCATGCGCTGGCTGCGCAGCTGGAGCGCTGTCGCGTGCAGGCCAAAGAGCTTCTCGGTTGCCATCATCAACATCCTTCATCTGTCGCCTTGCCGGCGACGGGTCCTTTCACGGGCCGCCGAGCCGGAACTGGCACGGACGCGCGGAAAAACACCAAGGCATGATGCAATCAGCGTGCCAAAATCAATTTATTGCTATTTATCAATGTATTATGAGAACGTCGGCGACGAACACCCATGCACCCGTCGGCTGCTCGTCAAAAGATTGACGTCGTTCAGCCGCTGCCCGCGGAAATCGGCGGCGGAGCGCGACTGGCACACATCGTGCAACTTGGTCCGGCGAATATGACCAGCGAGGATTTTCGCCATGACCCGCAAATTTGCCATCGGTATCGCCGCCAGCCTGATCGCCATTCCAACCGCAAGCGCGCAGCAGGCGATCCAGGACTGGCAGACGGTCGATACGCTGACCCAGATGGTCGCAAATGCGATGGGCCGTACCGCCACCCCGATCGACCGCCGGATCAAGCTGGCGCGGTGTCCGGAACAGGCATCGGTCACCGCTATCGACGCACAGACCCTTGCCGTGCGCTGTGACTCGCTGGGCTGGCGCCTGCGCGTTCCGATGACGGGGCCAAGCGGCGCGGCGACCGTATCGCCCAGCTTTGCCGCGACCGCGTCGTCAGTCGTGATCCGCCGCGGCGACAATGTCCGCGTGACGATCGAGACCGAAAATTTCGCTGTCAGCTATTCGGCGATCGCGACCCAGGACGGCCGGGTCGGCGAGACGATCGCACTGCGCGGCACCGATCCGAAGAATCTGATGAGCGCCATCGTAACCGGTCCGGGGCGTGCTCGCCTCATGGACTGATATCCTGATCACAGTCAGCCCCACTGGCCCGGCGGCGTCGGCTTTCCGACACCGCCGGGTTTCTTTTTTTATTTTTTCGGTAACCGGCCCTTAATCTCCCGAAACGCCATCCGTTAAACGCTTGTGAGACGTTTCCGTCGATTTTCCGACGGGGCTTATGGAGGCGAAGATGTCGGGAGACAGCAAAATCGGGCCGGTGGGCGGCGTCGTCCGCACCGCTCCCGTGCGCAAGATCACGGGCAATGCCGACGCGGCGACCGCCGCGGCGTCGCACTCCGCGGCGTCTGCCGCGCTGCCGGGCGCAAAGCTGATACGGCTTGCAAGCGACCTCGCGTCGCAGCCGCCGCCCGTCGACGCCGCACGCGTCGCCTCGCTGCGCGCCGCGATCGCCGAAGGCACCTACACGACCGATGCCAAGAATATCGCACTCGCCATGCTGAGCTACGCCCAGGGGCGCGCCGACTGATGCCGATGGAAAACATCCAGACGAAGCTCGACCTTCTGGTCGGCGCTCTTGACGGGCAGGATGCCGGCGCGATCATCGCCGCGACCGAAGAACTTGCGACGGCGGTGATCCTCTTTCGCGGTGCCGCGATCCCCGAGGGGGGCGAAGCGCAGGCACGCACGTTGATCACAAAGACCCTCGCCCAGCTCGAGGCGGCCGCCATCCGGGTCAACGTCCTGAAGGACTGGACGCGTCAGAGGATTGACATGAACCATCAAATCCGCGGAACGCACCACCGGGGTCTTGCATTAAGCTATTGATAAATCACATATTATTGTGATTTTCTACAAAATGGCACGATGATTGCTTTTGGTCTGCTGAAACAGCGGAACCAATTGCATGAACCTGATCAACCCCTCTGCGACACCGGCGCCCGGCGCTGTCCCCGTCCTGGATGCGGTTCAGAATGCATCGACGCGCACCGGGGTCGACTTCGACTATCTGGTCGACGTCGCGCGCGTCGAAAGCCGCTTCAATCCCACCGCAAAAGCGCCGACCTCGTCCGCGCGCGGGCTTTATCAGTTCACCAAGCAGACCTGGCTCGCCACGCTGCGCCGCCACGGCGCGGACCATGGGCTCGGCTGGGCAGCCAACGCGATCGGTCAGGACGCGTCGGGCCGCTTCAGCATCGCCGATCCCATGCTGCGCGACCAGATCCTCGGCCTGCGTGACGATCCGGTCGCGGCCTCGAACATGGCCGCGGCGCTGACCTCCGATAACCAGGACTATATCGAAAGCCGCATCGGCCGCGCCGCCGAGCCGGTCGACCTGTATCTCGCCCATTTTCTGGGATCGGCGGGGGCCGCCCGTTTTCTTTCGGCATGGGACGAAAATCCCGACCAGGCCGGCGCGACGATGATGCCCGAGGCCGCGGCGGCAAACCGCCCCGTCTTCTACAACGCCGACGGCAGCATGCGCAGCCTCGGCGAAATTCGCGAATTTTTCCGCGCCAAGCTCGATGCGGATGGCGGTGCCGGGATGATGCCCGGCGCCGCCATACCCGCTTCCGGCTGGCGCATGCAGATGGCCAGCGCCAGCGGCGCCGGCGGCGGACGCCCGCCCCTTCCGATGATGGATATTCAGCCCATGCCAAAGAAATTGTCGATGGACTTCGCCGCAAGCGCCTATCGCCGCCTCGCCTCGCTTGGAGGCAACGCATGATGGGCGGCCTCAAGCTGAGCAACATCACCCGCATCGCGGGGGCCGCGGCATTGCCCGCGGCGATGCTGATTCTCGTCGCGCTGATGGTGATCCCGGTATCGCCGATCATCCTCGACATCAGCTTCGTCGCGAACATCATGATCAGCCTCGCGATCCTGATGGTCGCGCTCCAGGCGTCCAAGCCGCTCGATTTCTCGGCTTTCCCGACGGTTCTGTTGCTCGCGACCCTGTTCCGCCTCTCGCTGAACGTGGCCTCGACGCGCGTCGTGCTCGTCCACGGGCATGAGGGTACGGCATCGGCAGGCCATGTTATCGAGGCGTTCGGTCAGGTCCTGATCGGCGGCGACTATGTCGTCGGCATCTTCGTCTTCGTCGTGCTGATGATCATCAACCTGGTCGTCATCACCAAGGGTGCCGGCCGCGTTTCCGAAGTGTCGGCGCGCTTCACCCTCGACGCCTTGCCGGGCAAGCAGATGGCGATCGACGCCGACCTCAACGCCGGCCTGCTGACGCCCGATGAAGCGAAGGCTCGCCGCCAGGAAGTCGCGACCGAGGCCGATTTCTACGGCTCGATGGACGGTGCTTCGAAATTCGTGAAGGGCGACGCGGTCGCGGGCCTGCTGATCCTGTTCGTCAACATCGTCGGCGGCCTGATCCTGGGCATGTTCAGCCACGGCCTCAGCTTCTCCGAGGCCGGCAGCACCTATGTCACGCTTGCGATCGGCGACGCACTGGTCGCGCAGATTCCGGCGCTGCTGCTTTCCATCGCCGCTGCTGCGATCGTCACCCGCGTCGCTTCGCCGCACGATCTTTCGGGCCAGATCGGCAGCCAGTTCGCCTCGCCGCACGTCTGGATGGCCGTTGGCGGCGTGCTCTTCATTCTCGGCCTCGTTCCCGCGATGCCGCAGATGCTCATTCTTCCGGCCGCCGCGATCGCCGGCGGGATCGGCTGGCAGCTTCGCAAGGCCGAACAGATGGCGCAGGCCGCCCCTCCGCCCGCCGCGCCCGCTCCCGATCCGCACCATATCGAATGGGCGGACGTCAGCGACGTCGGTCCATGCCAGCTCGAAATCGGCTATGCGCTTGTCACGCTGGTCGACGAACGCAAGGGCGCGCCGCTGATGACCCGCATCACGGGTATCCGCCGCCAGCTTTCGAAGGAACTCGGGTTCGTCGTTCCGCCGGTGAAGGTCGCCGACGACCTGTCGCTGCCGGGCAACGTCTACCGCATCTCGGTCGCCGGGGTGATCGTCGGCGAGGACGAGGTATTCCCCAACGAGATGCTCGCACTCGATTCGGGCGATCTCGTCGCAAAGGTTACCGGGCGCCCCTGCAAGGATCCGACCTTCGGCCTCGACGCGCTGTGGATTCCGAAATCGTCGCAGAACGACGCGATCGCCGCGGGCTATACCGTGGTCGACCCCGCGACCGTGGTCGCGACGCACCTCAACAACAGCATCATCGGTTCGGCGTCGGAACTCTTCGGCCTCGACGATGCGCAGGCGCTGATCGACAATCTCAAGGCCCATTATCCGCAGCTCGCGCAGAGCCTGTCGCCGCAGGGCTATGCCCTCCCGCGCGTCGCGGCGCTGTGCAAGGCGCTGCTCGTCGAGCGCGTGCCGCTCCGCGACTTCCGCAAGATCGCCGAAGCGATGGTGTCGCTCGCCAGCCAGCAGCTCGGCGACAACGATCTGGTCGAGGCGGTGCGTCAGCGCATCGGCGCGCTGATCGTGCAGACGATCGTGCCGAGCCGCATGCCGCTGCCCGTCGTGACCTTCAGCCCCGATATCGAGGTGCTGCTGAACCAGGCGGTGCGCGCCAATCCCGGCGCCGAATGGCCGTTCGAGCACGGCATGGCAATGAAGATCATCGAACAGATCGGCCAGGCGGTCGAACCGCTCCTGCTGTCGACGCGCAGCTTTGCGCTCGTCGCCTCGCCGCTCTGCCGTTCGGCACTCTCGCGGCTGGTGCGCGCGACCTTCCCCGACGTCGCGGTGATCTCCTACCTCGAAATCCCGGCGAACAAGGCGACCGAGATCGTTGCCACGATCGGCGCCGAAGTGCCGCGCCTTACCGGCGGCGAAGATGCCCAGATGAAGGACGAGCCCCATGAAAATTGAGCGCCCCGATCAATTCGGAGCGGGCGGCCGCGCAGCGCGGGCGCATGGCTATGGCGAAAGCGCCGAGGCGCTGATCGAGGAATATGCACCGCTCGTTCGCAAGATCGCCTGGCAGGTCCATTCGCGGGTCTCGCGCACAAGCGACCTTGAGGACATGATCCAAGTCGGGCTGATCGCGCTGATCGAGGCGAGCCGGACCTACGAGGAACGCGGCTTCGCCTTTGCCACCTATGCGACGACGCGCATCCGCGGCGCGATGATCGATCAGCAACGGCGCGAGGCCGATGTCGGACGATCGGCGATGGCGGCGGCGCGGCAACTGAACCAGACGCGCGCGATGCTCGAACAGCAGCTACGCCGGGCCCCGTCGACCGCCGAGATGGCGGCGGCGCTGGACCTTTCGCCCGACGATTATTTCGCGCTCGAGAAAAGCGCGACGCACGGCCGCTCGACCTCGCTCGACGAACTGGTCGACGAAGGATCCTTTCTCTTCGCCGACGACCGGACTGGTGCCGGCGAGGCGCTGGAGCAGCACGACATGCTCGATGCGCTGCGCCTGTGCATCGCCAGGCTCAACGGCCGCGAGCAGATGGTGCTGCAGCTCTATTTCTTCGAGGAATTGAATTTGCAGGAGATCGGGCTGACTCTGGAGGTCAGCGCGGCGCGCGTCTGTCAGATCAAGCGCGACGCCATGGCCAAGATCGATCGCATGATGCGCGAAATGACCGAGTAGCAACCGGCGGCTGGTCTCGCCGGGCTAAGGCTTAGGCTCAGGCGGAGGCGACCCGATTATAGCCGCTGTTCATCGCCGCACCGATTTTCTTGAAATAGCTCGCCATGCGTTCGATGCCGGCGTCGGTCAGTCGCACGATCGAACGGCGCCGGTCGCGCTCGTCGATCGTACGCTTCGCAAACCCCAGGGCTTCGAGCGCCGCGATCATCCGGAGTCCGGACGAAAGCGGGACCGCAGCGCCGGTCGCCAGGTCGCTCGCGCTGAGCGTGCGGCCGTTGGCGTTCGCCAGCATCAAGTCGAGCATCATGTCCCACGTGGGACCCGACATCTGCGAAGTGCCGAAATGGCTCTTGCGCATCCGCCGCATCTGGATGCTGAGCGCGAGCTGGTCGATCAGCCGCGGTTCGGAGGATTCAGCCGACAATCCAAAGGTCGCGGATCCTGATACCAAATGTTCCTCTCCGCCGCTTTTGGCGAGGAGGTCATGAATCTGGTCGATCCGCGACTTGATTTCGGCAATTTCTTGGTTCGAAAATTGCTGCATGCGATGAGACCCTTTGGGTGTCCTTCATCAGGTCCCGGCGTGTCCCGTCCGTTTGGTCGAACCCGATGCATACAAGATCACAAATAGGATCGGGTAAGATATATACATTGAAAGCAGCGCGTAGGGCCGCGCCAGTATCTCCGAAAACATCAGCTTCTGGAGGTGCCCGAAAATCGCGATCAACTGCCAACCGGTGATCCAGTATGGCCAGAAGCGCTGGGTTTTGAAGGCAATGAACCAAAAGCTCGCAAGTGCGACGACGTCGATTGCGAAGATACTATATTCAATATGCGACCAATCCGGAACGGGTGCCAGGACGGTGGTGCAGACCGAAGCAATCAAGGCGGTATAGGCAGCCCACCGTTCCATATGGCCGCCGCGCCACATCGCGACGGCCACGGTGAGGAGCAAAACCCCGTAATAAGTCGCCACGGTCCACATATGGCTCGTCCGACCTCTTACGACGCCTTGGCGAGCGCGAGGTGCGCGACCGCTGCACCGCCGATGTCGTTGCCGCCATCCTCGACCAGCGAGGCGCTCGCGGGCGGCTTGACGCCGGCGCCGAACATGCGCGTTCCCAGACCGATCTGCTTTTGCGTCTCGGTGAGCGAGATATGCGCGTCGGTAAGGAGCTGGCGGACTTCGCCGGCGGCGGCAAGAGCGTGCGCAACCTTTGCCATCGCTTCCTGGCCGACGATCGCCGACATGTTGATGTCGCGGCGTGCGGTCGGCAGCGTGGCGGCGAGGTTGGCGATACGGATCATCGTTTCATCGATTGCATCTTCGGCCTGGTGCAGTTCGGAAGCGATCTTCTTCGCAGCGGAGAGTCGTTCGTTCAGCATGTCGTAGGTCCTTGTAAAGAATGCCAACGGATCCCCCCCGCAGCATTCAGGTCAGAACACGACCAAGACCAACAAGGATCGAGTAAAGAGCGGAAAAAGCCAAAATGGTCGCGAAGGCGATCAGGATTGGCCAGATTATCCTTTCCATCAACCCATGCCGGTTGGCCGGCTGGGACGCGGTAGGAAATGGCGTGCCTATGTCGAAAAGCCGCCGCGTCGAACTACGCCCCGGTCCGGCATCATCCGCCGCGACCGGGTCGCCTAGGTCGATCAATTGATATGTCAAAGGTTGATAGGGAGTAACCTGGTCGAATACACCGTTACGCGCAAGGATCGTAGCGGCCTCTATCCTATTGGAAACATTCAATTTTTTTAGGGCTCGCCGCACCCTTTCGTCCACCGTATGGGGCGAAACATCCATAATGCGAGCGATTTCCTTGGAATTTTTGTGCTCAAAAACCAGCCGCAGCGTTTCAATTTGCGCGGCCGAAAGGAGACTGATGTAATTGTCTGGGTCACCCTGCACGCGTTGGGCATAGAGCATCACGAATCGAAATCAAGTTACGTGCCGTCGTGATTCACGTATCATGTTACCCTAAAGTAGCGCTACATTGCCGTAGCGGCAGCATCTTTGACCGCCGCGCAGCAGCCGAACCGGGCATCCGGACCGCTTTCTTTGCCTGCGCCCGCCTTCAGCCGGAAAGCCCGTCGAGCCATTCGGCGATCATCCGTCGCCCCGCGGCAACCGCGCCCGGACCGCATTGGGTATGACGCGCGCGCATCGCGGCGGCGCTGCTGCCCACCGCATCCAGCGCCTCCGGCCACTGGTCGATCCATGCATCGAAGCGCGGATCGAGCCCCATTTCGGCATGGAACTGCAACGCAAGAATGTTCGGGCCGCGACGAAAGGCCTGATGGCGATACGACGGCGTCGAGGCGAGCAGTTCGACGTCCGGCGGAAGGTCGAACGTGTCGCCATGCCAATGCAGCACGTCGACATCGGCCAGATGGCGCAGCGGCGAGGTCGGATCGACGGCGCTGAGCGGATGGAAGCCGACTTCCTTCGCCGGCCCCGGATAGACGGGCGCGCCGAGCGCCGCGGCGATCATCTGCGCCCCGAAACAGACGCCCAGCGTTGGCCGATCATGCTCGAGACGGCGGGCGAGGCGGCGCAGCTGGCACGCGATCCACGGGTGTTCGGCCCTTTCATAGACCCCCATGGGGCCACCCATCATGATCAGCAGATCGGGCTCGGTCAGATCTACCGCGCCAAAAGCGGGATCGGCGACATCGATCCGCTCAAGAACATAGCCGGCCGACTCGACGGGTTCGCGGAAGCCCGCGATCCCCTCATGCGGCACATGGCGAATGATGAGTCCCTTTTTGGCGGTCATGGCGTGGGAGAAAGGACGATGAAGCGATGCTCTGACACGGTGTTTCGTTGGAGAAACAGCTAGCCATATCGGCAAGCGAATGTCACTCTACTTTTGCAGTAGAGATACTGTCGCGGCCCGTAGCGGAGCTTGGCTTCCCTCCGCGGCGGGCCGCCACGTTTTTCGAAATATCATGCCGAAATATCGATGCGTGCACGGCGCGCCGCCGCCGATATCCGCCACCCCGCGACACCGGAATGCCGATTGAATCCGGCGCGGGCCGGGCTAGACTTCGACGCATACCAAAGCACCTTTGAAAAGTCGGGAGTATCTATGCTGACGACGATCGAATGGCATACGCTTGTTGGAAAGGCCCTGTCCCCGGGATCCGCCATCGTCGACCTGGGCGCGAACACCGGTCGATTTGCGCGGAAGATGCGGCAACGCTTCGACGCCGAGGTTTTTGCCCTGGAACCCAATCCGCATCTTCTGGACGCCATCAACCCGTCCGGTGACCCCCGAATCCATCTTCGCCCCTGGGCAGCGACGGGAAACCCGGTCGACGACCTGCCCTTTCAGATCGACAGCACCAACCCCCTCGCCTCGCGGATCGACGCGCCCGCCGCCGACGGTGCGGAGCAGATTCGCGTTCGGGGGGTGTCGCTGCCCGAAATACTCGACTGGACGGGGCGGCCGTTCGTCGACCTCGTCAAGGTCGACGTGGAGGGCGCCGAAGTCGACCTGCTGCTGAAGACCGACGGCGAGACGCTCGCCCGGATCGGTCAGCTTACGATCGAGTTTCACGACTTTTGCGGATTGATCACCGCCGATCAGGTCGGGCAGGTGAAGCGGCATCTGAATTCGGCGGGCTTCTATGGCGTGAACATGTCGCGGATCGGCCATCAGGACACGATCTTCCTCAACCGCCGCTATTTCCCGCTCGGTTTCGCCGACCGGATGCGGCTTCACATCTACAAATATCGCTTCGGCGCCGCGCGGCTATTCGCAAAGCTCCGCCATGGCGAGACATGGTACGAAAAATTCGACTGACCGCGCGGGAGGGAAAGCGCGCGCCGTCCGTCAGGTTATCACGTCGGGCGCGGTTCGGCCGGTATGCCCGGTGATGTCCGCGATCCGATCGGCCACATCGACCAGAGTCGACAGCATCGCGTCGACCGAGCTTGCCAGGTCCCCGTCCGGCGCAACGACGCGCTCGAGATACAGGCGAAGCGTCGCCCCCTCGGTGCCCGTGCCCGAAAGCCGGAAGATGATCCGCGACCCGTCGTCGAAGAAAATCCGCAACCCCTGCCCCACGCTTTCCGACCCGTCGACGGGGTCGACATAGGTAAAGCTGTCCGCGTTCGTCACTGCGAGCGAGCCAAACCTGCGGCCCGCCAGCGTCGGGATCGCGTCCGACAGCGATCGCACCAGCCGGTCCGCGGCCTCGACAGGCAAGCCTTCATAATCGTGGCGCGCGTAATAGTTGCGGCCGAATCGCCGCCAATGGTCGCGCGCGATTTCCGCGACCGACATCCGCCGGACCGCCAGAATATTGAGCCAGAACAGCACCGCCCACAGACCATCCTTCTCGCGGATATGGTCGCCGCCCGTCCCGGCGCTTTCCTCGCCGCACAGCGTGACCTTGCCGGCGTCGAGCAGATTGCCGAAGAATTTCCAGCCCGTCGGCGTTTCGAAACAGTCGATTTCCAGCGCCTCGGCAACGCGGTCGACCGCCATGCTGGTCGGCATCGATCGGGCGATTCCGGCAAGACCGCGCGCATAGGCGGGCACCAGCGGCGCATTGGCGGCGAGCATCGCCAGCGAATCGGACGGCGAGACGAAGCATCCGCGGCCGATGGTCAGGTTGCGATCGCCATCGCCATCGGACGCCGCCCCGAAGTCCGGCGCCTCCGCCCCCATCATCAACGCATGAAGCGCATGCGCATGCACCAGATTGGGGTCGGGATGCGCACCGCCGAAATCCTCCAGCGGAACACCGCGGCGAACCGTGCCCTCCGGAAAACCCAGCCGGCGCTCCAGAAGCTCGATCGCATAGGGTCCGGTCACCGCATTCATGGCGTCAAACGCCATCGAAAAGCCGCCGGCCACCGCCTCCCGTATCGCGGCGAAGTCGAAAAGCTCTTCCATCAGATCGGCATAATCCGCGACCGGATCGACGATTTCGACCCGCATGCCGCTGACGTCATGATGTCCGATGCTGTCGAGATCGATGTCGGCGGAATCGACGCTCTTCCAATGATCGATGACCAGCGTCCGGGCATGGATCGCATCGGTCACCTGCTCGGGCGCGGGACCGCCGTTCGCGATATTATATTTGATCCCGAAGTCATGATCGGGCCCGCCCGGATTATGGCTCGCGGAGAGGATCAGTCCCCCGCTCGCGCCATATTTCCGGATGAGATGGCTGACCGCCGGCGTCGAAAGGATTCCGCCTTGTCCGACCAGGACAAGCCCATATTGATTTGCCGACGCCATCCGGATCGCCTGCTGGATGACGGTGCGGTTGTGATAGCGGCCGTCGCCGCCGATCACCAGGGTCGCGCCGGGCGCGGCCTCGGCGACATCGAAGGTCGACTGGAGGAAATTTTCCGCATAGCCCGGCTGCTGAAAGACGCGCACCTTCTTGCGCAGGCCGGACGTGCCAGGCTTTTGCCCTTCGAAACGGGTGGCGGCGTTGAGGATCGTCGACATGATAGGCGTGGAACTCCGGCAAGAGAGGCGCGACACCAGATGGGGCAATGACCGCAGAGTCTGAAGAATTGACGACCGTCGGCGCGCGCCTGCCTATTGCGCGTCGCGCAGCGTTCCGCGATCGTCGATGAAGCGATGCTCGACGGCGTCGCTTTTCAGGCGATATTCGGGCTTTTCCAGATTGCCGCCGCGCGTTTCGATTGCGCCGCGCGGCGCCGTGCTGAGCTCGCCGCCGGAACGAACGAGAAGCGCCGAGCTCGCGGCGGCGACAGTTGCCGGGGCCGGCTGCGCCAGGCTGGTATCGACCGGCACCGCGGCATCGACCTGCGGCGGGGCGCTCAGGAAGAATCCGGAAAGGCTCGCCATTGCCGATGCCGGGATGATCTCCGACTTGGCATAGGCATTGGTGAAGGCCGACCGCGTCCCCGCGCTGCCGTTCCAGCGATAGAAGATATGCGCGCCGACCGTTCGCAGCTTGGTGAGGTTCGCGCTCCAATAGGGCACGACCCATTGCGTATGATAATGCGTGGCCAGGCCGACGCTCGGTTCGACATAACCGGCGAGTGCGGCGACCGCGACCCCGCGCGCGCGCGCCCAGCCCGATGCCGACGGAGGACGATTGAGCGCGCCGTCGCACGTAAAGGTGAATTGGCAGCCCGTCTTGCGCTGCGAACCTTGGAAGACCACGCCGCAGACCGAATTCGGATAGGCCGGATGACGGACGCGGTTGAGGACGACCTGCGCGACGGCCCGCTGGCCGGTCGGCGTTTCCGATGCCGCCTCATAATATACCGCCGCGGTCAGGCAATCGACCGCCGAAAGCCGCGTGCCGGCGTCGATCGACGGCAGGTTGACGGCAAAGGGGCGGGCGTCGACCAGCGGTTCGGTCGACTGCGGGATCGCCGCATTCATTTCCGCCGCGGTCTTCGCGTCGATTCCGGGCCTGAACTGAAGCGTCTCCGGCTCGGGCTCGGCCGGTGCCTCGACCGCTGCCCTGGTCTGATGGGACAGCCGCTTGGACGGAGCCGACAGCGCCATATAGACGGCGCAAAGCGCGGCGAGCATCGCAAGCGCGCTCGCAACGAGAAGCGCCGGAAGGCCCCACGTCTGCCGCTTCAATCGCAATGTCTTCATGCGTGCCATAGCAACGTCTCAAATGAAAAGGGCCGGCCAATAAAGGCCGACCCTTCTCTGATCAGAAAGTTGGCCGGAGCTTAACTCAGGCGAACTGGAAGCGCACCTGCGTCTTCTGGCGACGACGCATCGAGAAACCGACTGCGCCGAGACCCAGCATCATGAGCATCCAGGTGCCCGGTTCCGGAACGGCCGAGAACACGCCCGAGACGCGGAGGCCAGCCGGATTCTGTCCGGTGGTGCCTTCGGGAAGGTTCGGACCATAGTTCTTGATCCGGAACGTCAGGGTGTTGGCGCCCTGCTGGAAGTACGAAGCATTCGTCGTGCCGAAAGCCGTACCCGAACCGTTGAAGGTGCCGCCCGAACCGGTGATCAGGTTGCCGTTGAGCAGGATTTCCAGGACTTCATTGTCGACCCAGAAGGTGCCTGCCAGCGCCAGCTGCGAGATGTTCGCGATGTCGGCGATCTGGAAAACGGTTTCGAAATAGGCTTCGCTCTCCGGAACGTTCAGCGTGCCGGGATTGAACTGCGTGATCCAGCGTGCGCCGTCCACGAAGGGGTTGCTCGAGCCGCCATCCCAAGCCGGGTGAACTTCGGTCGGAATGAACGCGGTCGAGGGAAGGCTGACCAGGTCCGGACGAACCGTCCAGTTGGAGGTCACACCCGTGCTGACGTCGACGGTCGTCGCGGCAGTCGCGCTCGTCGCCGGCAGCGTTACCGCCGCAAGTGAAAGCGCAAGAAGCAAAGCATTTTTCATTTAACCCATCCCTAGTTTCGTGGAAGCCATTTAGGCGAAGTTGACGCGAAGATTGGGGCGACGACGCATTCCGAAGCCGACGACACCAAGGCCGAGCAGCATCAGCATCCAGGCACCCGGTTCGGGAACCGCCGGAGCGTCGAGCAGAAGGAAGCTGTTGACCGAACCGTCACCGACGTTCCGGACGCTTGCGTTGATCGCATAGGAGCCGGTCACGGGTGCAACGAAGGTCACCTTCGTCCACGGGCCGCTGACGCCGTCACCGACGCTCGAAACCGACTGCGTGAACAGCGTGGTGCCGGCGAAGTTCGTGAAGTCGAAAATGCCAAGCGCGCCGGTGTCGTTGAACGGCAGGTAATCGGTCGTGGAGAAAGCCACCATGAAGCTGATCGCTTCGCCGGCGTTCATGTTGAAGATCTGCGTCAGGACCGTTGCGATGTCCTGGGCGCCCGTCGTCAGGACCGCAAACTTGCTGCCCTCGGTCGGCGCGTAGCTTCCGAAGCTGGTGACGACCTGAACCAGCGACGGGTTGTTCGTAGCCCAGCCGGTCGGCGCGCCAGTGCCCACAGGGCCGGCTTCAAAGCCAGAATTGAGGATGGTGGAAGCCGATGCGACCCCCGGGAGAGCGAAAGCAGCGGCCGCAGCGAGGGCCGAGATCATTGTCTTTTTCATACTACTACCCCTTTGTCTCGCTCACGCCCCGAACGGGTCTGAACGATGTCGACAAATAGCCGGCGAGGCCCGTGATCATGCTGCGAGGGATGCTCGCCGCCACACCGCGGACTGCCGTGTCCAAAGACCCATTTTGATTGGGACCTCAGCACAATGTTCGACCCGATTGCGCGAAACCCGGCTGCAAGTCTTATGCTTGTCTGCCGAGTTGGCACTATTACGATTCGTTAAGTTTTGTCAACGCGACTTAAGTCAGCGGCCGTATCAAAGCAGGATTCCGGGGCAAGATCGCGATCGCCATAAATGCCTTAATACGCTGATATTATGGTATAAATATCCGCACCTTCAGCCACAGCCGTCGCCAGCGGGATTGCGCTGAATCGAGTGATGTTCCATTCTGGAACAGCACGATAAACAAAGGTTTAGCGCAAATGTTATGATCGACTCGGGGTCGCGCGTCCCCCACGCGGGGGATTCGGCCTTACGCACAAGCTGCGCAGATGCCGCCATTCTGGCAGCGACTCGGCCAGGCCGGTTCAGCGGCGGGACGGGCTGCGGCGGGGCGGCTGTGCGGCCCGCAGGATCGCACTAATCGCGCCGCCGACGCGCCATGCCACGCCTTGAGAAGCGCGGCCCGGCGACCGATGCGGGCGGGGTCGCCAATGCATTGAGCGCATTGTCCTATTCCCGCGGAAGACGGCTCGGCGGAAGAGGCCCGGGCGGACAGACCCTGCCGGCGCGCACGTCAGGATGAAAAGATCGTCCCGCCGCCGCGCGCGGCCTTCCCTGCCGGCCGCGCCAAGGCGTGGACGCGGGCCCGGGATGGATAAAGTTTGGGAAGACAGGTTGACAGCACCACACACGGCGCGGTCGCGAAGCGAGCCGCGCTTCTATACGCCCGAATGCAATGTAACCGATCGCGATGCGCGACCGCGCGGCATGCTATTCCGAATAATAGCCGCTATATTTGCCGCCATATCCATAAGGGTCACCGCTACCACCTTTGAAGCGGTTGAAGACGGTCCCGAGGATCGGCGTGGGGTGCAAAAGCTGCATCGCCCCCTGAAGCTGCTTCTTCGTCGTGACGCCCTGTTCGACGACGACCAGAACGCCGTCGAGTTTCTCCGCCGCCAATATCGCGTCGTCGTTGGCGAACACCGGCGGCAGGTCGACGATGACGATGGCATCGTCGCCAAGCGCGCGCGCGCGGGCGATCAGTTGGTCCAAGCGCTCGCTCACCATCAGCTCGGCCGAGTTCACCGGCGCCGGAAGCGTCGGATAGACGACAAGATTGCTCTCGCGAAAATGCCGGCCGATCTTCTGAAGCTCGACGCTGTCGTCCACCAGATATTCGGTGATGCCCTCGCTCGCGTCGAGGCCGAAAATCTGCGCGATCGTCGCGCGCCGCAGGTCGAGATCGATCAGAAAGGTGCGCTTGTTCGGCAGCTGTCCCAGCGACGCCGCGAGGTTCGAGGCAACGAAGGACTTGCCGGCGTGCGGCGCCGGCGAGGTTACGCCGACTAGCTGGCCCCCCGTCTCCGCCAGCTTCTTGATCAGCTGCGCGCGAAGCAGGTTGAACGAACGCGACCGGGCGTCCTTCGAATCGAATCCGACAAGCTTCGGGCTGAGTTCGAGGCCCGGTTCTTCGGCGACTTCACCGACGCCCGGCAAAGGACCGCCCGGCGCCAATTCATGAACCGATCGCGGGAGATTGGGGAGGCTGTTCATTGAAAGATCCTAGCCTTCCGCGCTCTGCATGGCGGGCTTTCGCCGGGAAAAGATATTGAGCAGACGGCGCAGGAACCCCTTTTCGGTGGTCTCCGCCACGTCGATCGAGGGAACCGAAACCATCGGCATCGCGCCCGTTACCGACCGGATATCAAGAACATCGCGGATCGGCCGCAGGAACAGTTCGACCGCCAGGATCAGGAACAGGCCCAGCCCGAGCCCGAATACCAGGCCACCCGCGATCAGCAGCGGCCGATTGGGCGAGTTGGGATCTTCGGGCACCACCGGCGGATCGATCACCGAAAGGCGCTCGCCCTTTTGCTCGGTCTCGGCCTTCGCGCTCGCCTGCGCCGACATCAGGCGCGTCGACACGCTTTCATATTGCTTGTTCAGCCCGTCGAGCTTTTGCTGCTGCTGCGCGATCTGTTCCTGGACCAGCGGAGCCCGCGCCTGCGCGCTCTGCGCCGACGACAGGCGGCCCATTTCCTGCGCCTTCGCCGATTGCAGCGCCGAAATCTGCGCATTGTTCGACGCGATCTGCTGGTCGATTATGTCGGGCGGCAGTTTGGCGACATTGTTCGCCGCAAGGTTTTTCGCCTGCGCCAGGCGGCGGCGCGCGATCGCGACGTCGGGATGATCGTCCGAATAGCGCGCCTGCGCGGCGGCGAGTTCGGCTTCGGCCGCTGCCACCACCGGATCGCGGTCGGCGGACGTCTTGCGCGCCTCCTTCTGCGCGGCAAGCTGCGCATTTTCGCGCTGCAGCGAAATGATCTGCGCGTCGTAACCGCCGGTGGATCCGCTGAAAATCATCGAACCCGCGCTGGAAAGCGCCAGTCCGTTCTGCGCCTTGATCGTTTCGATCGAGCTTTCGAGCTCGCCGATCTGTGTCTGCAGCGCCACCGCCTGATCGGTCAGGAACTGCACCGTGTTGGTCGCCTGTTCGGAGCTTTTCGTCGCGTCGATCAGCAGGACCTGCTCGGTCATGTCCTGCGTGACCGCCTGCGCCTGCGCCGCGGCCTCATAATCGAAGCTCAAGGTGAAGGCGATCGTCGAATTCTTTCCGCCGCCGCGCTGCAATTCGGCCGAAACCGCCTCGATCGTCGTCGCATCGCGCATCTGCTGGACGATTTCGGACAGCGATTTGCGCGAACGCTCGTCGTTGTACAGGCGATGCTTCTGGATCAGCTCGATCAGCCGCGGACGGCTCAGCACCTGCTGGCGGATCTTGGCGATGCGCTGGTCGACGACGTCGCCGTCCTGCACCCCGACCACGTCTTCGGGAAGCTGCGGCGATTCGACCAGCAGCGTCGCCGTCGACCGATAGACCGTCGGCAGCAGGAAAGCCGCCGCGATTCCCGCCACGAAACAAAGAATGGTGGGCAGCAATGCCCAGCGATAGCGCTCGCGAATGATGGTCGGAAGATGGGCGAAGAAATTGCCCCCTTCGTCGTCGCGGTCGAACCGGTCCTCGCTCATTGCACGCTTCCGAATTTGAACGAGACCCCGACAGCCCCCTGGAAATTCGACCGTTTCTGGCCAAGATTATCCTGGGTATCGGAATAGCCGGCGCTGGCGAAAAGCCGAAGCTTCTCGTTCAACTGATGCTCGTACCGCGCGTAGGACCGGATGCTTTCGAAATCGCCGCCGATGCCGGTGAGCGGGGTCGACGCCAGCGAGTAGCTGCCGCCCACCTGGATCGTTTCGCGTTCGGACAGGCGAAGCGAATAAGTCGCGCCGATCGACGACTGCTTGCGGACGCCGCCGATTGCCGACGGCAGCACCTGGCGCAGGCCGTTCAGGCAGAAATTCGACAGCGATCCCTTGTAACAGGCCTGCAAATTCCCGGAGAGGGTCGTGCTGCTGACGGTTCCCAACGCCAATTTGGTGCGCGTGAAGGACAGGCCGAAGCTGCCCGACAGCTGCAGGCGCGGCGAAAGCCGGAGCCCCAGCGACAGTTGCGGCGACACCATCGTCGCGTCGCCGATGCGCCCGTTGCGGAAATTGCTGACACTGGCGTCGACGCTGCTGCCCAGCGACACGTCCTCGTTGAACTGGCGCGAATAGGCCAGCCGCTGCGACGCGTAATCCGAATCCTGAAGGTTGATCGAACCCGGATACCGCTGCGCCTGCGCCACGCTGGACCAGCGGAGCTGGTCGAACGGACTGAGCGTATAAGCCAGCGAGAATTCGGCCGAAGCGCTGTTGCGCCGCTGCCGGTCGCCCAGCAACGTGATGTCGTCGTCGATCGGCAGGGTGGGATCGATCGGCGTGACGCCCGGCGTGTCGAGCAGCGGGCGCGTGAAATCCGTCGTCGAAATGCTGCTGGAAATCTGAACCCGTCCCGCGACTTCCATACGTTCATTGACACGGTAGGTCGCCGACATGTTCGCCGACAGATTATCGGCCGCATCGTAAAGCCGGGCATATTCGACATGCTCGACCCGGCCCGACACCGTTATACTGCTGATGCCGTCGGATCGCGAAATGGTCGGCACCATCTCCAGCCGGAACGACGCCACGTCGCGGTCGTTGCCAAAGGCCAGGAACGGGTTGCTGTCATAGCCGGCGGAGGCCGACACCACGACTTCGCTCTTGGTCTGCGCATGCGCCGGCGTCGCGAGCAGCAACACGGCCACGGCCGCGGCCGGCACGCGCCACGCGGTGAAAGAGCGGTCGTTCAAGGCAGGCGAATAGATCAGCTTCATGGCACGATGACTGTATCGCCGCTTTCGATCATCGGAATATTCCTTACCGCGTCGGCGCTGACGGACTTGCTCCTCAATATGCCTCCCAGTCGCGCCGGAATGCTCACCAGGCCGGTCGCCGTCTTGCGAACGATGACGATGCTGTCGAGGCTGGCGAACTCATCGGCGCCGCCAGCAAGGCTCAGGGCCTCAAGCAAGGTAACATAACGGCCCGGTGTAAACGTACCGGCGCCCTTTACCTTTCCGATAACAGAAAACTGAAGTCCGGCCGGGCTGCGCACGGCGACGGTGACATCGGGCACCTTGCCGTCGACATATTTGTTCGCGAGCCCCGCGGAAATAACCGATTCGATCTCGACCGTGGTCTTTCCGGCGGCCTGTATCGAGCCGACGAGCGGAAAGGCGATCGTTCCGTCGGGCAGAACCTTCACGGCGCGCTGGAGCTGATCCTCGCGCCACACGTTGATCTCGAGCTCGTCGCCGGGATTGATGCGATAGACGGGAAGCGCAGGGCCCGATTGCACGGCACCCGCGGCAGGCTGAGCGCCCTGGAAAGCCAGCGGAAGCGGCGATTGCGCAGAGGCGGTCGCCCCGTAACTTACCGCCAGGCCAAGCCACAGCGCCGCGGTCATTTTCTTCACCGATCACCTCTAGTGGAAAGATGCGTCGTCCCTACGACCCGCTCGGTTGGCCCCACTTGCCCTGAAAAGTCAACCGCATTAACCCAAGAATCAACCTCGACAACTTAATGATACCTGCAATAGCGACAAAGCTAGCTTACATAATTTAAAACGAGGTAGGCGGTTTGAAACTTCTCCCGACTTCCAGGCTCGCGGTACTCGCGGCGCCATTGATCCTGATTATGACGCTGTCTTCGGGCTGTGCGGATTCGGGTCAGCGCGCCGCCGATTATGCCTCCGTCGCCGAAAGCCAGCTCCAGTCGGGAAATCTTGAAGATGCGCGAACGAATATACGGCGCGCCATCTCCGAACGCGACGATGTTGCCGACTATTACGTCCTTCTGGGCCGAATCGAATTTCGCGCCGAACGGCTGACTAGCGCCTTCAACGCCTATTCGCTGGCCCTCGACCTGCAGGCGGACAATCCTGAAATTCTTCAGAATATTGCCGACCTCGGGCTCCAGACCGGCCGGGTTCGGGAGGCCGAAGACGCCGCCGACCGATTGCTGCTGCTCGCGCCCAACGCGGTTCAGGCCATGCTCGTCAAAGGCTTCATCGCCATCGACGACAGCCGGCTCGACGATGCCCGCAAGATGGCGTCCAACATTCTGGCGCTCAATCCTCGCGACGAGGGGGGCACCATTCTCGCCGCGAGAATCGACGCATTGCAGGGAAAAAATGATGTCGCGCTCAAGGCGATCGACAGCGCCATCGCCGCCATCGGCGAAACCAATGCGCTGAATGTCACGCGTCTGGAGATCTACCGCCTCCAGGGTGACGAGGTGCAAATGAAGAAAATCCTGCCGCACATCCGCAAGGCGATGAAGGGCGACACCGAATATGCGCTGGATTACATAAACCTGCTCTACAAGACGGGAGCGGTGGCGGAGGCGCGCGCGGAAGGGGTCAAGGCCCTCGAGGAAGCGCCGAACGATCCCGACCTTCTCCCCGGCCTGGTGAACCTGTGGCTGGAATATGATCCGAAGCCGCTTTCGGAGGCCCAGGTTCGCTACATCGCGGAAAATGGGACGCGGGCTAAACAATTATTATTGGCACGCTTCTATTATGAAGGCGGCGAATTGGATAAGGCAAGGCTGCCGCTCGCAAGACTCTACGGCGAAGGCGTGCTGGACGCGCAGGCGCTGATGTCGAGGATCATGCTGGCGCAGGGGGACAAGAATCATGCATATCAACTGGCGGACCGCGTCCTCGCAGCGGACGCGCGAAACGAGGACGCCCTCCTGGTGAGAACCGCCCGCAGTCTTTCGCAGGGCAGGGTCGATCGCGCCATCGAGGACGCCAACGTCGTCGTTTCCGATTCGCCGGAGAATTTCATGGGCTATGTCGAACTGGCGCGCGCCTATTCGGCCAAGGGCAGCGAAATCCGCGCGCGGCAAACCTTTGAGCGAGGCATGGATTTCCTTCCGCAAAGCCTTCGGCTGGCCGACGCGTACCGGGCCTATCTGCTCCGGCTCGGCGATAACCAGCGCGCGGTCTCGCTCGACCAGGACGTCGCGATGGCGAAACCCTCGTCGATACGCGCCTGGACGATCTATTCCCGGACTTGCGCCGAATTCGGCGATGCCGCCTGCGCGGCAAAGGCAAACGCAGGCGTCGCGCGAGCGCGCAAGAGCTATGCCGTCGACGAACCGCCGGGAACGCCGCGTCGACGCGGGCTGTTCGCGCGCATCACACCCGAAACGATCTGTGCAACCGCAGGTGGCGTATGCACGGGAAGCTAGACAGCATCCCCAGGCGGGGCAACGGACATATCCGCTTTACCTCGAACGTCCTGCGTTCGCTTGGAATCGCCAACGACCTGTCGTGCTTCCTGATCGCGTTTCTTTTGGCGACGATCGTCTATGACCTGACCGTCGGCTATTATTACGATGCGCGGCTTCATCGCACCGGCGCCATCATCCTGTGCATCAACTATTTCCTGATCCGCATTTCGCGCGACGGTTATGCGGTCTTCCGGGGACAGAGCGAGGATACGGGCGGCGGCTCGCTGGCCGACTTCCTGCTCGCCTCGGCCCTGACCAGCCTCGTGATCCTGCAGCTTGAAATGATGCGCGAATTTTCGCGCGGGCTCGCCCTTTATTTCATCGGCTTCAGCATGGTCGGGCTGTTCATCAGCCGAATGGCGTTCCGCAAGATCATCTGGAACCTGATGGCAAAGGGCGTCGTCGGCCAGCGCGTCGTGCTCTATGCCTCCAGCCCGGATACGATCCGGCGCGTGCTCGAGCTGATCGAGCTGCAACGCCTGCCGCACCTGCGCATCATCGGATATGCCGACGACCGATCGAGCACCGCAGATCCCGCCAAGGAGCTTCCCTATCTGGGCGGGTTCGAAGCGCTTTTGCAGCTCGCGCGCACGGGGCAGCTCGACCAGGTGATCCTCGCGCTGCCCGAAATCACGCAGGAACGGCTGGAATATATCGCCGACACGCTCAGCGCCGCGTCGATCGACCTTTGCGTGCTGCCGCGCGAGGCGATGGAGCTGAAGCCGGGATATCGCATCAACTTCCTGGGATCGCTGCCGGTCTTCACGATCTGGCAGCAGCCGGTGCGCGACGTCGACGGCATATTGAAGGAGAGGATGGATCGCGGCATCGCCTTTGTCGCGGTCATCCTCCTCTCGCCGCTGTTGCTGCTGACCGCGCTGGCGATCCGCCTCGAAAGCAAGGGGCCGATCTTCTTCAAGCAGAAGCGGTTCGGCTTCAACAACAACGAAATCTCGGTGCTGAAGTTTCGCTCGATGTACGTCGACCGACAGGATGTCAGCGGCGCCGCGCGGACGCAAAAGAACGATCCTCGCGTCACGCGCGTCGGCCGCGTGATCAGGCGCACGAGCATCGACGAACTGCCCCAGCTCTTCAACGTGCTGCGCGGCGACATGTCGATCGTGGGGCCGCGGCCGCACGCGACGATGATGCGCGTCGAGGACAAATATTATTTCGACGCCGTAAAGGGCTATACCGCGCGCCACCGGGTCAAGCCGGGCATCACCGGCCTTGCCCAGGTTCGCGGGCTGCGCGGCGAAATCGCGACGACCGAGCGCGCGCGCAAGCGTGTCGAATATGACATCTATTACATCGAAAACTGGTCGCCGCTGATGGACCTGCGCATCATGATCGAAACCGTGTTCAAGCTCGTCTGGGACAAGAATGCCTATTGAGCCGCACCGTCGATCCTTTCTGGGAATAACATTTCACGAATCGACTTGCGAGCAGGTGGCGGAGGAGCTTGTGGCGCTGTCCGCACGCGACTCCTTCTCCTATGTCGTGACGCCGAACGTCGATCATGTGCTGCTGCTGAATCCCAAGCGCGCCGACGACAGCACCGCCCGCTTTCGCGACGCCTATTCGGCCGCCGCCATGCGGCTGTGCGACAGTCGTATCCTGCAGAAACTTGCGCGATTTCGGGGGGTCAGGCTCGACGTCGTGCCGGGCAGCGACCTGACCGCGCATCTGTTCGCCAGCGGCGCCTTCAAAGGCCGAAAGATTGCGATCGTGGGCGGCGACGGAACGATGGTGGCGGACCTTGTCGACCGTTTTCCGGGATCGACGCTCGTCCAGCACCGCCCGCCGATGGGTGTTTTGCAGAACGCGGCCGCGATCGAAGACATCGTCGCCTTCGTCGCGCACGAACGCGCCGACTTCATACTGTTCGCGATCGGCGCGCCGCAGAGCGAGATCGTCGCGCTGGCCTGTCGCCAGGCCGGGACGTGCCGCGGCGTCGGGCTGTGCATCGGCGCGTCGATCGAGTTCATCATCGGCCGCAAGCGCCGGGCGCCGGCGTGGATGCAGCGGCTCAGCCTCGAATGGGCATATCGCCTGCTCAGCGAGCCGCGGCGGCTGTGGCGGCGCTATCTGCTGACCGGCCCGCGCATTTTCCTGCTGGCGGTGCGGGGCGGCTGACGATGATATTGCCCGTTCAGCCAGACATTTATGCGATTTCGCTACCGGGGGGTGCATGACGATCGGTTATCTTGTTCCGGAATTTCCGGGCCAGACGCACGGCTTTTTCTGGCGCGAGATCGTGCATATCGAAAAGGCCGGTCGCCCGGTCTCGATCCTGTCGACGCGCAGGCCAAAGGATAGCGCAACGCACGCCTTTTCCTCGGTCGCCGCGGCCCGCACGCGCTATCTCGCCGATTTCCGCGCCGCCGATGTGCTGAGCTGGGCCCGCGCCGCCCTCGCCGCACCCGCCCTCCTCCTTCGCGGCGACGTGCGGGCACCGCTCGCCGAGACGAACGAGCGCTGGATCAAGATGCTCGCGCTCGCGACGATCGGCCTTCGCCTGAAATCGATAGGCCGCCGCGAGGGTATCACCCACATCCACGGCCACAGCTGCGCCGACGCCGCCTATGTCCTCGCCTTCAGCCGCTTGGCCGGCGGCCCGTCCTACAGCCTGTCGCTGCACGGCGACCTCGAGGTCTATGGCCGCGGCCACGCGTTCAAGTTCCGCCCCGCCAAGTTCGTCGCCTGCGTGACCGAGGCGCTGTGCCGCCAGGTGGAGGCGAACGTCCCAGGGCTGACCGAGCCCCCCAAGCTGATCCGCATGGGCATCGAATATGACCTCGCGAACCAGAAGACCGGCGACTGGAGCGCCGCCGACAGCTTGAAGATCGTGACCGTCGCCCGCCTCAACCAGATGAAGGGCCACCGCCACGCGATCGCCGCGGTCCGCGCGCTCGTCGATCAGGGCATCGACATCCGCTACGACATCATCGGCGAAGGCGATTATGCCGCCGAGATACAGGCGACGATCGCAAAGGCCGGTCTTGAAGACCGCGTGCGCATGCTGGGCCCCGTGCCGAACGACGCGGTCGCCGGGCTGTTGGCGGGCTACGACGCCTTCGTCCTGCCCAGCGTCGGCCTCGGCGAAGCGGCGCCCGTCGCGGTAATGGAAGCGATGAGCGTGGGGCTTCCGGTCGTCTGCTCGATCATCGGCGGCACGCCCGAAATGATTGAACATGGCAAGACCGGCTTTCTGTTTCCGCAGGGCGACGAGGCGGCGTTGGGCGAAATTCTGGGCGATCTGGCCCGCCGGCCCGCCATGCGCGAGGCGATCGGAAGCGCCGGACGCGCGCACGCGCACGCGAATTTCCTCACATCGGTGTCGGCCGCGACGCTGGTGGACGCGATCGAGCGATGAGCGACGCAAAACCCACCATCCTCGCGATCGCAGAGGCCGCCAATCCCGATTGGGTCAGCGTCCCGCTCGTCGGCTGGAAGATGGTCAGCGCGCTGCGCGACGTCGCGAACGTCCATATCGTCACCCAGGTCCGCAATCGCGACGCCTTTCTGGCGCAAGGCCTGGTCGAGGGCAGCGATTTCACCGCGATCGATTCAGAGGCGGTCGCCGCGCCCTTCTACCGGATCGCCGACCGTTTGCGCGGCGGCGCCGGCAAGGGGTGGACGACGCTCACCGCCATCCAGTCGCTCACCTACCCCTATTTCGAGCATCTCGTCTGGCGCCGCTTCGGCGCGGACATCCGGGCGGGGAAATTCGACGTGGTGCACCGCGTCACGCCGCTCAGCCCCACCGCGCCGAGCAGCCTCGCCCGCCGTTGCCACCGCGCCGGCACGCCCTTTCTCCTCGGCCCATTGAACGGCGGCCTCCCCTGGCATCCCGAGTTCAACCGCGAGCGGATCAAGGAAAAGGAATGGCTGTCCTATGTGCGAAAGGCCTATTCCTTCCTTCCGGCGATCGCCTCGACCTATCGCAACGCGAACGCGATCATCGCCGGTTCCTGCCATACCGCGGGCGAGCTCGCGCGCTATCGCCGGCCGACGATCTACATTCCCGAGAACGGGATCGACGTCGAACGCTTCAAGCCCCAGGCCCGCACCCGCGGCGGCCCGCTGCGCCTGGTCTTCGTCGGCCGACTGGTGCCGTACAAGGGCGCCGATATCGCGATCGAGGCGTGCCATAAGCTGCTGCAGGACGGCCGCGCGCACCTCGACATCATCGGCGACGGCCCGGAAATGGAGCCGCTGAAGGCGCTGATCTCTCGACTGGGGGTCGAGAAGGCGGTGACGCTCCACGGATGGCTCGCGCATGCGGAGGTCGCCGACCATCTCGCCGGCGCCGACCTGCTCGTCTTTCCCAGCGTCCGCGAATTCGGCGGCGGCGTCGTGCTGGAGGCGATGGCGTCGGGCGCCGTGCCGGTCGTCGTCGACTATGGCGGCCCCGGCGAGCTGGTCGATCCGGCGAGCGGTTTTGCCATACCCATCGGCCCGCGCGACCGCCTCGTGGAACAGGTCCGCACCCTCGTCGACGATATTGCAGGGGGCCGATACGACCTGGCCGCCATGTCCGTCGCCGCCAGCCGGCGCGTCGAAACGCTCTACAGCTGGCAGGCCAAGGCGAGCCAGGTGCGCGCGGTGTACGAATGGCTGCTGCGGCCGCAGGGCGAACCGCCCGAATTCGGATTCCTGGCATGAACGCCCCCGAAATCTCCGCCATCGACCCCGACTGGACGCGCGAACGCAAGGCAGGTCGCGGCTGGGATCCCTCGCGATCGCTGCTGAAGAGCATCCGCGACTATCAGAATGCGCGCGGCGCGCTGGCCTGGGCGACGCGGCGCTTTGCCGTCCTACGCCACCGCTGGTGGTCGATCGTCACGGGCGCGGACATTCCGATCAACAGCGCGATCGGCGGGGGCCTGCTGATCCCGCATCCGAACGGCATAGTCGTCCATCCGCACGCGACGATCGGCTGCAATTGCCTGATCTTTCAACAGGTCACGGTCGGCGCGACCGAAAGAGGCGTTCCGGTGATCGGCGGACATGTCGATATCGGCGCGGGCGCAAAGGTCATCGGCCCCGTGACGATCGGCGACCACGCCCGCATCGGCGCCAACGCCGTGGTGCTGATCGACGTCCCGCCACACGGCGTCATCGTCGGCAATCCGGGGCGGCTGGTACTGCCGAAGGGCGGTTGATGCGAAGAGCCGACGAAAGTCGCCTGGCAACATGACGCCCGGCACTGCCGCAAATCCGGAAGCTGTAAAGCTGAACGGCTACCCGCTGTTCGACTGGTTGCGGCTTGCGCTGGCTTCGATCGTCGTGCTGGACCACGCGGGGCTGGCGCTGCCACACCCGGTCGATGGCCGCCTTGCGGTCGAGGTCTTCTTCGCGCTCAGCGGCTGGCTGATCGGCGGCATATTGCTCAGGACGGACCGTGCGGAGCTGCCGCGCTTCTTCTTCAACCGGTCCACCCGCATCTGGATTCCCTACGCGCTCGCGATCGTCCTGCTTTACGGCGTGGCACTCGCGAAGGAAGGCCCGGATATCTTCTGGCTCAAATATCTCGTCATGGACCTGACGTTCACGCACCAGATATTCACCGTCTTCCCGGCCGCGCTGACCGAAATGCCCCTCGACGGTTCGGGCAATCAGTTCTGGAGCATATCGGTCGAGGAGCAATTCTATCTGCTTGCTCCGTTGCTGATATTGTTCGTGCGCGGCGGCCGCTCTATCGCACTTTGGTTTGCCATCGCGGTCGCAATGATGGGCGTTGGTTGGCACTTTGCAGCGATAGCCTTGGGCGTGTGCGCCGCCATCATGGAAGCGAAGACGTCGTTTTCGGGCAATCCGATCACCCGCTGGACCGCCCTTGCCATCGCAATCCTGTGCGCGGTCGCAATGGCCGCATTGTCGATCGACAGGATTGCGCCGATCTTCGCGGTCGCCCTGGTGGTCGCGATGGCAAAGCCGGGTCGCCGTCGCCCGATGGCCGAGATTGCGGGCGGTCTTTCTTATCCGCTCTACCTGAACCACTGGATCGGCGTGTTCGTCGTCAATTTTCTCTCAAAGCGATATTTCCCGATCAGCCACACAGCCTTTGTCTGGGCGGAATATGTGCTGAACCTGCTGATCGCTCTCGCACTGTATCTTCTGGTGGATCGACAAATCCAGCTTCGACGCAATAATTGGTACAGCGACGCCATCGGGCGCTGGCTGGCGATTACCGCATATGTCCTGGTGAGCATCGGCATTGGCGCCGGCGTCGCATTCCAGCAGTTGGTCGGATGATGACGGTTCGCGGTTCCTAAAAGCCGCCGAGCGGCCCGGCTGCTCTTATGGACCCGGTCAGCTCGGCGCCCCGTCGGTCGACCCCACGATCTTCGCAGGCACGCCGACCGCGAGCGATCCCGGCGGGACGTCCGACAATACCACGGCATTGGCGCCGACCTGCGCATTTTCGCCCAGCCGGATCGCCCCCAGGATGACGGCGCCGGCGCCGACCGAGACGCCCCGCTCCAGCGTCGGCGCGTCGTCCAGTGCGTCCATCCGCCTTATGCCGAGCGTGCAATTCTGACGGATAATGCAGTCGTCGCCGATCGCGCTGCTTCCGTGAACGACGATGCCGCCCTGATGTTCGAATATCACGCGCCGTCCCAGCCGGACCGTATAGGGCAGCTCGATGCCATAGACGTTGCGGCAGTGGCGATAGCCCCAGCGATAGAGGATGCTGAGCGGCGCGCGCAGGACCGTGGTGCGCACCGTCATGCGCCAGACGCCGAAACGGTGCACCGCGACCGCGCGAAAACCCGGCCGCGTCCATTCGCCGCCATGCGCCCGAAGATCCTCGGCCACCTGTTTCCAAAGGGCAATGAAACCGCTGCTCATGTCGGCCTCTTATATTCGATCAGCGTATCGCCGCGTTTCAGGGCATGGCTGGTCCAGCAACGCAGGACACCCGTCATCTCGGCAAACTTGCCCGTCATTATAAGCGCGGCATATCGAAATGCGAACGCCCGGTCCTCCCCCGCGGCGCGCTTGCGCATCGCGATGCGCACGACCTGCAGCGCATAGCTGCCGACGACCGCGCCCAGCATCGCCGCGCCCGCAGCCAGATTCACGAAGGACAGCAACGCCGCCAGCACGATGCCGCCGAGCGGCCAGACAAGGCCCCACAGCAGGATGCTGTTCACCTGGCGCCGCCATTGCGGATCGGACCCGGCCCCATGGCGCAGGACGTGCGCGGCATAGGCGAAGCCCGCGCGCTTGGTCCGTTTCCACCAGCTTCCAAAGCTCAGGATATTGGCATCGTGCAGCGTCATCTCGGCATCGATGCGCCGGATCTTCCAGCCCAGCCGGCGCAGGCGCAGGCAAAGGTCGGGTTCCTCGCCGGCGATCAGGTCATCGCTATATCCGTCGGCCGCGACCAGCGCCTCGACGCGGAACAGCGCATCGCCGCCGCACGCCGCGACGATGCCGACGGGCACGTTCCATTCATCGTCGCACATCCGGTTATAGATGCTCTGCTCGGGAAAGCGCTCGCGGCGGCGGCCGAAGACGGCGGCGAGGCCGGGCTCGGCGCGCATCGCCGACAGGGCCTTGTCCAGCCAGTCGGGGTCCAGCTCGCAATCGCCGTCGACGAACTGGATGAACGCGACATTCTCGACCTCGTCGACCAGGTGGCGCCAGCCGACATTGCGCGCCCGGGCGGCGGTGAAGCCGATGCGCATGTCGAGCGGCAGCACCGTCACGCCCATGCCGCGCGCAAAGGCCACGCTATCGTCGGTCGACCCCGAATCGACATAAGCCGTCGGCAGCTCTCCCGCGACCGAGCGGAGACAGCGGCGCAGACGCTCGCCCTCGTTCCGGCCGATGACGACGACGACGATGGGCTTCGCTTCCATCACGTCTCCATCCATGCCGGAGGCCGTCCCGCCGGATCGCCGGTCCGGGTGATCGCGGGATGCGCCCTCTTGCCGCCGGCCCCTATCCCGATCCGCAATAGCGCCTTGCGCTCCGCCACATTGTCATGCGCGGCATAACGGCGCGAAAAAAGGCCGACCAGCCGCGCAAGCAGATCGCCGCCCAGCCACGCAAGATCGGCGAGCCAGGGGCCGCGCCGACCGGCGGTCAGCGCGAAATAGCGGTGCCGCGAATGGAAGACATAATCCGGCGGCGCGCGCGCGGCGCCCGATCGACCGTCGACCACGCCCGTTGACGCGCCCGCCACATGGACGACGCGGCTGTCGGGGCAATGATAGCATTTCCACCCATGCTGTCCGAAACGGTGCATCAGTTCCACCTCCTCGAAATAGAGGAAGAATCCCGTGTCGAACATGCCCGCCTCGCGCAGCGCCTGCGTGCGGACGAGCACGCTCGCGCCCGTCACCCAATCGACCTCGCCGGCTTCGCCGATGGGCACCAATATGGGCTTGATGCCCAGGATGCGACCCAGTCCGCCGATACCGGCGCCGCGTATGAATTCGCGCGCGATCGTCGGAAAGCGAAAGGCCGAACCCGACAGCGAACCGTCCTGATTCACCAGCTGGCTGCCGATCGCGCAGGCATCGGGGCGGCGCTCCATATCCTGGGCCAGGGCGGTGATCGCGCCGGGCTCGATCATCGCGTCGGGGTTCAGCAGCAGGATCGCCTCGGGGGGCGCGTCGTCATCCAGCAGCGACAATATCGCCTCGTTATTCCCCCAACCGAACCCGCCATTGTGCGGCAGGGGCGTGAAGCGAACCCATTCGGCAAAGGGCGCCTTGCCGGTTTCGCGCGTCAGGATCGCGACCGAATCGTCGCCCGACGCATTGTCGACGACGACGGCCTTCAGGCCCGGAAACGCGCCGCGCTCGGCGTCGAGACTCTTCAGACATGCCAGGACCATGTCGGGCGTCCGGTAATTCACGATGACGACGGATATCCGCATCATGCGACTATGGCTCCGCTCTGTTCGTCGGCCGTTCGGTCCGCGTCCACCCGGCGACATCGCCCTTGGCAAACCGCAGATACACGGGGATTTTCCAGATGAAATAGAAGGGCAGCCGCAGCATCGCGCCGAAACTCAGCCACCGGTGCCCTTCGATCGCCCAGTTCAGGATGACCATCGCCGCCGCCGCCGCCACGCACAGCGCCAGCGTGATCGCGGGCAGCCAGTATCCGGTCAGCAGCGCCAGGCCGCCCAGCAGGACAAGCACCGCGAGCGAACAGAGGATCAGAAAGGCCAGCGGCGGCACGAGCAGGTGCAGGCCAAGCTGGAACAGCGTCCGATTGCCGCGCGCGATGCCTTGCCCCAGCGCCGGGAGGGCGTGCGATTTCGCCATGCCCAGAAAGCCATGCTCCCAGCGTGTCCGCTGCCCCAAGGTCGCGCTTTCGCTCGCCGCGGCGCTCGAAACCAGCGCCTGCTCCAGATAGGCGGGGGCCCGTCCCGCCTGCGTCAGATGGATGCCCAGCGCCAGATCCTCGACGATATTCGCGGTCGCGAGCGGCATGTCTTTGAAAATCTTCCACGGGAACGCCATTCCCGTGCCCACCAGCACCGCGCCGCCGCCCAGCCGTTTCAGCCCCCGCTGCCGCACGACATTCTTCACCCAGAAGGCGAAGTTCGAAATCTGGACCTTCGGCGACGCGGCCTTGTCGGAATGCAGGACATAGCGGGCCTGCATCACGCTGTTCGCGCCGATGCACGCCCTGGCCAGATCGGCGATCGATTCGGCATCGGTCTCGCAATCGGCATCGAAGACGATGACGCACCCGGGCGGATCCGATTTCAGGCAGTCGCGGCCGAAAGACAGCGCATAGCCCTTGCCCCGCTGGGTCTCGTCGGCACGTTCTACGACCCGGTGCCCGGCCGCCCTTGCAATCTGCGCGGTCTCGTCGGTGCAATTGTCGGCGACGACCAGCAACGAAATCCTGTCCGAAAGCAGGGGTTCCAGCTGCTGCAGCGTCGCACCGATCGTCGCCGCTTCATTATGCGCCGGAATCAGCAGGACGGTCGACGGCATCGTCGCCGGAAAGCTTCGGCGGCGCGCGCGCGCGGTCCCCAGAAGCATCTCGGCGACGAAAACGCTCAGGGCCAGGATCGGCGGCGCGGCGACCAGCCAGATCAGCGGGGCGATCATCTCAGCGTCGCCCTTCCAGATGGCGCCGAAACAGCGCGTGCAGCTGGCGGCCGTTCGTCCGCGCGTCATGCTGCGCCGCCACCCGCTCGCGGCCGACCTTGCCCATCGTCGCCAGCGCGGCGGGTGCGGCGTCGACGGCGGCGCGCATCGCCGCGACCAGCGCATCGACCGACCCCGCGGGAATCACCCATCCGCATTCGGCGTCGACCAGCTCGGGCGTGCCAGCGATCGCGGTCACGACGACGGGGCGTTCGAGCGCAAGCGCCTCCATGATCACGACCGGCAGTCCCTCGGCAAAGCTCGGCAGCACCATCGCGCGCGCCTCGCCGAGATGCCGGATCACCTCTTCGGAGCTCGCCCAGCCGATGATCCGGACGATCTCCGACAGGTTCAGGCGCGCGATCATCGCTTCGATCTCGCTCCGCAGTTCGCCGTCGCCGACCAGGACAAGCTCGAACGCCTTCCCCTCGTCGCGTAGCCGGGCGGCCGCCTCGATCAGCAGCGGAATGCCCTTTTGCGCGCTGAGCCGCGCCACCGCGCAGAACCGGGCCGCCGGTTGCGGCGGCGGCGGTGCGCCGTCGAGGAAGGCGGCGTCGACGCCGCAGCGCACGACCTCGATCTTCGGCCAGTCGGCGACCGCGCTCCAGCGCATCAACTGGCTTCGGCCATAGCTGCTGATCGCGACGCAAAAGGCCGCATCGGCAATCTTGCCGCGCAAATCGAGCTGGACCGGCGCGTCGAACTCGTCGGGGCCGTGGACGGTGAAGCTGTACGGAATTCCGGACAATTTGCTCGCCAGGCGGGCGACCATCGCGGGATTGGTTCCGAAATGGGCGTGCAGATGGTCGACCTTCGCCGCGCGCATCCGCCGCGCCAGCAGCGCGGCTTCCGCCAGATAGGCAACGCGCCGAACGAGGTTCCCGACGTTCCAGCCCGCACCCGCGAAGGCAATTCTTATAGCCGCTGTCCCAATACGAGGCGACGCCGCCACCGTTCCCAGCAAGCCCGCCAGAAGGCGCGGCAGGCCGACATCCAGCAGCACGACGGTCTTGTCCAGCTCGGCCCGGTCGCGTAGATCGGGTAAGCCGGTCGGGTCGGCCGGACGCACGGAAAAGCGCTCGACATCAGCCCCCTCGGCTTCGATCGCTTCGATCTCGCGACGAATAAAGCTGTGACTCACCGCCGGATAGCGATTCGTCAAATAGGCAAGTCTCAATGTTCGGCCCCTCGAACAGATTCGCCCTCTCCGACTAGGGGGTTCGTGCTTCTTTGCAAGGAAACGCTCGCCTGGTTAACGATCTTTTTTCCTTGGCGAAGTTCAAAAACGCCGATTAAACGGCATCTGGAAAGCAAATGGAAAACAGCGACACCCCTTCCGACGCCGCCAAGGCGGAAACCGTACCGGCGATCGACCGGCGCAGCCTGCTGATCGGGCTGGGCCTCGCCGGCGGGGCGGCCTTTTCCTATCTGAACATGCCAAAGGCGCACGCGGCACCGATCCCGACTGAACGCTTTCAAAGCATGATCCCCGACACCGTCGGCCCGTGGCGGTCGCGCAAGACCGCGGAAATCGTCACCGCCGCGCCCGACGAAGCCAGCGACAAGCTGTACCAGAATCTCGAAACCCGCATCTATGAGGGCAAGGGCGTTCCCGCGATCATGCTGCTCATCGCCTACAGCAGCGTGCAGCAGAACGACGTGCAGGTGCACCGGCCGGAGGTCTGTTATCCGGCGTCGGGCTTCCCGATTCTCTGGACCAAGCCGGTGGAGATCAATCTCGGCGCAAAGACCGTCGACGGGCGCCAGCTCGTCGCGCAGCGCGGCGGCCTGAACGAACGGATCATCTATTGGGTCCGCGTCGGCCAGGATTATCCGGTCGGCTGGATGGAGCAGCGCTGGACGATGGCGCTTTCGAACGCCAGCGGCGTGACGCCCGACGGATTGCTGTTTCGCGTGTCGACGATCGAGGGCGAACCCTTTTATTCGCCCGAGATTCTCGAGACGTTCCTCAAGGCCTTTGTCGCAGCCTCCTCGCCGCAGTTCAGGAAAGACGTTCTCTTCTGAACGAGGACCGATGGAATCGCACCGGTTACGGTCGGCCAATCGAAGGACTTTACGCATGGCGGTAAATCGTCGCTCGATGCTCATCGGCACGGCAGCCGGGACGGGCCTGTTCACGCTGGGGCTCGCGGGCCTGCGCGCGGCGGACGGCAGCGGCGGCGGCGCACCCGTCGCGCGGGGCGAGGCTTTTCCCAAGCTGCCGATCGGGTTCAACCTGGCGGGCATCGCCGATTGGGAGCCCGGCTTCCCCTTTCGCAACCTGTTCTGGGGCGCGCGTCCGTGGCAGACGCGCAACCTCAGCGGATCGGGTCCGCAAAACACGAAGACGCACGAGTCCTTTCAGTTCGACGACGACGGCTATCCGCTGCAGGTACCGGTCGCCGCGCCCGGACAGACCGAGCCGCAGACGGTCTTCACCTATGTCCCCAACTGCCGCAAGCCCGGCATCTACACCCTGCTCTACGACGGCGAGGGCGAGATCGACGGGCTGGCGTCGACCAAGATCATCGGGCGCAAGCCCGGGCGCGTGAAGTTCCGCATGGCGCATGTGCAGGACCAGTATGAAGCGATCGTGATCAAGCGATCGAAGCTGGGCAACCATGTGCGCAACATCCGGCTGGTCGCGGAGGCCGACGAGAATGTCGACCTGGTCGCGGAGCCCTTCCTCCCCGAATTCCTGGATTTTTGCCGGCCGTTCCATTGCCTGCGCTTCATGGACTGGGCGCAGATCAACAATTCGACCGACGAGCATTGGGCGGGGCGGAAACGCCCGACCTTCTATACGATGGTGGGCGTGCCCGGCGATCCCGAGGCGACCTATGCCCCCGCGCCGACGCCGTTCCAGATGAAATTCGCCGGCGGCGTCGCGATCGAGATCATGATCCAGCTGTGCAACATGCTGAAGATCGATGCCTGGTTCTGCGTCCCGCACCGCGCGACCGACGACTATATCGCACAGTTCGCCAAGCTGGTCCGCGAAAAGCTGGACCCGGGGCTGAAGGTCTATCTGGAATATTCGAACGAGGTCTGGAACTGGATGTTCACCCAGGCGGGCTGGATGATCCGGTCGCCGCTGGCGGGCGCGCTGGTCGAGGCGAAGGGCGGAAAGGCCTGGAAGGACGGCAGCAAGAAGGAAGGCAGCAACCATCCCGAGCGGATCGGCGCGCTGTTGCGCCGGATGTTCGCGATCTGGGAACGCGAATGGACGGGCGACGACCGCAAGCGGCTGATCCGCGTCGGCGCTGTTCAGGCGGGCTGGCTCGACGCGTCGCAGCGCACGATACGCTGGTGCCTGGATAATGGCGGGGTCGATGCGATATCGCCCGCCGCCTATATCGGGCCAAGCGACGCGATCCGAAAGAAATGGTCGACGCTGGGCGCGGCGTTGACCCCGGAAAGCGTGATCGAAGATATCATGGGCGAGTTGCAGGCGCTGCGTATGGGCAGCAGCTTTACCCAAACCGTCGATTTCGGAAAGCGGCACGGCCTGACCTATGTCGCCTATGAAGCGGGCCAGCATATCCAGCCGGAGGGACAGCGCGAGCATCCCTATAATCCCGCGCTGGCGGCGGCGCAGAAGCATCCGCGCATGTACGACCTCTATATCGAGCTGCTGCGGCTCAACCGCGACCTCGGCTGCACCCTGTTCGCGCATTTCAGCAGCGTCGGGCGCCAGGGAACGCGCTGGGGAAGCTGGGGCGCGAAGGCGACCTATGACACGCCGAATTCCGAAAGTCCGAAGATGCGCGCGCTGATCGACTGCAATAGTCCGCGCGCCTGATAACCGTACCGCCGAGGGGGCATTCTCATTCCGAATCTGTTCGCCTATTTCGTGCTGATCCTGTGGCCGATCGTCACGATCCTGCTGTTCGTGACGCTTCGTCCGCACCAGGCGCTCGTGTGGTCGGTGCTCGGCGCCTATCTGTTGCTGCCGGTCAAGACCTCGTTCGAGCTGCCGCTCATACCCTCGCTCGACAAGACCAGCATATCCAATCTGGCGGTCCTCGCATGCTGCATGATCTTCGTGCGCGAAAAATGGCTGGGGGCCTTCAAGGAGCCGGTCGTGGCCGCGCTGGCTGCAATTTTCATTCTCTCGCCGTTCGGCACCGCGATCTTCAATCCCGAGCCCCTCGTCTATGCCGACCGGTTCATTCCCGCGATGACGATGTACGACGCCGCGGCGCAGGCGGCGCTGAACGCGATCACGCTGATTCCCTTCATCGCCGGATATGGCCTGATCAACAGCGACGAGCGGCGGCAGCGGCTGCTCTTCATCTTTCTGCTGTCGGCGCTCGCCTATTCGGTGCTGATGCTGATCGAGATGCGGCTGAGCCCGCAGCTCCACCGCATGGTCTATGGCTTTTTTCCCCATAGTTTCGGGCAGCAGGTGCGCGCGGGCGGGTTCCGGCCGGTCGTGTTCCTGGGCCACGGGCTGCTGGTGGCGATCTTCTGCGCGATGGCGGTCACGGCCGCCATGGCGACATGGCGCGCATCGAGCGGGAAGCGGCGGCGGAACGCCGGCATCATGGCCACCTACATGTGGCTGATGCTGTTCCTGTGCAAATCGCTCGGCGCGACGCTGATCGGATCGCTGTTCGTGCCGCTGATCGCATGGCTGCGGCCGCGATCGCTGACGATCGTCTGCGCGCTGATATCGGTGCTGATCCTCGTCTATCCGACGGTACGCGCGTCGGGCCTGATACCCACCGCCGCCATATTGGAAGCAACCGACGCCTTCAGCGCCGACCGGGCGGGATCGTTCGGCCTGCGCATGGTCAACGAGGAGCAGTTGCTGCAACGCACGGCGCAAAAGCCGATCTTCGGCTGGGGAAGCTGGGGCCGGAACCGCATCTATGCGGAAGATGATGGCCGCGATCTCAGCGTGACCGACGGAACCTGGATCATCGTCTTCGGGTCGTGGGGCTGGATCGGCTATCTGTCGATGTTCGGCCTGCTGTGCGGAGGCGCGATCCGTCTGCTGTGGCGCAAGCGAAGCCTGAAAGCCGTTTCGGTTTCTTCCGCCGCGCTATGCGCGCTGCTTGCGATCAATCTGATGGACAGCGTGCCGAATTCCTCGATCAGGCCCATTACCTGGCTGATCGCCGGGGCGGTCTTCGCCATTGCCGCACGCCCTCCGCGCCGGGCATTTCGCCCCGACGTTGCCCCCTCCGTTTCAGGATCGCCAACCCCGGTGAACGGTTGAGCGTCATGCGCATTACCTTTCTCATGGCCGCGCTCGACATGGGAGGCGGCGTCCGAGTGGTCGCTCAATATGCCGAGGGCCTGCGTCGGCGGGGGCATGATGTGCTGGTCGTCGCGCCTCCCCCCAGACCCTATGATTTGCGGGGCAAGCTTCGGAATCTGATTCATCGGAAGGTGCCGTCCCGCCACCATCATTTCGAAAGCACCGGCGTTGCCGTGAAGGTCCTGAAGCAATTTCGGCCTATCCGGGCATCGGATGTTCCGCCCGCAGATGTCATTATCGCAACGTGGTGGGAAACCGCCGAATGGCTTGCCGACTTTCCGGCCGACCGGGGCACGCCTCTCCATTTCGTGCAGGATTACGAAATATGGAACGGCCATAAGGCCCGCGTCGACGCGACGCTTCGGCTTCCCGTGCAAAAGGTCACGATATCGGAGTGGCTGAAGGCGATTCTGGTGGACGACCTGGGCGCTGATGCGCCGGCAGTCGTTGCCAATGGTGTCGATCCCGACCTGTTTTTTGCGGACGCCCGCACGATGCCCGCTGAACCGACGATCGGCTTCGTCTACGCGCCCAATCCCCGCAAGGGCAGCGACCTGGCGGTCGAAGCGATTGCGAACGCCCGAAAGATCGTGCCGAACCTTCGCTGTGTCGCATTCGGGCACGGCGAGCCGACCGACGCCCTGCCCCTTCCCGATTTCGTCGAATATCATATGGCGCCGCCGCAATCGCAGCTGAGGGACATATATGGCCGCTGTTCGGCCTGGCTTTTCGCGAGCCGCGAGGAAGGCTTTGGCCTGCCCCTGCTGGAATCGATGGCCTGCGGCACACCGGTCATCGCGGCCCCCGCCGGTGCGGCGCCGGAAATCCTGGCCAGCGGCGGCGGAACATTGTTGTCGTCGCATGATGTCGGCGAAATGACCGACGCGATCATCCGATACGCGCGCCTCGACAGCAGCGAATGGGACCGGATTTCGCAGGAAGCATTGCAGATATCGAGGGATCACTCGCTGGAGCGATCGGTAGCAAGCTTTGTCGATTTCGTGGAAAGCAGCATCCAGACCAAATGATTTCTAGCTCTAAAGGCGAACTCTTCATTGCCTGACGCCTATGGAGAGTCGGCCCTGATGAAAGACGACGGGTGGAATCGGTCATGACGCGGGGTGGAAGCAAATGAGAAAATTGCTGGGTCGCGGCTGGCGACGCATCAAGGAATTCACGTCGTGGGGGTTGACCGAGTTTCCGAAATCCCCGGGCTTCGAGCTATATGGCAAGTTCGCCAATCGCGACACCATGCGCCTGACGATGCATCTGCGCGAGGGCGGAGCAAAAGCCTTCGACGAGTATAGCGCGCCCTACCGGAACAGCGACATTCCCAAGATTCTCTGGATTTTCTGGGCGCAGGGCGAGCAGGAAGCCCCCGCGCTGGTCCAACGCTGCATCGCGTCATGGAGAGAGAAGAACGCCGACTGGGATATTCGTGTGCTGACCCGCAGCACAATGGCCGACTATGTCGATCTTCCCGCTCTTGCCGATGATCTGCCGTTTCGTTTCCACGCCAATCTATTGCGCCTCATGCTTCTTGCGAAGTTCGGAGGGGTGTGGACGGACGCCACGACCTTATGTCACCGGCCTTTGTCTGACTGGATGCCGCTGCTTGGCGGGCAAACCGGCTTCTTCACATTTCGCGGCCCCTACCACGACCGGTGGATCGACAACTGGTTCATCGCCGCCCATCCCGATCATCCGCTGATAGGCCCGTGGGCAGAGGGTTATGCGCGCTATGTCACGCGACTCCGGAAGACGCCGTCGACCTACTTCATGATGATCTACACGCTTCAATGGCGCATTCTGAGAAGCAAGGCGCTGCGGCTGGCCTTCCGCGCCAGCGGCGGGCTTCCAGCGGTTCCGGCCTTCTTTCTTCAGACGCATCTCGAGGGCAATTGCGCGGCAGAACCTTTTCAAAAAGCTCTTGATGCCGGGTTTCCGCTCAGCAAGCTGAACTGGCGCTCCGACTTGCCGGAAGAAGAGCTTCACGCGCGGCTTGACGCACTCGGGGTCTGATCACCTCGTCACGCCGACGGTCGCCACCTGGGCCCACCAAATCCAGAGCGACAGCAACGCGCACCCCCAACCCAACGCAAGCGTGGCGAGGTCGGCTTTCGGATCCCACGCGCCATATTTGTGCACGACGCGGGCACGCAGCGGATAGGCGAGCAACATGGTCAGCCCCACCGCGAAGATCGCGCCGAGAATTCCGAAGCGCGATATCAGCAGGAACGAGGTGACGACCTGCACCGCCGCCTGCGCCGAGATCAGATAGAAATGCTGTTTCGAATCGCCTGAGCCGAGATACGAGCCATCATAGTTCGACGTCGCGATCTGGGCCGTGACCGTGAAGCCGAGGAGGGCGAGGATCGGGCCCGCCTTGTGATAGCGTTCGTCGTACAACAGCTCGACCATCGGCACCGACACCAGCGACAACAGTCCGCTGAGCGCGACCGTCGCGAGCAGGATCAGGCGGCGCGCCTTCAGCACCTTTGCCCGGTTGTCGGCGCTTTGCGCGGGCGGGAACTTGCTGAACAGGGGAAAGACGATCTGCGAGCCCGCCGCGCGGGCAAGCTCGACGGGAACGGTCGCGAACATGAAACCGACCATGAAGATGCCGAGATCGGTCAGCGAGATATAGCCGCCCAGGATCGCGCGGTCGCTCTGGTTGATCAGAAATCCCGCGATCGAGCTGAGGAAGATATATTTGCCGAAATGGATCATGTCCCACGCCAGTTCGCGGTCCCAATGCCAGCGGTTCGGCGGTCCCTTCAGCGTCAGATGCTGCGCCACGACCTTCAGCACGGCGCCGACGAGCGAACCGACGACGAGCGACCAGACGCTTCCGGTGAACCACGCCATCACGGCGGTCACGATCAGCGTCACGACCTGGCTGGCGAGGTCGGTCGAGACCTGGACCCCGATCTGGAGATTGCGATTGGCCAACGCGATCTTTGTCGTGGTGAAGCCCTGGATGATCGCGGTCAGGCCGACGACGGGCAGCAGCAGGGCCAGTTGCGGCTCGCCGTAGATCAGCGCCGCGGGATAGGCGAGCGCGCAGGCGCAGAGCCAGAGTATGACGCCGCGGATGATCTGCAGCGTCCATGCGGTGTTAAGGAATTCGGGCTCCTCACCGCGCTTGTTCTGGATGATCGAAAGGTTGAGGCCGAGGTCGGAGAACATCGCGAGGCCGGTCAGGAAGACATAGACCAGCGACATGAGCCCGAACGCCTCTGGAAACAGCAGGCGTGCCAGGACGAGGTTGGACGCGAGGCGCAGCACGTTCGAACTGCCGAAGCCGAAGACGAGAATCGCCGAGCTTCGCAGCGCTCGCGCGCGCGTTCCATCGCCTTTCAGGAATTCGTTCAAAGAAAATTGCAAGCCGGTTCCCTACCTGTCCGGTCCCCCGTCCGGTCGCCCTAGCAGAGACCGGATGGCGGCCGAAAGCCTAAAGGATCGCTCAGGAAATCGTGACGTCCGATATCGGGCCGACTGTCCCGATTTCGACCGCTTGCCAGGGCCGAAGGGCTTCTGCTAGATGCTTCGATCGAGAGGGGCGGGCGCTCATCAAGATCAGAACATCAGGCTTGCCCGATGCAAACGAAAGTCTAACTTGCACCGTTCGGGCAACTCCATAGCGAAACCGACTCTCCCCGTCTGGCTCCGCCATAGCTGGCCGGTGATCATCGGGCTTGTCCTGATCACGCTGCCGACCTGGCGCTTTATCGCGACGCAGAGCTGGGCCACCGAACAGGGGTCGCACGGGCCGCTGGTGCTGGCGTCGGGGCTGTGGCTGCTCGTCCGGATGCTTCGCGAAACGCGCGCGCTGCAAAAGGCGCCCCCGCTGTGGCAGGGTTATGCCGCGATCTTCCTGTGCGCGGCGGCGATGGTGTTCTTTCGCATCGCGGCGGTCATCGAGCTTGAAGTCTATGCGATGTACGGCCTGTTCGTCGCGACGCTGTTCGCGTTCATCGGCTTCCGGGCGCTGTCGATGCTGTGGGCGCCGCTCATCTATCTTCTCTTTGCCGTGCCGCTGCCCGACAGCCTGGTCGCGGCGCTGACCAACCCGCTGAAGCTGTGGATCAGCGAGACCGCGGTGTCGTTGCTCCACATGATCGGCTATCCGATCGCCAGCGCGGGGGTGACGATCCAGATCGGCCAGTATCAGCTGCTCGTCGCGGCGGCCTGTGCCGGGCTCAACTCGCTCATCACGCTGACCGCGCTGACGCTGTTCTACGTCTATCTCAGCCACCGGGCGAATCTGCGTTACATGCTGATCCTGATCGTCGCGGCGATTCCGGTTGCGATCTTCTCCAACCTGGTGCGCGTGCTGTTGCTGATCCTCATCACCTTTCACGGCGGCGAGGCGGCGGCGCAGGGCTTTCTGCACAATTTCGCGGGGATGACGACCTTCGCCATCTCGCTCTTCACCATCTATCTGCTCGACATGCTGCTGCGCCGCGTGTTTCGCGCCGCGGGCAGCAAGGCCGCGGCCGCCTAGCGATTCGGCGCTCTAGCGGTCGGCGTTGTCCGATGCCGCGAACGGCTTCAGGATATAATAGATATAGGCGAGGATGCCGACGATCAGCAGGACCGCGGCGAACATATAGCCCTCGTTCCCCAGATAGTTCGCGACCGCGCAGCCGATGGCCGGGGGCGCATAGTGGTAAATCTCGTCGCGCGGATGCTCTTCGGAGGAGCGCTGCAGGAACAGGACCGCCAGGCCGACGAACACCGCCACTGTGACCCAATCGTAGACAGTTTCCAATTCGGTTTCCCCGTTGTAATGCGATCGTGTAAATCGCTAAGGCAGTCCGTAATTTTAGTGCTAAAGCGCTGACTGGATTTAGTCACAATAAGGCTTGGGGGACGTAAGTGAAAACTACAGCAACTGCAAGACTCGCATGCATGTGCGCCGTCGCGATCGTCCTCGCCGCTTGTGGCAAGGAACCCACGGGCCAGGTTGTCGCCGTTGTTAACGGCGAGGAAATCACGCAACAGGAACTTAACGCCGAAATAGCCGAACTGCCGGGCGCGCCCGCGGGCGACAAGCAGGCCGTTCGTCGACAGGTCCTTCAACAAATAATAGAACGCCGCCTAATGTCCCAAGTCGCGAAGGAAGACGGGCTCGACCGCGACCCGACTTATATCATCCGCGAGCGCCGGCTGAAGGAAGAGTTGCTCGTCAGCATGTATGGCGCGAAGACCGCAGACACCGTCCGAGTTCCCGACGCCGCTGGCGTCCGCAAGTTCATCACCGAGAACCCGGGCCGCTTCAGCGAGCGCACCGCCTATCGCGTCGATCAGATCAGCTTCGACATGCCAAGCGACCCCAAGATCCTGAAAGAGTTGGAGGCCGACAAGACACTGGCCGAGGTGGAGGCATCGCTGAAGCAGTTCAACCTTGGCTATTCCAAGGGGCAGAACACGATCGATTCGGGCAACGTCCCGCCGCCGATCATGAAGCAGATTCTGGCATTGCCCGCAGGCGAGCCCTTCATCATTCCCGCGCAGGGCAAGATCGTCGTCAGCGTGATCACCGGCCAGCAGCCGGTGCCCGTCAGCGAACAGGAAGCCGGGCCGATGGCGGCACAGGTGATGCGCGCCGAGGATCTGGGCAAGCTGCTGCGGAAGCGCCTCGACGAAGCGAAAACCAAGGCCAACATCACTTATCAGGACGGTTTTGCGCCCGTCGCGAAGAAGTCGCCGACGAAGGCCGCGACGTCCGGATCGTGATTTCGGGGCGATATTTCGCCCCGGATGGCCGAAGTTGTGCCAATCCAAGACAGCTAGTTTGTTGTTAAGTCTCTGATCTGCTAACAGGTTCGCCACGAATCGAAGCTGGGGGTTACCGTAAAATGGAAGAGAGTGCGAAAAGCACCCATTCACGTTACCGGGCGACCCGCGTCCTGCTGTTGCTGGGCGTCGTGGCGATCGGGTTCACGCGCCTGGAAGATCGCGCGATTATCGGAATCCCCGGACCGGCCGCCAATGCGATGGCCGCGATGGCGATTCCGCCGTCGGACGAAAGCGATGACGGATCCTATGCCGACGAGCCCGATGGCGTCGTCCGTGTAACGAACGCCAACCGCATACCGCGCAACCGAATTCGCCGCGCGCTGCGCGATCGCGATTTTGGGACGATCGCGCAACGTGACCCTGCAGCCATAGCGCCCGCTGCCGCGGTTGCCGCAACGGTCGGCGACCCTGCAGCCGCTGCGGTTACCGAAGCTTTTGCCACGCCGGCCGACGTCGCGCCGGTCCTGGCCTTGGCTGGCCCGGCACTCGGCCCCGCCGCGAATCGGGTCTTCTCCGCCGGCACGCCGCCCGCCACGGGCAGCAGTTCGGGTGGCGGAAGCACGGGCGGAGGAACCGATGGCGGCTCGACGGGCGGAAGTTCGGGCGGAACGCCTGAAAATCCGGTGTCTGCAGTGCCGGAACCCGCGACCTGGCTTTCGCTGATGCTGGGCCTGTTTGCGATAGGCGCGACCATGCGGCGGCGCCATGACAAGCGCACCGTTCGATCCGCGTCGATCGCCTGATCGCTCGGCTGCATCAATGTCGACCCGTTCCAAATCGCTGACCAAATTGGCCGTTCGGGCCTGGATCGCGCTGTGCGGCCTCTATTTCCTTTGGGAAGCGGCCACATATCGCGGCTTCTTCGGCCGGCTGGCCGAATGGCAGATCGCGCATTTCGGCGCCTATGCGCCACTTCTGACGTTTCTGTTCCTGTTCCTTCTCGCCATATTTCCGGCGTGGCTGATCCTGCGCATCCTGCGTCGGCGTGACCCGGAACCCGATGTGGAACCGCCGCTGGACGTCCAGATCAAGCGCGCCCGGACGCTCCGCGCGATTGTCTATGGCTTTGCGGCTGTATCCTTCTGCGTCGTCCTGGGCTTTGCGGCCTATACGCTTTTCGCGCTTCCGGGCCCGGACGGCCGCCAGCAGACGATCGCCGCCAGCGACGCCGGTTCGGTGCCGATCGTCGAGGGGCCGGCGCGCCTGGTCGGCGGCGAAATTGGGACGGTCGTGTTCTTCGGCCAAGACTGGTTCATCGGCGACGACCGCATGGCGTTCGCCCCCTATCGTCCGGCCAGTGGCGGCGCGGCGACATTTTTCGTGCAGCTGGACGCAACGAACAAGGACAAGCTCGCCGGCCTGACCCAACGCCCCGCTTGGTCGGGCCTGTTGGTCGAAGGCGGCCTGCCCGGAACCGCTCGCGTGCTGTTCAACGCGATCGGCGTCGGTATCCGCGACCCCTATTATACGCTGTATCGCGACGAATATTCGCTGAAGATGCGCTATTGGTTGCAGACCATCCAGTGGCTGATCCTCACGGCATTTCTGTTGGGCTTCACGGCGCTTCAGTCGCGGCGGATAAAGCGGCTGGAAGAAACGAAGCGCGACGGCATCGCCGACTGATCCGGCGCCGAGCACCGGTCGGCATCTGACGAAAACGCTCGCCGCATTCGCGCTTTTTGGTTAACACTCCATTAGGCAAGCGAAGAAACGCATGCGCAAGCTGCACCCGCTATTGCGGCACCCATGCGGCAAGCGTTCATCTTTCTGTCCGGCGCCTTTGCGTCCATGGTGACGGCGCCGCTTGTCGTACCCGAAAGCCGCGACCTGTCGTCCGCCGCCTTTTCCGCGAGGGAGGCGGCGGTCCAACCCGCCCGCATGGCGGCTGGCACCGGTTCGATGCGCGCCGACGACGGTCTTTTCTATATCGACGGGACATTGAAGGACGGATCGATCCGCTTTCTGGTCGACACTGGCGCGAGCCATGTCGTGCTCAGCCATCGCGACGCGCGCCGGGTCGGACCCTATGTCACGACCAACGACAAGAGCGCGGTCCTGACCGCTGGCGGTCCGGTTGCGGTCGATTGGATCATCATCAAAGAGATCAACTTCGACGGCCATATCGTCAAGAATCTGAAGGCCGCCGTGCCGCGCCGCGACGTTGGAATCTCCCTGCTCGGGCAGAATGCCTTGGCGCAGTTCGATTCCATTCGCATCGACGGCGACACGCTCACGCTGTCGCACTGACGGCCCCTTCCCGCCAGAAACTCCCCCGCTTATTTGAGCAGATCGATGGCGAAGGCGCGAACGTCGTCGGCGATGTCGGGACGCTCGAGCGCGAGCGCGAGGTTGGCCTGGACATAGCCGGCCTTCGACCCGCAGTCATAGCGCGCGCCGTCGAAGGTGACGGCGTGAAAGGGCTGGGTCCCGATCATCGAGGCCATCGCATCGGTGAGCTGGATCTCGCCCCCGGCGCCCTTCTCCTGCTTCTCCAGCACGCGCATCACCTCGGGCTGCAGGATATAGCGGCCCGAGATGATCAGGTTCGACGGCGCGTCCTCGACGCGCGGCTTCTCGACCAGCCCGGTCACCTCGGTCAGCGCGCCATCGCGCGCGCC
>JAFKLT010000021.1 GCA_017309275.1 Sphingomonadales bacterium | reverse complement strand
GACATGGGGAGTCCTCTCTCATCTTGGGGGGATGATGCGGGACACGAAAGGGTTGGAACCGGGGAAGACCAAGGCCCTCCCGCATCCCGCCCACGCTGGATGCCGACTTTTCGCGCGCCGTGCATTCCGGGTTCGACCGGGCCAGCCGACCCGTCGATTGAAGGACAAAGCGCGATATGGCGTCGACGAGTGGCCGAAAGCTTGTAATCCGGCGTTCATCATGGCCTTCTTCGTCCATGGCAAAGAAGCGCAAACCGGCCGCGAGTCGCGATGCCATTGCGCGCCGATGGGCGCTGGGCCTGATTTTACTCGTCGCGGGTCTTGGCGGGGGGGCCTTGCTCGGCCTGCTCGTCGTCGGGAGTGGATTGCGCGGCGAGGGCGAGAAAGAACCCTCCTTCGCGGGGCTCAGCGCGAACCCCGACGCGCTTGCCGCCGATTCCGGCGTGGCCGCCGAGCCCTGCCTCAACTGCGCCGACAGCTATGGCGTGGCGGCGCGGCTACGCGCCGAACGCGAGCATCGCATGAGCGAGCCGATCCGCGAGTTGGGCGCGGTCGATGTCGATGCGCCGCCGCCCTCCGACGGGCGCGACGATTATCACTATGGCGGGCGATTTCCCGACCCGCCGGCCTCGCGCGCGGAGCCGGTCGTTCCGCCCATGGTCATGCCGGTGGCGATCCCGCCGGAAGTACCGGCACCGACCGAACCCCCTGCGCAGCAAAAAGGCCCCGCCACAGTGCCGGAGCCTCCTGCCAAACCGGAATGAAGATCAGTCTTTCGGCTTCGGTTGAGGATGCGCGCAGCGCGACGTCTCGCCGGCCTTGCATGCGGCGACGTCGGCTTCCCACTTGACGCGCTCTTCGGCCGACATGGCGGCAAGCCGCGCCTTCTCGGCCTCATAGGCTGCCGTTTTCTCGGCGAATGCCGCCTGTTCCTGTGCGTAGGTCGCCTGCGCCGAAGCCTCGGCCTGCTGCGCGGCGGCGAGCTGCGCATTATAGGCGTCGTTTTCCGCCTTGGCCTTGGCCTGCTGCTCGGCATTGAGGCGAGCGGTGTTGGCGCGCTCTTCGGTCGTTGTCCCATCGGGCAGTTTCTGCATCGCCGCAACCGGCCCGGTCGCGAGGAGTGCGATCCCCGCGGCCGCCGTGAAAATCGTCCTGATCATCGAAGCTCTCCTTCCATCGAGGCACCTGCCCGGTCCAACGCATTGCCCCATATTGCGTTCCCGTCGCGGCGTTTGACGTCGCACGCGGCAAGCGGCATGCTGACTGCACCTATCTTGACCGAACGGCGGGTCCTTTGCCAGCACCGACGCATCACCCGATCAATCGCCCCGTCTTTTTCATCCCGCTCGCGATCCTGGCCGCGGCGCTCCTCCTTAGCGTCTGGCTCGGTCCCGCTTTCGTAGCCGCGGAAACGATCGCAAACGACTGGATCTTGCGCCAGTTCGGACCCGTCTTCGCCGGCGCCGGCCTGGGCTTCATCGCGCTGCTCGTCGTCGTCGCCTTTTCGCCGCTGGGACGGACGATTATCGGCGGAGCGGATGCGAAGCCCCTGCTCGGCCGTTGGCGCTGGTTCGCGGTGATGCTGTGCACGACGATCGCGACCGGTATCCTCTTCTGGGGCGCGGCCGAACCGCTGTTCCACCTGAATGCGCCGCCGCCAATGCTCGGCCTTACGCCCGGCAGCGACGCCGCGGCGACCTTTGCCATGTCGACGATGTTCCTGCATTGGACGCTGACGCCCTATGCGATCTATACCGTTGCGGCGCTGGCCTTCGCGCTGGTCTATTACAATCGCGGCGAGCCTTTCAGCCTGTCGTCACTGTTCGTGCCGCTGCTCGGACGGCGGGCCCATGGCCCGGTCGGCACGGGCATCGACGTCATCTGTCTCTACGCTCTGGTCGCCGGAATGGCGGCATCGATGGGCGCGGGAATTCTGGCGCTGGCCGGTGGGGTCGAGAATCTCGGGGGCTTTGCAGGCGGAATGCCGCTGCGCTGGGGCATCGCCGCGCTGATCGTCGCAAGCTTTCTGATCTCGGCGGCGACCGGGCTGCAAAAGGGCATTGCCGGCCTGTCGGTGTTCAACACCTGGCTGTTCTTCGCCATCATCGCCTTCGCCCTGCTCGCCGGGCCGACGGCGCAAATGTCCGGGCTGTCGTTCCACGCGAGCGGCGAATATTTCTCGACCTTCGTCCCGCGCAACCTGGGGCTCGACGTCGACGGCGACTGGAGCCGCCAGTGGACGATCTTCTATTGGGGCAACTGGTTCGCCTGGGCTCCGGTGACCGCGCTGTTTCTGGGGCGGCTGGCGATCGGCTACAGCGTGCGCGAATTCATCGTGATGAACCTGATCCTGCCGTCGCTGTTCGGCGCGCTGTGGATGACCGCGATCGCGGGCGCGGCGATCGTCATCGATCAGCAAAGCGGCGCCAGCCTTTATGCGGTCATCGCCGCGAAGGGGCCGGACTCGGTCCTCTTTCGCCTGTTCGATGCTCTTGGCGGCGGGCCGGCGGTAACGGGCCTGATCCTCTTCACCATCTTTCTGTCGTACGTGGCCGGCGCCGACGCCAATGTTTCGGCAATGAGCGCGCTTTCCACGCACGGCATCACCCCGGACGCGCCGGAAGCGCCGATGATGGTTCAAAGCGTGTGGGGCATCGCCGTCGGGCTGGTCGCCGTCGTGCTGGTGGCCGCGTCGGGGATCGACGGCATTCGCATGATGTCGGTGCTCGGCGGCTTTCCCGCGCTGTTCGTGATCATCGGGGCCGCGGTTTCGCTTGCGGTGATGATGGTGCGGGGGCGACCCACGGCCGCCCCCGCCCTTCCCGATTAGACCTTCCCCTGCAGCCAGGCCGCCGGGGAGATCAAGGCGTCACCAGATGCGCGTGCGCGCCTCGGGCTTGAGGTAATATTTGCTGTCGGGCGTGACGTTGAACGCCTTGTACCAGGCGTCGACGTTGCGGACCGGACCGATGATCCGCCAGCGCGCGGGGCTGTGCGGGTCGCTTGCCACCTGCTGCTTGATCGAATCCTCGCGCGCCTTGTCGCGCCACGCCTGCGCGAACGCCAGGAAGAAGCGCTGATCGCCGGTCAGCCCGTCGATCACCGGCGCTTCCTTGCCGTTCAGCGAACGATGATAGGCGTCATAGGCGACCTCAAGCCCGGCAAGGTCGGCGATATTCTCGCCCATCGTCAGGTCCGGGTTGATGAACGCACCGGGCGCGGCCTCATAGGTCGCATATTGCGCGCCAAAGCCCTTGGCCTGTTCCTCGAACCGGGCGGCGTCGGCAGGGGTCCACCAGTCGCGCACCGCTCCGTTCGCGTCGATCTTGCGGCCCTGATCGTCGAAGCCGTGGGTGATTTCGTGACCGATCACCGCCCCGATCGCGCCATAGTTGACGGCATCGTCGACGCTCTCGCTGAAATAAGGCGCCTGCAGGATACCGGCGGGGAAAACGATCTTGTTCTCCAGCCCGCCATTATAGGCGTTCACCTCCTGCGGGTTCATCGACCATTTCTTGCGATCGACGGGCTTGTTCAGATCCGACAGCGAATAGGCATATTCGAACGCCGCGCTGCGCTTCACATTGCCATAGAGGTCGGCCGGGTCGATCTTCAGCCCCGAATAGTCGCGCCACTTGTCGGGATAGCCGACCATGACGTCCATCTTTTCCAGCTTGGCGAGCCCGGCCGCCTTCGTTTCCGGCGCCATCCAGCTGTTGGCGCGGATGCGGTCGCCCATCGCCAGCTTCAGGTTGGCGACGAGCGCCTCCATCTTCGCCTTCGCGCTCGCCGGGAAATATTGCTTCGAATAGGTTTCGCCGACCAACTCGCCGAGGCTGCCGTCGACCAGCGTCAATCCGCGCTTCCAACGGGGGCGCAACTCGCCCACGCCGCTCAGCACCTTCGTATATTCGAAGCGGCTGTCGACGAATGCCTTTGGCAGATAGGGCGCGGCGTTGTCGGCGATGTGGAACTGTTGCCACAGCTTGATCGTGTCGAGCGGCGTCTTTGCATAGAGCGCCGCAATGTCGCGCACGGCGGTATTTTCGTTGACGATGATCCGCTTCTGCGGCGCGATCCCCGCTCCCTCGAACCAGGCCTTCCAGTCGAGCCCGGGCGCATAGGCGGCCAGTTCGTCCGACGACATCGGATTGTTGATCTTGCCGATGTCGCGGCGGTCGGCGATCGCCCAGCTTACCTTCGCGATCTCGGTCTCGAACGCCATGACCGTGTCGGCCGCCTTTTCGGGATTGGCGTTGCCGACCATCTTGAGCGTCCGCGCGATATAGTTGCGGTACGCGTCGCGCTGCGTCTTGAAGCTGTCGCTCAGATAATAGTCGCGCTCGGGAAGTCCCAGGCCCGCCTGGCCGAGCCACAGCACATTGACCGTCGGATCGTTGGTGTCGGCGTAGGGCCCGCCGCTGACGATCGTCGCGCCGAAGGTGCCCTGGGTCGTGCCCATGAAGCGCGCCATCGCGCTCTTGTCCTTGATCGCCGCGACCGCGTTCACGTCAGCCATCAGCGGCTTGGTACCGAGTGCCTCGACCTTCGCCTCGTCCATGAAGCTTTGATAGAGGCCGCCGACCTGGCTCGTCGCGGGCGCGCCGGTGACGAGCTGGCGAAGCTGGCGCTGGGTCAGGTTGTACACGTCGTAATCGACACCCGCCGACGCCTGGTCCGACGGAATTTCGGTGCGGGCGAACCAGGCGCCGTTCGCATATTTGTCGAAGTCGTCGCCGGGCTTCACCTTGGTATCGCGCGCGCCGAGATCGACGCCCCAGCTGCCGAACGTCAGCGCTTTCAGCGACGCATCGTCCTTGGCCGGCGCATCGCCGTCGCCGTCCGCCTTCGCAGCCAGCGTCACGGTCATTCCAGTCGCATCGGCCATAGCCGGCGCGGCTGCCAGGACCGTTGCGATCGCGAACGCGGCGGCCCCTGCAAAAAGCTTGTTCATTCCCCAGTCTCCCTGAACTTCGGCGCTGCCGGGTCGAGGCAGCGCACATGGTCATTCTTGTCCGCCTGTCGCCCCGACGGGTCAAGCGAACTGCAGGCCGCTGGTCGAAGCCTTTGGGATGTTGGTGGAAAGCCGGTGCATTGCGATGTGACCGGTAGCGCCCTATCTAAACGCGGAACGGCGCAAAACGGCCCCTTGCGCATATAGAACAAATCTGGAACATAATCTCCCATGAGTCTCACCCACATCAAGGTGCGCGGTGCGCGCGAGCATAATCTGAAGGGCGTCGACGTGGATCTGCCGCGCGATGCGCTGATCGTCATCACCGGGCTGTCGGGCAGCGGCAAATCGAGCCTGGCGTTCGACACCATCTATGCCGAAGGGCAGCGCCGCTATGTCGAGAGTCTGTCGGCCTATGCCCGCCAGTTCCTCGAGATGATGCAGAAGCCCGACGTCGAGCATATCGACGGCCTGTCGCCGGCGATCAGTATCGAACAGAAGACGACGTCGCGGAACCCGCGATCGACGGTCGCGACGGTCACCGAAATCTATGACTATATGCGCCTGCTGTGGGCGCGCGTGGGCATCCCCTATTCGCCCGTCACCGGCGAGCCTATCTCCGCCCAGAATGTCAGCCAGATGGTCGACCGCGTCCGCGAATTGCCGGAGGGTACGCGCGCCTATCTGCTCGCACCGGTCGTGCGCGGCCGCAAGGGCGAGTATCGCAAGGAGCTGGCGCAGTGGCAGAAGGAAGGCTTCACCCGCGTCCGCATCGACGGCGAATTCCACGAGATCGAGGACGCGCCGGCGCTCGACAAGAAATACAAGCATGACATCGAGGTCGTCGTCGACCGCATCGTCGTGCGCGAGGGGATCGAGACGCGGCTCGCCGACAGCTTCGAGACCGCGCTGAAACTTGCCGAAGGCCTTGCCTATGTCGACCTGGCCGACGGTCCGGTGCCGGGCCGCGAGGAAGAGGATACGGGCGGCGCGATGAAGGGCGCCGGTATCCCCGCGAACCGCATCATCTTCTCCGAAAAATTTGCCTGCCCCGTCTCGGGCTTCACGATCGCCGAGATCGAGCCGCGCCTGTTCAGCTTCAACGCGCCGCAGGGCGCCTGCCCCGCGTGCGATGGCCTGGGCGAACGGCTCGAGTTCGATCCCGAACTGGTCGTTCCCAACCATGCGCTGAGCCTGAAGAAGGGAGCGGTCGTGCCGTGGGCGAAATCGAACCCGCCCTCGCCTTACTATATGCAGGTGCTGGAAAGCCTCGGCAAAGCGTATGACTTCGGCCTCGATACGCCGTGGCAGGACCTGCCCGGCGGGGTGCAGGAGATCATCCTGCACGGTACCGGCGGGATGCCCGTCGAGCTGACCTTCAAGGACGGCAAGCGCACCTATACGACGCACAAGGCCTTCGAGGGCGTGATCGGCAACCTCAATCGCCGCATGCTCCAGACCGAGAGCGCGTGGATGCGCGAGGAGCTGGGCAAATATCAGACCGCGCAGCCGTGCGAGACGTGCCACGGCGCACGGCTGCGCCCCGAACCGCTCGCGGTGAAGATCGCGGGCGAGGATATCAGCCTGTCGGCGCAGCGATCGGTCGCCGACGCGCTGAGCTGGTTCAGCACGCTGGAGGACAAGCTCAACGACCAGCAGCGCCAGATCGCCAAGGCGATCCTGAAGGAGATCAACGAGCGGCTTGGTTTCCTCAACAATGTCGGGCTCGACTATCTCAACCTCAACCGCACCTCGGGCACGCTTTCGGGGGGCGAGAGCCAGCGCATCCGCCTCGCCAGCCAGATCGGCAGCGGCCTGTCGGGCGTCCTCTACGTCCTCGACGAGCCCAGCATCGGCCTGCACCAGCGCGACAACGACCGCCTGCTCGCCACGCTCAAGCGCCTCCGCGACCTTGGCAACACGGTGATCGTGGTCGAGCATGACGAGGATGCGATCCGCCACGCCGATTATGTCGTCGACATGGGCCCCGGAGCGGGCGTCCACGGCGGCGAGATCGTCGCCGAGGGCACGCTGAAACAGGTGCTTGCGAACAAGAAGAGCCTGACCGCCGCCTATCTGACCGGCGCCAAGAAGATCGAGGTGCCGAAACATCGCCGCCCCGGCAACGGCTTCGACCTGGTGCTGAAGGGCGCGCGCGCCAACAATCTGCAGAACGTCACCGCGACTATTCCGCTTGGCACCTTCACCTGCGTCACCGGCCTGTCGGGATCGGGCAAGTCGAGCCTGGTGATCGACACGCTTTATGCCAGCGCCGCGCGGACGCTGAACGGCGCGCGGCTCGTCGCGGGACCGCATGACAGCCTGTCGGGGCTGGAGCATTGCGACAAGGTGATCGACATCGACCAGTCGCCGATCGGCCGCACCCCGCGGTCGAACCCGGCGACGTACACCGGCGCCTTCACGACGATCCGCGACTGGTTCGCGGGGCTGCCCGAGGCGCAGGCGCGCGGTTACAAACCCGGGCGCTTCAGCTTCAACGTCAAGGGCGGGCGCTGCGAGACCTGTACCGGCGACGGGCTGATCAAGATCGAGATGCACTTCCTGCCCGACGTCTATGTGACGTGCGAGACGTGCCACGGCAAACGCTACAACCGCGAAACGCCGGAGGTGAAGTTCAAGGGGCAGAGCATCGCCGACGTGCTCGACATGACGGTCGAGGATGCCGCCGACTTCTTCAAGGCGGTGCCGGCGATCCGCGACAAGATGGAAATGCTCGTCCGCGTCGGCCTCGGCTATATCAAGGTCGGGCAACAGGCGACGACGCTGTCGGGCGGCGAGGCGCAGCGGGTGAAGCTGGCGAAGGAATTGTCGCGCCGTTCGACCGGACAGACGCTCTATATCCTCGACGAACCGACCACCGGCCTGCATTTCGAGGACGTCCGCAAGCTGCTGGAAGTGCTGCAGGCGCTGGTCGACCAGGGCAACAGCGTCGTCGTGATCGAGCATAATCTGGACGTCATCAAGACCGCCGACTGGATCGTCGACCTGGGCCCCGAGGGCGGGGTCAAGGGCGGCGAGATCGTCGCCGCGGGAACGCCCGAACAGGTGGTGAAGGAAAAGCGCAGCTTCACCGGGCACTATCTGGCGCCGCTGCTGGAGAAGTGAGGGCGGCGGCCAATATCTGGCGCTTCGGCTGGAGAAGCAAGGGCGGCAGGCCTCACCCTTCGCGTCACCCCGGACTTGATCCGGGGTGACGCTTTTCAACGTGGCTTAGCGGGACCCCGGATCAAGTCCGGGGTGACGACGAGTAGCAGTCAGTATCTGCGCTTCAGTTCATCTACGCTTCAATTCCACACCGCCGACAGCGGATAAAGCGCGATCAGCCAGACGAGGCAGGCGCACACCACGCGCCGGTCGCTTGCCGCGATCGCCAGCGCCGCGACCGGAAAGAAGGACCAGGTGACGACGATGGTGCGGACGGTGCCGACCCAGGCGGTGCCGACGAACGCGACCGTCACCGCCATCAGCGCGAGATTGCACAAGAAAATCCCGCCCAGCACCGTGCGGCGATGCTTGTCGAAATGCGCGGTCAGATCGTCCCACGCCTCCGGATCGTCAGGAAAGACCAGGCTGGCGGCGACATAATAGATGCCGGTGACCAGGAAGCCGCCGAACAGGACCGCCCAGTTCATCGGCAGTTGGTCGCGCAGCGACCAGCCGTACATCCAGAAGGTGACGACGTCGCACGACACGAACAGGCCGAGCAGCGCGGTCGGCCAGCCGATCCGCACCTTGTGGCTGGCCTTCAGCGCGCGGCTGAGACCGCCCAGCCCCTCGGCCAGCGCGAGGCCAAGGATCAGCCCGAACAGCGAAAAGATGAATTCGAACCCGCTCATGTGACCCCGTATTGCCCCCTTCGTTCCTCGATCAGCCCCTATCGCAACCGCGCGGCCGATCAAGCCCGTCCCGCGCGGACCGAGCGACGCAAAGGCGCACCGCGATGCCAAAGTTCAGTAAAGTTCAGCCTTGTGCGCCGACTTGCCATTCCCCTGTTCCCCATGTCCCCTGCCCAATGTCTCCTGTCCCATGCGCGCGGCAAGGCGACCCAACCGCCCCGCGCAGCAGCCATTCTCGTCCACGAATTGAAAGAGCCGGATGAAGGCTGGCACAGCGAAATAATGTAGGAAAGCGACTTTTCGGCGCCGCCTCCCCTCTCTTCGTCTCTCTTCGTCTCTCTTCGTCTCTCTCTTCGTCACCCCGGACTTGATCCGGGGTCCAGCT
>JAFKLT010000020.1 GCA_017309275.1 Sphingomonadales bacterium | reverse complement strand
GGCCGCCGGGATAGCCGCGGCCGTCGACCTTTTCATGGTGGCGCAGGCACACTTCCAGCGCCGCCTCGGGCACCCCGACCGACGCCTCAAGCAGCCGGTGCCCGGCCAGCGGATGGCCGCGCACCGAATGCAGCTCGCCTTCCGACAGGCTGCCGTTCTTATTCAAAATCTCGTCCGAAATCGCGACCTTGCCCAGGTCGTGCAGCAGGCCGGCAACGCCCAGGTCCTGCACCACCTCTTCGTCCAGCCCCAGGTGGCGCCCGAAATTCATCATCAGCGCGCACACCGCCACCGAGTGGAGATAGGTATATTCGTCCTTGTCCTTCAACCGGACCAGATTGATCAGCGCCTTCGCGTCGCGTTCGATCGATTCGCCGACCGCGCGGGCCAAAGGCACCATGCGCCGCGCCTCGACCGCGCGGCCCAGGCGCGCGCTTTCGAACATGTCGTTCACCGCGTCGCGCGATTTGTCGATCACGCGGCGCGCGCGGCGGCATTCGTTATTATAGGCGGGCTTGCGGCGCGGCTCGTCGCGCGGCGGCACGCCCTGCATCCCGAAACTGACCGGCGCCCGGCTTGCGGCCGACGGCATTTCCTTGTCCTTGCGCGGTTCGGAGCGGACGAACTGCGGGCGCGAGGGGACTTCGGTCGGCCGATGACGGCTGCGGCTCTGGTCGATGACCAGCGCGTCGATCGCCGAATTGCGGATGCGCAGCATCTGTTCCGCGGTCTCGACGCAGAAATGCTTTTTCCAGAACGGATGATCGAACCACGACCCTTCAAAGGCGTGGATGAACATGCCGATCTCGACATCCTCCGGTTTAATCCGAACCAGCATCCCTACGCGGTCCCAGTGGTCGATCGACGCCCTCACTGGCGCCAACCTCCGGCGCTACAGCCCATTTTCTTAAATTGTCGTATATCTCTGCCGCTTAGTCGCCGGCGAAATCGAAAGCGCTGACGCCGCGCTCGCCCTCGCGAAAACGCAGGGGACGGCCCAGCGGCGGCATCGAGCGCTGCACGCATCCCGTTCGCGTGCATCGGCGACAGCCCAGCCCCATCGGCGTCGCGGCGCTGCGCATCAGGTCGATGCCCCGCGCGGCGGTCAGCGGCGCGGCGACCTTTGCATCGACGCCGACGCACACGGCGAAGCGCGCGGGCGTACCGCTCCCGGTCGCGCCGGGCGCCGCGACCGATCGCGACTGGGTGAACCAGCGCGAACCGTCCTCCAGCTCGACCAGGTCCGCGACGACCTCGCCCGGACGCGAAAAGGCTTCGTGTAAACCCCACAGCGGACAGCGCGCGTCGCCGTCGACCAGCGGCGACTGGCTCGCCCCGGCATAGCGTTTCGATCCCTGCCCCGCCCGGTCGATGCGCAGCATGAAGAATGGCAGCCCGCGTGCGCCGACGCGCTGCAGGGTCGTCAGCCGGTGCGCGACTTGTTCGAACCCTGCGCCAAAGCGCCGCTGCAGCAACAGCAGATCATATCCCGTCGCGTCGCAGGCGCGCAGAAAGCGCGTGTACGGCATCATCAGCGCCGCCGCGAAATAATGGATCAGGTGCCGCTCGAACATCCGCGCGGCGGCCGCCTCGGCGAACTCGGCGCCCGCGACCAGCGCGTCGATCTCTGCCTTCGCCTCGATCTGCGCCAGCGTCGCCGCCGCCTGAAAGGTGCGCGATGCGGGGCGCAGCAACTCGTTCAGCATCAGCTGCCGCGCGTGCCAGTCCAGCCAGCGCAGCCGGTCGGGCATCACGTCCGACGGCAGAATCCGGATGCCCAATTGGTGCCGCGTGCGCAGCCGTTCCGAAATAGTGCCATACAGGTCGCCGCCTGCCAGCCGCAATTCGTCGGCCAATTCCTCGGCGTGCGCGTCCAGATCGGGGAAATGATTGCGCCATTTTTCGATCGCGCGGCGCACGGCGGCAACTTCCGGCACCTCGCCGCCACCTTCCACCCGCGCTTCGGGCGCCGTATCGAACAGCCGCGCAAAGGCCGCCGCCGTCGCCGGTGCGGTCTGCAGCCATGCCTCGACATCCTGCGCGCCGATACCTAGGTCGGCGAAGCGCGGGTCGGCCAGCCGCCGCCGCAGTCCCGCCAGCCCGCCCGGCAGCTCCTCCGCGCCCAGCCGCGCGGCGTCGAAACCAAAGCGTTCCGCCAGCCTTACGATAACCGTCGCCGACAGCGGCCGCTGGCCATGCTCGATCAGGTTCAGATAGCTGGGGGAGATATCCAGCGCCTCGGCCATCGCCGCCTGTGTCAGTCCCGCGTCGCGGCGCACCCTGCGCACCGCCGGCCCCGCAAACACCCGCCGCTCCGCCATGTTTGTAACTTTCTTTACCGATTTACACGCAGTTTTACACCTTATTGGCATATTTCACAAATATTATTGACAAAGCTTTTCACATTCCGCGGCACTTTCGCCAACTTCCACCCATCAACTCTCCACAAGGAAGCGAACGATGGGCTACCAAGAAGACATGGCGCAGGCAGGCCGCCTCATCCGCGATTACGACGGCACCTGGGACGGCATCAGCGGCGAAAGCGTCGCCCGCATGCGCGCACAGAACAAATTCCGCACCGGCCTCGACGTCGCCCGCTACACCGCCCGCATCATGCGCGCCGACATGGCCGCCTATGACGCCGACCCGGCGAACTACACCCAGTCGCTCGGCTGCTGGCACGGCTTCATCGCGCAGCAAAAGATCATCTCGGTCAAAAAGCATTTCGGCACCACCAAGGGCCGCTACATCTATCTCTCGGGCTGGATGATCGCCGCGCTGCGCAGCGAATTCGGACCGCTTCCCGACCAGTCGATGCACGAAAAGACCAGCGTCCCGGCGCTGATCGAGGAAATCTACACCTTCCTCCGCCAGGCTGACGCCCGCGAACTCGGCATGCTGTTCCGCGATCTCGACGCCGCACGCGCCGAGGGTGACGAGCTCAAGGCCAAGCAGGTCCAGGCCGCGATCGACAATCACGAAACGCACGTCGTGCCGATCATCGCCGACATCGACGCCGGCTTCGGCAATGCCGAGGCGACCTATCTGCTCGCCAAGAAGATGATCGAAGCCGGCGCCTGCGCGCTGCAGATCGAAAATCAGGTCTCGGACGAAAAGCAGTGCGGCCACCAGGACGGCAAGGTCACCGTGCCGCACGAGGACTTCATCGCGAAGATCCGCGCCTGCCGCTACGCCTTCATGGAACTGGGCGTCGAGGACGGCATCATCGTCACCCGCACCGACTCGCTCGGCGCCGGCCTGACCAAGCAGATCGCCTTCTCGAAGGAGCCCGGCGACCTGGGCGACCAGTACAACAGCTTCCTCGATTGCGAAGAGGTCCAGGGCGCGGGCAATCCCGGCGACGTCCTAATCAATCGCGACGGCAAGCTGATGCGTCCGAAGCGCCTGCCTTCGAACCTCTATCAGTTCCGTTCCGGCACGGGCGAGGACCGCTGCGTCATGGATTGCATCGCCTCGCTGCAGAACGGTGCCGACCTGCTGTGGATCGAAACCGAAAAGCCGCACATCGAACAGATCGCCGGCATGGTCGACCGCATCCGCGAAGTCGTTCCCAATGCGAAGCTCGCGTACAACAACTCGCCCAGCTTCAACTGGACGCTCAATTTCCGTCAGCAGGTGTTCGACAGCTGGCAGGCCGAGGGCAAGGACGTCAGCGCCTATGACCGCGCCAAGCTGATGAGCGTCGATTATGACGACACGACGCTGGCCGAAGAAGCCGACAACCGCATCCGCACGTTCCAGCGCGACGCAGCGAAGCGGGCGGGCATCTTCCATCACCTGATCACGCTGCCGACGTATCACACCGCCGCCCTGTCGACCGACAATCTGGCGAAGGAATATTTCGGCGACGAGGCGATGCTTGGCTACGTCAAGGGCGTTCAGCGCAAGGAAATCCGCCAAGGCATCGCCTGCGTGAAGCACCAGAACATGTCGGGAAGCGACGTCGGCGACGACCAGAAGGAATATTTCGCCGGCGAAGCGGCCCTCAAGGCCGCGGGCAAGGACAATACGATGAACCAGTTCGCCGCCTGATACCAGTTCGGCACGAGGGGCCCGTTGCACCCCCTCGTGCCAACCCGATTGGCGCGGCGGCCATCTGATCCGCCCCGCGCCTCCCGAGCTTTCCTGGGGAGGAAAGCCTGTCCGCCGGAAGCCTTTTGGGCCTCCGGCGGACATTTTTATTCGGCGGCAGAGACAGATTCTCGCGATATGATACCGCTTTCCTCTTGCTCTACCCCGGACCGATGTGCATCTTGCTGCAACGCACAATACTCTCCCCAAGGTTTTTTCTCATGAGCGACAACCGGCTTAAGCTGATGGAAGCCATCGCCCGCCGTCGTCGGATTACGGCGCAATATAACGGGACGCGCATGACGCTTGCCCCGCACCAGCTTTTCGAACGCCACGGCGCGCTGTTCGTCAGCGCACTGAACCTCGACAAGAATTGGCGGTCCGACGACGAACGTCGGCTCGGACATTTCAAGCTCGACGGCCTTGGCGCGGCGGAACTCGAAGACGAGGAGTTCGAGCCCCTGCCCTCGTTCGAAGCGGCCGCGCCGCGTGACGACGACGTCCTGCTGATGGCCGTGTAGAAAGGCGGGCGTCGCCCCACCCGCCTCCCCTGATTTACGTCGCTGCGGCATCATCCTGCCGCGTCTTCACCAGCGACCAGATCACGCCACCGGCGATCAACGCGACAGTCACGCCCAGGCTGACGAGCGGCGGGAACTTGTCGCCGCCCAGAATGAAATCGGCGACGAATATCTTCGACCCGATGAAGACCAGCACCAGCGCGAGCGCATATTTCAGATAGTGGAAGCGATGCACCATCGCCGCGAGCGCGAAATACAGCGCGCGCAGGCCAAGGATCGCCATGATGTTCGACGTGTAGACGATGAACGTATCGGTCGTGATCGCGAAGATCGCGGGCACGCTATCGACCGCGAACACCAGGTCGGCAAGGTTGATCACAACGAGCGCCAGGAAAAGCGGCGTCGCGGCAAGCGCCAGCTTCCCCGTCTTCGTATCGGGCACGCGCACGAAGAATTTTTCGCCGTGCAGTTCGTGCGTGATCGGAATGTGGCGCGATAGCCATTTCACCACGGGATTGCCGGCGACATCCATCGGCTTTTCGCCGGCGAACAGCATCTTGATGCCCGTAAAGACAAGGAATGCGGCGAAGACGTAGAGCAGCCAGCCATATTCGGTGACCAGCGCCGCGCCGCCCGCGATCATGATACCGCGCAGGACGATCACCGCGATGATGCCCCACAGCAAAGCGCGATACTGATAGCGCGGCGGGATCGCAAAGGTGGCGAAGATCAGCGATATCACGAAGATATTGTCGATCGACAACGCTTTCTCGATGAAGAAGCCGGTATAATATTGAAGGCCGGCCTCGCCGCCCTTCTCCATCCAGATCCAGGCGCCGAACGCCAGTGCGATGGTGATGTAGAGCAGCGAGAGCTTCAGGCTCTCCCCTATCCCCATCTCCTTGTTTTCCTTGTTGAGGATACCGAGGTCGAACGCCGTAAGGGCGGCGACCAGGCCGATGAAGGCCAGCCAGAACCAGGCTGGGGTTCCCAGCCAGTCGGCGAACAGAAATTCCATGATGATGATCCCTGGCATATGCCAAAGGCGCCACCCGTACAGGGTAGCGTCTCTGGTCGTCTCTTATTGCGGGTTTAGATGGCTAGCGCGGGCCTGCGCGACAGGGTCGCCAGGCGCCTGCGCACGGCAAGCTTCAGCGATTTGAGCCGGAGCAGGCGAAACGGATCGGCGCCGCGACGCCGATTCTCGATGCGCAGCGCGTCGTCAAGCTGGCGATGCAGCACGGTCAGCCGATAAAAACGGGGGTTGAGTGTCATAAAGGGCCTCCTGATTGAATAATCAAGCAGGTGACGCCGATGCCGGACCCGAGATTGAGGGGGGAGGTGGGCCCAGAGCATCGGTGTCACCCGATGCGGTCCGACATCACGTGGCGGAAGAAACTTCCGCCGACGCCAGAGGGGCCCGGCCCGCATATCGATGATGTAGGGTATGCCATTGCGGATTTCAAGTCTTTGCCCCCGCCCCGTCCCTCGTGCTAGCCCGAACCGGCATCGGATCGCCGCGATGCCGGGGAGAGCCTATGACCGTTTTGATCGACCGAGATGGCCCGGTGACGATCGTCACCATCGACCGGCCTGCAAAGCGAAACGCCGTCGATCCGGAGACTGCAAACGCCCTGCGCGATGCCTTCACCGCCTTCGCCATCGACGATGATGCGCGCGTCGCCATCCTTGCCGGCAGCGCCGGTCACTTCTGCGCGGGCTTCGACCTCGGCGCGGTCGGCACGTCGCGCTACGACCCCGACGGCCCCGGCCCGATGGGGCCGACGCGCATGCTGCTCGAGAAACCCGTGATCGCCGCCGTCGAGGGCCATGCCGTCGCCGGCGGCCTCGAACTCGCGCTGTGGTGCGATATGCGCGTCGCGGCGGAAAGCGCTATATTCGGCGTCTATTGCCGCCGCTGGGGCGTGCCGCTCATCGACGGCGGCACCGTCCGCCTTCCGCGCATCATCGGCCAGGGCCGCGCGATGGACCTGATCCTGACAGGCCGTCCCGTTGCCGCCGACGAAGCGCTGCGCATCGGACTGGCAGACCGCGTTGTCGCCGACGGCGCCGCTCTGCGGGTCGCGATCGAACTCGCGAGACAGATCGCCGCCTTTCCGCAAATCTGCATGAACAGCGACCGGCTCAGCGCCTATCGTCAATGGGATTTCGAGATCGAGGGCGCGCTTGCGCATGAGGCCCATGCCGGCGTCAAGCCGCTGCGCGAAGGGGCCGCGGCGGGCGCCAAACGCTTTACCGAGGGCACAGGACGCGGCGGCAGTTTCGCCGCCTTCAAAGGGGAGGAACAACGATGAAGATATGGATCACAGCCGCCTTGCTGGCACTCCCCCTTCCGGTCGCGGCAGCAGCGGCAACGGCGCCCGACATTCCAGCCGCTATCTTCACCGATCCCGCCACCGACAAGGACCATCCCGCAGCAATGCAGGTCGTCCACATTCCCAGCGGCGACGTGCAGATCAATGGCGTCGTCTATATCCCCGCCGGCCCAGGTCCGCATCCGACTGTCGTCCTCTGCCACGGCCTGCCCGGCAACGAGAAGAACCTCGACCTTGCGCAGGCAATGCGCCGCGCGGGCTGGACCGTCATCACCTTCAACTATCGCGGATCATGGGGCAGCCCCGGTCAATATCGCTTCGCCCAAAATCTCGAGGACGCCGATGCCGTGCTCGCCTTCGCGCGCGATCCGGCCAATGCGGCGAAACTGCGTATCGACCCGAAACGCCTCGTCATCATCGGTCACAGCATGGGCGGATGGGTGACCGCATTGACCGCGGCGCACGACAAGGACTTGCTTGGCGCGGCAATGATTTCCGCCGCGAACCTGGGCACATTCGGCAATGCGCCGCGCGACCGGCTGGCGGCCGCGATGCTCGCGAACGGACAGGAGGCTCTCGCAGGCACGTCGCCTGAAGCGATGGCGGACGAGATGATCGCGAACAAGGACCGCTTCGACTTCGTGAAGAGCGCGGGTTCGCTGGCGTCGACCAACCTCTTCATCCTGTCGTCCGACGACGGCCTCGCTCCCGGAACGGATGCCCTGGCAACCGCGGTCCGCGCCGCAGGCGGCACGAAGATCAAGACGCTGCACGTCGCGACCGACCATAGCTGGTCCGACGCACGCATCCGACTGGAAAGCGAAATCCTGACTTGGCTCGAAGCGTTGGATTAACGACTATTTCGGCATCAGTTTCATCGCCATCGCGGTCAACGCCTCGGTCGCGGTCGAGATCACGGCGGGGGCATCAGGCGCCCAGAACGGCGAATGCAGGCTCGGCAGCGTGCGCCCTTCCTTCTTTGCGGCATCGAATTCGGCCTGCGGTACGCCGCCCACCCAGATGATCAGGCTCTTGATGTCCTTATTCTCTTCGCGCGAGAAACGGCTGAAATCCTCGCCTCCCATCACTGGAGGAAGCTGCGCGACGCGCTGGTCGCCGAACCGCGTCTTGAGAAAGCCCGCCATCTCGTTCGTGAAATCGACCGTGTTGAACATCGCGGGCGTGAACTCGTCCTTCTCGATTTTCACTTCCGGCATCCGGTCTTCCGGAATCCCGGCCGCAATCGCCTCTCCCTTCGCGATCCGCGCGATTCCATCGAGCAGCTTTGCGCGAACCTCGTCGGTATAACTGCGCACCGTAAGCTGCAGCCGCGCTTCGTCCGGAATGATGTTGTGCTTCGCGCCCGCGTGGAAGCTGCCGACGGTAACCACCGCGCTGTCGAGCGGGCTGACCTCGCGCGATACGAGCGTCTGGAGCGAGGTCACGATCCGGCTTGCCAGGACGATCGGGTCCTTGGTCGCCTGCGGATAGGCGCCGTGACCGCCGAGTCCCTTTACCAGAATGTCAACGCTGTCGACGTTGGCGAGCGCATAGCCTGGCGTGTAGCCGATCTTCCCTGCCGGAAAGCCTGCGGCGTCATGAAAGGCGATCGCATATTGGGGTCGCGGAAAGCGCGTATAAAGCCCGTCGGCGAGCATCATCCGTGCGCCTGCGCCGCGTTCCTCCGCCGGTTGGCCGATCATCACCAGCGTCCCCGACCATTTATCCTTGTTCGCCGCCATCAGCCGCGCGACGCCGACCCACGCCGTCATGTGCGTGTCGTGACCGCAAGCGTGCATCACGCCGGTCTCGACGCCTTCCTTGGTCGTCACACGCACCTTCGATGCACCGGGCAGGCCCGTCTGCTCGACCACCGGCAAGCCGTCCATATCGGCGCGCACCAGCACGACAGGGCCCGGGCCATTCTTCATCACCGCGACTATGCCGGTCCCGCCGACCTTCTCGGTCACCTCGAAGCCCAATTTGCGCGCCTCGGCCGCGAGGATGCCCGCCGAACGCACCTCCATGAAGCTGAGTTCCGGATTGGCGTGCAGATCCTTGTAGATGGTCATCAGCGACGGCATCTGCTTCTGGACTTCCCCGGCCAGATCCTGCGCCGCGGCAGGCACGACAAACGCAAGGGCGGCAATGCCCGTCCATAACATCCGCATTTCGTCTTCCTCCGTTTAGCTGGCCGGCACGAGTTCGATCACGTCGAGCAGGGATTCATAAGCGGGCGCAGGCAATACGACCCGCCAGCGATTGTCGCCGATCCGCTCGACCAACCCGGCCATGTCGCGCATCCGGTCGTTGCCGTAGTTGACCGGCATCGTCTCGTCGCCGAGCACAAGCGTGCCCAGAAACACCTGCCGCTTCAGATTGTCGGGAAAGATGAGTCCCATCGGCCGCTGCGATCCCGTCAGCTTGGTCAGGCTCATCAGCCCCTGTTCGGGCGACACTCGGCATCGGAACCAGTCATAGGCGATGTAGCCCAGCGTTCCGCGCCCCTGCGTCCCGACCTTGACCGTGCGGCAACGATAGTCGCCGGGCGGCAGGTGCGGATTCGGAAGCGCCGCCGT
>JAFKLT010000019.1 GCA_017309275.1 Sphingomonadales bacterium | reverse complement strand
GATCACACCTACAGGCTCATAGACATAATGCCCCGATCGCGCCTCCCCGCCCGGAACGCTGTCGAATGCGATCGTCTCCCCCGCAAGGCGCACCGCCTCCTCGGCCGAGAGGCGAAGCGTGTTGACCGCGCGCAGAACCTCACGCCGCGTGCTACGAATTGGCTTTCCCGTCTCGGCCGTGATCGCGGTGGCAAAGCGCTCCGCCTCGCCCTCAAGCGCGGCGGCGGCGGCGTGCAAGATACGCGAGCGCTCGCCGGTCGACAGTTCGCGCATAGCCGCCGCCCCGCGCACGGCGCTGGCGACCGCACGCTCGACATGACCCGCATCGGCGCAGGCGACCGCGCCGAGCGCCTCGCCCGACCAGGGATTGATCACCGGCATCGTCGCATCCGCCGTTTCCCACCGACCGCCGATCAGCAGCGACCGGCCCGCGTCGAATGCGACGTGCATCATGGCTTGTCCTTGCGCAGCACCAGCTCGTCATATTCGCGGCTGTCGAGCAGCGCCTCGACGATCACCGGCCCGTCGGCGGCGAAGCCCGCCTGCAGCGCGGCACGAAATTCGGCGGGATCGCGCGCCACCGTCACCGGCACGCCGAACAGCGAGGGACCGCCGATCGTCCCTTCGGCGCGCACCGGCGTGCCATAAATCGGATTCTGCTTCTTTTCCTGCTTGATGCGGATGAGCGCGAGGTCATTGTCGGTAAAGATGACGATGACCAGCGGCAGCTTCTCGCGCACCGCTGTCGCAAGCTCGCCTGCCGTCATCAGGAAACCGCCGTCGCCCAGCACACAGCATACAGGCGTATCGGGGCGGCACAGCTTCGCGGCGATTGCGGCAGGAAGGCCGAAGCCCATCGCCGACCAGCCATTGGTCATGATCTGCGTTCCCGGCTTCGGCGTCCGCCAATGCTGACCGATCAGATGGGTATGCGCGCCGACGTCGCATGTCATGATGCCGTCATAGGGCAGCACGTCGCGCAGCACGTCGAGCGCGGCGCAGGGTCCGAAGCGCCCGTCACGGCCCGCCAGCTTGGCAAACATCGCCGCCTTGCGGTTCTGCAGCGCTGCCAGGTCCCAGTCCTTCGCCGCCGCCGGAAGCGCGAGCAGCGCGTCGAGCGCGGGCGCGATCGAACCGACGGTCTCGGCAACGACCGGATGCTTGTCGCGGTCGATGTCGGCGGGAGCGATATCGACGTTCGCGAGTGCGAGCCCGTCCTTCATCCAGCTTTCGTAATTGAATTCGATCGGATCATAACCGACCGCAACGACCAGATCGGCCTCGGCATGCGTCAGCCCGACCGTGTCGGAGAGCGCATGGAAGAGAACGCCGGCGTAATTGGGGTGATCTTCGGCGACCATGCCCTTTGCCATCGGGGTGAGCAGCACCGGCAGGCCGAAACGCTCGGCAAGCGCGACAAGGCTGTCCTGCACGCCCGCGTGGACGGCGCCAAGCCCGACCGCCAGCACGGGCTTTTTCGCGGCGGCAAAGGCGGCGACCAGCGCGTCGACATCAGCCGCGGCGGGCGCCGATACGGGATCAGCGGCGATGGCACCGATCGCCGCGGATTCGACCGCGACCGCGCTCATCCCCTGCGGCAGGCCCACATGCACCGCGCCGGGCCGGCCCGAGAGCGCGATACGCGCGGCGTCGCGGAGCGTATCGACCGCCGTATCGGCCTCGATCCGCATCGTCGCCTTCGTCAGCGGCGCGAACAGCGCCTGGTGATCGATTCCCATCTGGACGGTCCGGCCACGCAGCGATTCCGGCATCTCGTCGGTCAGCGCGATCATCGGCGAGCGGTCGAGCGTCGCGCCGCCGACACCCGTCGCGAGGTTGGTCGCGCCGGGTCCGAAGGTTCCGAAACACACGCCGGGAACACCGGTGAGCCGCCCGCAGATGTCGGCCATGAAGCCCGCGCCGCCCTCGTGACTCGCAAGCACGAAATCGATGTCGCTGGTCGTGCGGATCGCCTCCATATAATCGACCCAGCCGCCGCTCGGGACGCCGAAGACGTGACGAACGCCCATGTCGCGAAGCGCCGTCACGACGTTGCGGGCCACATTGGTCGATTTCATGCGCAATCCTTCATGCGAGAGCTATCAGTCGCGACCGGACTAGGCGCGCGCGCCATAAACAAATAATACCGAAAGACCGCTCGGATATACTCCAAGCGTTATATAAGGCCGTCAGGTGAAACGGTTTGCGATCGTCCCGATGCCATCGATCCCACCCTCGACCAGATCGCCGGCCACGATCCGACCAACGCCGGCGGGCGTGCCGGTATAGATCAGGTCGCCCGCCTTTAGTTCGACGTAAGTGGACAATTCCGCGATGATCTCCGCGACCGGCCAGGTCATGTCGGCGATATCGCCATCCTGTCGACTCTCGCCGTTTACCGACAGCCAGATGCGCGCGCGTGTCGGATGGCCGATTTCGGCTGCCGGGCGGATCGGTGAGAGGACCGCGCTGCGATCAAAGCCCTTCGCCATGTCCCACGGCCGACCGCCGGCCTTGGCATCGGCCTGCAAGTCGCGACGCGTCAGATCGTTGCCGACGGCATAGCCGAAGATGCACGCGGCGGCATCGCCCGGCGCAATGTCGGTTCCGCCCTTCGCGAGCGCGACCACCAGCTCGATCTCGTGGTGCAGATTGTCGGTGCGCGGCGGCATCGCGATGCCGGCCGTCGCCGCGACCGTCGCATCGGCGGGCTTGGAAAAGAAAAAGGGCGGCTCGCGCGTCGGATCGCCGCCCATCTCCCGCGCATGGTCAGCGTAATTCTTGCCGACGCAAAAGATACGGCGAATGGGAAAGGATGCATCGCTGCCGGCGATTTCGGCTGTGGCGGCGGCAACGGAAAAGGGCAGGCTCATGGATGGTATCCTCGGAATCAGGAACTCGGATAGAGCGCCGCGCGGCACTTGCCGAGGTCGGCACCGTCAAGGTCGCCTTCCCTCACCGCGTTCCACGGGCTGCCCATCCTGTCTTCGGGGCGATACCAGAAGCCATAGAGCTTGCCGTTCGCCGCGACCAGCGTTGCCGCACCGATGCTGCCCTCGTCTTTCGAGAACCAGGCAAGGCGCATGATCCGGCCAAAGATCGTGCCGCGTAGCGTACCTAGTCCGTCGTTGTAGCAACCGAAAATCTGGTCGCCCTGCTGGCGCAGCAGGATCGGGCCATATTCGTGCGAATAGAGACCGCTGACGTCCGCCGTTGCCGCCGCGCCGCGCTGATCAAGCGTGCCGATGACCGCAAGGTCGGAAAGGCGCGTCTGGCCCTTGCCCGCCCAATTGCTGTCGATGCGCAGCCTCAGCCAGCGCGCCGTGCTTTCCTTCGGCAGCTTCACGACCGTCTGCGCATCGGCCTTGGCTTCGCCCTCGACGAGCACGTCGAACGGCCCCTCTGGTCCCTTGGTCGACCCCAGCAGCGCGAAGCGACGCACCGGCGAGCCCTCGGCGGTCTGTGACATCGATCCGTCCTCGCGCACCACCGGTTCGAACCGGTTGTCGAGCGCGACGGCGGCGATCTTGCCATTGCCCGCCAGCTCGAAATTCAGCGCGTGCGGAAGCGTGACGCCCTTGTCGGACAACCAACCATAAGCGGGGCTGCCGTCGACCAGATTGATCGTCCAGGTCGACCAGTGCCGCTTCGCCTCGCCGGCGTCGGCCTCGGCAATCCCGCCCCAGCTGATGTGCAGGATATTGTCCCCAACCGGCTCGGCGGCTTTCTCCGCGGCCTTTTCGCCGGGCGTGTTCGAGCATCCGGCAAGGAGCAAGGCTCCCGCCAGCGCAAAGGTGCATGCGCGCATTTTTCAGTCCTCCAGGTGGGCCTAGCGGCGTTCGGGCCAGATCTTCTTCGCGGCGTCGAGATTCGGTTTGCCGAGCAAGGGGCTCGACAGCGCGTAGACGCCGTTCACCGAAAAGGCCCAGATGATATTGCGGTCATATTCGGTGTAGACCGCAAAGGTCGAATTGCCGATCGCATAGCCCGGCACTTCGGTCTCGTTCGCAAAGCGCGGGATGAAATAGCCAGCGATCGAAGGTTTTGCCGGATCCTTCACGTCGAATATCTGAATACCGGCGTTGTAGAAGGCATAGATTGCGAGCCCCTGGCGCCCGCGTTCGGGCTGGCCGAGCCCGCCCGAGCGCTTGGGCCCGAAGCTGCCGCGTCGCTGGCAGAAGTCGGTGAACGTCGCGTCGGCGGGCGGCTTCGGCCGCGGGAAAGTCGCCGCGACCTTCGGATGCGCCGGGTCGCGAACGTCGATCGAATAAATGTCCTTGAAGGGCTCGTAACAGCTTTCGTTCATCGGATAGCCGTTCGAGAAGACGAAGCCGGTGCGATCATATTGGCTGACGTCGACGTTGTCGAACTCGGTCCCCGCAAAGCTCGGCGCGACGCTGAGATGCCCCAGCGTTTTCGGCTTGGCCGGATCGCTGAGGTCGAAACTGTAGAAACCCAGGCCGCCCATCCCGCCGAAGCCGATCTTGCCGCCATTCTCGACCGGCTTCGTCATCACGATCGGATAGCGCGACCCCATCCAGCTCGTCCGGTTGCCGGCGCGCGGATTGGCACGGTACGCCGCCTCGCTCTCGGCATCGCCGAGGCGCTGGCCGGGGACGGTGATCTGCGACACGAATTTCGGATCGGCGGGATCGGCCATGTCCCAGACCTGATAGCCGGGCGAATAGAGATAGTCGGGATATTCGGTGAGCGAATAGCTGTCGTCGGGGGCCGCCGACAGCAGCATATATTTGCCACCGAACCACGTCACCGCGTCGAGCGCGCCCGATCCCTGCTGTTCGCCGATCTTTGCGTCGGGATGCTGGTAATCGGTGGTGCGCGTCGCAATCAGATCCCATTTGTCGGGGGTGGGTCCATTCATCACAAAGACCTTGAAGCCCTTGAGCGAATTATAGTGCCGCTGCGCCGCGACCTTGTCGGGCTCGCGCCGCTTGTCCTCCATCAGCCCGAAGCGGCCGATCTCGTACGACGCGACCAGGACATTGCGCCGAAGCTTCTTGTTCCAGGCAATCGTGACACCGCCAAAATAGTCTGTGACTGCCGAAGCGTCCCAATCCTCGCTCGACCCCTTCGCGCTCCACACGCCGCCTTTCGACCAGACGATCTTCGCCTTGCGCGGGTCGGTGACGTCCAGAATGCGCAGATAGTCGCGGTCGTGGGTGTAGAGATAGCGTCGGCCGCCGAAATCGACGACGTTCGCCCAGGCGTGCCACGGCGACGTTACCGCCGGATAGAAAGCGATAACCTCGACATTCTTGGCATAGCTCTTCTGATCCCAATCGCCGAGTTGCCCCGGAAAGGAAGGCGCATCGGTGGTCAGGCGGGTCGAGCCGGGGTGACGAAAGCTTCCGTCGGGGTTCATCCCGTAATCGGTCCCCGGCACCGGATCCTTCGGCGGATTTTCGGGCGTAGCGGCGATCCACGCCTTCAGCCAGGGATCGCGGACGTCGATCGGCGCGTCGGCATGCCCGCCGCTCCAATCCGCGGCCATCGGCGCGGTCGCGCCGAGCAGCGCCGCAGCCGCCATGCCGGCCCCCGCCATGATCCTGATACCGCGCTTCATTGCGATCCCTTTCTGTCTTTCCCCGCGGAAACCCATCCGATCCCGGCTTGCGCTAGAAACGGAACCGGGCCGTCACGCCATAGGTGCGCGGCGCGATATAGGTTGAATAGATGGTGCCGAACAATTCGAGCTTGCTGGTATAGTTCAGCTCGTTGGTCAGGTTCTTCGCCCAGGCCGTCACCTCCCACTTGTCGTCGGCGTCGCGCACGCCGATGCGGGCGTTCAGCAGGATTTCGGAATCGAACTTCAGGACCGGCGTGTTCGGATTGTCGAAGAAATTCGCCCCCGTATACTGAAAGTCGCTGCCCGCGACGAGTACCAGGCCCTCGCTGATCGGCTGGTCGAGATTGGCCGCGACGCTGAAGGCATGCTTTGGCGTGCGGCGGCACGTGTTGCCGTCGAGGTCGGTGCCTTGGTCATCGATGATCAGCTCGCCGGTAAAGTTGCATCGCGAATAGGCATAGTTGCCCGACAGGGTGAAGGCATCGGTGATCCGCGCCTGGAAATCGAGTTCAAGGCCATAGGCTCGGGTGCCGTTCGTCGCGTTGAAGACGAAATTGTCGGGCGGCACGCCGGGTCCCGGGGACAGGAACTGATTGGTCTGCAGATTGTCGTACAGCGTGTAATAGGCGGCAGCATTGATGAACAGGCGTCGGTCGGCAAGCGCCAGTTTCGCACCCAGTTCAAAGCTGTCGGCGGTTTCAGGGTCGAACGACACCAGCGCTTCCGCCGGCGTATTGGCATCCTCGCCGGTCCAGCCGCCGGGCTTGTAGCCCTTGGCATAGCGCCCATAGAGGGTCACGTCGTCGCTCGGTTCGAAACGCAGCGTCGCGCTGGGCAGCCAGGCATCCCAGCTTCGCGTTTCGCCGACGGTGAAATCGACCACCTGCCCCTCGAACGACACGCCTGAACGGTCATTCGAATAGCGCTTGTGGTCATAGGCGTAGCGCAGGCCCGCCTCGAAGGTCAGCTTGTCGGTGATGCTGTAGCTGAGTTCACCGAAGACACCGATATTGTCGTTGCGCGAGGCCGTGACCGTGTGGTTCGAACCCGGCGACGGCGTGGCGGGTGTGCCGCCATAAGCCATGGCAAAGGCGAATTCCTCGATCGCGGTAAAATCCGCGAACAGGAAATTCACGTCTTCGCCCCGGCGAATATTCTCGTGCAGATAATAGACACCGGCCTCGAGGCGGAGCGGGCCGCCATTATCCCAGCGCGCGCGCAGTTCCTGCGAGAACTGCTTCACATCCTCGGCCTTGCCGCTGTCGAAATAGCTGTCGGGAACCGTCGCCAGATAGGTGCCGAGCCCGCCGACCATCGCCGGGGTGATATCAGGCGCGTTGGTCGCGGGGTCGATGGCGAAATTGAAGAACATCCCCGATCCGTCCTCGCGCGCCGCAAGCGAGCTGTCGCGGTATGCGGTCTGCGAGGTGATGCTGATCCCGTCGCTCGGCTGCCAGTCGATCGTGCCGCTGACGCCATACATGTCGCTGTTCTGGAAACCGGTGAAATTATGATTGCCCGACCGGTGCTTCGCGCTCTTGAACGGCGCGTTGCGGTTCGGCAGCACAAAGCCCGGCAGGCTGGCGATCGGCGGCGCGTAAAAGCCCAGATAGGTCACTTCGCTGCTATCGCCGGGATCGAGAATATCGACCCAGCGCGCGCCATCGCGGTGTCGCGTATAATCGGCCGACAGATTGATATCGAGCGTCGCATTCGGCCGCCAGCGCAGTTGCGCGCGTACCGACTGCATATTCTGGTCTTCCTCGTCGCCGCCGCGCAGATTCTTCGCATAGCCGTCATGCATCCGCGAACTTGCCGTGAGCCCCAGGCTTACCGTGTCCGAAACCGGCCCGCGCACCGACACCGCCGCATCGAGCCGGTCGTAATTGCCATAGGTTGCCTCCAGGCGTCCCTCGAACGTGTCACCGGGCTTTTTGGTGACATAGTTGATCAGGCCGCCGACGACGCTCTTGCCGAAACGAAGCGCCTGCGGTCCCTTCAGAACCTCGACGCGTTCGAGGTCGTACAGATCGAGCAGCGAACCGGTACCGCGCGACAGATAGGTGCCGTCGACGAAGATCCCCACCGCGGCGTCTGCGCCCGCGCCCTGGATGTCCGATCCGATACCGCGAATGAACAATTCGGTATCGACCGCGCGCTCGGCGCTCAACTTGAGACCGGGGACACGATAAGCGACTTCGGAGAAATCCTTGATGCCCGCGCGCTCGAGCGCCGCACTGCTGAAGGCCTGGACCGATATGGGAACATCCTGCAGGCTTTCCTCGCGCTTCCGCGCGGTGACGACGATCTCGTCGCCCGGTGCCGCCGCGGTCGCATCATCCGACGCCGCCTGCGCATAGGCTGCCGCCGGCATCATTTGCACCGCCACCGTCGCCAAGAGCACGCAGCGCAGTTTTTGCCTATATGTCATCGTCCACCTCCCGAGGAGCCCGGCGCGCCTGCCCTCGTACGGAGCAATATCGACGCCGGCTTTGTTGAATTGGGAGGTGGGATAGGTCGCGATCATATATCGATATAATAGATTATGGTCATTTCAATATTCCGAAATGGCTATATGCCGTGTCAACGCATCGATAGAAGGATTTCGGGGATTTCATCCGCGCCATTATTCCCAACTCATTATAACGGTCCAGCCAGACGATATTGGAACGACACAGCCATAGCGCCGACAAACATCCCCGTAGGAAGCTTTTCGATAGGAGGTTGATGTGCGGAAGATGTTTCGCAGAAGCCGGGACGCGGGGCTGTTTATGGCCATATTGGCGGCGGGCGTCATTCCTCCCGCAATCGCGGAAGATCCGGCCGCGGACAAGCGTCCGCCGCTCACGGCCTCCCAAGACGACATCCCCGACCCCGACATCCGCGCTTGGTGGAATCTTACCTATGACCGCAAGCCTGAACCGCCGGTCCCGGGCAAGGATTATGGCATGGACGCCGCGACGGGCCGCTTCGTCCATCCCAAGGCAACGCCTCTCGTCCGACAGGCGCCCAGCTTTCCCGGACAGCTGAGCTACTGGGACCAGAAAAGCTATGCGAAGAATGTCGAGGTGCTGGCCTTCTACAACTTCATCCCCTCGACCGGCCACACGTGGCAGTCGATCGCCGATTTCGGCGGCAAGCGGTACATGTACACCTATTACCGGTCAGGCATGGGCGTCTTCGACATCACCGACCCGCGCAAGGCCAAGCTCGTCTATCGCCGCGGCCAGCGTGTCGGCGCCTATGGCAAGCCCGATATCGTCAACCCCTATGCCAAGGGCGACGGCTTCGGCGCCGCGAACATCTCGTGGCACAAGGGCCTTGGCAAATATGTGATGGTGCAGTCGTTCGAGGTCGCGCGCTATGGCATCATGGACGAAAAATATCGCGAGCCCGAGGGCGTCGATACGCTGAAGCACTGGAAGGGCCTCAAGGGCTTCCGCGTCTATGTCATGGACGGCCCCCTGCCCGACCAGTGGAAGCTCGTCGCCGAACGCACCACCGACTATCGCCATCCCGACGCGCCCTATGGCCAGCAGCAGGGATCGGGATCGCTCGACATTCCGGCATGGACCGGCGGCAAATACATGTTCCTGTCGACGGCCCCCGACGACCGCTTCATGCTCACCGAATTTTCCGACTATATCTATACGCCCGGATACCAGGCGTGGGACATGAGCGACCCCGCCAATCCGAAATTCGTCAGCCAGTTCGCCGCACCCGGCCAGATCTTGGGCGATGCGGCGCACGAAGCCGCCTATCTGATGAACCCGCGCGCGGGCAATCGCACCTCATGGTTCGGATCGCGCATGCCCCCGTTCATGACCAAGGCCCCCGACGAAGGCGGCAAGATCGCCTTCGGCTGCCGGCGCGCTCTTGTATGGCACATGGACCATCTCGATGCCTGCGTTCATACGCAGCATTTCTGTCAGGACGTGAAGAGACGTACCTTGACCCGTCGAGCCGAAGGAGATCATGTTCGGGTTCGCCTTCGCATATGCGATCAGTTCAACGAGCGTCTTCACCGGTAGGCTCGGCGTAACGCCAACGAGATTCGGCTGCGTAAACAGCGAGGCAATTGGCGTGAAGTCGCTCTCGATGCGATACGGCAGCTGCTTCGCAGTGAGCGTACCCACGATGAACGTGGCGAGGTTGTTGCTGCCGATGGTGTAGCCATCAGGCGCTGCCTTTGCAAACACGTCCATACCAATCGCGCCGGATGCACCGGGCTTGTTTTCAATGACGAACGGCTGCCCCAGCCGCTTGTGGAGCTCGATGGCCAGTGCGCGTGCGTGGTTGTCCGCTGCGCCGCCTG
>JAFKLT010000117.1 GCA_017309275.1 Sphingomonadales bacterium | reverse complement strand
GTCGGGCGCATCCGGCACCGGAGCTTCGGAATGGCGGAGGGCTACCTGGGCGACCCGGAGGCGACCGCGCGAGCCTTCCGCGACGGCTGGTTCTACCCCGGAGACCTGGGGAGGTTCCGCGACGATGGAGGCCTCACACTCGTCGGCCGCGAGTCGGAGGTGCTCAACGCAGGCGGCGTGAAGATCGACCCGAACCGCCCCGACCGCCTGGCCGATGGCTCGCCGAATGACAATGACCGGGTGGAAATCGGCCCAACTCAGCTGGCCTTCGCCGAATGGCAGGCGGCGGGCCTGGTCGCACCCGATCTGCAGGCGATGCGCACATTCCGCTGGAAGCGGCTGACCCAGGCGCTGGTCGACCGCGATTATGGCGGCTTGCTGATGTTCGATCCCTTGAACATCCGCTACGCGACCGACACCACCAACATGCAATTGTGGAACAGTCACAATCCCTTCCGGGCCGTTCTTCTTTGCGCCGACGGCCATATGGTGATCTGGGAATACAAGAACGCGCCCTTCCTGGTGGGCTTCAATCCGCTGGTCAAGGAACTGCGCTCCGGCGCGTCCTTCTTCTATGCCGTCTCGGGCGACAGGGGCGGCAACGATGCGGCCGCCTTCGCCAATCAGGTGGATGAGGTGATGCGGACCCATGCCGGCAGCAATCGCCGTCTTGCCGTTGACAAGATCATGGTCGCCGGGCTCAAGGCGCTGGAACGCAAGGGATTTGAGGTGATGGAGGGCGAAGAGGTCACCGAACGGACCCGCGCCATCAAGGGGCCGGACGAGATCCTGGCCATGCGCTGCGCCCATCACGCCTGCGAGGCCGCGATCGCCGAGATGGAAGCTTTCGCCCGCAGCGAAGTGCCGAAGGGCGGTGTGTCCGAGGACGAGATCTGGGCCGAACTGCATCGCGGCAATATCCGCCGCGGCGGCGAATGGATCGAGACCCGGCTGCTGGCCTCGGGTCCGCGCACCAAGCCCTGTTTCCAGGAAGGCGGGCCGCGGATCGTGCAAGCCGATGAAATCGTT
>JAFKLT010000018.1 GCA_017309275.1 Sphingomonadales bacterium | reverse complement strand
GCGTTGCAAAGAGCATGTCTTCCGCCATGACGTCACTTCCCGTCAGGCGATTGAAAAAGGTGGATTTTCCGGCGTTTGTATAACCCACGAGCGCGACAACGGGCCAAGGTGCCCGCTGACGCTTGGCGCGCTGTAACTGCCGTGTCCGCCGCGCTTCCTCCAACTGCTTTCTGATACGCGCCATGCGGTTGCGGATCATCCGGCGATCGGCCTCGATCTGCGTTTCGCCCGGTCCGCCGAGAAACCCGAACCCGCCGCGCTGCCGTTCCAAGTGGGTCCAGCTCCGAACCAGGCGGCCCGCCTGATAGTCGAGGTGCGCCAGTTCGACCTGCAACCGCCCCTCGGCGGTCGCCGCGCGCTCGCCGAAGATTTCGAGGATCAACCCGGTCCGGTCGATGACCTTGGTCCCGAATTCGGTTTCCAGGTTCCGCTGCTGGATTGCCGTCAGCGACGCATCGACGATGACGAGCTGAACGCCCTCCATCGCGATATCGGGCTTGATCGCCTCGATTTGACCGACACCGATCAGGGTGGCGGCGCGCGTCTGGCGCAGGCGCAGCGGGTGAACGGCTACGACGTTGAGGCCAATCGCTACCGCAAGCCCTTTCGCCTCCTCGACACGCGCGTCGAGATCGCGCGGCAGCCGCTGGCTATACCATTCGGGCACGACCAGCAGCGCAGCGGCACCGCGCGCGACCTCGTCTTCATTTTGGTTCATCGGTCCAAATCAGGCGCCGGCGTCGCCGTCCTCGTCGCCATTGTCGGTCAGATTGATCGGACCATTGGGCTGAACCGTCGAAATCGCGTGCTTGTAGACAAGCTGAACCTGCCGCTCGCGCTCGAGCAGCATACAGAACAGATCGAACGCGACGATATCACCCTGCAGCATCACTCCGTTGACGAGGAACATCGTTACCGACTCATCCGAGCGGCGGACGGCATTCAGGAACACGTCCTGCAACGCCTTGCCCTTCGTCGTGGGCACTTGGCGGATATCCGCACCGAGCGCGCCCACATCGAAGTCGTGCGACGGCATCACGGTGGAAATGGCGTGCTTGTACACCAGCTGCGATTGCCCATCGCGGCGGAGAAGCAACGAGAAATTGTCAAACCAGGTGATGATCCCCTGCAGCTTCACGCCCTTGACGAGGAACATCGTCACCGGTGTCTTGCTGCGGCGCAGCGCGTTCAGGAAAAGATCTTGGAGATTCTGGTTCTTATCGGACATATTTGCCTCCTTATTTTGGCGGTTATACCGCGGGTATGGTACCGGTTTTCCGGCTTCGAGACCTTCTTACTATTTGCAATATGCTGCAAAGCATTGCCGAGGTCTAGCGCAAAGCCGTCAACCCTCGCCCTCGGAATTATCCGTCAGTCCGAGCAACTTGAGCTTTCGATGCAGCGCCGAACGCTCCATTCCGATGAAAGTTGCGGTGCGCGAGATATTCCCTGAAAAACGGTTGATCTGAATGCGCAGATACTCGCGCTCGAAATTCTCGCGCGCCTCCTTCAGCGGGATTGCCGTGATCGATTCCGTGTTGGGCAGGATATCGGTTCCGCCGCGAACAAGTTCCCCCGGCAGCATATCGGCGTCGATCCGCGCCAGACGGTCGCTCGGCGCCAGAATCATCACACGCTCGATCACGTTGCGCAGCTCGCGAACATTGCCGGGCCAGTCATGCGCCTGCAGCGCGGCCATCGCCTCCGAGCTGATTTCGGGCGGCGGAACGCGGCGATCGGCGGCATAGCGCCGCACGAAATGATCGCATAAGCTCGCGATATCGTCGCGCCGCTCGCGCAGCGGCGGGATGTGCACCGGCACCACGTTCAATCGGTAATAGAGATCCTCGCGAAAGCGGCTCTCCGCGATCTCGGTCATCAAATCGCGCGCCGAGCCCGAAATGATGCGAACATCGACCCGGATCATGGTCCGCCCGCCAACGCGCGTGAAGCTTTGATCGGTCAGCACGCGCAGGATCTTGCCCTGCGTCGTGATCGGCATGTCCGCGACCTCGTCAAGGAACAGCGTGCCGCCATGGGCTTGTTCGAGCAAGCCGACGCGGATCGACCCATCCTCGGCCTCCGAACCGAAGAGTTCGATCTCGACCGTCTCGGGATCCATGCGCGCCGACGAAATCACGCGGAAGGGCGCGTTATGGCGCCCGCTCCACCCATGAAGCACGCGCGCGGCGACCTCTTTCCCGACGCCGGGCGCGCCGGTGATGAGAACGCGGCTACCGGTTCCCGCAACGCGCTTCAGCGTGGCACGGACGTTGTTGATCGCGGCGCTTGTGCCCGTCAACTCGTCGGACGGACCTGCCTTTTCGCGGAGTTGCTCATATTCAAACTTCAACCGCTCGTTTTCGGTCGCGCGTGCGACGAGATGGAGCAATCGCTCGGCCTCGAAAGGCTTTTCGATGAAGTCGAACGCGCCGCGGCGGATCGCGGCAACGGCGGTGTCGAGCCCGCCATGGCCGGAAATCACGATAATCGGCAGCGTCGGGTCGAACGCCTTGATCGCCTCGACCAAGCCCAGACCATCGAGGCGCGAGCCCTGAAGCCAGACGTCGATGAGCGCAAGCGATGGGCGTCGCTGGCGGATTGCCTCAAGCGCAGCGTCGCTGTTCGACGCGGTGCGCGCCTCATAACCTTCGTCTTCCATGACGCCGGCCACGAGGTCGCAAATGTCGCGCTCATCGTCGACGATCAAAATATCAAGCGCCATATTCTTCTCTATCCTGCCGGTTACGCACGCGTCCCGGAACCGATTCAATCTGCCCTGTCACGAGTTCGCCGCCCTTGCCCGCCAGCGGCCGCAGCCGGTCGGGATGCAGCGTCAATGTCACGCATGTCCCCTGCCCGTCCGGATTGTCGCAAAAATCAAGCTCGCCATAATGTTGCTCGACGATCTTCTTCACGATCGCGAGCCCAAGGCCGGTGCCGCCCTGACGCGTGGTCATATAGGGTTCGGCAATCGCGTCCCGTGCCTCGGGAAGCCCGATACCGTCGTCGATGACGCGGATGACCATCGCATCGTCCGGCCCGATATCAAGCTCGGCCCAGATATGCCCTATCGGCGAAACGTCCAGATCTTTCGACTTTTCTTCAATCGCTTCGACCGCATTCTTGACGATATTCGTCATCGCCTGCGACAGCAGTCGTCGGTCGCAGACCAGCGGTTCGATCTCGTTCGGAGTCTTCACGCTGAACGCGATATCGGGCTTGGCCACCTCGAACAGGAACACCGCCTGGCGCAGGATGTCACGGACATCCTCCACGCCGAAGGTCGGCTTGGGCATCCGCGCAAAGCTGGAGAATTCGTCGACCATGCGGCGCATGTCGTGAACCTGACGAATGATCGTGTCGGTCAGGCGCCGAAAAGTCGCCTCGTCGCCTTCGACCTTTGCCCCGAAACGCCGCTGCAGGCGTTCGGCCGCCAACTGGATCGGCGTCAGCGGGTTCTTGATCTCGTGTGCGATACGCCGTGCGACGTCGGACCAGGCGGCGCGGCGCTGATCGAGCAACTGCTGGGTAATATCCTCGAAACTCAGGACAAAGCCGTCGCCCTGCGCCACGGCTTTCGCGGCCAAGGTGGCAGGCTCGGCATCGCGGCGGGCAAGCTGGACGATGCCCTCGCGCTCGTCGCTGGCGAGCAGCCGCGCCAGTTCGGGCGCGACATCGGCGAGCGGCTTGCCGGTAAGCTCGCTGGCGCTTTGTCCGACCAGTTGTTCGGCGGCCGCATTGGCGAGCAGGATGTGGTGGTCGGCGTCAACCGACACGACCGCCGATGATACGCCGCTAAGCACGGCTTCGATAAAGCTGCGGCGCGTTTCCAACTGTTCGTTGACGCTGACGAGGGCGCCAGTCTGGCCCTCCAACTGTTCGGTCATGCGATTGAACGCCCGCGTCAGCACCGAAATCTCGTCGTCACGCGCCGGCGGCGTGACGCGCACCGACAAATCGCCGCCCGCCGCGGTACGCGTCGCGCCGATCAATGTGCCGAGCGGCCTGACGATACGGTCGGCGACCACGATCGCCGCCACGACGGCGAGCGCCAGGAGCAATAGCGAGCCGAGATAAAGCGCACCGTTGAACTGCAATTGCAGCTTCTGCGACCGGTCGAACAGGTCGTTATAATCGGCAAGCACGTTGCCCGCCCGGATCGACTGCTGGAACCCCGGAACATTGGCGTCGCGCGAGGCATAGACATAGGCGTTGCGCGACCCCGGAAGCCGCGTTGCCGCCTCGATCCGGTTCGACTGCCGGACGACGACGACATCTTCGCCCGCCGCCAGCCGGTTCCGCATCGTCGGCGTCAAGCGGCTTTCCGCGACGCGATTATCGGGGCTGACCGCCGCCGCGGTGCGCGCGATGCCGTCCTTGCCGATCTCGATGATCGCCGATTCATTCAGGTTTCGGACGACGACCTGCTGGAAATAATAACTGGAAAAATAAGGTGCCTCGATCGTCGAGCGCGTAAGCAGATTGCCCAGGTCGGCCGCCATCGCGGCCGTGTTCGCGCCGACTTCGCGCTGATTTTCCTGATAATAGCCCTCCGCGAGGCTCGCCGCATTTTCGAACATCCCGCGCGATCGGTCGGAGAACCAGAAATCGACGCCGAACTGAAATAGCAACGACGCAAAGATCACGACGAGCAATGTCGGCGCCGCCGCAATGAGCGAGAAGAGCGCGACAAGCCGAACGTGAAGACGGCCATTGCCCCCCGCCATCGTACGCGCCGCGCGCGCGCGCGCGATGCGGCTTCCCACCAAGACGATAAGCGCCATCGCAGGAACGAGGTTCGCGACCATGATCGCCGCGACCAGGGCCGGAGTAAGCAGGCGCTCGCTCTGCGCGTCGCCCGTGACGAAGATGTATGTTGCGATCGCTACGCTGACGATGATCGCGAGCGTATAATATTCCGGAGCGGCGAAATGCCATCCGTTCGCGCGCGCGCTGTCAGGATCATCGTCTTTGGCTAGGGACGCGGCGGACTCCATTGTTGCCGTGTTACGACAAACCTGTTGCATAGAAAACACACAATATGTGCGACTGCGCCGATATGGGCAATTTTATGGGTCGAGCGTCAGGGATGCGACGGGTCGATGTCAAGTTGGCTGAGCCGTTTGCGAAGCGTATTGCGATTGATGCCCAGTCGACGTGCCGCCTCGAGCTGATTGCCGCGTACCTCGCGTAGCGTCCGACGCAAAAGAGCCGCTTCCACGATCGCTTCGAGTCGCTCGTGGATTTCGCCGTCATCCTCCGCGGCGGCGAGTTTTTCGCGCGCCCAGTCGTCGACCGCGCGGGAAATCAGGTCGGCCGGTGCTGTGATCGACACCCCTTCCCCATTTTCGTGCAGCACCGCCTCCACGTCGCGGACGGTGACGACGGTATCGCGCGAAAGCACGGCGAGGCGCTGCACGACATTGCCCAGCTCGCGGACGTTGCCGGGCCAATCGTGACGCTCCAGAAGCTGCATCGCAGCGGGCGCGAACTGCCGGTCCGGCAAACCGGAATGGCGGCCGGCGTCGACAAAATGGCGAACGAGCGCCGCTATGTCGCTGCGCCTGTCGCGCAGCGGCGGTAGCGTTACCGGAATGACGTTGAGTCGGTAGAAGAGATCTTCGCGAAAGCGCCCGTCGGCGACGAGCGCGCGCATTTCACGGTGCGTCGCGGCGATAACACGCACATCGGCGCGCAACGACTGGCTGCCACCCACTGTCGAATATTCGTTGCTTTGCAATACGCGGAGCAGGCGCGTCTGCGCTTCCAGCGGCATATCGCCGATTTCGTCGAGAAACAGCGTGCCACCGGCGGCCTGTTCGAAACGGCCGGCGCTGCGGCTGTGCGCGCCGGTAAACGCCCCTTTTTCGTGACCGAACAGCTCGGCCTCGATCAGTTCGCGCGGGATCGCCGCCATGTTGATGGCGACGAAAGGCCCGGATCGGCGCAGACCGGTTGCATGAATCGCGCGGGCGACGACCTCTTTGCCCGTGCCCGACTCTCCCAGGATCAGCACCGCCAGGTCGTTCGTCGCAAGCCGCGCGATCGTGCGGTAAACCGCCTGCATGGCGGGAGCCCGCCCCACGAGGCCATGGCTGTCCGCCTGTCCGGGATCGGCCTTTGCCGCCGGCTGGTTGCTCCGCTCGAGCGCCGCGCGGACGCTTGCGGTCAGTTCCTCGAGATCGAAAGGCTTGGGCAGATAGTCGTAACTGCCGATCCCGGTGGCGCGCACCGCAGTATCCAGCGTGTTCTGCGCCGACAGCACGATCACCGGCGTTTCCGGATTCACGCCCGCACCGGGCAGCGAGTCGATCCCGTCGCCGTCGGGTAGCACCACGTCGGTGATGATCAGGTCGGGGCGATGGTCGGCCAGCCACGCGTTGCGCTCGCCCACGCTGCCGACCGACGCGAAAGTCGCGCATTCGCCGGTCAGCGTTTCGCGGATGATCAGCGCGATCGCCGGATCATCCTCGACCAGCAGGATCGTCTTGCCATTCATTCGCTGCGCCCCTTCCGCGCCGGAACCGCAGGAAGGTGGACGCGAAAGCGCGTCCAGTCGCCATCGCGCATATGCTGCACCGTTCCGCCCATGTCGCGCGCCAGCTTTGCGACGAGCGCGAGGCCGAGCCCCCTGCCCTCGCGCTTCGTCGTCACGAACGGATCGAACAGGTCGCCGCGGATATCCGCCGGAACGCCGGGGCCATTGTCGCTGACGCTCACCTCGATCGGCAAGGCGATGCGCCCGCGCCCGTCGCCATTGTCGATCGACAGGCCGTGCCGATAGGCGGTGGCGATACGCACGACTCCATCGTCGCGGCCGCCGAGCACTTCGCAGCCGTTGGTGATCAGGTTCAGCAATATCTGCACGACAGCATCATGATTGCCCTGCACCATCGGCAGCGAGGGGTCGAAATCCTCCGAAAAGCGGACACCGGGGAATTGCCGCGCGCGCGCGGTCTCCATCGCCTGGTGGATCGGCTGATAGAGGTTGATCGGCGTGCATGCGATCGGCTGTCCGCGCGAAAAATGCTCCATCTGGTCGATCAGCGTCGTGATACGGTCGACCTCGGCACAGATAAGCGTCGTGAAACGCTCGCCGCTCGCGTCGGTTTTGCGCGCAAGAAGCTGCGCTGCGCCCTTGATCCCGGCAAGCGGGTTCTTGATCTCGTGCGCCAGCATCGAGGCCGCGGCGCCCGCCGCGCGGCCCGAACGGCCGATCGCGCCGCCCATCAGCTCGGCTTCGCTCTGCGACGGCACCAGCGTCAGGATGCGGTGGCCGCTGCGGCCATAGGGCACCATCTGCATGTCGACGAACGCCGACCTGCGCCCGCCGATCGAAATTTCGGCGCGATGTGCGAACAGCGCCGAAGTCGCCGGATCGTTCATCCGCTGGCGGTAGCTGCGGTCCATGCCGATCACGTCATAAACGACACGCCCGACCATTGCGGCGCGGCCGATATTGCAGAGTTGTTCGGCTGCGGCGTTGACGAACAGGATCACGCCGCCCTTGTCGATCAGCAAGGTGGCAATCGGATGCGACTGGATGATCTCGTCATGGTCGAACGTCGGAATGCTCGACGTCAACGCGCTCACGCAGCGGCCTTGCTCAGATACGGACCGTAGAATTGCTCGAGCGCGTCCAATACGGCGCGGCTGTCGGGAATCTGGTTGACCTTGTTACGGAATTCCGCCGATCCGGGTAGGCCCTTGACGTACCAGCCCAGATGCTTGCGCGCCATGTTGACGCCCGTCATCTCGCCATAATGATCGATCATCGCGCGGTAGTGCGAGGTGATCACCTCATATTGTTCGTCGAGGCCGGGGTCGGGCCGCTCGGCCTCGCCGCGCAGCGCCGCCATGACCTGGCCGAGCAGCCAGGGACGACCATAGGCTCCGCGGCCGATCATCACGCCGTCGGCACCGCTCTGCGCCAGCGCCTGGCGCGCATCGTCGGCCGAGCAAATGTCGCCATTGACGATGACGGGGATCGACACCGCGTCCTTCACGGAGCGGACGAAGCCCCAATCCGCCCCGCCCCGGTACATCTGGTTGCGCGTGCGGCCATGGACCGTCACCAGCTTTGCACCCAGATCTTCGGCAATATGCGCCAGTTCGGGCGCGTTCAGGCTGTCGTGGCACCAGCCCATCCGCATCTTGACCGTGACGGGCACCTGAACCGCCTTGACGCACGCCTCGATCAGCGCGGCCGCCAGCGTCAGGTCGCGCATCAGCGCCGAGCCCGCATCGCCGTTGGTGACCTTGCGCACCGGGCAGCCCATGTTGATGTCGATGATCGAGGCGCCGCGATCTTCGTTGAGCTTCGCTGCCTCGCCCATTTCATAGGGTGTGCAGCCGACGAGCTGCATCGAAACCGGTTCTTCGACCGGATCCCAGGCCGCCTTCTGGATCGACTGGCGCGTCTCGCGGATCGCCGCCTGGCTGGCGATCATTTCCGTGACGTTCAGGCCGGACCCATAGTATCGGACAAGCTTGCGAAACGGCAGATCGGTGACGCCCGTCATCGGCGCGAGGATCACGGGATCCGCGATAGTGATGTTACCGATCTGAATGGGCCGCAGCGGCGCCATGGCGGGGAGCCTTCGTCTGAATTGCCTAAATTTTGAGCAGCCCCTACACGCTAAGCCGCTTTCCCGCAAGTCGCGGCTACGCTAACCGGCACGCACGATGACCGATTCCGCCCCCTCCTCCGCTCCCCGCGTCGCGGCCGTGTTGCTCGCGGGCGGCCAGGGAACTCGCGCCGGGCTCGGCCAACCGAAACAACTGGCGATGCTCGGCGGCAAGCCGGTCCTGCGCTGGAGCCTCGACGCCCTCGCGGCCCATTCGGCAATTTCCGGCGGCGTATTGGTCGCGAATGATGACGTCATGGCAGCGATCGCTCCCTTGCCCCACGCCTGGATTTCCGCGAGTCCAGGCGCCAAACGGCAACAGTCGGTCGCCCACGCGATTGCCGCGCTGGGCGATTGGGAAGACGATGCGTGGATTTTGATCCACGACGCCGCGCGCCCGGGCCTGAGCGCAGCGGTGATCGATCGCCTGCTCGCAGCGCTTCAGGATGCCGAGGCCGTGATCCCTACCCTGCCGGTCCCCGACACCCTTGTCGAACAGGCCGCGGGCGAAGCCGGCGATGTCGTCGATCGCAGCGCGCTTGCCCGCGTTCAAACGCCGCAAGCCTTTCGGCTCGGCACGCTGCGGCGCGCCCATGCCGAGTCCGTCGAGGCGACCGCGACCGACGATGCCCAGCTCGTCCGACGCCTTGGTATTCCGGTCGCCGCCGTTCCGGGCGATGCGCGTCTCCACAAACTCACCTATGCCGAGGATATGGCGATCCTGTCCGGCCTTTTGGGAATCGATCACGCGATGCGAACCGCTGTCGGCATGGGATATGATGTTCACCGGCTCGTCGCGGACAAGCCGCTATGGATCGGCGGCATAGAAATCGCGCATAGTCATGGACTTGAAGGGCATAGCGACGCCGACGTCGCACTTCATGCGGTCACCGATGCCATCCTCGGCGGAGCGGCAGAGGGAGATATCGGCACGTTTTTCCCGCCCAGCGACCCGCAGTGGCGCGGCGCGGCGTCGTGGCGATTCCTGGCCTTCGCCGGCGAGCGCGTCGCGGCGCGCGGCGGGCGGATCGACCATATCGACCTGACGATCATCGCCGAGGCGCCGAAGATCGGCCCGCACCGTCCCGCGATCCGCGCCCGCATCGCCGAGATCCTGAATATCCCGATCGACCGCGTCAGCGTGAAGGCAACGACGACCGAACGGCTGGGCTTTACCGGCCGCCGCGAGGGAATCGCGGCGCAGGCCGTTGCGACGCTGTCCCTGCCCGTCAATTGAAGCTAAATACGTCAGGTCGAAGGGCAAACAGGGGGTAGTATGAAGCGGATCACGATGGGAATCGCCGCGGTGGCGGCGCTGGTGGGAACCTCATCGCAGGCTGCGGCGCAAAGCTGCATCACGTCGGCGGAGATGAACGGCCTGGTGACCTATTTCCTGCCCCAGGTGGTCGACAAGGTGATCGAAACCTGCGGCGCCCATGTGCCCCCCGACAGCTATCTGCGCACCCGGCTTGGCGGGCGCGCCGACGAATTGCGGCAAAGCGCCGATACCGTCTGGCCGCTGGCCCGCGCCGCCTTCCTCAAGATCGGCGGCGGCAAGGAAGCAAAGGATGCCCAGATGATGAGCGAGCTGCCCGACGAGGCGCTGCGCCCG
>JAFKLT010000017.1 GCA_017309275.1 Sphingomonadales bacterium | reverse complement strand
CCACGCTCATCGAAAACTGCAAGATCAGCGGCATTAACCCGCACGACTGGCTGACCCAGACGCTCAGCAAACTGGCAAATGGTCACCCTGCAAACAACGTCGGAAATCTCATGCCCTGGACCGACGTGGGCTGAGAACACCGCTTACGGCTGACGCAAGCCGCATGGGAGGTCAGCAAAGGCGTCCACACGGCCGACAGCCAAAGCATCTCCGTGAAAGAGGCGGCGGACATCTGGGTAAGAACCGCGGAGGCGAACGATCGCGAGCGGGGGACGATTGACCAGTACAAGCAGATCCGCGACCTGCACATAGTTCCGTTCATAGGCGCCGAGAAGCTGTCTCGCCTATCAGCCCCCCGGATCGAAGCTTTCCGTGACGATCTTCTCGAAACACGCTCGAAGGCAATGACGGGCAAGATCGTGCGGGCGTTGTCGCGTATTCTTGGCGAGGCTCAGCGCCGCGGACTGATCGCTCAGAATGTAGCGCGCGATGTGAGGGTGGCCCGATCCTCGCGCGAGCGGGGCAGGGTCGTCATCCCGACCAAGACTGAATTGAAGGCGCTCGTCGATCATGCCGAGCCTGGGCTAAAGCCTCTCGTCATGGTTGCAATCTTCGCCGGGCTTCGCGCCAGTGAGCTTCGCGGCCTTCGGTGGGCCGACATAGACCTGAAGGGCGCGACCCTCACCGTAGCACAGCGGGCGGACAAGTACGGTCATATCGGGCCGCCCAAATCGGACGCCGGCTATCGGACGATCCCGATCGCGAAGGCGCTAGTGGCTGAGCTGCGGGCGTGGAAGCTACAGTGCCCAAAGGGCGACCTTGGCTTGGCTTTCCCGAATACCGAAGGCGGGGTGCAGGACTATTCTCACCTGATGAAGCGCCGGATCAACCCGCTGCAGGTCAGGGCGGGCGTTTGCGATCCAATTCTTCTCGATGGTAAGAATAAGGTCGACGCAAAGGGCCGCCCCATCATGCGCGCGCGCTACGGGCTCCACAGCCTGCGCCATGCGGCTGCCAGCGCGTGGATCAAACAGCGGATCGACCTGAAGCGCTTGCAGACGTGGATCGGGCATGAAAGCATCCAATTGACGCTTGATAGTTATGGGCATCTGATCGCAGATATGGAAGGAGACGCGGCGCTGATCGAAGCCGCTCAAGCGGAGTTGCTGGCATGAAGAAGCCCGATCGTTCGAAGCCTGCTCTGAACTTATCGTCAGCAGAGGTGACCGACATTTGCGCTCACGCCAAAGTGGCATGGGACAAAATTGGCCCCCGTGCGACCAAGGCGCCGTTTACTTGGCGGGGAATGAAATTCGTCGCCAGCCATTCTCAGTTCCGTCTGTTGGTCGACACCGTCGACGGCCGTCCGGTTGCCTGCCGCTACGATTAAAGATCGGGCTGCATGCAACACGGATGCAACATGGGGCGCTGAAACCCCTTCAAAACTTAGGTCTATCTGAAGCTTCCTAATCTGGGGGCCACAGGTTCGAATCCTGTCGGGTGCACCATTTTCAGAACAGTGCGGCCAATGATCCCGGCCTTGTTTTCCGAAACGCTTGCGAAAAGCACCTGTAGCCGATCGTCCCGGCCCTCGCCGGCTCGGCGATCTTGACGTCTCGTTAACCATCGTAATGAAGCGAATCCTCATCTTGCTTCGGCATGCCGTCGGACATGATGCGCGATTTGCCTCTGACTGCTCGTCGCATTTTGCGGTTCGCGATTGCGGCGGCGATGCTTGCGCCGATGGCCGCGCATGCCTTGGTCGGGACGTCCGATGGCGCGGCGGTAGCGATGGGCGGCGATTGTCGTGGCGGTGTGGTTCAGGATTTCGTCGCTGCATCGGCCGACGGGCGAGATATGGGGCAGGGCAGGGCGCTGTCCGCGCTCGAACGCATTCGCGCGGTTCAGCAGGGCGATATGCCGGCGGTGAATGCCGCACCGGCGAGCGGCGGATCACCGATCGCCGCCGATCTCGCGATCAATGGCCGCTTTCCGGTCGAGCCGGCGGCCGCCTGTTCCGAACCCGCCGCGCGTCCTGCCCTGGACGGCCGCGATGGGCATGCGCCGTTCGGAGCCGACGATGAGCTTGAGCTTGGAAGCCTGGCGATCCCCATCGAAACCACGCGGTTCGACGATCGCTGGGACCGCGTCAGCCGCGCACCGCCGACCGCGCTGATGCGCGCCGAACTGCAGCGTGCGGGCGTGACGCGCGGCCTTGGCGAGGCGGACATCATTCGACGCGTCAACCAATGGGTCAATCACCGGATCGCCTATGTCGACGATGATCGCAACTATGGCGAGCGCGATTTCTGGGCGACCGCCGAACAGACGATCGCGCGTGGGCGCGGCGATTGCGAGGATTTCGCGATCCTGAAGATGCAGATGCTGGTCGCGGCGGGAATCGACGCCGACAGCGTGAAGCTGGTGCTGCTGCGCGACCTTGCGGCGAATGCCGACCATGCGCTGCTGCTCGTCCGGTCGCAGGCCGGGCGGCTGGCGCTCGATAATGTCACCGACCGCCTCTATGACGGCAGCCAGTCGAACGACATGCGGCCGATCCTGTCGTTCAGCGGCGCGCGGCGATGGGTTCACGGCTATCGCGATGCGGGGCCGGTACTCGCTGTCGCGACCGTGCCCGCCATCCAGGGCCTCCCGGTTCGAACCGCAGCGGATGGGCCGGTGGAAACGACCCCGCCGTCGTTGGCGCCCGGCGCCGGCCGACAAGCCGGGCCGGGTTTCCGATCCATCCGCCTGTCGAGCGTGCACTACCGGCCCGATCCCGCCAGCCGCAGCCGGTTGCTTGGCGCGATGTAATAGCGAAGGCCGCGTTGTGGCCCTGTCCGTTTCGGCTTTTCCCTGATCGTCGACCGTCGCGTGCCAAGGCGATGCTGCTTAACGCGGAGGCCGATAATGCCAATATGGTTGTTTCGATACGCCGCGACTCGGGGCCCGATTGATTTGTTCCAGACGTTGTTTTGTCGGGCAAAGCGAAGGTTAGTCCTGAACATTAAGCATTTTGACGGATCTGTGACGGGTCCGCGTCAATACCGACAGCCGTATGGATAACGGCGAGCGCGCTGGCCCATTGTTACAAAACTGCAGATATTGTGCTATATTCCATGCCCTTATGCGGGGCTATGGTTAAGCGACGCAGTGGAGGCGCGAGAAACCGCGCAGAATCACCATTACCTCTTTATGGGTAGCGGCAGGATTCTCGTAGATTCTACTACAAAGTTGTATAATCATATTTCCAGACTTAGTTTCAAGCACGGAAATATTAACTAAACTTAACAATAAGGAAGGGGCGTCGGCAAGGGTCGCGGTCGATTTGGTTCCAAGACAAGATGGGTTGCCTTGACTGAGAATTTCAGGGAGGCGGGAGATGTCGAAGGTTGTTCATATTTCGCTATTGGCGAAGAACGAGATCGCGAGAGAGGGATTACGCAAGATACTTTCGGGGGACAGCTTCCAGATTGAAGCTTCGGTCTCGGACGTATCGGCGCTCCTTGACTCACAGGGCGACATGGAAGGCGACGCGATAGACCACGTGATCGTCATCGACGGGGGGCACGGCAATTTCGGCCTCGACGCATGCCGAAGACTGGCAGCGAAGCGAACCAAGGCGCGACTGGCGCTGCTACTCGATCAATATTCGTTCGAAGAGGTCGTTGAGGCCTTTCAGCTTGGCGCCGACGGGGTGATCATCAAGGAAATCTCGTGCGCGCCGCTGACCGAATCGATCCGGCTGGTCGCGATGGGCGAAAAGGTCTTTCCGTCACAGCTCGTCGGCAATCTGACGAGCTGGATGCCGGCCTCGACCGCCGGGGACTGGAAGAGCAGCGCCGCATCGGTGGGATTGTCCGAGCGCGAGATCGAAATCCTGGAAAGCATCATGGCCGGGATGGCGAACAAGGTGATCGCGCGCCAGTTCGGCATTTGCGAGGCCACCGTCAAAGTCCATGTGAAGGCGATCCTGCGCAAGCTGGGCGTCGAAAACCGGACACAGGCGGCGACATGGGGCGTGAAGAACGGATTGGGTGAGCCGGTTCAGCTCAACCTGCGGGAGGTGAGGCCCTTGCACGTCCTCCCAAAACTGACGCCGATCGCAGGCCGGGCCGCCTGAGCGATCGGCGGCGGAAGCGATAGGGAGCGAGGGGCTCCCTGCGCTTCCGGACTTTCCAGGGCCCGCCGCCCGTCGAAACGACCGGTTTCGATGCGCCGCGGTTGCCGGCCCGCATCATCGCCGCGCCCGCTTCATCCTATCGTTCCAGATTTTCGGCGGGCAAAGGCGCGCCGGGCGACTTAGCGTTCGGTAAAAGCCTCCGACCGTGCACGCAGGAACGGCTTGAACAAATAGCTCAGCACGCTCTTCTTTCCGGTGACCACCTCGACGTCGCAGATCATGCCGGGGGTGATCGGCAGGCGCCGTTTGCCGCTCTTGAGATAGGCGAGGTCGGTTTCGACGACGACGGTGAAATAGGCTTCCTTGGTCGCCTCGTCATAGATGCTGTCGGGCGAGACCTGGACGACGCGGCCGGACAGCCCGCCATAGATGGCGAAGTCATAAGCGGTCACCTTGACGTTCGCGCGGTCGCCCACCTTGATGAAGGCGATGTCGCGCGGCGCGACGCGCGCCTCGACCAGCAGCTTGTCGCCGATCGGCACCACCTGCATGATCTTTTGCCCCGCCTGGACGAAGCCGCCCTCGGTCGTCACCTGCACGTCGTTGACGATGCCGTTCGCGGGCGACCGGATTTCGCTGCGCTGTCGCCGCCCGGCCGCGCCGCGCAGCGATTCCGAATTGACCGCCATCTTGGCGATGAGCTGGTTGCGCTCGTCGAGGGCCTCCTGCCGGAATTGCAGCCCCGCCTCGGCGACCTGCGCCTGCGCTTCGCTGATGGAGGACGATGCCCGCGCCGCCGCCTGCTGCGCCGCCGCCAGCTTGCCCCGGAGCTCGGTCGCCTCGCGCTTGGCGTTGAGCAACTCGGTCTGAGGGACGATCGATTTGGCCGCGAGCGGTTCGAGCATGTCGACCTGGTTCTCGGCGAGCGCCAGGCTCGATTTCAGCGACGCGATGGTGGCCTGTGCCTCGTCATAGTCGCGCCGGCGTTGTTCGACCGCGGCGCCCAGCGCCATTTTCCGGCTGCGTAGCGTCGCCGCGCGCGCGGATTGCAGCGCCGCCTCCTGCGCGCATTCGGCCGGCGATTTGCCGGCGGCCGTGTCGCAGGCATAAGCGCCTCCGCCGCCGCCCTCGCGGCCCAGCCGTTCGGCGCGAGCGGCGAGCGATCGGTTTTCGGCTTCGATCTGGCCGAGCTGCGACGAGGATTCGGTGTCGTCCAGCCGCACGAGCAACTGGCCCTTGCGGACCGCCTGGCCCGGCCGCACGACGATGTTGAGGATCGTGGCGGGCTCGGCCGACTGTACGACCTGTGCCTTGCTCGACGGGATCACGCGTCCCTGGCCGCGCGTCACCTCGTCGACCTTGGCAAAGCTGGCCCAGCTTACGAAGACGAACATTCCCACGCCGACCGACAGGATCACTCGCCGGGTGCCGACATAGGGGCGCGATCTGATCATGAACCATCATCCTTCTTGCCGAGTTCGAAATCGCCGGTCTGCTGGCGCGCCATCATTCGCGAGGCGCGGCTGGCCTCTTCGGGCGCGGGGATCGCGAGTTCCCACCCCTTTGACGGGTCGAGCCGCCCGCCGTCGTCATTGTCGGCGCGCCGGTCCTGCAACGCGATCAGGTCGCTTTCGGCCGACGTCCGGATCAGGCCGTGGCCGCCCTCCGCGTCCCGGGCCTTGGCCACGCTGCTGCGCGGCAGGATCGCGGGGATCGCCTCCAGTCCGCTGTAATGCCCCGAAAAAGCGCCGGGCATCCCCCAGCGGCCGGGCCAGCGGTAGAAGATATGGGCGCCGATCTGCGTGATCTTCACCAGCTTGGGCGCCCAATAGGGCGACACATAATTGGCGTGATAATGCGTCGAATAGCCGACGGCGGCTTCGACATAACCGCTGAGCGCCGCCAGCGCGACGGCCTCCGCCGCCTTCCACGCGGCGGGGTCGGGGCGGCGTTTCAGCGACCCGTCGCAGGTGAAACTGAACTGGCATACCGGCCGGTTCACGCCCTGATAGACGACGCCGCACACCGACTTGGGAAAGGCGGGGTGCGCCGCGCGATTGAGCACGACCTGCGCGACGGCGCGGCGTCCCGCGATCGGTTCGAAGCCGGCTTCGTAATAGACCGCCTGCGTCAGGCATTTCAGCGCGGTCAGCTTTGCCGCGTCATTGGCGGTAAAGGGATTGAACGGACGCGCGCGTGCGACCGGACCGTGGGCGAAGGGGATCGCCGCGTTGACCGTGATTGCTTTTTCCGGCGTGTATAGCGGCGCTGCCTCGGGATCCTCGGTCAGCTTGATAAGCTGCGCCATCTCCCGATCGACGGGCGGGGGCGCTTCGGCGTCGCTTTCGGCATAGCCATGCCCTTCGGCGCCAAAGAAGTCGAAGACGCGCGCCCATAATCCGTCCGACGTCAGCAGCGTGACGAGCAGGGCGATGGCGACCAGCCAGGCGATCGTGCGGCGGCCATCGTCGCGCGCGGCCGTGCCATAACGCCGGGCGGCCGCGCTGTTCACGGCAGCGCCCGATGCGCGAGGATGTCGTCGCGCGGTCCGTCGGCGACGATCCGGCCATCGTCCATGACGATCAGCCGGTCGACGAGGCTGAGCACCGCCATCCGGTGCGTCGCCAGGATCAGCGTCTGTCCGGCCGGGATCGCCGATTGCAGCCGCTCGACGAACAGCTTTTCGGTCTGGCTGTCCATCGCGCCGGTCGGCTCGTCGAGGAACAGCAGGTCGGCGGGCGATACGAGCGCGCGCGCCAGGACCAGGAAGCTGCGCTGTCCGCCCGACAGGCGCGATCCACGCTCGCCGATGTGGAAGTCGAAGCCGGCGGCGTCGCGGCCCAGAAACGCGTCCGCGCCCGACCTGCGAACCGCCTCGATGATAGCCGCGTCGCCGACATCGTCCGCGCCGATGCGCAGGTTTTCGCGCACCGTGCCGCTGAACAGCTCGGCATCCTGTCCGACGAAGCGCAGCGCCTGGCGCAGGTCGTGCGGATCATATTGCCGGCTTTCCAGGCCGTCGATGCGATAGCTGCCGCTGGTCGGATCATAGAGGCCGCACAGCAGCCGGCCCAGCGTCGACTTGCCCGACGCGACGCGGCCGATCAGGCCGATGCGCTCGCCGGGTTCGATGACGAGGTTGATGTCGGCCAGCGATTCCCGGTCGGTGTCGGGATAGCTGAAGCCCGCATGGTCGAGCTGAAGCCGGCCCTCGCGCACCTGCGGGGCGACCGACCGGCTGCCCTTTTCGCGCTCGTCATCCTGGTCCATCAGAAGCTGCAGGCTGTTCAGCGTCATGAAGGCCTGTCGACCGCGCGTCATCAGGAAGGCGAGCTGTCCGACGGGCGCCAGCGAACGGCTGGCGAGCATGACGATCGCGATGATCGCGCCCATCGAGATGATGCCGGCGTTGAAGAGATAGAATCCGCCAATGATCAGCGCGATGCTGGTGCCCTGCTGGCACAAGGTGGCGAGGTTGACCGCCCTTGCGGTCAGCTTGCGCATCTCCTCCTGCGTATAGGCGTTCGATGCCGACAGCCGCCGCCACTTGCCGAGCATCCGCCCCTCGGCGCGGCACGCCTTGATCGTTTCCAGGCTGCCGATCGATTCGATCAGCGTCGTCTGCAGCAGGCTGGCGTCGACCTGCGCATCGGCGACGGCGAGGGTCATCCTGCGTTGAAGGGCGTGACCCATTGCGAGCATGATCACCATCGCGACGAACGGGATCATCGCCAGCCATCCACCGAGCACGGCGATCAACCCGACGAAGACGAACAGGAACAGGATGTCGGTGATCAGCACGATGGTCGTCGAGGCGAAGAAGTCGCGCACCTGTTCATAATCGGTCACGCGCCGCGCCAGTGCACCGGTGCTGCCGCGCTGCGTCGACAGCGGCAGGTTCAGCACCTTGTCGAGCAGGCGCTGCGACAGGCGGGCGTCGATGGCGCGCCCGACCTCGTCGATCAGCCCGGTCCGCGCGAGCCGCAGGCCATATTCGACCGCGATGGCGAACAGCGCGCCCAGCGCCAATACCCAAAGGCTCGCCGCCGCCTTGTTCGGAATGATGCGGTCATAGACGTTCATCGTGAACAGCGGCATCGCGAAGGCGAGCAGGTTGATCAGTAGCGAGGCCAGCATGACATAGCCGTACTGGTCGCGCTCCTTGCGCACCTCGCTCCAGAACCAATGCTGTTTCGGCACCGCGTCCCACGGCCGTTCGTGCGCCAATTCGCTGGCGGGATCGAGGCGGGCGATGATGCCCTGGCCCGAATAGGCGGCCTCGATCACCACCCGGTCGAGCTGGATATCGGCGTCGGCGCCGGGGAGCCGGACGCTGTAGGTCCGCCCCTCGATCGCGGTCAGGACAAGCGGACGCTCGTCGCCGAGCAGGAGGATCGCGGGAACATCGCCGGCGCTCCATGCGGAGAGCGGCTTGCGGACGAGATGGCACCGAAGGCCGATGCCTTCCAGCGCATGATCGAGCTGGTCGAGCGGAAGAAAGCCATCCTCGTCGAGCGCCAGCCCCTTTTTGACGCGAGACTCCGAAAAGGGGCGTTCGAACATGTCGGCGACCGCCGCGACCGAATCGAGCAACTCGTCGCCCTGCGCCGGGCTCATCCGCCATGCTTCGAAACATGCCGCGGGAGGAAGCGCGCGCGAACGGCGGGCACCCCGGGCGTTGCCGGGATAGTTCATGAGGGGGCTCGCATCGATTCAGGGTTCATCTCGGGCGCCGGCTTGACCTTGAAGCGTTCGCGCGCGTTCGCGGTCGCTGCCGCGGGCGGCGCGACTTCCATCGCGCTCAGCAAGCTGTTGAGCGCCGCCAGAAGTTTGAACTCGGCATAGAATTGCGCGAACTTCGCGGTCTCGGTGCGGACCTGGACGTTGTAGCGCGTGTTCTGCGCATCGAGCACGTCGAGCAGCGAGCGGCGCCCGACGTTGAACTGGGCGCGATAAGAGCGCAGCAACTCGTCCGAGACGCGGCTCTGTTCCTCCAGTTCCTTGACCAGCTTGCCTTGCGCGTCCCAGGTGTTCCACGCGATGCGCACATCCTCTTCGGCCTCGCGGATCGTCTGGTCGAGGCGAAAGCGGGCCTCGCGCTCGCGGCGATACATTTCCTGGACCTTCGACTTTTTGGCGCCCCCGTTGAAGATGTCCCAGCGCATGACGACACCGGCCTGCAGGTCGTTCGTCTCGCCCCGGAAGCCGTCGATGTCGTCGCCGATCCGGGCATTACCCTCCAGCGACAGCGTCGGCATCTGCTCTGCCTTCGCCTTCGACACCATCGCGTGCGCGGCATCGAGGTCGGCATTGGCCTCGCGGACCCGGGGGTTGCGGTCGCGCGCGACCGCCAGCGCCTCCTCCAGCGTCGCGGGAATGCTGTTCGCCAGCGACGGTGGAAGCGATGCGCCGTCGACCAGGTCGAGGCCGGTCAGCGTCCGGAACGAGGCGGCGGTGTTGACGAGGTCGAGATTGGCCTCGGTCAGCCGCGCCCGCGCTGACTGGTTCCGCTCCTCGGCCTGTTGCTGATCGGCGATGCTCAGCGATCCCTTTGCGACGCCCTCGCGCAGGTCGGTGACCAACTTGCTGTGAAAATCGATATTGTCTTCGGACGCCGCCACGATCCGCTGCTGCAACAGATAGTCGAGATATTGGCGCGTGACCTGCAGCGCGATGAATTGCGACCGCTCCTCGACGCGAAAGGCGGCGCCGTCGGTGCGTGCGGCCTGGCGTTTCACCTCGAAACGTTTGACGCCGCCGTCGAACAACGTCTGTTCGATCCGCAACCCAGCTTCGGCAGGGTAGAGTTCGTTGTCCGCGATGCCCAGCGCGCGCCGCGTGCCATTCTCCAGCCGCCGAATTCCCACCGATCCTTCGACCGATACGCGCGGCAGGAACAGTCGCTGCGCCTGTTCACGCTCGAATTCGATCGCGGTCTTGTTCTCGACCGCCTGGTTGATTTCGGGATTGGTCTGCATCGCCGTCTCGACGGCTGATTTCAGTTCCAGTCGCTGCGCATCGGCGGGGCGGGCGGTCACCGCGAGCGCGGCAGCGGTGAGCAACAATGCTGCGGTACGAAGTCTCGGCATCTCTTGTCCCCTGCTTTTGCAATTGATGACGTGGACGGCTCTCCAACCTCCTGCGGTATGATCTGCGGGATGAGCTGGAAGGAGAGCTACGATGGAGAAGATCGCAACGGTCGGGTTGGATATCGCGAAGTCGGTGTTTCAGGTGCACAGTGTTGATGCCTCGGGAGAGCTGGTGGTGCGCAAACGCCTGAGCCGAGCGCGCGTGATCCCGTACTTCGCGAAGCAGCCACGGTGTCTGGTGGGTATCGAAGCGTGCAGCACATCGCATCATTGGGCCCGCGAGCTGATCGCGCTGGGGCATGATGTTCGACTGATGCCAGCGCAATATGTGAAGCCCTATGTGAAGCGCGGGAAGAACGATGCTTCCGATGCCG
>JAFKLT010000016.1 GCA_017309275.1 Sphingomonadales bacterium | reverse complement strand
TGGATAAGCTCGTTCATCGTTCGACTCCTAAGTTGAAGGAGTCGCGAGGGTCCGCCTCTGGCAGCCTACGTTCAATCAGGCGCGGCGCTCGCTAGGCCGCTTTACATCGAGGCTAGCACCAATCCGCGCAGCGGTTCGTGCAACGGCCACTGGAGGACGGACAGAGTGTGCGGTTTGCTCAGAGTTTTCCGACCTAATTCGAGTTCGGTTTCGACCCTACTTTAGGCTCGATGAAATTCCTGATGATTTCAAGGAAGTGGTGGACGCACTAGGGCTCGAACCTAGGACCCGCTGATTAAGAGTCAGCTGCTCTACCAACTGAGCTATGCGTCCACATGCCGGTTTCGGCATCCTTCGAAAGGGGAACCGAAGCTCCTGTCTCGCGAAGAGAGCGGGCGGCTATCATGGTAGTTTGGCCTTTGCAATGGCCTTGTGAAAGTTTTTTTCAATGAAAGCGGCGAGTCCCCGTTTTGCTGTCGTTTTCGATCGCCAGAATAATGCCCACACACGTCATGATCGTGAGCATCGACGACCCGCCATAGGAGAAAAGCGGCAACGGAATGCCAACGACGGGTGCCATGCCCATCACCATCGACAGGTTGATCGCGATGTAGAAGAAGATCGTCATCGTCAGGCCGGCGGCGGTGAGCTGGCCGAATCGGGTGCGGGCGCGGAGCGCGACGCGGGTCGACCAGCGCAGCAGCAGAAAGAAGCCGAATAGCAGGCCGAGCCCGCCGATCAGCCCCCACTCCTCGGCCATCGTCGCGAAGATGAAGTCGGTATGCCCCTCGGGCAGATAGTCGAGGTGACTTTGCGATCCGTTGAGGAAGCCCTTGCCGCCGATGCCGCCCGAACCGATTGCGATCTTCGACTGACTGATATGATAGCCCGCGCCGAGCGGATCGCTTTCCGGATCGAGGAAGATCAGGACGCGCTTCTGCTGATAATCGTGCAGCATCGAGAAGAGGATCGGCAGCGCGGCAACCCCGCTCGCCGCCGCGCTGCCGAACCACCAGAAGGGCAACCCCGCGACGAACATCACCACGACGCCGCCGATGCTGATCGCGAGCGCGGTGCCAAGGTCGGGCTGGAGCATGACGAGCGCCGCGGGAAAGCCGATCGCCATGAGAGCGGGCCAGAGCGCGGTAAAGGTCCGTGTGTTACCCGGTGGGAGCTGAGTATAGAAACGCGCAAGCGCGATCACGATCGCGACCTTCATCAGCTCGGAAGGCTGAAGGTTCATGAAGCCCAGGTTGAGCCATCGCTGGCTGCCGCCGCCGACGAAGCCGAGCAGTTCGACCGCGATCAGCAGCACGAGCACGCCGATATAGCCGATATAGGCGAAATCCTCGAATATCCGGAGCGGGAAGCGGCCGATGACGAGCGCAACGCCCAGGAAGAGAAGAAAGCGCACGCCCTGCTGCCATGCCCAGGGTGACCAGTTGCCGCCCGCGGCAGAATAGAGCACGAGCAGGCCGAAACCCGTGATCGCGCTGAGGATCGCGATCAGCTTCCAGGGAAAGCGCTGGATCGCTGGTGGGACCGGAATCATCGCGTTGCTCCCGGATCGGGGGCCAGCGACGCGCCGGCTTTCCAGGCTGCGTAGTCGCGGTCCATGCGTTCCTTGATCGTGCCACCCCAGCCGGCTTCGAAGGTTTCGAGCGCCTCCATTCCCTTTTCACGGTCATAGAGGAAGGTGAAGATGTCCTTGGCGACAGGCGCTGCGGCGCGGCTGCCGCCCATGCCATGTTCGATGATGATCGACGCGGCATAGCGCGGATTGTCGACCGGCGCGAAGCAGATAAAAAGGCCGTGGTCGCGATATTTCCACGTCCCGCCTTTGCCGTTCCCGGTGCCGAGCCCGCGCACCTGCGCGGTGCCCGTCTTGCCCGCCATCTGGATGCCGTCGAGCGGCAGGCGGCTGCGTACCGCCGTCCCGTTCCCGTTGACGACCCGATTCATGCCTTCGCGCGCGACCGCCAGAGCCTCGGCAGAGAAGGGGAGGGGCTCGTTCTTGAAATGCCGATTGACGAGGCGCGGATAGAGGTGGCGGCCCGATGCGATCCGCGCAGCCATCACCGCGAGCTGAAGCGGGTTCACGCTGACATAGCCCTGACCGATGATCGCATTCAGCGAGTCCGATGCCGACCATGGCTGGTCGTATTTCTTCATCTTCCACGCGCTGTCGGGAACGGTGCCGTACCGCTGGTTGCTGCCCGCGAGCTGAAACTCCTCGCCAAGGCCCATCATCCGCGCTGTGGGTGCGATCGCGTCATAGCCGAGCCGGTGGCCGAGCCAGTAGAAATAGCTGTTGCAGCTTTTTTCGATCGCGGTGGGCATGTCGACGCTGCCATGCGTGCCGAGGCAGCGGAAGAAGCGGCTGCCGAGGCGATAGCCGCCGATGCAGGTGTGGCGCTCGCTGGGGTCGACGCCGTGCTCGACGGCGGCGATCGCGGCCATCGGCTTCAGCGTCGAACCGGGCGGATACAGGCCGCGCGTCGCCTTGTTGATCAACGGCTGGTGATCGTCGGCGCGCAGCCAGCTATATTCGGAATTGCTGATGCCGTCCGAAAAGCTGTTCGGATCGAAGCTGGGCATCGAGCAAAAGGCCAGAATGTCGCCCGACAATGTGTCGATAACGATTGCCGCGCCCGATTCGCGTCCCATCCGGCGCGCGACAAATTCCTGCAGGTCGGCGTCGATCGTCAGGTGGACGGTCTTGCCCTGCGTATCTGGCTGGGTGCTGAGTTCGCGAACCACCTTGCCGCGCGCGGTGACCTCGACGCGCTTCGCACCGGGCTTGCCGCGCAGCATCTCCTGGAAATATTTCTCCAGCCCGTCCTTGCCGGTCTTGTAGCCGGGGGTGATGTAGAGCGGGTCCTTGACCTTTTCATACTCCTCGGCCGTCGGCGCGCCGACATAGCCGATGAGGTGGCCGACGGCCGCACCGGTCGGATAATTGCGCGCAAAACCACGCTGCGGCGCGATGCCGGGAAGTTCGGGCAGGTGAACGAGGATCGAGGAATATTCCTGCTCGGTCATATCCTCGGCAACGGCCACCGGCTGAAATCCCGATGCCGCCTTGAGGTCGCGTTCGATGCGGTCCATCGCATCATTGTCGAGGCGGAGCAGCGTCCGAAGCTGCCCCAGCACCGCATCCTTCTTGTGCAGGCGGTCGGGAATGATATCGACGCGCAGGGATACGCGATTGTTCGCGAGCGCCTTGCCGTTCCGGTCGACGATCCAGCCACGCCGTGGCGGGACGAGCGTCAGATTGACGCGGTTGCTCTCCGACTTGAGGACATAGCGCTCATTGTCGATGACCGAGATATAGGCCATGCGCGCCGCCAGCGCGACGCCGATCGCGGTTTGAACGCCGCCGACGACGAGCGCGCGACGCGTGAAGGTGAAGCCTCTCCAGGCTTCGGTGATCGGCGGGCTTTTCTTGCGCGGCATTGGGGGCTTTTTATCGGCGTTTCAGGCGGAAATTGTCAAACTTGCCGGTAAGGCGAAGGAACAACGGGACGAGCAGCACGGAAACCACGATTTGCGGTGCGACAAGCCCCAACAAGCGGCCCGTTGCCGCGTGCGGATGGGTAAGCAGGGCGGCGACCGCCTGGATGATCGCGACGAGCAATGCGCCGATCGCCCAGTCGTGGAAGAAACCGCGCCAATAAATGCGCTGCGAGGCATAGGCGATGGCGATGCTGGCGGCTGTCCACAGTGCGACGGCGGTCCCGATCGGTGCGCCGCTGAACAGATCGTCCCACAGGCCGAGCGGCAGGCCGATCCATACAGGCCACATTTCGGTGCGTAGCAACTGCCAGCTCAGGAAGAAGAGCAGGCCAAGCGGCGGCAGGACTGGCGAGCTTGCGACGAGCGGCAGCATCAGCGGCAACGCCGAGGCAAGCATCACGCTTGCGATCGGAACGATACGCATCCGCCATCGCGATGCCGGTTCGCCGAGGCGAGGACCCCGCTGGTTCATGGTGCCTTCGGAACCTCGGGCACCGCGTCGGGGGGCGGCGCAAGCTGCGCCTCCGCATTCTCGGGGGTGTAGGGCCGTAGCACGGAGACGGCGTCGACCTTTGCCGGGTCGGCGAGGGGACGCGCCAGCGCGCCGTCGTCCTGACGACGCACGACGATCGCGACCGGGATATTCGGCGGATAGAGACCACCGGTGCCTGAGGTGACGAGGATGTCGCCGGGCTTGAACGGATTGTTCGCGATGTTGAGCGTGCGGATGTCGAGGTCGCCGTTGCCGCGACCATAGGCCAGGGCAGGCAGGCCGTCGCGCGCGCGCCTGACGGGAACGATATTGTCGATATCGGTGATCAGCAGCACCTGCGAGACCGAAGGGCCCGAACCGAGGACGCGCCCGATGAGTCCGTCGGCCCCGCGTACCGGCTGCCCCGCCGCGACGCCCAGGTTACGGCCGATGCTGAGCAATGCGATGCGCTTGCTGCTGGTCGAGGTCGAGGTAAGCAGATAGCCGTTGGCGATCGCGGTCTTGTCGGCTTCCTGAAGTTTCAGCAGCGCCTTGAGCTGGCGGTTCTCTTCCTGAAGCGAACTCGTCGCCACGAGCTGGCGGCGCGTTTCGGCCAGTTCCTTGCGCAGCCTGCGGTTTTGCGATCCGGCGCCGACATAGGCTGATACTGCGTCGTCGATACCGGAGATCGAGCCGATCACCGATCGGCTGGCGCGCGCAATCGGCGCCGTCACCTCATGGCTGGCGACGCGAAGCTGGGCGAAGCCCACGGGATCGACGACCGAAAGCACCGCCAGCAGCAAGCCCGCGACCGCCCCTGTCACCGCAATGACATAAGCGACGAACAGGCTGTACTGGGCCTTTCGGGATTGCCCCGGACGCCTATGTGCCGGGCGGACCATGGTGAAGCGCTACCGTTTCGATCAGGCTTGCTGCAGCACGCCGCGGAAGGCCGGGTCCTCCATCGCGCGGCCGGTGCCGATCGCGACGCAGGTCAGCGGGTCTTCCGCAACCGTGACGGGCAGGCCGGTCGCATCGCGGAGAAGCTCGTCGAGTTCGGCGATCAGGGCGCCGCCGCCGGTCAGCACGATGCCCTGGTCGACGATGTCGGCCGCGAGTTCCGGCGCGGTGTTTTCCAGCGCGATGCGCACACCCTCGACGATCGTGCCGATCGGCTCCGACAGGGCTTCGGCGATCTGGGCCTGGTTGATCGAGATTTCCTTGGGCACGCCGTTCACGAGGTCGCGGCCCTTGATGTGGATCGTCAGGCCGGCGCCGTCGGCCGGGATGCGTGCGATACCGAAATCTTTCTTGATCCGTTCGGCGGTCGCTTCACCGATCAGAAGATTATGGTGTCGGCGGACATAGGAGACGATCGCTTCGTCCATTTTATCCCCGCCCGCGCGGACCGAGGTGGTGTAGGCAAGGCCGCGGAGCGAGAGCACCGCGACTTCGGTCGTGCCGCCGCCGATGTCGACGACCATCGACCCAATCGGTTCGGTTACCGGCATATCGGCGCCGATCGCGGCCGCCATCGGCTCCTCGATCAGCCACACTTCGCTGGCGCCGGCGTTCGACGCGGCGTCGCGGATCGCTCGGCGTTCGACGCTGGTCGAGCCCGAGGGAACGCAAATCACGATTTCGGGGCTGCGGAATGCGTTGGGCTTGCCGCCGTGCACCTTGGTGATGAAGTGCTTGATCATCTGTTCGGCGACATCGATGTCGGCGATAACGCCGTCGCGCAGCGGACGGATCGCCTCGATGCTGTCGGGGGTCTTGCCCATCATCAGCTTCGCATCGTCGCCGACGGCCTTTACCCGCTTGATGCCGTTCAGCGTCTCGACCGCGACGACCGAGGGTTCGTTCAGGACGATGCCCTTACCGCGCACATAAACCACCGTGTTCGCGGTGCCGAGGTCGATCGCCATGTCTTGGGAATTGAATTTAAACCAGCGAGAAAAGAAGGACATCTATACTGCTTCCTGTCGTCGGTATGCTCGGCCCGAAACGGGCCCGCGCCCCCGTATGTGATTCCACCCGCGCGCTCGCCCGGCGACAGCTTCAATCAGAGGGAGATTCCGGCTCGTCCGTGGGGGCTGGCTGGACAAAATGATCAGGCTGTGCGGGTGGGTCGCGATTTGCGTCCGACTGCGCTAGGAGAGCGTTTATGTCAATACGCCGCCTGCCTGAAAAGCTAGTAAATCGGATCGCAGCCGGTGAAGTGGTCGAAAGACCCGCCGCGGCGCTGAAAGAGCTGGTTGAAAACGCTATAGACGCTGGTGCGACTCGCATTTCGGTGCGAATCGCCGAAGGCGGGATTTCGCGCCTCGAGGTCGAGGACGATGGGTGCGGGATGACCGCCGCCGACATGGCGCTGGCGCTCGAACGCCATGCGACCTCGAAGCTGCCGACCGACGCGATCGAGGACGTCACGACGATGGGCTTCCGCGGCGAGGCGTTGCCCTCGATCGCGAGTGTCGCCCGGCTGACGCTCGAGAGCCGCGTCGCCGGCGGCGACGGCTGGAAGCGCGTGATCGACAACGGCGCATTGGCCGCCGAGGGACCGGCGGGGCGGGGTGTGGGCACGCGTTTGTTGGTGGAGGACCTGTTCATGCGGGTCCCTGCGCGGCGGAAATTCTTGCGTAGCGCGCGCAGCGAATATGCGGCCTGCCTGGATGCGGTGAAAAGGCTTGCGATGGCGCGCCCCGATATCGGCTTTACGGTCGAGCACGACGGGCGCCGCGTCCTGGACGTCCAGGGCGGGCAGGACCAGATCGCGCGCGTCGCGGCGCTGACGCAGCGCGACCTGGCCGAGAACAGCATCGGCATCGACCTGGATCGCGGCGACGTGCATCTGGGCGGCGTGATCAGCCTGCCGACCTACAATCGCGGCATCGCCGATCACCAATATCTGTTCGTCAACGGACGACCGGTGAAGGACCGGCTGCTCGTCGGCGCGCTGCGCGGCGCCTATGCCGACCTGCTCGCGCGCGATCGCCATCCGGTCGTCGCGCTGTTCCTGGATATCCCGACAAGCGAGGTCGACGTGAACGTCCACCCGGCGAAGACCGAGGTGCGCTTTCGCGACCCGCAGCTCATTCGCGGGATGATCGTCGGCGGCCTTCGCCGCGCGCTCGACGAACATGGCTTTCGCAGCGTCCAGCGCCCCGCCGAAGCGGCGCTCGCGGCATGGCAGCAGGAGCCGGTCGCGCCGCCCGAGCCGACCACCGGCTTTCTTTTCGGCCGCCGCACCGAACCCGCCGTGCACCTGTTCGGAACCGACCTGCCGCCGCCGGCCGACGATGTCGCGCGCGTCTATGACCGGCTGGTGCCCTTTGCATCGGCGGCGCCGATCGCCGGGCGCGCCGAGGTTGCCGTCGCCCCGCCGCCCGAGGCCGACGACCATCCGCTGGGCATCGCGCGCGGCCAGATCGCCAAGACCTATATCGTCGCCGAGGCCGAGGACGGGCTGGTGATCGTCGACCAGCACGCGGCACACGAGCGGCTGGTACTGGAACAGCTCCGCCGCGGCATGGGCGGGCAGGCGGTGCCTTCGCAGGGCCTGCTGCTGCCCGAGGTGGTCGAACTCGACGAGCCCGCGTGCGACCGGCTGGAGGCGGCGGCGGCGCAGCTTTCGGCGCTGGGCGTCGAGCTGGAGCGGTTCGGTCCGGCCGCGGTGATGGTCCGCGCGACGCCGGCAATGCTGGGCGCGATCGACTGCAACAAGCTGGTCACCGACATCGCCGACGACCTGGCGGGCTATGACGCCGCGCTGGGGCTCAACGAAAAGCTGGAACTTGTCGCGGCGACGATGGCATGCCACGGTTCGGTGCGCGCGGGCCGGACGCTGAGCGTTCCCGAAATGAACGCCTTGCTCCGCCAGATGGAAGTGACGCCGCATTCGGGGCAGTGCAACCACGGCCGCCCGACCTGGGTCAAGCTGGCGATGGACGATGTCGAGAAATTGTTCGGGAGGAAATAGGATGAAGCTTCGCGTTGCCGCCCTTGCGCTGATGTGTGTCGCGCCCGCCGTGGTCCTTGCCGCGCCGGCGACCAAGAAGGCGGCCGAGGCGTGCCCGGCAAAGCCGGTCCTGCCGCCCGAGCTGGCGGGATGGGAGCGCAATGCGTCGAGCAAGACCATCTATGGCTATGGCGACGCGCGGCAGGCCGACTGGCCGCCGCTGGGTGCCGCGCGGACCGAGCTGTCGCTGCACAAGTTCGAAAGCCTGCGCTATGGCGTCACGCCCGAGCGCGAGCCCGATGTGTACAAGTTCGGCGGCATGGTGCCGATCGAGGTCAGGAAGGACGGCCGGCTGGTCGTCGCGCTCGACGGCGGGGCGTGGATCGACCTGGTCCGCGATGGCAAGGTCGTGAAGTCGGTAACGCACGGCCACGGCCCCGCCTGTTCGGGCATCCGCAAGATGGTCGAATTCGAGGTAACGCCGGGGCGTTATCTGCTGCAGATCGTCAACGCGCCGACCGATCGGATCCACGCGATGGCGATGATGCGTTAGGCCATCTTGATCCCGGCAACGCCGTTCTCGACCACGCCCGTCGCGCGTTTCGACAGCGTGTTCGTGGGGGTCGTAACCTTGTCGACGACCATGAAGTGCGTCTGCCACGCCTCGCGATTGACATCGCACACGACATAGCCGCGCTGGTCGTTCGCGAATTTGAGTTCGGGGTTCAGCTTCAGGAAGACGTCGGTGCCCTTGCGCACGTCTCTGCCGTCGCCGCCGCTGGAGATCGAGGTTGCGACGAACTCGCTGCCCACGACCTTGTCCTTCAGGACCAGGTCGCCGCAGAAATTCTGATGCTCGTCGCCGGTCAGGACGACGCAGTTCTTGAGGCCCGCGAAGCGCGAGAGAATGCGCTCGCGCGGCGCTTCATAACCCGGCCAACTGTCGAGATTGAGGATCTTTTTCGGTTCGTCCTCGCGGCGGCGGCGGTCGAGCGCCATCATCGTCACCTGCTGCGCGATCGCGTTCCACGTCGCGCCGCCGCTGGCGAGATTCTTGGCCAGCCAGTCTTCCTGCGCCTTGCCCAGCACCTGTGCGTCCTTGGCGAACACCTCCGGACAGGCGGGCTTGAAGCCGTCGCCGCACGGCTGGTTGTCGCGATATTGCCGCGTGTCGAGCACCTGCATCGACACCAGATTGCCGTACCGAAACTCGCGATTGGCCGCGATCATGCCCGCGCGCGGCAGCAACGCCTTGCGGACCGGCATATGTTCGTACCACGCCTGCATCGCCGCCTGTTTGCGCAGCATGAAGACTTCGGGCGGCGGGGCGTCGGGGTCGTTGCCGTCATAGTCCATCTTCCAGTCGTCATAGACCGATACCCAGTCGTTGCGGATCTCATGGTCGTCGAAGCTGGAAACGAAGGCGTGCACCGACCGCGCGGCCTGCATGTCGATGTCGAGCAGGGTCTGGGTATAGGCGGTGCGGAAGTCGCTGAGGTCCTGCAATCCGCGCAGCGCATATTTGCGCACGGGCCGGACGGGCAGGCCGTCGGGGAAGATATAGTCCTGCTGATATTCGTAGATGAAGTCGCCATAGTGATAGACGAAGGCCAGGTCTTCGCGGGCCAGGTGGCGATAGGCGCCGTAAAAGCCCGATTCATAGTGCTGACAGCCCACGACGCCGAACTTCAGCGCGTCGACCGCCGTGCCGACGACCGGCAGCGTGCGGGCGCGTCCGCGCAGGCTGCGCTCGCCGCCCGCCGTGAAGCGATAATAATAGGGGCGCGCGGGCTGAAGGCCGGTCACCTCGACATGGACGCTATGCCCCAGTTCGGGGCGCGCCAGTTCGGTGCCCTTCGCGACGACTTCGCGAAAGCCGCTGTCGGGCGAGACTTCCCATTCGACCGGGATGTTCACGAGCGGCATGCCGCCGTGCGGCGCCATCGGATCCGGGGCGAGGCGCGTCCAGATGACAAAGCCGTCGCTCGCCGGATCGCCCGCCGCGACGCCGAGGCTGAACGGGAAATCGCGGAAGAAACCCGCCTCCGCACGCAGGATCGCGGGCGCGGAGAGCCCGGCGAGGGTGGCGGTGGCAAGGAAGTGGCGGCGGTTCAACATAGCGGCTCCGAAAGCGAAAATTACGACTCAGCGCGAGGGGCATAGCCCAGCCGCGCACACAATCCCATGCACCGCCGGTCCTTTTGCGGCTTGCCAGCCTAAGCCAAGTTTGAGACAGATCGGTGATCAACCGGGGGGATGATGATGAGAAGAATATCGAGCAAGGCTAATCTGTTGGCGCTGGCGGGCGTGCTGGCGATCGCGGCGGTTCCGACGACGATGCTCCACGCGGCGGCACCGACAGCCGCATCCAGCGCGGCGCAGGAGGATGTCGTCGCGCGGCAGCGCGCCGCGACCGAGAAATTGCTGAAGGAACTGAACCGCCAGACGGGCACGATCCCGATCGCGGCGGCGAAGGCCGATTTGAATCTGGGCGACCGTTATTATTTCGTGGGCCCCGAACAGTCGCGGACCATCCTGGTCGACATCTGGCGCAACCCGCCGGCATCGGCGAACGGCGTGCTGGGCATGGTGTTCCCAAAGGGCAAGAGCTTTGTCGACGACACCTGGTCGGCGGTGATCACCTTCGAGGACACAGGCTATGTGTCCGACGACGATGCCAAGACCATCGATTACAATGAGATGCTGGCCAACATGAAGGCGAGCGACGAGGCGCAGGCCCCCGACATTCGCGCGCAGGGCTATCCGGCCGGAATCCTCCAGCGCTGGGCGCAGGCGCCGACCTATGACGCCGGCCAGCATTCGCTCGTCTGGGCACGCGACATCAAGTTCGACGACATGCCCGAGGATAGTTTGAACTATGACATCCGCATACTCGGGCGCGAGGGCGTGCTGAGCATGAACATTCTTGCGAGCATGAGCCAGCTCGACGAGGTGCGCGAGGCCGCGAAGGCCTTTGGCGGGGTCGGCAGTTTCCGCACCGGTGCGCGCTATGCCGACTATAATGCATCGACCGACAAGAAGGCCGAATATGGCCTGGCCGGGCTGGTCGCCGCAGGCGGTGCGGCGGCGGTTGCACAGAAGGTAGGCCTGCTCGAGATCCTGTCGAAATTCGGAAAGTTTCTGTTGATCGGCGTCATCGCGGTGTTCGC
>JAFKLT010000015.1 GCA_017309275.1 Sphingomonadales bacterium | reverse complement strand
TGGCGAAGGCTATGTTCGAATCGCGATGGTCGAGAATTAACAGCGCATTCGTCAGGCGGCGCGCAACATCCGCAAATTCCTGCAAATGCACGGCGTGAACACGCCGTCGGTTGCCGCCGGCTGATGGCGTCCGGCCTCGGCGCGATTGCCGAGACGATCCAGTTGTCGGTCACACCGGTGTTTCTGCTGGTGGCGACCGGCAGCCTGCTGAACGTCTTTACGGGGCGGCTGGCGCGCGTGATCGACCGGTCGCGCAACCTGATGGAGCGCTGGGCCGAGACCGAGGGGCCGGAGCATGAGCGCATCGTCGCCGAGCTTCGCGTCGTCGACCGCCGCATCGATGTGATCAACAATTCGATCGCGGCGGCTGTGGCGTGCGGCATCGTCGTGTGCCTGCTCGTCGCGCTGCTCTTTACACAGGCGGTCGCCGGTTTCGACCTGGGGCTGGCGGCGGCGTGGGTGTTCGCGGTCGCGATGCTGCTCCTCCTTCTCTCGCTCCTGCTTTTCCTGATCGAGGTGCGGCTTGCGATCCGCACGATCCACGTCCCGATGGAGCTGCTCGAGCTGGAGGAAATGGGGTGGAAAAAGCGGCAGAATCGCCGCTGATAGACGCGGGGCGACCGCCGGTCGAAGGATGATGGCGCCGCGCGCGACAAGCCGTCAGCCTGCGCGCAGACCGGGGAGAGATATCATGCACAAGATTCGATTGATGATGCCGCTTGTCGCGGTCGCCTTGCTCGCCGCGCCCATTCACGCCGCCGTACCCAAGTCGACAGTTGCGGCGGCAGTCGCCGACACCAGCCGGCAAGCCGACAACCGCAAGCTGGACGAGGGGCGCCACCCCGCCGAGGTGCTGGCCTTTGCCCAGGTGAAGCCGGGATCGACCGTCGTCGATTTCATGGCCGGCGGCGGCTATTATACCGAAATGCTGTCGCGGCTGGTCGGGCCGAAGGGCAGCGTCCTGCCGATGAATCCGGCCGGCTTTCACAAGGCCGAGGTGTGGGATGCGATCCAGAAGAGCCACGCCAATGTGACGCCGCTGATCGCGCCGGTGAATAACATGTCGCTCGCGCCCCGCAGCGTCGACCTGATCTTCACGCATCTGGTCTATCACGACCTGTATTGGGAAAGCGAAAAGTTCAACTTCGCGCGGGTCGATGTCGACGCAATGGTCGCGAACTGGTTCCGCGCGCTGCGTCCCGGCGGGACGGTGGTGATCGTCGATCATGTCGGGCCGGGCGGCGACACGCGCGCGCTGGTCGACAAGCTGCACCGCATCGACCCGGCAAAGGTTCGCGCCGACATGGAACGCGCGGGCTTCGTCCTGGACGGTGAGGCGGACAGCCTGCGCATGAAGGACGACGATCACAGCAAGAATGTGTTCGACCCGGCGATCCGCGGCAAGACCGACCGCTTCATGATGCGGTTCAGAAAGCCGGCCTGACCGGAAGGCCGCGCGGGACGGGCTGGGGATCAGGGCGCGTCGCTGGCCCGATAGGTGGGCGTGACGCGCTTCCCGCTGGCCTGTTCATACGCATAGCCCGCTGCGAGGACGTCGGCGTCGCTCCATTTGGGGCCGATGACCGACAGACCGATCGGCAGGCCCTCAATCGCGCCCATCGGCACCGTCAGGTGCGGATAGCCGGCGACGGCGGGCATCTGGCTGACGCTGGGTCCGGTATAATGGTCGCCGTTGACGAGGTCGGTCGTCCACGCCGGCCCGTTGGTCACGCCGACAAGGAAGTCGACGTCATTGTCCTTGAGCAACCGGTCGATCCCCTCTGGCCCCGCGAGCCGCGCCGCCTTGGCCTTCGCCTCGATATAGGCGGGGCTGTCCAACCCGCCCTTGGTTTCGGCGAGTTCGAACAGGGACTGGTCGAACCAGCGCAGTTCGGCGGGGTTCGCCTTGTTGAAGGCGATCAGGTCGGCGAGCGTTTTCGGCCCGTCCTTCGCGGGCAGCGCAGCGAGATAGGCCGCCATGTCGGCCTTGAGTTCGGTCATCAATATTTCGAGTTCGGCGGCGCCGAGTTCGCCCAGCCAGGACTTGCTGTCCTTGATCTCGACGATCGTCGCGCCGGATGTCTCCATCGTCTTCAGCGCCGCGTCGAACAGCGCGGCGATATCGGCGCGGCCACCGATGCGATCGCGCAGCACGCCGATCCGCTTTCCCTTCAAGGCCTGTGGCGAGAGCCGGGCGGCATAGTCGGTCTTGCGCGCGTCGGCCTCTGCCGTCGCGGGGTCGGCGGGGTCGCTGCCCGCGATCACGCCGAGCAGCACCGCGGCGTCGCGCACGGTCAGCGCCATCGGTCCCGCCGTATCCTGGCTGTGGCTGATGGGGACGATGAAGGTGCGGCTGACCAGGCCGACCGTCGGCTTGAAGCCGACGATGCCGTTGATCGCGGCGGGGCAGGTGATCGAACCGTCGGTTTCGGTGCCGATCGCGAGTGGAGCAAGGCTGGCTGCAACCGCCGCGCCGCTGCCCGAGGATGATCCGCAACTGTTGCGGTCGAGCGCATGCGGATTTTTGGTGAGCCCGCCGACCGCGCTCCAGCCGCTCGTCGAATCGCCCGATCGGATATTCGCCCATTCGCTGAGGTTCGTCTTGCCCAGGATTACGGCGCCCGCCTCGCGCAGCCGCGCGATGATCGGTGCGTCGCGGTTCGTGACATTGTCTTTCAGCGCGAGCGACCCGGCGGTCGTCGGCAGCGGCCCCGCGACCTCGACATTGTCCTTGATCAGGATCGGGATGCCGTGGAGCGGGCCGCGCGTCTTGCCCGCCGCGCGTTCGGCATCGAGGCGGCGCGCCTGTACGTCGGCGTCGGGAAAGGTGGCGATGACCGCGCCGAGTTTCGGCCCATTGTCGTCGAGCCGCGCGATACGATCGAGATAGACGCTGGTGATCAGCGCGCTGTCGGATCGCCGGATCTCCATGTCCTTTTGCAGGCTGTCGGCATCCTTGCCCTCCAGGTCGGGCAGCGGCGGCGGCATCGCCGCGGCGGGCGCGAAGGCGACGAGCGATGCGGCGGCGGCCAGGAAAATTTTGTGCATGGCGACAGGCTGGCAGCCGTAGCGGCAATTGCAAGCGCGTTGTTTCCGTTCACCGCCGCGGCGTTGACAGGGGGCTCTTCCGTCTGCTCCGATGTCGAAAGGGAGAGACAGATGAGCCAGAACGACGCCACGGTTGCCGCCGCGCCCGGTCAGCCTGCTTCGCACACCCGGAAGATGCTGTGGGTGCTCCTGCTCGTCTATGTCCTCAATTTCCTCGACCGGCAGATCGTCAATATCCTGGCCGAGCCGATCGCCCGCGACCTGGTGCTCGACGATGCCGCGATCGGCCTGTTGACCGGTCTGGCCTTCGCGCTCTTCTATACCTTTCTCGGCATTCCGATCGCGCGCTACGCCGACAAGCCGACGACGAACCGCGTCGGGTTGATTTCGATCTCGCTCGCCGTCTGGTCGGGGATGACCGTGCTGTGCGGCATGGCGCAGAATTTCGTCCAGCTTCTCCTCGCGCGCATCGGCGTCGGGGTGGGCGAGGCGGGGTGCACGCCCGCGGCCCATTCGCTGATCACCGACGCGGTCGAACCGGCCAAGCGGTCGTCGGCCATCGCCTTCTATGGCCTGGGCATTCCGATCGGCAGCCTGCTCGGCCTGATCATCGGCGGCTTCGTCAACGATCTGTGGGGTTGGCGTATCGCGTTCATGGTCGTCGGCGTTCCCGGAATCCTGCTGGCCGCCGTGCTGCCGCTGATGATCCGCGAAGTGCGCCATCGCGGGCCGGCCACGCAGACCGCGGGCGTGTCGGCGCCCGAGTTCACCGCGCTCGGGTCGCTGAAGGAAGTCTTCGGCACGCGCGCCTTTGTCTATATCGCGATCGCCTCGTCGGTCACCGCCTTCCTGGGTTATGGCAAGGGCGTCTGGGCGCTGATCCTGTTCCAGCGCTCGCACGGGCTCAGCGCCGGGCAGACCGGCCTGCTGCTGGGGGTCGCGCTGGGCGTGGCGGGGATCATCGGCACCTGGCTCGGCGGCTATCTGGCCGATCGCTTCGGCAAGGTCGACCGTCGGCACATGCTGACGACCCCCGCGGTCGGCATGGCGATCGCCGCGCCGATCCTGTTCCTGGGTTATTGGGTCGGCGAATGGCATGTCGCGATCGCGCTGCTCTTTGTCCCCACCATCTTGAACGCCGCCTATTACGGCCCGACCTTTGCCTGCGTGCACGGCCTTGTCCGTCCGCAGGCGCGCGCGATGGCGAGCGCGGTGATGCTGTTCCTCCAGAACCTGATCGGACTCGGGCTCGGCCCGCTGCTGTTCGGCATCGCGTCCGAGATGCTGAAGCCGAGCGTCGGGGTCGAGAGTGTCCGCTATGTCCTCTATGGCGCGGCGTGGCTGGGCCTGATCCCCGCCTTTTTCTTCTGGCGCGCGAGCCTGCGGCTGAACGCCGAGCTCAAGTCGGGTTAAAAGGGCGGCGCCTGCCGCTCGCGCTGTCCGCTGGCGGCGTCGATCCACCAGGCGAGATCGTCGGCAAAGCGCGGAAAGGCCTTTTCCAGCCGGCCGCCATCCTCGCCCGCCGGCTTGCCGTCGGCATCGAAGGCGCCGCCGATCCGCGCGAGCGACAGCGACGTCGATGTGACGATCATCCCCAGCACCGCCAGCGTGCCGCGCCACGCGGTCGCCGCCTTGATCCCCGCAAAGGGACCGGCGGAATAAGAGGCGATCGCGGCGGGGCGCCAATAATATTGCTCGAGGAAATGGTCGGTCAGATTCTTGAGCCCGGGCTGCAGGCCGCCGTTGTATTCGCCCGTGACGAAGACGAAGCCGTCGGCCGCGGCGATCCGCTCCGCCAGTTCGGCCATCGCGGGCGGCGCCTCGCCCGGCTTGTAGTCGCTGAAACGGCGATCGAGGATCGGCAGGTCGACGATCTTTGCGTCGATCAGCTCGGCATTGTTGCCGCGCGCCTGCAGTGCCTCGACGATCCAGCGGGCCAGCTTTATGCCCTGTCGGTCGCGACGATAGCTGCCGTAAAAGACGAGAATGTCGCGGGCCATAGCTGTTCCTTCATGGGCGAATCTTGATCGGGGTGCCGTCGGGCACGATCTTCCATAGCTGTTTTATCTCGGCATTCGACAGCGCGATACAGCCGTCGGTCCAGTCGCGCGCCAGCGTCGGTCCGGGCCAGGCGTTGGGCTGGCCGTGAATGAAGATGTCGCCGCCCGGCGATCGCCCGCGCGCCTTGGCATAGGCGCGGTCGGCGGCGTTCGGATAGGATATGCGGAGCGAGAGGTGATAGGCGCTCTTCGGGTTGCGCCCGTTGATGCGATAGTCGCCCTCGGGCGTTCGCTCGTCGCCCTCGAACCGCTTGTGCCCTGTCGGCTGGTCGCCGAAGCGGATGTTCGTATAGCGCACGACCTCGCGGTTCCCGGCATAGCCGATCAGCACGCGGTCGCTCTTGTCGACCAGCAGGCGGTCGACCTTCGTCCCCTCGGGCAGGGTCGGCGGCTGCGAGCTGGCGGTTCCGCAGGCGGCGAGCAACAGAAGGGGAAGGGCGGAAAGGGCGCGCATCGCGCTACCTTACGTTTTTGCCGCGCATGGACAAGCGCCGCCTAGCCACTAAGCTGCCCGCGGGAAGAGGGGGGACATCATGCGGATCTATCGCACGCCGGACGCGCGCTTCGAGGGGCTGCCCGACTGGCCCTATGCACCGAAATATGTCGAGATCGCGGGCGGGCTGCGCGTTCATTATGTCGACGAAGGCGCGGCCGATGCACAGCCGGTGCTGATGCTGCATGGCGAACCCACCTGGTCGTACCTTTATCGGCACATGTTCGGCCCCGCGGTCAGCTCGGGCTTTCGCGTCGTTGCGCCCGACCTTGTCGGCTTTGGCCGGTCGGACAAGCCGCTCGACCGGTCGGCCTACAGCTATGCCGCGCAGGTGGCGTGGATGCGGCAGTGGATCGAGGCGCTCGACCTCAAGGACATGATCCTTGCCTGCCAGGATTGGGGCTCGCTGATCGGGCTTCGCCTGGTTGCCGAGATGCCGGAGCGCTTTGCCGGGGTCGCGCTGTCGAACGGTGGCCTTCCCGAGGGGCAGCCCGCGCCGCGCGCCTTTGCGATTTGGCGCGCCTTTTCGCGCTACAGCCCGCTGTTCCCGATCGGCCGGATCGTGAAGGCGGGGGCGAAGCGCGCGCTGAGCGCCGCCGAGATCGCGGCCTATGACGCGCCGTTCCCGACGCGGGCGTCAAAGGTGGCCGCGCGGGTGTATCCATCGTTCGTCCCGCTGGGCGACAATGTCGCGGTGCCCGACCAGAAGCGCGCGTGGGCGGCGCTGGAACGCTTCGACAAGCCGTTCCTCTGCTGCTTTTCCGACGGCGATCCGATCACGCGCGGCGGCGACGCGCTGTTCCTGGGGCGCGTGCCGGGGACGGCCGGCGCGGCGCACCGCACGCTGAAGGGCGGTCATTTCATCCAGGAGGATGATCCGGCGGGCTTCGTCTCGGCGATCCGCGACGTCGCGGCGGGGCGCTAGGCCGCAGTTCGGCGCGGGCGTGCGGCGATGCGTAGCGCCGCGGCGGCGATCAGGAGCAGGACCGGCGGGATATATTCGGGCATCACGACCGCGCGCTTGCCATAGCTCGTCATGAAGACGATCCAGATATACCAGGCGCCGACCATGTGCAGCCGCTGCCAGTTCTTCGCACCCATCCAGCGCACCGCGCCGTCGAACGAGGTCGCGGCCATCGCGGCGATGAAGACATAGGCGATGCCGCCGCCGACGACCGTCGCCATCGGCGGTGCGGGGACCTGTCCGGCATAATTGCCGAAGAGCCACAGGATCGCGAGCAGGTGAAGCAGGTGCGACCAGGCAAAGCCGAGGCCGAACCACCGGCGGTTGCGCAAGGTCCAGCGCGTCGCATCGCCGGGCCGCAGCCGCATCAGCGCACTCGCGGTGAAGGCGATCAGGAACAGCGCGAGCGATGTGCGCGCGGTGGCGCGGACCGCGAGGCGGACGCCTTCGACGCCGCTGTCCATCGCGAAGATGATCGCGACCATCGCGGAAAGCCCCGCCGCCAGCAGCAGCCACAACCGGCCGCCCTCGATCCCGCCTCTTGCTCCCGCGGCCGTACGTCCCGCCATATGTTCCTCCATATGCCTAGCGTTGCTAGGGTATAACTTGACCCCTAGCAATGCAAGGTATAAATTGGCTCCATGAATGCCGAAATGCTCAAGGGTCATCTCGACAATGTGATTCTGGCGACGCTCGAGCGTGGACCGGCGCATGGCTATGCCGTGATCGAGGATATCCGGCGGCGGAGTGGCGGCAGTTTCGACCTGCCCGAGGGCACGGTCTATCCGGCCTTGCACCGGCTCGAACTTGCCGGCCTGATCGCGAGCGACTGGGTCACGCCCGAGGCGGGGCGCCGCAAGCGCGTCTATGCGCTGACGCCGGGCGGCAAGACGGCGCTGAAGGATCGGCGCGAAGGATGGGCCGAATTTTCGCGAGCGGTCGGCGCCTTCCTCGAACCCGACAAGCCATGGGCCGCCTGAAAGGCGACTATGCCGGCGCCCTGGAGCGCGAGCTCGGCTTCGACCGCCAGCTCGCCGCGCGGGCGCGGGAGGATCTGGCCGAATATCTGGACGAGATGGCGGACGCCGGCCTCGACCCCGCCGAGGCCGAGCGGCGCTTCGGCGACGTGCGGGATATCGCGCGATCCTATGCCAGCGCGGCGCTGCCGAAGCGGCTGCGCCAGACGCTTGGCGTCGCGGGCTGGCTCGCGCTCGCGACCTTCCTCTTCATGCGCTGGCGGTCGATGCAGCTCGGACTGGAGAGCTTTGCCCATCCAACCTTGCTGAGCGTGATCGACGGCGCAGGCTTTCTGATCGGCGCGGCGGCGCTGATCGTCGCCTGGCGTCGCGGGCGTTCGCAGGCGGCGTCCGACATGCGTGCGCCGCTGGTCTTTGCGGCCGCCGCAATCGGCGTATCGACGACCGCGAGCCTGCTCCGCGCGTTGCCGGCGCTGGGCGGACCCGACGGCGCGCTGATCCTTGCAACCGGACTTATCCAGTTTGCGCTCTTGCTGGTGCTGATCGGGCGGCTGCGGCTGATCGACCGCTACCGCCGCCTCGCCTAGTCGCTGAACGGGTCGCGGATCAGGATCGTGTCCTCGCGCTCGGGGCTGGTCGACACGAGCGCGATCGGGGTTTCGATCAGTTCCTGCACGCGCTGGATATATTTGATCGCCTGCGCGGGAAGGTCGGCATAGCTGCGCGCGCCCCCGGTCGATTCGCTCCAGCCGTCCACTTCCTCATAGATCGGCTCGACCTCTGCCTGATCGGCCGAGTGCGAGGGGAAATAGTCCAGGATCTTCCCGCGAAGGCGATAGCCGGTGCAGATGCGGATCGTGTCGAAGCCGTCGAGGACGTCGAGCTTGGTGAGCGCGATGCCGGTCACGCCCGATACCGCGCAGCTCTGCCGCACCAGCACCGCGTCGAACCAGCCGCAGCGGCGCTTGCGCCCGGTGACGGTGCCGAATTCATGCCCGCGCTCGCCGAGCCGCTGGCCGATTTCGTCCTCCAGCTCGGTGGGGAAGGGGCCGCTGCCGACGCGCGTCGTATAGGCCTTTGCGATGCCCAGCACGAAGCCGACGGCCGAGGGGCCGAGGCCCGAACCGCTGGCGGCGGTGCCGCTGACGGTGTTCGAACTGGTGACGAAGGGATAGGTGCCGTGATCGACGTCGAGCAGCACGCCCTGCGCGCCCTCGAACAGGATGCGGGCGCCGGCCTTGCGCACCTTTTTCAGGCGCTTCCACACCGGCTGCGCATATTCGAGCACATAGTCGGCGATTTCGGCGAGGTCGGCCTTCAACCGTTCGCGGTCGATCGGCGGTTCGCCGAAACCGGCGCGCAGCGCGTCATGGTGCGCGGTCAGGCGGTCGATCTGCGGGTCGAGCTTGTCGAGATGGGCCAGGTCGCACACGCGGATCGCGCGGCGGCCGACCTTGTCTTCGTAAGCCGGGCCGATGCCGCGCCCGGTCGTGCCGATCTTGCCGGCACCCGCGGCGGTCTCGCGCAGCGCGTCGAGGTCGCGGTGGAAGGGCAGGATCAACGGGCAATTGTCGGCGATGGCGAAGTTGTCGGCATTGATCTCGACACCCTGGCCGCGCAGCTTGGTGATCTCGTCGCGCAGCGCCCAGGGATCGAGCACGACGCCGTTGCCGATGATCGACAGCGTGCCCGTGACGATGCCCGAGGGAAGCAGCGACAGCTTGTACACCTGCTCGCCGACGACCAGCGTATGGCCGGCGTTGTGACCGCCCTGGAAACGGACGACCGCGTCGGCACGGCTTGCGAGCCAGTCGACGATCTTGCCCTTGCCCTCGTCGCCCCATTGCGACCCGATGACGGTGACATTTGCCATGATGCTGTCCTGCTGAACCGGGCCCGGAATCGATCGGCGAGAGCCCGGCGCGGCCTTAGCGGATTTCGCCGGAGAGGCAAGCCGGGCTGGGATGAATTTGCGACATTTGCGGGTGAAATCGGTGCGTCGGGACAGCGGAGACAGGCGATGAACGGACAAAGGTGGATCGGATATGCCGCGGTTGCGGCCTTTGCGGCGGCCAGCGTGACGATTCCCGCGCCTTTCGCCGATGCGCGCGAAAAGATGCGCGACCGGCTGCGCGAACGCGTGGCCCAGCGGATGGGCGCCGACGAGGGGCCGAAGGTCGCGGGCGGTCAGACGATTTCCTATGGCAGCGACGCCTTGCAAGTCCTTGATGTCTGGCGCGCGAAGGATGCGAAGGGGCCGGCGCCGCTGGTCGTCTTCGTCCATGGCGGCGGCTGGAAGCGCGGCAGCAAGGATAATGCGACCGGCCAGTATAAACCGCAGCATTATCCTGGCGAAGGCTATGCATTCGCTTCGATCAACTATCGCCTGGTGCCCGGCGCGACGGTCGAACAGCAGGCGGCCGATGTCGCCGCGGCGGTGAAGGCCCTTGTCGACAGTGCCGACAGCCTCGGCATCGACCGGCGGCGGATCGTGCTGATGGGGCATAGCGCGGGCGCGCACCTTGTTGCGCTGGTCGGGACCGACGAAACCTATCTTCGCCGCGCGGGCCTCGGCTTTGCCGACATCGCCGGCGTCGTCCCGATCGATGGTGCCGCCTATGACGTTCCCGCGCAGATGAAGGACGGGCCGCCGATCATGCAGGCGACGTACAAACAGGCCTTTGGCGACGATCCGGCACGCCAGAAGGCGCTGTCACCGACGTTGCAGGCGGCGGCGCCCAACGCGCCGCAATTCCTGCTGCTCCACGTCCAGCGTCCCGACGGGGTGCGGCAGGCGGAGGCGCTGGAAAAGGCGCTCGACGCGGCCGGCGCCAAGGTCGAGCGGGGCAGCTTCCCCGGCGAAGGGATGCAGGGTCATGCAGAGATCAACCGGCGGCTCGGCGACCCGACCTATGCGCCGACCGCGATCGTCGATGCCTGGCTGAAGCGGGTGTTCTGGCGCTAGGGCGCCCGCACACGATCGATTGCGGACATAAATGGAATGTGCTGATTATCAGCGTATGAGCATATCTGCGATCAATGCCGACGCATTTGTCACCGAAGCGTTGGAGGCGCTTAAGGTTTGGGGAATTCGGGACAGCGCTGGCTTCCCCACATCAACAAATGCATCCGGCGAAATTGCGATGCCTTTCTGGTCATCGGAAGCGCGAGCAAAGCGGGTTGTTGAAACCGTGAACGCCTACAAGGATTTCGAACCCGCCCCAATCGAGTTGGCTGCCTTTGCTGAAAGATGGCTTCCAGGTTTGCAGAAGGACGGCCTACTTTGCGGACTAAACTGGTCAGGGGGAAGGGCAACAGGTTACGACGTCGCACCTAGTGACCTGCTAGCCCGGTTCATGGCTTACAGGCCGTAGGTCCGCTTACCACCCCCCAAGCCGCCAGATCGTCCGCACCCAGCCGCGCCCCCTTCGTGATCCCCGGCGAAGGCCGGGGTCCAGGGCGTTAGAAAGCCGGCGCTGGGTGGTTGCGCTCTGGGGCCCGGCCTTCGCCGGGGATCACATGGGGGGCGTCGGCGCCGGGAGTAAGCGGAGCCCCGGATCGGCACGGCTGACGAAAGTGTGGGAAGTAAGGTCCGCTTCCGACTGAAATCTGACATTTCTTTTTCGTCACCCCGGACTTG
>JAFKLT010000014.1 GCA_017309275.1 Sphingomonadales bacterium | reverse complement strand
GATCACGGGCGAGGGTGAAGAGGCCGCTGCGCCTGCACCGGCTGCGGCGCCCGCGCCCGCCGCTGCGCCTGCTCCCGCGCCCGAGGCAGCCGCTCCGGCGCCTGCCGCCGCGCCCGCGCCCGCTGCTCCCGCACCGGTGGCACGCGCCGCCGACCCCTCGATCCCCGAAGGCACCGCCACCGTGCGGCTGACGGTTCGCGAGGCGCTGCGCGATGCGATGGCAGAGGAAATGCGCGCCGACGACCGCATCTTCGTGATGGGCGAAGAGGTCGCCGAATATCAGGGTGCGTACAAGGTCACGCAGGGGCTGCTCGACGAATTCGGCGCCCGCCGCGTCATCGACACGCCAATCACCGAATATGGTTTCGCCGGGCTCGGCTCGGGCGCCGCGATGGGCGGGCTGAAGCCGGTCATCGAATTCATGACCTTCAACTTCGCGATGCAGGCGATCGACCACATCATCAACTCGGCGGCGAAGACCAACTATATGTCGGGCGGCCAGATGCGCTGTCCGATCGTGTTCCGCGGTCCCAACGGCGCGGCCAGCCGCGTCGCCGCGCAGCACAGCCAGAATTACGCGCCCTGGTACGCCAGCGTGCCGGGCCTGATCGTGATCTCGCCCTATGACGCCGCCGATGCGAAGGGTCTGCTCAAGGCCGCGATCCGTAGCGAAGACCCCGTCGTCTTCCTCGAGAACGAGCTGCTCTATGGCCGCAGCTTCGACGTGCCGGACGTCGCGGACTATGTCCTGCCGATCGGCAAGGCGCGCATCATCCGCGCGGGCAGCGACGTGACGATCGTCAGCTATTCGATCGGCGTCGGGCTTGCGCTCGAGGCGGCCGACGCGCTGGCGGGCGAGGGGATCGAGGCGGAGGTCATCGACCTGCGCACCCTGCGTCCGCTCGACACGGCGACCGTGCTGGAAAGCCTGAAGAAGACGAACCGCCTGGTCGTCGTCGAGGAAGGCTGGCCCGTATGCTCGATCGCCAGCGAACTGGCGATGGTCGCGATGGAGCAGGGATTCGACGATCTCGACGCCCCGGTCATGCGCGTGTGCAACGAGGATGTGCCGCTGCCCTATGCGCACAATCTCGAAAAGGCGGCGCTGGTCGACACGCCGCGCGTCATCGCGGCGGTGAAGGCCGTTTGCAATCGCGCCTGACGAGCCGGAAACGGTCGTTTATCCGGACATCCGCGATCCGCGCGTGATGGTCGCGGTGCCGCGCGCGCGGCGCCCGGCCGTGACCGCGCTGTGGGCGCTCGCCGAGCGGCTGGGCAAGCTGCTCCGCGATGCGCGCGAGCCGCTGATCGGACAGATCAAGCTCGCCTGGTGGCGCGACATGATGGCGATGCTGGCAACCGATCCCGGCGCCTTGCCAAAGGGCGAGCCGCTGCTTGCCGAACTGCAGGCGACCTGGCCGGGGCAGGCGGGGCTCGATGCCCTTGTCGATGCGGCCGAGGCGATGCTGCTCGCCGGCGATGATGCGGAACGACGCGACGCGGCGACCGCCTTCGGCGATGCGCTGTTCCGCCTGTCGGGCGGCGATGGCGGCAAGCGCTGGGGTCTGGTCTGGGCCGCCGGGCTTCAGGAGGGCGCGGCGGAGGCCCGCCGGCTCTTCGCCGACGCGCGCGCCTTGCCGGCGCCGCGACCCCGATCCTTTTCCGGAAACAAGGCGCTGCTGATGCTCGATCGCTGGGCCGCCGCCATCGCATCGCAGGATGGCGATCGCCGCTGGCGGAGCGAGGGACTGCTGCTGCTTCGTATCGGGTTGATCGGCCGCTGACGGAATAAATGCCGTCGGGGGTGGAAATGCGGCCGCCGAACATCTATCTAGTGCGGTACAGAAATAGGGTCGCAGGGGACATAGACGATGTTCAATGGGCTGATTGCCTATCTGGATTCGATCAAGGCGCGCGATCCGGCGCCGCGATCGCGCTGGGAAATCCTTCTTTATCCGGGGCTGCTTGCCGTCGGCATGCATCGCGCCGCGCACTGGCTGTTCGAGGCTGAGCTGTTCTTCCTCGCCCGCTTCGTCAATCATTTCTCGCGCTGGATGACCGGCATCGACATCCATCCGGGCGCAAAGATCGGCCGGCACCTTTTCATCGATCACGGCTTTGGCGTCGTCATCGGCGAGACGGCGGAGATCGGCGACAATGTCTCGATCTATCAGGGCGTGACGCTGGGCGGCACCGATCCTGCCAACGGCATCGGCGGCAAGCGTCACCCGACCCTGTCGGACGACGTCATCGTCGGTTCGGGTGCGCAGATCCTCGGCCCGGTCACCGTCAACCCGCGCGCGCGCGTCGGCGCCAATGCGGTCGTGACGAAGGACGTGCCCGAGGGTGCGGTCATGGTCGGCATTCCGGCGCGCTCGACGCTGCTCGATGCCAGCGAATATGCGCGCGAGTTCGTGCCCTATGGCACGCCGTGCAGCGAGACCTTCGATCCCGCGACGCAGAAGATCGAAATTCTGCAATGCCAACTCGAACAGATGCAAAAGCAACTGACGGCGCTGATCGAGGAACGCGAAACGCATGCCACTGAAATGGATGCGCCGCGGCGCAAAGGGAGCCGGAAAAGCGCCTGATGGGGACTGTGACGCCTCTGCCGTTTCCGAACCGGACGGCACCGCAGCAGACCGGTTTCGAACGCACCGAGCTATTACGCATTCTCGATCTCTACGGTCGGATGGTCGCCGCCGGGCATTGGCGCGACTATGCGATGGATTTCCACCGCGACGCCGCGATCTTTTCGGCCTTTCGCCGCGCCGCCGAGCGTCCTGAATATCGTATAGAAAAACGCCCCGCCTTGCGGAGCCGGCAGGGCATGTGGGCCCTTGTCTCCGAAGCCGGGGCAGTTCTCAAGCGCGGGGACGAGCTTTCTAACGTGCTCGCCCCCGTCGAGCGCAAGCTTATGAAGCTGGTTGGGGACTGATCGAACGGATCGTCGCGGGCAGCTGGTTCGCCAGATTTTCCGGCAGGAACCCGACCACGGCGGCCCGTGCATTCTGCCAGAAGGCCGACAGCAGCAGCAGCGCCGAACCGATCACGAACGCCGTCAGCGCGACATTGAGTTCGACCGCGCCAAAGGTGCGGAACAGCTGCGTCATGGCAAAGAGCACATAGGCCAGCGCCGAGACGAGCAGCGCGCGGCGGTCGATCGCCAGCGCGATCAGGCCGAACGCGATATAGATGGCGACGACCAGCACGGCCGCGCCGCTGCCGATATCGTCGCCGCGCGTCACGCCGAGCAGGTGGAAGATCGGATGGACGATCATCGGGGCGGCGAGCAGGTGAAGCCAGAAGGCGACGTCGCTGCGGCGCGTCTGGCGCACGCGGTCGCTGCGGTCCCACCACATCGCGAGGGTGAAGACGCCCAGGCCCGCGATCAGCACCAGGATCATCGGCAAGGTTCCGTCGGGGCCGTCGACCCCCGCGATCGCAAGGACGATCGCCACGGCGGTCGCGGCGAGCGCGGCGGTTCCTGCGGCCACGGTGATCGGCACCATGAAGCGTCTCCAGTGGAGCCACGTCGCGGCCGCGGTCACGGCGGCGATGACGCCGACCAGGACGGCGCCGGTCGTTTCGTCCAGCCGATTACCGAAGATCGCTTCGCCATGCTTGAACAGAAAGCCGACCATCGTTGCGCAGACGCCCGCCGAAAAGGCGAGGACCAGGACGATGCTGGGCAGCGCCATGCGGCGCTTGCGCGTGAAATATTCGGCGAGGAACCAGGCCGAACCCGCGACGAAGGCGCCGGCCAGGGCAGGGTGGACGGACTCGCCGATCCAACCGACCGCGACGAGCAGGATCACCGCCGCGATGCTGACGAAAATATCGTTGAATCCGGTGATGAGGCGGAAGGATTCTTCATCCGCCGCGGGCGCGGCGCGGACCGATGCGATATGCGACCGGAAAGCCGTTGCGGCCTCCGGCGTCAGTACCTTCGCATCGACCGCAGCTTGCAGGTCGGTTTCACTATACATCGGGGTCGTCCTTCTTAGACCGATCCCCTTGCCCCGCCGATTTTATGGCACAGGCGTATTGCTGTGTCAATACAGTGATGCGCTGGAGCCTCCCCATCGCGCGACGATGGGGAGGTATCCCGACGTCAGCCCAGCGCCTGCAGCGCGCGCATGACGATCATCGACTGTTCGCTGCCCGACTGGGGCACGATCTCGCCATTGCGGTCGATGATCTTTTCCCACGCGGCGGCAACGCCTTCGGGGGTGCGCTGGTCTTCGGGCAGCGCGACGCCCGGCGTGGCGGTGACATAGGCGGCGTGGAACGCGCCAGCGCCCGCGCCGATGATCATGTTGGTCGGCGCGTCCTCGCTGACGAGATACAGCGCGGCGGGGACGACATTCTCCGGCGTGAACTTCTCGAACAGTTCGGGCGGAAAGATGTCTTCGGTCATGCGCGTGCCCGCGACCGGCGCGATCGTGTTGCAGTGGATGTTATATTTCGCGCCTTCCAGGTGCAGCGTCTTGGTCAGGCCCGCGAGGCCGAGCTTCGCCGCGCCATAGTTCGCCTGGCCGAAATTGCCGTAAAGGCCGGTCGACGAGGCGGTCATCAGCAGGCGGCCATAGGCCTGTTCGCGCATGATGTCCCACACCGCCTTGGTGACGTTCGCGCTGCCGCTGACATGGACTTTCAGCACCAGGTCGAAATCGGCGGGCTCCATCTTGGCAAAGCTCTTGTCGCGCAGGATGCCGGCGTTGTTGATGACGATGTGGACGCCGCCCCATTCCTCCTTCGCCTTGGCGACCATTTCGACCATCTGGTCATATTCGGTGACGCTGCCGCCGTTCGACATGGCGGTGCCGCCCGCGGCGCGGATTTCCTCGACGACCTGCAGCGCGGCGTCCGAGTGACCGGTGCCGTCGCGCGCGCCGCCCAGGTCGTTCACGACCACTTTCGCGCCGCGCCGTGCGAGCTCCAGCGCATAGGCGCGGCCCAGCCCGCCACCGGCGCCGGTGACAATGGCAACGCGTCCGTCAAATTTGATCGTCATGATGGTCTCCCGAAGGGGGCAATGGTCCCGAAAAGGTTGCCCGAAAAAACTGGAACGTCCTTAGCCGTTCGCATGTCGCAGGCAAGCGCCGAGTGATATCGGACGACTGAAACAAAAATGTCATGCGAATGACGTTCAATTGTCACGAATCCGTCATAGCAGCACCGCGAACGCCACCTTACCCAACGGAGCCATTCTGCCCATGCGCTACACTCTGCCCGCCGCCCTGCTGGCGACCACCATGCTCAGCTTGCCGACTGCCGCGCATGCGCAGGCGATGACGTCGGAGGAGGCTGCGGCGCTTCGGGCCGAGCTGGCGGCGCTCAAGGCGCAGGTACAGACGCTGGAATCACGGCTCGACGCGGCGACCGCGCAGCCGGCGCCGGCCCCGGTCTCGACGCCGGCTCCCGCGCCGTCCGCCCCGGCCGTCGCGGTCAAGTCGCCGACCGAAATCGCGTGGAAGGGCGCGCCGGAGATCAAGACCGCCGACGGCTGGAGCTTCAAGCCGCGCGGCCGCATGCAGCTCGACGTGGCGAGCATCGACACTCCGCCGGGCGTGACCGATGCGCGCGGCGGTGCCAGCATCGAGTTCCGGCGCCTGTTCCTGGGCGTCGAGGGCAAGATCCCCGGCGGCTTCGGCTATCGGGTCGAGGCCGATCTGGCGAACAGCTCGGTCGAACTGACCGACGTCTACATGACCTATGGCACGGGGCCGCTGTCGGTCACCGTCGGCCAGCACAAGCCCTTCTGGTCGCTCGACGAGCTGACCAGCGACCTGTTCACCAGCATGGCGGAACGCGCGGCCTTTACCCAGGCGTTCGGATTCGAGCGCCGCGTCGGCATGTCGGCGCAATATAAGGGCAAGGCCGTGCTGCTGCAGGGCGGGGTGTTCGGCGACAACGCCAACGACCTGATCAGCGACACGAACAACAGCATCAGCTTCGATGCGCGCGCGATCTGGATGCCGAAATTCGGCAACACTCAGTTGCACCTGGGCGGGTCGGGCCACTTCCGCAACATCAACGACGCGCCCGCGGTCCGCTATGCGCCGCGCCCGTTCGTCCACACGACGAACAGCCGCCTTGTCGATACCGGCACCTTCAACGCGACCAGCGAGCGCGGCCTCGGCGTCGAGGCCGCGGCCGCCAACGGCCCGTTCCACGTCTCGGGCGAAGGCTTCTGGCAGACGGCGCGCCGTCCGGGCCTCGCCGATCCGACCTTCTTCGGCGGCTATGCCGAGGTCGGCTATGTCCTGACCCGCGGCGATTCCCGGACCTACAAGGACGGCGTCTTCGACCGGCTTTCGCCGTCGCGGCCGATCACCGCCGGCGGCACCGGCGCGATCGAGGTCAACGCCCGCTACGACTATCTCGACCTGAACGACGCCGGGATCATCGGCGGAAAGCAGCGAACGCTGGGCGTCTCGCTCGTCTGGGCGCCGATTTCCTATGTCCGCATCATCGCCAACTACGGCCGCCTGAAGTTCGACGACGCCGCGGTCGGCTCGGCCACCGGCGACCGCGACTATTCGGCCGACGCCTTCGGCCTGCGAACGCAGATCGACTTCTGATCGGGGGCGAGCGTCAGGGCTGCGGAGCGGCTGGCCGTCCCCCGCGATCACCCCGCGATCGCACGCAACGTAACGCGACCTCACGCACCCAGACGCAACCTCACGCACCCAGACGCAACCTCACGCAACCCGATCCCCGGCGAAAGCCGGGGCCCGGCGCGTCATAATGCCGATGCCATTCGCGGGCCCCGGCTTTCGCCGGGATCACGGGTACGCCGGGACCACGGGTGCACCGGGGGATCACAGATACGCCGGGATCACAGGCATGCCGGCGATCACAGATGCGCCGGGGGTCACAGATGTCGTGGCTATTCCACCAATCTTCGTCACCCCGGACTTGATCCGGGGTCCCGCTTTTGCCCGCTGCTCAGCGGGATTCCGGGTCGAGCCTCGCGGTAGCCTGGCTGAGAACCAGCCCGCGCTTCGGCGTCAGACGCTCTTCCCGGCGTCCAGCGCATAGCCTGCCGAGCGCACGGTGCGGATGATGTCCGCGGTGCCGGGCAGGTTGATCGCTTTGCGCAACCGGCGGATATGGACGTCGACCGTGCGCAGTTCGATGTCGCTGTCCTGGCCCCACACGCTGTCGAGCAGCTGCCCGCGCGAAAAGACGCGGCCCGGATGCTCCATGAAGTGGCGCAGCAGGCGGAATTCTGTCGGCCCCATGTTCACCACCTGGCCGTTGCGCACGACCTTGTGCGCGACCGAGTCCAGCTCGATATCGGCATAGGCGAGCAGCTCGCCCGCCAGCGCGGGGCGCAGGCGGCGCAGCACGGCAGAGACGCGCGCGACCAGCTCGCGCGGGCTGAAGGGCTTGGTGACATAATCGTCGGCGCCGGTTTCCAGCCCGCGAATGCGATCCTCTTCCTCGCCGCGCGCGGTGAGCATGATGATCGGGACATTCGCCGACTTGGGGTTGCGGCGCAGGCGACGGCACACCTCGATGCCGGGCAGGCTCTCGATCATCCAGTCGAGCAGGACGATATCGGGGACGCGTTCCTCGACCAGGATCAGCGCCTGTTCGCCATCGGGCGTCTGGCGGACCGAAAAGCCTTCGCGTGCGAAATGCCAGACGATGAGCTCGGCGATCGCCTCGTCATCCTCGATCAGCAGCAGGTCGGGCTGCGGCATCAGCCTTGCTCCTGCTCCGCGGCGCCATCTTCGGGCTGCTCGCCGCGCTCGCGTTCTTCCATGTGCTCGCCGGTCACGACATAATAGACCATCTCGGCGATGTTCGTCGCATGGTCGCCCATGCGCTCCAGGTTCTTGGCCACAAACAGCAGGTGCGCGCTTTCCGAGATGTGCTTCGGATTTTCCATCATGAAGGTGACGAGCGTGCGAAAGATGCTGTTGTAGAAATCGTCGACATTCTTGTCGCGCACCGTGACCCGCACTGCCAGTTCGGCATCGCGCGCGGCAAAGCTGTCGAGTGCGTCGTGGATCAGTTCGGCGACGATCGACGACATCGACATCAGCAGCGGGATCGCCTCGATCGACCGCGTCTGGTCCATCAGTGCGACGCGCTTGGCGATATTCTTCGCATAATCGCCGATGCGTTCGACGACCGAGACGATTTTCAGCGCCGCGATCATTTCGCGCAGGTCGTCGGCCATCGGCGCGCGCAGCGCGATCGTCTGCACGGCCAGCTGTTCGACTTCGGCTTCCAGCGCGTCGATCTTCTTGTCGCCCTCGACGACTTGCGCCGCCAGGTCGAGGTCGCCCTTGTTGAGTGCGGTCATGGCCTGCAGCAGCGCCTGTTCGGCGCGGCCGCCCATCTCGCTGATCAGGCCGCGGAGGCGGTTCAGATCCTCGTCGAAGGCCTTGACGGTGTGATCGTTGACTACTGCCATCGTTCGTTCCTTTCGCGGCTACGGATCAACCGTAGCGGCCGGTGATATAATCCTTGGTGCGTTCCTGCCGCGGGTTCGTGAAGATATCGGTGGTCTTGCCATATTCGACCAGCGTCCCGAGGTGGAAAAAGGCGGTGCGCTGGGACACGCGGGCCGCCTGCTGCATATTGTGGGTGACGATCACGATCGCATATTTGCCGCGCAGTTCGTGGATCAGCTCCTCGATCTTCGCCGTCGCGATCGGGTCGAGCGCCGAACAGGGCTCGTCCATCAGGATGACTTCGGGGTCGACCGCGATCGCGCGCGCGATGCACAGGCGCTGCTGCTGGCCGCCCGACAGGGCGGTGCCGCTTTCGCTCAGGCGATCCTTCACTTCCTCCCACAGGCCGGCGCGGACCAGCGCGCGCTCGACGATGACGTCGAGGTCGGCCTTGCCGGGCGCCAGGCCGTGGATGCGCGGGCCATAGGCGACATTGTCATAGATCGACTTGGGAAAGGGGTTCGGTTTCTGGAACACCATGCCGACGCGCGCGCGCAGCTGCACCACGTCCATCGACGGGGCATAGATATCCTCGCCGTCGAGCAGGATCGTGCCGGTGACCCGCGCACTCGCCACCGTGTCGTTCATCCGGTTGAGCGAGCGCAGAAAGGTCGATTTGCCGCAGCCCGAGGGGCCGATGAAGGCGGTGACCAGGTCGGTGCCGACGTCGATCGAGACGTCGTTGATCGCCTGCTTCTCGCCATAGAAGACGTTGACGCCTTCGGCCTTCATCTTGGGGTCGGCGATCGTGAGATCGTCTTGGGTCATGGTCATGTCTGTCAGGCTCACCAGCGTTTTTCGAACTTGTTGCGAAGATAGATCGCGAGCGCGTTCATCGACAGCAGTACGATGAGCAGCACGATGATCGCGGCGGAAGTTTTCTCGACAAAGCCCCGGTCGACTTCGTCCGACCAGAGGAAGATCTGCATCGGCAGCACGGTCGACGGCGAACAGATGCCGCCGGGCACGTCGCCGATGAAAGCACGCATGCCGACCAGCAGCAGCGGCGCGGTCTCGCCCAGCGCGCGCGCCATGCCGATGATCGTGCCGGTCAGGATGCCGGGCAGCGCCAGCGGCAGGACATGATGGAACACCACCTGCACCGGGCTGGCGCCGACGCCCAGCGCGGCGTCGCGGATCGACGGCGGGACCGACTTGATCGCGTTGCGGCTGGCGATGACGATCACGGGCATCGTCATCAACGCCAGCGTCAGGCCGCCGACCAGCGGGCTGGCCTGGCAGATGCCGAACCAGTTGATGAACACCGCGAGCGCGAGCAGGCCAAAGATGATCGAGGGGACCGCGGCCAGATTGTTGATCGACACTTCGATCAGGTCGGTCCAGCGGTTCTTCGGCGCATATTCCTCAAGGTACAGCGCGGCGAGCACGCCGGTCGGAAAGGCGATCAGAAAGGCGATGAAGATCGTCAGCAACGATCCCTTCAGCGCGCCCCAGATGCCCGCGACGGCGGGGTCGGTGGCGTCGGCGTTCTTGAAGAAGGGCCAGTGGATGCCGGTCGACAGCTTGCCGTCCTTTTCCAGCGCGTCGACCTTTGCCCCCATCGCGCCTTTCCCGCCGTCCTTGGCCGCGATGTCGACTTCGGACGAGGTGGGTAGGTGGAACACGGTCTTGCCGTTCAGCAGCTCGGGATCGGCCTTGATCTGCGTGCGCACTTCCTTCCACGCATTCTCGCTGATCATCTTCGCGCCGTCGGTGCCCAGCGCCTCGTCGGCGGCAAAGGCGACGATGTCGGCCAGCCCGGCGTTCGCGATCACCTGGTCGGCGTCGGGATCGGACAGGCGCGCGGCGTCGACGGTCAGCGGCATCGCCTTGAAGTCGATCGGCACCTCGACATTGGTATAGGTAAAGCCGCGCAGGCCGTTGCCGACCATGACGAACAGCAGAAAGGCAAGGAACAGGCCGGAGAGCAGCACCGCGCCCAGCCCGAACAGCTTGAAGCGACGCTCGGCGCCATAGCGGCTCGCGATGCGCTTTTGCATCACGGCGCCTTTCCAGTCGGTGGGGGCGGTTTCCCTATTCATAAGCTTCGCGATACTTTTTGACGATGCGCAGCGCGACGATGTTGAGCAACAGCGTCACGATGAACAGGACAAGGCCGAGCGCGAAGGCGGCGAGCGTCTTTGCGCTGTCGAATTCCTGGTCGCCGGTCAGCAGCTTGACGATCTGCGCCGTCACGGTGGTGACGCTGGCGAAGGGATTGGCGGTCAGGTTGGCGGACAGGCCGGCGGCCATCACGACGATCATCGTCTCGCCGATCGCGCGGCTGACGGCCAGCAAGATGCCGCCCATCACGCCGGGCAGCGCGGCTGGGATCAGCACCTGGCGGATCGTTTCGTTCGGCGTCGCGCCCAGCGCCAGCGATCCGTCGCGCATCGCCTGCGGCACCGCGTTGATGCTGTCGTCGGCCATCGACGACACGAACGGGATGATCATCACGCCCATCACGATGCCCGCGGCCAGCGCGCTTTCGGTCGAGGCGTTCGGGATGCCCAGCATCACCGCGAATTCGCGCAGCGCGGGCGCCACGGTCAGCGCGGCGAAATAGCCATAGACGACCGTCGGCACGCCCGCGAGAATTTCCAGCAGCGGCTTGACCCAGCGGCGCACGCGCGGGGCGGCATATTGGGTCAGATAGACCGCGGTCATCATGCCGATCGGGATCGCGACGATCATCGCGATGATCGCGCCGATCAGCACGGTGCCCCAGAACAGCGGAATGCCGCCGAACGTGCCCGGCTGCGGCGCGCCGCTCGTCGGGGCCCAATGCGTTCCGAACAGCAGTTCGGCCGGCGAGACCAGGCGGAAAAAGCGGATCGATTCGAACAGCAGCGACAATACGATGCCAAAGGTCGTCAGGATCGCGACCAGCGACGCCAGCAGCAACAGCGCCATGACGATCTTTTCGACGCGCGTGCGGGCGCGGAAATCGGGCTTGATGCGCGTGAAGGCGTACAGGCCGCCGGCCAGCGCCAGCGCCAGCATCGCGGCGATGCCGATCCAGGCATAGAAATGCGTCGCGTCGGCATAGGGTTTTACCAGCGGCGCGGCGGCGGCGATGCGCACCGCGGCCTGGCGGCCCTCGGCGACGTTGCGCGCGTCGGACAGGATCGCGCCGCGCTCGAAGCCAAAGGCGGGCAGGCTCTGCGCCGCGTCGTTCGAAAGCACGCTATTGGTGATCAGGGCGGGCGACACGCTGGCCCACACGGCAAGGAAGATCGCGGCGGGAGCGAACAGCCACAGCGCGACGTACCAGCCATGATATTGCGGGCGCGAGTGCAGCTTCGTGCCGGTGCGACCGGCGAGCAGCGCCGAGCGCGCGCGTCCGGCGAGCCAGCCGATCAGGGCAAGTCCCCCGATCAGAAGCAATAAGGCGGCGGCGTTGAAAGTCACATCGTCCCCTGTCGTCGCGTGCCCGATGCTCCGGGCTTCATCGCACCCGGTCCAAAGCCGACCGGCGTGGCAGTTTCATGACTCTGTGTCATAATTTTCGTCCGCATCGAACGCCCTGATTTCACTCGTATCGAGCGATGTCGAGGCGCCCGTCGATCTTGCGCCGATCCGCGAGATATCTCGACTTCGCTCGATGTGGGCGGAGCGCGGATGTCCCGGGCGGAACGGTGCAAAAGCCGCGGCCGGGGAAGGGGATGTGGCC
>JAFKLT010000121.1 GCA_017309275.1 Sphingomonadales bacterium | reverse complement strand
CGCGTCGCTGCGGTGCAGCCAGTTGCGCCAGTCCCAATAATCGGGCTCGTCACGGCGCAGTTCCAGCGGCGTCCCCTCTGCAATGCGTTCGCAGATCGCGGCGGATTCGGTCATCAGGCGGCCGTTCTCGACCCAGCCGGGGATCGTCATCAGCGGATTGACCGCGCGATAGTCGGGCTCGAACGCGCGCGGCGGGAATTTCAGGACGCGCAGGTCGACGTCCAGCCCGGCCTCCTCGACCGCCCACAGGCAGCGGAGCGATCGCGCGTCGGCGCAATGATAGAGGATCGGCAAGGTCATGCGGTGACTTCCTTTGGACGGTCGATATGGCGGCGATGCTCGCGCCAGGCGATGAACAGGCCGCTCGCGACGATCAGCGGCGCGCCGATCCAGGTCGTCTCGGCCGGGAGGGTGCCGAAGAACCACCAGCCGCACGCGATCGACCAGAGCAGGCTGGAATAATCCATCGGGATCACGACCGCGACTGGCGCCAGTCGCAGGGCGCCGGTCAGCGACATCTGCACGATCGCCCCCAGAAAGCCGAGGCCGATCAGCAGCAGCCATTCGTGCGGGCTGTGCGGGGTAAAGACGAAGGGCAGGGCGATGCCGAGCGGGATCATCGACAGCAGGCTGAACCAGAAGACGATCGTCGCGGCATTTTCGGTGCGGCCGAGGTCGCGCACCGCGATGGTGATGAGCGCGGTCATGATCGCGCCGGCGAGCGCGATGAGTACGCCGAGCCCGTGCGTGCCGCCGAACCCGCCCGCAAAGCTTGCGAAGGGGTCGAGCACGACGAGCACGCCGACGAAGCCGACGATCACCGCACTCCACCGCTGCCATCCCGCGACCTCGCCGAGCAGGATCGCGGCAAAGATCACCGCGAATATGGGGACCGAGAGGCTGATCGTCGTCGCCTCCGCCATCGGCAGCAGGATCATCGCGGCGAAGTTGCAGAACATCCCCGCGAGGCCCATCAGCATCCGCCGCGCGTGCGCGCCGATGCGCTGCGTGCGCAGCGACCCCAGGCCGTCGGTCGCCAGGACCCAGGTCAGCAGGAAGGGGATGACCAGCGCCTGGCGCCAGAACAGGCTTTCGAGGATGTGGATGCCGGCCTTGTCGATATATTTGACCAGGACGAACATGACCGACAGGCTGATCATCGCGAGCAGGCGCAGCGCGATACCGCCGAGATAA
>JAFKLT010000013.1 GCA_017309275.1 Sphingomonadales bacterium | reverse complement strand
CCTTCGTTCAGGAAGCGCTCGGCGAGGGCGGCATGCAGCGCCGCGCCGCGCGCCATCACCTTTTCGTCCAGCACCATGCGGTTGCTGTGCAGCCCGCAACATTGGCGCCAGTCGCTGCCCTGTTCGCTCGCGCCGAGCCAGAACATCGCGCCCGGCACCTTTTCGAGGACATAGGAGAAATCCTCCGCCCCCATCACCGGATTGTCCATCGTCAGCCAGCCTTCCTCGCCGAAGGTCTGCTCGACCACCGCCTGGCCAAAGGCGACCGCGCGGCTGTCGCAGATGGTGACGGGAAAGCCCTCGTCGATGTGAACCTCGGCGGTACAGCCGTGCGCCCCCGCGATCGCGGGGGCGAGGCGGCGCAGGTCGCGCGCGACCGCCGCCCGCCGTTCGGGCGAAAGCGTGCGGATCGTGCCGAGCATTTCGGCGGTTTCGGGGATGATGTTGTTCGTCGTGCCCGCGGCGATCTTTGCGATGGTGATGACCGCGGGGTCGAAGACCGAGATGCTGCGCGTGACCATCGTCTGGATCGCGGTGACGATCTCGCACGCGACGGGGATCGGGTCGACCGCATCGTGCGGCATGGAGGCGTGGCCGCCCGCGCCCTTGACGGTGATCGACAGCACGTCGGACGAAGCGAGCAGCGCGCCGGCGCGGCCAGCGAAGATGCCGTGCGGCGCGTTCGGCATGATGTGCAGCGCGAAGGCGGCGTCGGGCAAGGGATCGATGATCCCGTCGTCGAGCATGAAGCGCGCGCCGTGGTGCCCTTCCTCGCCCGGCTGGAACATGAACATCACCGTGCCGGCCAACCGGTCGCGCGCCGCGCACAGCAATTTGACCGCGCCGACGAGCATCGCGACATGCGTGTCGTGCCCGCAGGCATGCATCGCGCCGGTCGTCTCGGACGAAAAGTCCAGCCCGGTATCCTCCAGCAGGGGCAGCGCATCCATGTCGCCGCGCAGCAGCACGGTGCGCCCGTTCGCCGGACCGCGCAGGATCGCGATCAGCCCTGTGGTCGACGGCCCCTCGCGAAATTCCAGCGGCAATCCGGCAAGCGCAGTCTTGATCTTGGCCAGCGTTTTCGGATTCTGCAGGCCCAGTTCGGGCTCGCGGTGAATCGCGCGGCGGAGGTCGACGATATCGTCGAGGATGGTGTCGGCCTCAGCGGGCCAGCTGTGCGTTGTTAGTTCCATGCGGCGAATGTGCCGCGAAGCCCGGCCCGTGTCGAGGGACCTCGGACAGTCCCGGCCGAATTCCCATCGTATCCGGCGTCCGCACGTTCCACATCAGCCCGATCCGTTCGCAAAGGCGGATGAAGGCAAAGCCCCAGTCGCTCTGGCCAGGATACAGGCCGATCCGCGCCGATCCGGGATAGGCGTGGTGATTGTTGTGCCACGCCTCGCCCATCGTCGGGATCGCCGCCCAGGGGACGTCGAACGCCTGTACGCCATGGGCATCGACGGTCCAGCGTTGCGGACCGCGATTGTGTGCGAGATGGCCGACGAGCCAATGGCCGTGGTTCGCGACCGCGACCCGCGCGGCGACGCCCCAGACGACCCAGCCCCAGCCGCCAATGGCGAAAAAGAGCAGTGCGACGGGCAATTGCTGCCAGCGCCATGTCGATTCGAGCCAGCGGTGGAAGGGGTCGAGGTCGAGTTCGGAAAAGTCGAAGCGCGGCGGTCGGTCGAGGTCGAGCCGGCAATAGATCTGCCACCAGGCGTCGCGGACGATGCCGGTGCCATGACGCAGAAAGGGATGGCAGTCCGCCTGCCGCTGCGCCCAATCGCGCGTGTCGTGCGCGCGGATGATGCCGTGGGGGCCGGCCATGCCGACGAAGGCGCCGAACCAGACGAGCGTGCGCGTCAGCCATCGCGGGGCCGCGAAGCTGCCGTGGATCATCATGCGGTGATAGCCGACGCTGTGGCCGAGCAGCAGCGCGGCGCCGGTCGTGACGACGAAGAGCGCGATCGCCGAGGGGCTGACGACGAAGGGGCCCGCGATCAGCGCGACCGCGGCCATCCCGCCGTTCCAGGCGATGCTCGGCGCATCGGCGCGCACCTGACCTGCGACGGGATCGGGCCCGGCTTCATCGATCAGGAAGTTCACCGCGTGGGGATCGTCATCGCATCGCATCACCCGACTCCTCATCAAGCAAAGAATATAAGTAATTACTTAAATAAATTCCTGCTTGTCAAGTCGGCCGCCGATGCCCATTTCGGGACGCATGGAACGGGTTTTTCAGGCACTGGCATCGACGCCGCGGCGCAAGATCCTCGCCTATCTCGCGCATGCAGAGCTCAGCGCAGGCGACATCGCGGCGCGCTTCGACATGAGCAAGCCCGCGGTTTCGCAGCATTTGTCGGTGCTGGAAAATGCCGGGCTGGTCGCCAGCGAGAAGCGCGGGCAGTTCGTTTTCTACCGCCTGATCCCGGACGCGCTGACCAACGTCCTCAACGGCTATGTCCAGGAAGTCTGCCCGGTATCGCGGCCGCTGAAGGCCGAATCGCGCGCCATTGCCGACAAGCGGGAACAGGATACCGCCGGCTAGCGCTTGCCCCCGAACAATTGCCGTCCCGCCAGGTCGAGCATGATTTCCTCGCTGCCGCCGCCGATCGCGTTGACGCGAACCTCGCGGTAGATGCGCTCGACCTTGCTGCCGGTGATATAGCTCGCGCCGCCCAGCACCTGCGCGGCCTCGCGCGCGACGGCTTCCAGCATCCGCGTCGCCTGGACCTTCAGCATCGCGAAGTCGGCGGGGCGGTCCTTGCCTTCGCGGACCTGCCAGGCGCACAGGTCGACCCACGCCTGCGTCGCCTCGATCTGGCGTTCCATGTCGGCCAGCTTGATGCGGATGGACTGGTGGCCGACCAGCGGCTTGCCGAACGTCTCGCGTTGCTGCGCCCATTCGGCCGCCTCGGCCAGCGCGACGCGCGCATAGGCGCAGCAGCCCATCGCCATGCCCAGCCGCTCCGAATTGAAATTGCGCATGATGCCGATGAAGCCGCCGTTTTCGGGGCCGATCAGATTTTCGGCGGGAACGCGCACGTCGCTGAAATGGATCGCCGCGGTGTCGCTGCACCGCCATCCCATCTTGTCGAGCCGCGTGCGCTCGACGCCGGGGGCGGTCATGTCGATCAGCAGCAGCGAGATGCCCGCCGCCCCGGGCCCGCCGGTGCGGACCGCGCAGGTCAGCCAGTCGGCGCGCATGCCGCTGGTGATGAACATCTTGCCGCCGTTGACGACATAATCGTCGCCGTCGCGGACCGCCGTGGTCTTGAGGTTCGCGACGTCGCTGCCGCCGCCGGCCTCGGTAATGCCAAGCGCGATGATCCTGTCGCCGCTGAGCACCGGCGGCGCGACGCGCTGTTTCAGCTCCTCCGAACCGAGCGCCAGGATCGGGGGCAGGCCGATGCCGTGCGTCATAAGCGACGCGCCGAGCCCGCCCGCGCCGACCGCGGCGAGTTCCTCGGTCAGCACCAGGCCGTGGAAATTGTCGAAACCCTCGCTGTGCCCGCCATAACGTTCGGGATAGCGGAGCCCCAGGATGCCGGCCTCGGCCGCCTTGCGGTGCAGGTCGCGCGGCAACTCGCCCTCGGCCTCCCAGCGGTCGATGTGCGGCGCGATCTCGCGCTCGACGAAGCGGCGGACGCTTTGCGCCAGCGCCTCGTGGGTTTCGTCATAATAGGGCGATCGGGCGCGCCAGTCGTCAAAGGCTGTCATGGGCGCGATGCTGCGCGGCGTTGACGCGAACGTCAAGCGAGGCTTGCACCGCGCCGCCAACGACGTAAGGTCGCGCGCCATGAACATGTCGCACCTGCTCGCCGGCCTTGCCGCTATCGCCCTCCTGTCCACCCCCGCAGTCGCGCAGAAGTCGCCCGAGGCGACGGCCGAGGCCGCTTTGAAGAAGGCGCCGGTTTTCGACGGCCACAACGACGTGCCCTGGGCGCTGCGTTCGCGCGTCGACAATGTCATCAACGGCTTCGACTTCGTCGACACCGAACACACGGCAAAGCCCGACGCCACCCCGCCGGTGATTGCGATGCACACCGACCTTCAGCGGCTGCGCAAGGGCCATGTCGGCGCGCAATTCTGGTCGGTCTATGTCCCCGCAAACACCAACGAACAGCAGGCAGTGCAACAGACGCTCGAGCAGATCGACGTAATGAAGCGGCTGGTCGCGCGCTATCCGAACGACCTCGCGCTCGCGTCGAACAGTGCCGAGCTGGAACGTCAGATGAAGGCGGGCAAGATCGCCGGCATGCTGGGCATGGAGGGCGGGCAGTCGATCGGATCGTCGCTCGCGGTGCTGCGCCAGATGTACGACCTCGGCGCGCGTTACATGACGCTGACGCATTCGAAGAACATCCCCTGGGCCGACAGCGCGACCGACGCGCCGGCGCTGGACGGTCTCAACGATTTCGGGCGCCAGGTGGTGCGCGAGATGAACCGCATCGGCATGATCGTCGACCTCAGCCATGTCAGCGAGGCGACGATGAAGGACGCGCTCGCCGAATCGAAGGCGCCGGTGATGTTCAGCCACTCGGGCGTGCGCGCGGTGAACCCGCATCCGCGCAACGTCCCCGACAGCGTGCTGCCGCTGGTCAAGGCGAATGGCGGGATCGTGATGGTCGTGCTGCTGCCCAGCTTCCTCGACGCCGACGTCCGCGCGCAGGGCCTGGCCCGCACCGCCGAACAGGCCCGGCTGAAGGCGCTCTATCCGGGCGATCCGGCCGCCGCCGACGCCGCGCTGAAGGCGTGGGACGCGGCGAACCCCGTCCCGACCACCAACGTTGCGAAGGTCGCCGATCATATCGACCATATCCGCAAGAACATCGGGGTCGATCATGTCGGCCTGGGCGGCGACTATGACGGGATGGATTCGGCGCCGGTCGGGATGGAGGATGTGTCGGGCTATCCCGCGCTGTTCACCGAACTGGCGCGGCGCGGCTATTCGCAGGCCGACCTGGAAAAGATCGCGAGCGGCAACATGCTGCGTGTGCTGAAGGCGGTGGAGGCCTATGCCGCCAGCCAGAAGGGCCAGCCGCCGGTCGAAACCCCCGTCGCGAAATAGGCCGGGGTCGGGGTTGTCAGCGGCGGCGGAGCGGCCAGTCGGTCGCGCCGCTCGCCCACAGTGCCCACCAGATGATCAGCGGCTGCGCGGCCAGGCGCGGCCCATGATACCACCAGCCGAGCGTCTGTCCGCCGATCGCGACATTGGCGAGCGCGTGGTGGAAATTCGCGGGCCAGACGCACAGCGCATAGAGCGCGAGCCCCCAGCCGGCGGCCTTGCGCAGGCGCGGGATCATCAGCCCCGCGGCTCCCGCCAGCTCGGCGACTCCCGTCGCGGCGACGACGAACGCGGGCTGCGGTACCCACGGCGGGGTGATCGCCAGGAAGGGCGCGGGCGTCGCGAGGTGGCGATAGCCCGCATAGGCATAGGCGAGCGCGAGCAGCCAGAGCAGTACCCGCCGAACCGGTGATTGTTTGGGCTTGCCCGTGTCCATCGCCGCCTCTTACACTGCCGCCATGCGGGGGCAAAATATTCGCCGTTGGGGCATGGCGCTGGCGATCGCTGCGGCGGCGCCCTTCCTTGTGGTTTCGGTCGCGGCCGCGCCGAAAGTCGGCGTCGCGGCGCCCGACTTCACGCTGACGACGCTGGACAAGCGAAAGGTCCGGCTGTCCGAACTGCGCGGCAAGGTCGTGATCGTCAACTACTGGGCAACCTGGTGCGCGCCCTGCAAGGCCGAGATGCCGATGATGCACCGCTATTTCCAGGCGAATCAGGCGCGCGGGCTGGAGATGTTCGGGGTGACGACGCAGGACAGCGTGCCCGCCTATCAGCTTGAAAAGCTGGCCTCGGTCCTGTCCTACCCGCTCGCCGCCAGGATCAGCGGCGGCTATGGCGCGATCGGCAATGCCGTGCCCTCGACCTATATCATCGATCGCAAGGGGGTCGTGCGCGTCGCGAAGGCGGGCGCCTTCACCGATGCCGAGTTTCGCAAGACGGTCGACCCGCTGCTCGCCGAAGCGCCCTGAGCCTGACCGGCGGGCGGGCTAGCGGCCGATCGCCGCGAGCATCGCCTCGACGCTGGTGAATTTCTCGCGCGGATTGCCTTCGAGCGCCGCCGCCACCTCCGCCGCCTCGATCCGGCGCCAGTCGCGGAAGGTGACGGGGGTGACGTCGCGGCTCGCCAGCAGCGCGTCGAGCCCGGGGCGCCCCGCCTTGCCCGCGCCGCGGCCGACGTCTTCCAACACCATCTCGGCGATGCGCGCGCCGTCGGGCTTGTTCGTGCCGATCGTGCCCGACGGGCCGCGCCGCGCCCAACCGACCGCATAAAGGCCCGGCAGGATACGGCCGTCGTCGCTGGCGAACCGGCCGCGCCCATGTTCATAGGGGACGCCGGGAATCGGCGGAGTCTGATATCCGATGCAGCTGATTACCAGGCCGGCGTCGATGGCATAGGTCTCGCCCGTGCCGTGGCTGCGCAGGTCGGCGTCCAGCGTGGTGCGTTCGACGATGATGCGCTGGACGCGTCCGTCGCCTTCGATCGCGATCGGCATGGCAAAGAAATCGAAATCGATCGTCACCGGCTTCGCGACCGGATTCGCGGCAAAGCTGCGCAGATGCGTCACCGATTTGCGCATGCCGGGCTCCAGCATCGCGTCGTCGCCCTCGTCGGGAAGGTCGGCGGGATCGACGCGCGGGCTCGCGCGCTCCAGATGGCCGAGTTCGCCCAGCTCCTTGGGCGTCATCGCGATCTGGTGCGGCCCGCGGCGGCCCAGGATATGGATGTGGCGGACCGCGCTTTCGGCCAGTGCCGCACGGGCGTGCGCGACGATGTCGCTGCCCGCGAACTCGGCGGGGGTCTTGGCCAGGATGCGCGCGACGTCGAGCGCGACATTGCCGTTGCCGATCACCGCGACCCCCGGAGCGTCGAGCAGCGGGTCGAGCTTCGCGAAATCGGGGTGGCCGTTGTACCAGCCGACGAAGGCCGCGCTGCCGATCACCCCGGGCAGGTCTGCGCCGGGAATGTCGAGCGGCCGGTCGTGCGGCGCGCCGGTCGCCAGCACGACCGCGTCATACAGGTCGGTCAGCTCGTCGATGCTGACGTCGGTGCCGACCGAGACATGGCCGACGAAGCGGACATTGTCGGCCAGCGCGACGCCCTCATACCGGCGCGATACCGCCTTGATCGACTGGTGGTCGGGGGCGACGCCGGTCCGGATCAGGCCATAGGGCACGGGCAGCCGGTCGATGACGTCGACCGCGATATCATCGGCCTTTTGCAGCGTTTCGGCCGTATAATATCCCGCCGGACCCGACCCGACGATCGCGACATGACGCATCAACCCACCTCCATGTGCGGGTGCCTGCGCCGGGGCGCGGCCCCTTTTGTTATGCGGCGATGCTAGCGGCGAAATGCGCCAGAGCAAGCGCACTGTTACGGCTGGGCTCAGCGGCCTTGACAGCGGCGCCACGCAATCATATTGCGCCCGCCTCATTGCCCCGTCGTCTAATGGTAAGACTACGGATTCTGATTCCGTCTATTGAGGTTCGAATCCTCACGGGGCATCCATTTTTTCCCAACGACCATAGTCCTTTATTCGCGGCGCGATGGCGTTTGCGCGCGGGTCCGGCGTGGTTCCGGGCTGGGCTGTCGCGCGATTTTCCCGGCGTTCGTGGCGGCTGAGCTCCCACCCGCCCACGCGCTTTCGCCGCTCCGGGCGATTCCCGCTCTCACAAAAACCAGCTTGTGGCGATGCGCCGGGGGCAATAGCGGCGACAGGACAGAAAACAGGGAAAGGATGCCGGTGTTCGATACGCTCAGCCTCGCCAGCCTGCCGCAAGCCGACGAAGCGATCCGGCCCGCGATCCGCGCGATCGCTGCCGAAGCCGCCGCGGCCGCCGGCGCCGACCGGCGCGCGCGATCGTGGCAGGGCTATGACCCCGCCTTCAGCCGCCGCCTGGGGGAGGCCGGTTTCCTGGGACTGACGCTTCCCGAACGCTATGGCGGGCACGGGCGCGGGCCGTTCGCGCGCTTCGTCGTGGTCGAGGAGCTGCTGGGCATCGGCGCTCCGGTCGCCGCGCACTGGATCGCCGACCGGCAGAGCGCGCCGCTGATCCTGAATTTCGGGAACGAGGCGCAGCGCGAATTCTATCTCCCCCGCATCGCGCGCGGCGAGATTTTCTTCTGCATCGGGATGAGCGAGCCCGGATCGGGGTCCGACCTCGCCAGCGTGCGCACGCGCGCCGAGCGCACCGAAAGCGGCTGGCGCGTCAACGGGCAAAAGATATGGACCAGCGGCGCGCCGCACTGCGATTACATGATCGCGCTGCTGCGCACGTCAGGAAGCGCGGAGGACCGCCACGCCGGCCTGTCGCAGCTCATCATCGACCTGAAGGCCCCCGGCGTCACCATCCGGCCGATCCGCGATCTGGCCGGCGACGAACATTTTGCCGAGGTGTTCTTCGAGGATGTCGACCTGCCCGCCGACGCGCTGATCGGGAACGAGGGCGAGGGATGGAAACAGGTCACCGCCGAACTCGCCTTCGAACGCAGCGGCCCCGAACGCATCTATTCCAGCGTCGTGCTGCTCGATGCCTGGGTTCGGCATCTGCAGGCGGTCGGGCGCGACGATCCGGCGACGCTGGCGCTCGTCGGCGACTTCACCGCCCGGCTTGGCGTGCTGCGCGCGATGTCGATCGCTTGCACCGCGCGGCTCGCGGCGGGTGAGAGCCCGGTGACCGAGGCGTCGCTGGTCAAGGATCTGGGCACCGCATTCGAACAGCAATTGCCGGTGGCGATCGGCGACGATCTGGCCGCGCATCCCGATCAGGCGGTCGACGCCGAACTCTATCGCACGCTGCTGTACGTCACCCATGTGGCGCCCAGTTTTTCGCTGCGCGGCGGGACGCGCGAAATTCTGCGCGGGATCATTGCGCGCGGCATGGGATTGAGGTGAGGCGATGAGCGAGTTTCTGGAACCCTTCGAACGGATGCTCGAATCGCTGTCGCCCCCCGCGACGGTGCGGTCGATCGAGGCGGGCGGCGACGCCGACGCGCTGTGGAACGGCATCGCCGAATCGGGCTTTCTCGACGCGCTGGTGCCCGAAGAGCGCGGCGGCGCGGGCCTGCCGCTCGCCGAGGTCTGCGCGCTGTGGCAGGCGCTCGGCCGTCATGCGGTGCCGCTGCCCGTCGGCGAAACGATGATCGCGCGCGCGCTGCTGGCCGACGCGCCCGATGGGCCGATCGCGCTGGCGTCGGCGGGTCCGGGCGCCGCGACCGTCGTGCCGTTCGGCCGGGTCGCGCGCCACGTCCTGCTGGAATTCGGCGGTCGCCTTTGCCTTGTCGAGGCATCGGGCGAGGAGACCGGCGTCGCGGGCAGCCTCGCGGCGCGGATGATCTGGGACGCCGCCCCCGCCGAAGTCGTCGGCGCCGCGCCGGCCGGTGGGCTTCGCGCGATCGCGGCGGTTCTGCGCGCCGCGCTCATCGCCGGCGCCGCCGACCGGCTGACCGCGATGACCGCCGCTTATGCCAATGAGCGCGTCCAGTTCGGCAAGCCGATCGGCAAGCAGCAGGCGCTTCAGCAACAGATGGCGTTGATGGCGGAGGATATGGTCGCGTGCCGCATCGCCGCACAGCTCGGCTGCGCTGGTGACCTGCAGCCCGGCCTCGTCGCCGCGGCGACCGCGAAATCGATCGCGAGCACCGCCGCCGCCCGCCTTGCCGCGACCGCGCACGCCGTTCACGGCGCGATCGGGATCAGCGAGGAATATGATCTGCAGCTCTATACGCGCCGCCTCCACGAATGGCGGCTGGCCGACGGGTCCGAAACCTATTGGAACCGCCTGCTCGGTGCCGCGCGGCTTGGCGATGCGCGCGGCTCGGTCGATTATGTGCGCGAGGCGCTCTGATTCCTCGCCGCGGCGGGGGACGAATATCGGCCCTTTCCTGCATTATTTCGCTGTGAGAGCGTCGGCGCAGGCACTTTCCATCGTCGATCGCGCCGTTCGCGGCGGTCAGCGTGCCGCCTCGCGGATCGTCTCCATCGCGACAAAGGTCGACGTGCTCGCGACATGCGGCAGGCTGGATATCTTCTCGCCCAGCACGATGCGATACCGGCGAATGTCGGGGGTGCGGACCTTCAGCAGATAGTCGAAGCTGCTCGCGATCATGTGGCATTCCTCGACTTCGGGAATCTGGCGCACCGCATCGTTGAACTGCCGCAGCGCCTCTTCGCGTGTGTCCGACAGCTTCACCTCGGTAAAGGCGACATGGTCCAGCCCGACCTTCGCGGGGTCGACGATCGCGCGAAAGCCGATGATCAGCCCGCTGTCGACCAGGCGCTTCACCCGCTGCTGACAGGGCGTCTTCGACAGGCCGACGCGTTGCGCGAGCTCGGTGTAGGTGATGCGCCCGTCGCGGCCCAAAATCGCGATAATCTTGCGATCGAAATCGTCCAGATCGACTGTCGATGAGATATTTTTCATAAGACTGGACTAGGATTGTTCGTATTTTCAGTCAAAACATATATCATATCCGCCAATTCAAGTCTGATTGGCGCAGGGCAATATGCTATGCCGATGGCATGACCCAGCCCAACGACCGCGCTGCCATCCGCGCCCTCGCCCGCCGTCCTGAAACCGATATCGTCGCCGACCTGCGCGCCGAGCTTGCGCGCTCGTCCGCGACCGTCGCCGCGACGACGCAGCGCGGTCTGGCGCTGATCCGCAAGGCAAAGGCGGAGGGCGACCGCGAAACGCTCGTCGCACAGCTCATGAACCGTTACCGCCTGTCGACCGAGGAAGGCGTCGTGCTGATGTGCCTGGCCGAGGCGCTGCTGCGCGTTCCCGACAGCGCGACCGCCAACGCGCTGATTCGCGACAAGATCGCCGGGCGCCACTGGAAAGAGGGCGAGGACGAGGACAGCCCGCTGATCGTCGCGCTGTCGGCGCGCGGCCTTTCGCTCGGGTCGGCGACGCTGATGCTGGACGCGATGGGCAGCAAGGCGAATCCGCTCGCGCTGCTCAAGTCGATGATCCGCCGTTCGGGCGAACCGGTGATCCGCCAGGCCGCGCTGGCGGCGATGAAGCTGCTGGGCCAGCAGTTCGTGATGGGCGAGACGATCGACGCGGCGGTCAAGCGCGCCGACAAGGAAAAGAGCGAGCTGGCGAGCTTCGACATGCTGGGCGAGGCGGCGCGCACCGCCGCCGACGCGCGCCGCTATTACGACAGCTATGCCAACGCGATCGCGCGGATCGGCAAGAATGCGAAGCCGGGCGATCCGCACGCGAACCACGGCATTTCGATCAAGCTGTCGGCGCTGCATCCGCGCTATGAATATCTGCAGGAAGACCGCGTCCGGCAGGAACTGATCCCCAGCGTCATCGAACTCGCCCGCGCCGCGCGCCAGGTGAACATTCCGCTGATGATCGATGCCGAGGAAAGCGACCGGCTGGAACCGCATATGGACGTGTTCGCGGCGCTGATCGACGCGGGCGTCGCCGACGGCTGGACGGGTCTCGGCATCGTGATCCAGGCATATCAGAAGCGCGCGCCGGAGGTGATCCGCTGGGTCGCGGCGCGCGGCCGCGCGCGCGGCGTCAAGCTGTCGATGCGCCTCGTCAAGGGCGCCTATTGGGATACCGAGATCAAGCGCGCCCAGACGATGGGGCTCGGCGATTTCCCGGTCTTCACCGCGAAGAACCACACCGATCTCAATTACATGCACTGCGCGCAGATCCTGCGCGATTGCCAGGATTGCATCTTCCCCGCCTTCGCCAGCCACAATGCGATGACGCTCGCCTTCGTGACCGAGCTGTTTTCGGGCGCCGATTACGAGCTGCAGCGCCTCCACGGCATGGGTGAGGGCGCGCATGACGCGATCATGGCGCTCTATCCGCCGCCGCGTCCGGTTCGCGTCTATGCGCCGGTCGGCACGCACCGCGACCTGCTTGCCTATCTGGTCCGCCGCCTGCTGGAAAATGGCGCGAACAGCAGCTTCGTGCACCAATTTTCCGACCCCGACGTCACCGCCGAACAGCTTGCGGTCGACCCGCGCGGCGTTGCCAGCCAGCCGTCGGCGATCCCGACCGGGCTGGGGCTTTTCGATCCGGTCCGCCGCAATTCGCGCGGCTATGACCTCGGCGAGCCCGGCGTGCCGGAGGCGCTGGCCGGGGGCAACAGCGTGCTGGCCAAGCCCGCCGAACAGACGGCGCTGATCGCGCATGCCGCGGCCGAACTG
>JAFKLT010000012.1 GCA_017309275.1 Sphingomonadales bacterium | reverse complement strand
GTTTTCTGCCGCAGGAAAGATGGCGATCGAATCCATGCCCTTATAGCCGTCCGCAAGACCGAGTTCCCATGGTACCCAGCGGCTGAGGGCGCGAGTTTGCTGGGCCAGCACGGTTACGCGACTATCAAACGAGCCGATCATATAAAGTGGAGGTTTGTCAAAGAGGCGGTGGGCCTCTATCATTTCGATCGCGCTCAAACGCGCTTGCGCCGCCATTAGCTGCGCTCCGTAAATTGTGTTCGATCATGAATCATTAAGATCAGCACGCTCGAGCAATATCCTCAGAGACCATGACGATAGCCGGTCTTTCCTTGGGACGAGTAGTCAGTCAGCATCTGGAAGTCGAGAGCCGGTAGAATTGACGGTGAGACAAGCTGAAGCGTGCCGCGCTATACCCGGCCATGATCAAAAAAGACTCGAAGCGCCCACGCGATCTAAACCAACTGGCAAAGATGATCGTTAAGCTTGCAACCGACAGCGAAGAATTACCAAAGGCGTCACGCACGGTTGAACGAGCGCGCAAAGCTGGCGGTAGGGGCGGTCCGGCACGGGCAAAGGCACTTACACCTGAGCGGCGTTCCGAGATCGCCGCACTTGCAGCGCAGGCTCGCTGGAAAAAGGGCTAAGCCGCCTTTTTGCCATCCCAGAAACGACGCTCTTCCACGTCGTCGCGGAAGTCGAGCAACATCTGAATTGGAGGCTGTTCCTTATTCATGTCGTTGTAAACTTCAACATCTGTTGCGAGTTGCACGCAGTCCCCGACGATCTGTTCGCGACGCTGAATGAAGGCCTTCTGCATATGATCGCGGGGTGCGTGGCCAAGAATTGCCCAAAAAGTATGCTGCACTCCCGCCTTATTGACACGAACGGCATGGTTCTTTCTGTAACGGCGGCCGAGGCTATCGGTCCCATATTCTTCGCGAAGCGCACGCGCCATATCTTCCGCCAGGCGGTCGTAAGGATCAGGCTCGGGAACATCGATCATTCGGCGCATGGCACCCCAAATGACCGCATCGCGAGGCCGTGCGGGAAGGTAGCCATGCTCTTTCTCGTATTCGTGCCAGACGTTCTGAAGCTGCTCGTTGTAGGTAGCCACAATAATCCTCCTTAGAGCGAAGCCGACGCGGGCGCGCCCCATCCATCGACGACGCTTGCGGTAACGACGTGCTGGCGCACCTTCACCTTGTAGCGAGCGAGCCAGTTGTAGCGGTCCATCTTCCTTTGAAGCTGCCCAACCACGATTCCGGGATGACGCTGAATGCGGCGAGCGAAGCCGATGACGTCCTTTTCCGAGATAAACGGAAACTTCCTGGTGAAAAACGATTCGAGCTCATCTCGTGGCACGCAAAAATGCGCTGCCGCTTCATTGGCAAGGCGCTCCTCTTCGCTCTGGTCGCCCTCTTCACATCGTCCGGCATCGATATCGCTATCGATAATAGCCGCCGTCACGCCACCCATCCCGTCGCCATTGAGAACATGCTCAAGCTCATGACGAAGAACGAACCAGAAATTATCAATCCGATCCTTTAGGGTCGACATGCCGATTACCGGCGAAGTGTCGTCGAGCCAAAAGCACACGCCATCAATTCGCGTGTTCGGCAGAGTCTCCACAACAACGAACCTAATCCCGCATTCCGCCAACATGTGCGGGATGAAACGCAGTTCCTCAGGGTCAACGGTATAGCGAGCGAGATCTGCAACCAACGCGCGTAGCTTAGTTTCAGAATAGGCAGGGGCAGGCATATCAGCCGCAAGCTGGCGGACACGGTAAAGCCACGCGAGCTGCGTCGGCGTCGTCTCACTGTAGTCGCTCTTGCTCGCGGCGTGTGCAAGGTGCTGCACTTCACCAAGATCATTGGCGCAGAAGAACCGCATCAACTGCGTTTCCAGTAGCCCGATATCAGTATCCTCCAGCCAGCCGCGCCGGATCATCTCGCGAACCGGGTAGGCCGTTTGCAATTGGGCGCGACGCGCTATGCTTGGGTCCGGTGTACGGGCGTTCGACATCTCGAACGCTTTCTGGAGGTTGGCAAAATATTCGGCGGACACATCAAAAGCGTCGCCAAGAGCCTTGGCCATGTCCGGGCTGATTCCGCGCTTGCCGGAGACGATCATATTAACCGCCTGTTCCGGGCTGCCGAGAATATACGCCAAATCGCGCTGCGACCAACCACGCGCCTCCAACTCGTCGCGAATGAACTCGCCGGGGTGCGGGACGTCAGTCAGGCAAGATGCAATGCTCATGTCGTCCCTTTCCTAGTGAGTGTCGCCAATTTCAACGACCACAATGACAGGCGGGTTTTCGTCCTCTGACAACGTGAAGACGATCCGATACTGATCATTGATTCTTATTGATCGTTGCCCCTCACGATCACCTTGCAACTTCTTGTAATTCAAGCTTTTCAAATTCCTCAAATCACGCTCATCGTGAGCGGCTTCAAGTTGGATCAACTTGCGACGCGCAGCTTTGATTACAGCAAATGGAAGCCCCAATTTGTGAGCTTCGTCAGTGCATATCTGGGCCAAGTCATCAGCAGCGAATTCAACCTTCATGCGGATTTCATTTAGGGAGGCAATTAAACGATGTCAATGAACGAATGAACGCTATGCGATGATTCCAGTATTCCAAATTGACCTTTATGCTTGACTAATACAGGCACGCGTTGGATGGGGGATATATGAACACGCTTTCGATCCAAGAACGCGAGCACATCCTGCGTCTACTTGGCGATGGCATGAGCATTCGCTCAATTGCCGCGCTGACTGGAGTCAGCAAGAATACGGTGGCAAAGCTGTTGATTGACGCTGGTTATGCTTGCGCGAAGTATCACGATGCCAATGTTCGCGGCGTGAGGACGGGCCGTGCAGACGTGACGGATATTTGGTCGTTCGCCCACGCAAAACATGAAACTGGAGCTGCTGCGAAGACTGGGCATTATAGCGCTAACGACGCATGGCTGCGCGTTATCAGCGAGTCCGGCAGCAATCTGATCGTTTCGTACCGGATCGGCGCTCACGACGCCGAAAGCGCCGGGTCGCTAATGAGCGATTTCGAAACTCGCCTAGCCGACCCTGTCAATTTGAAAGACGTGTTAGTGAACTTTGTCGAGGGCCCAAACCTGAGCTTGGAGACGCCTACACGCGATGTCACCCAATCCGCTGATGATTTCAAAAGACGGGTTCAGAACCACGCGTCCGCAGTAGCGTTTCACATCGTGTGCCACAACTTTGTCGGCAACGGCGAGGCGGGCAGCCCCACTCCTGCGATGACCGCGGGAATTTCCGATCGCCCTTTGGAGTTTATTGAGATTGCTACGCTTGTGGCGCAATCCATAGGCACGCGCAGCAAGCAAATCTCTTACAAGAAGTCCTTGTGATCGAATGTCTGCTTTCGGGCATTAATCGACGAGGTTTGGGTGACCGACATCAGGCGCTGAGCCGCCGGTCGCCGGAATTGCAATCAGCCCACAAAAAAAGGCGGCCGGAAAGGCCGCCAAGATTTTGTGATGAAGGAGCCCCTTCATCGGGTCGCGGGTGGCACATACTTCAACGCAAGGAAGAGGCCATAGAAATTGCCGCACCGGTTCGGCGATTCTTTCTCACTGATGCCGCAGCGCAACACATCGTTTCGTATGCAACTTATCCGGCGAGATGCAGACACTGCCAACAGGATGCGGCCAATCCTCGTGTCATGCATAATGTGAGAATGGCCAACACAATCGAAGCACTTCAAAAGAGAATGCAAGCCGCCGTGGCCGACCTCGACTTGGAAGAGGCACGCCGCTGCCGCGACCAGATCAATCTTTTGCGCGGCGGCGCGGCCCCCGACAAGGCAGAGCAGGCGGACCTGTCCGGTATCGAGCGGCAGCGGCCTGGCGCGATGGGACTCGGCACGAGCCAGCAACGCATGACGCCGCCTCCTGGATGGAAGCCGCCACCGAAACCGGACCCTATGACCAAAGGACGATCGTCGCGTGGTGCAGGCAAGCGTGGACAATGAAGCACAAGAGGCTGTTCTTGCGCTTCTGGCCGCGCGGGCGCCCGATGGATCAGTATGTCCGAGCGAGGTCGCTCGGGCGATAACCCGCGGGCCAAACTGGCGCAGCGCCATGCCCACCGTCCATGCGACAATCGACGGCATGCTCGCCGAGAACTTGGTGCAGCTTAGCTGGAAGGGTGAGCCCCTTGCCCGACGCAAGGGACCGTATCGCATCGGTACGGCGATCAAAAACTAAGTTCGCCGACTTAACCTGTGTTTATTGCAACAAACCAGCAGAACCTTATTGTCGCCGGTCTAATGCTTCCGTGCGACCCCGGGAGCAAAAGGGGCATCTTTCGGTTGGAGACCCCTCCACGCCGAAAGAAGAGAGGGCTCTGCCACGGCAGGGCCCTTTGCTTTTGGAGCCTCAGCCAGCGTCGCGCGCCGTTGCTTCCAGGAGCGCAATCCGTTCGCGGCACACCAGTTCGACGATGTCCGCCAGATTGGCGACCCGCTCACCCAGCCAGGCCAGTTCCTCGGTCGTGATGCTGTAGTGCTTCGAGTATCGCGCCTTGATGTACGCCTCTTTCAGCTTCTCAAAGTGAGACCGCTCCGACCTCGTCTCGCGAGGCCAGGCATTGATTATCCGCATATCAATCCGCTCCGCTTGGGTTCGCAGGAAAGCGAGGTTATGCACGTGGGGTGAGTAGAACGAGCAGACGAGAAGAGCGCAATTGTAGTAGCGCTCCGCTGCTTGGTGAAGTTGGAAAGCGGCGTTGTTGAAACGTTCCTTATCCAGATTGAATTGGTAGTTGTCGAAGAACTCGCCGCCGCTCGGAAACCACTCGTCAAAATACTCCCGCGCCATCTCCAGCGCCGCATGCGGCGTCTTCGGCTGCGGCTCGGCTAATTCGTCATCGACGGCCTGGTAGATCGCGATCCCGTCGCGCGCGACGTCCATGAAGAAATAGCGGCCCTGCGACAGCCCGGAGTTCACCTCATCGAGACTGTGCACGATGAAGTTCACCGGCGTCCGCAGCGTCTTCGTTACCGACAATTCGCGAATGAGCCGGTCGTCGAGCTTCGACCAATAATCGGCGCGATCGGTCAGCCGCTTGTCGTTGACGATGATCAGCAGATCATAGTCGGACTGATAGCCCTTGGCGGTGTGCGGTTCGTCGACCCAGCCGCCGCGAGCATAGCTGCCGTAAAGAATGATCTTTGAGATGCGTCCCTTCTTCTTCCAGCCCTGCGTCGCGAGCGCCAGCCCATCCTCGAATTCTTCGAAGATAATCTCGACGACGCGCTCGAGTTCACGCTGCTTGTGCGGGGGAAGATGGTCGATACCGCTTTTCATCGTGGTCACCCTATCAAGGCGGCGCTTCCCGCGCACCAGCTATTGCAGCCAGTGCGAGGATAAGCCGCGTGTTTCTTGAACGCCGTCAGTCAGCGGGGTTCCAGAGCAGCGCATAAGCGTCGGGATTGTCCTGCCCCGCCGCGCGGGCGAGATTGGCATAAAGGCGCCGCTGCCCGAACTCGGGGGCTTCGAGCGCGAGCGACACATAGCGCCGCTCGGACACAGCCGCGAGGCGCACCCATCCCGCGCCGATCTCGACGTCGTCCGAATAGAGGCGGTAGTCGGGCTGCACGTCGCTCCCCTTGCCGCGGTTGATGCGAATTTCGATCGGCACCCGGATCGAGAGGGTGCGAAGCTCGCCGACAAAGCCCTTCTCGATCGTGCCGCTGACGAAGCCGATGGCTCCCATGATGTGTCTCCTGACCTTGCCCGCGAGCCTGTCCCGCGGCGCAGAAAGGCGCCGGGGCGCCGCCAGGCTCCGGCGCACCCAGAGGGCCGCAACGGCAGTGGAGGACGGGCGAAGCCCGTTGCGCCGGGGCCGCGCCCCGGCAGACGCCTCAAGCGCGGGTCGGGATCGCGGCTGGCCGCAGGGACGCGGCGATGCCCGGTGCGCCTCGCCGTAAGAAGGTGCCGATCAAGCGATCGACCCTGGAAAAGTTCGAAATCAAACCGACTGCGGCGAAGACGCTTGAGCGTCCCCGAGACAGATTTACGATCTCGAAGCGGACCAATGGTGCGCGCCGCCGTCGCGCCAGCCCAGCGAACTTCCGATCAGCACGAGGATCGCCGCGATCGCTGCAGCCACCGCGACCGCAACGGCCTCCTGCCCGCCGGCTGCAAAGATCGCTGCCAGCGCCCAGAGGAAGACGAGCGCGAAAGGCGGATTGCCCTTGCCCCGCGCAAGGGCCGCGGCCGCGATCAAACCGCCCACGACGATAATCGCGGCGGAGATGAGCGGCGCGACATCGGGCGCAGCGTCGACGCCATAGTAGCGCAAAGTGGCGGCGACATTGACGATCGAGGCTGCTGTCAACCAGGAAGCGAGCGCTGACAGCGGCAGGATGGCGCCCCAGCGCTCGGCCACCGAAAAGGACGCGGTCCAGGTGGCGATACGGCGATAGGCGATAAGGATCGAGACAAGCGAGCCGAAAATGATGAGAGTCGATACCGCGTCGATGTCGCCTAGCTGCACCCAAGTGGCCCAGAGCGCGTTGCCGAGAAAAGCACCGGCTGCCGGCCAGCGCAGCGCGGCGAACAAGGTGCTATCGCGCCCGGCCGACGTAAACTGGAGAAACGCAAAAACCAGCGATCCCAGATAAAGCGCGCCCCAGATCGAGAAGGCCCAGCCCGCGGGCGTTATCAGCGTCTGCACGGCGTCCGAACGCTCGCCGACCGGCGTGCCGATCCCCATCGCCGGCAAGAGGGCAGCTCCGATCTGCGCCAGCGCACAGAGAAGGACGACGATATGCGCCGGATCGGCGGCGGGTGCGGGGGTTGCGATGGTCTGGGTCATGCAAGCTTCAACCGGCGCCGCGGCACTTTGTTCCGCGGCTCGAGACCGTCAAAAATGAGAGGCATCCGGACCGCCTGCGGACATCCGCTTTACGATCCTCCTGCCAGGCAGCTCCGGCCAGTGGCGGCGCGGCTATGCTTCGATCGGCGAGCCGCTGTCCGGAAGAGCACCACCCGCCGCGGTAGCGCCTTCCGGGGCGACGCCGTCGACCTCGACAAGATCGTCGCCGACGAGCGTGCCCGTGATGCGCACGCGCTTCTCGACATGGTCGACGGGGGTGCGGCGAAGGTCGAGCCGCCAGCGGCCGCCGAGGTCGCGGCGAAGCGCAAAGCCGCCTGCCACGCGCAGCAGCATTCCCGACTCGTCGATGCGTGATCCGATTCCCGCCATGGCTACGCCTTAACCGAGCCGCGCCCGACTCGCCAGCCACGAGCAAGGTTTGTGACGCCCACCCGCGACCCGCTCCCTTCGACCATCGACCTTCGGCCCGCACCTTCGATCCTCGACCCACGAACCGCGCGAGCCTCGCGCGCTCCAGCCGCGCCCAAGATGCTGGTCATGCGGGAAGTTCAAGGGTGCAGCAGACACCTTCGGGCCGGAATTCGATCGCGGCGCTGCCGCCCTGCCCGCGGAGCGCCCGTTCGAGCATCCGCGTGCCGAACCCCGTACGCGCGGGAGGCGCGACGGGGGGACCGCCCTGCTCGCTCCAGCGCAGGCGGAGCCGATCCCGGCCGCTCTCGTTCACCATGCCCCACTCGACCGCGACCGTGCCGGCGTCGCCCGACAATGCTCCATATTTGACCGCATTGGTCCCGAGTTCGTGCAGCGCCATCGCCGCGAGCAGCGCCCTCGACGCTGGCACCTCGGCATCCGGCCCCGCGAGGCTGATGCGGCCCGGCTTCATCTTGTCGAAAGCGTGGAGCGCGCGCTCGATCATTTCGCCGGCCGATACGGTGCCCCAGTGGCGTTCGGTGAGGAGGTCGTGCGCGTCGGAGAGGGCGCGGACGCGCGCCTCGAACGACTGGCGCTCGGCGGCCGGCGTCTCGCGAAACGTCTGCGCGGCGATCGCCTGGACCATCGCGAGCGTGTTCTTCACCCGGTGGCGCATTTCGGCGAGGGTGAGCTGGAGCTCCTCTTCGGCCCTCACACGCGCCGCGATCTCGACGCGCGCCGCCTCGTGAAGATGGGCGTTGTCCATCGCCACCGCCGCCTGCGCAGCCACGGCCTCGACAAGCTCCTCGACCTCGGCATTGAACATGGCGGGCTCGTCATGGCCAAAGAAAAGACCGCCGAGCACCGCGCCCGAGCGCGAGATGACGGGAACCGCGAGATAGCTCACGACGGGCAGATGCCCCTCCGGCATGCCGTGGTGCGGCGCGCTCAGGCCGTAGCGCGGATCCTTGCGGATATCGTCCGACCGGATCGTCCCCGCTCCGCGGAACGTCGGGTTGAAGACGGCGGTATTGCGCGGCATGCCGAGGCGCTCGAACGCCTCGCGCGGGGCGCCGGATAGCGAGAAGAGCAGATAGCTTTCTCCCTCGTCGCCCAGCACATTGTAAAAGAAGGCGCCGAAGCGCGCACCGCTGAGCTCCGTCGCGATATCGGTCACCGCCTGGACGATCCGTTCGAGGTCGAGATCCTGCGAGACGAGGAGGGCGGCGCGATTGAGGTGGGTCAGCCGCTCGGCCTGACGGGCGAGTTGCGCCTCGACCGCCTTTCGTTCCGAGATGTCGCGCGCGATCTTCGAAGCGCCGATGATCGTGCCGTCGGCGCGGCGCACCGGCGACACGGTGATCGACAGATCGACGAGGCTGCCGTCCTTGCGCCGACGGACCGTCTCGAAAGGCGGAACGCGCTCGCCGGCGCGCACACGCTCGATGATCGCGGTTTCTTCGCTGCGGCGTTCCTCCGGGATGAGGGTGAGGATCGAGCGGCCGACGATCTCGTCGGCACAATAGCCGAACATGCGTTCGGCCGCGGGATTCCAGCTGGTGATGATACCATCGAGCGTTTTACTGATGATCGCATCGTCCGAGCCCTCGACGAGCGCCGCGAGGTGCGCGGCACTTTCGCGAACGGCTAAGCCCCTTTGCGCCGCTTCGTCCTCGACCAGCGTCTCACGCATATGTCATGGTCCCTGCCCCTCCGATGGCCCCTGCGTTCCCGAAACGGGAATTCGCTATGGCAAAGAAACCCTTGAGTGGTTGATGCGTTCCGCCGAGACTGCCATGCGCCCAGCCGTGACGCCGAGCGACCTCTCAACTTCGATCCATGTTTCAGGGCGAAAGTCATCAGCGTGCCAAACCCGTCCCCCGCCCCTCTCTGCACGGCGATCGTCGCCGAAGACGAATGGCTCGTCCGCATCGACATCGTCGAGGCGCTCGAGGCAGCCGGGTTCGCGGTTCGCGAGGTGGAAAGCGCCGAGGATGCGCTCCTCCTGATCGGCGAGGAGCAACCGCATATCCTCGTGACCGATATCCGGCTTGCCGGCGCTCTCGACGGTTGGAGCCTCGCGGAAGCCTATCGCGCCGCTCATCCGGGCGGCGGCGTCGTCTATGCCTCGGCCAATGTGCCGCTTGCCGATCGACAGGTCGAGGGCAGCTTCTTCTTCTCGAAGCCCGTGCTGATGAGCGCGCTCGTCGATGCATGCCTCGGGCTCTGCGCCGGGCAAGACGGCCGGCCCGCCTGAGGCGGGCAAGCGGGCATTATCCACCTGCCCCGCATCCATCGCGCCCGTCACCTCCGCAGCGCGAGTCAGGCGGCGGCGGCCCCCGGCTGAGCAGAGGGCCCCGCGGTGCCTTGGGATGGGGGGAGGCCGTGCAGCTTCCAGAGATTGGCCTCGGTCTTGCTCATGCGAACGAGAAGCTGCTCGCCGTCCCATAGTTCGACCTCGGCACTGCCGCGATCGTTGAGCGCGAACTGGAACGCCTGATAGGCGTCGGGCGCGCGAAATTCGACGCGGCGCGGCTCGCGCGCATCCTCGCCATGAAAAAGAAGATGAAAAAGGCGCATGACATGCTCCGTTCCTGTTCCGGAGCAAGCGCGGCCCTGCTCTCAGCACCCGATGATCGGCAGACCTCATGCAAAGGACGGACTGCAAAATAAGGCAGCCGCAAGAGACGCCGACGAGGGTTGGACTCAGCCAGTTCTGCATAGCAGATTTCAGGGCCCAAGGCGCGAAAATCGTGATGATCGAGATCAATCCTGCACGCGGTGCGGCGGGCTGGGCCCCATCCGCCCGTCGCGTCGCCAGGTCCATCGAGGCAGGTTTTGCCCAACGACTTTGTGGGCCGAACGCGCCCGGCCGAGCAGCTTTCGTGCATCCGTCGAAGCGATAGCCTGACCCTTGTCCTTCAGTGCTGGTCCGCCATGACATGCCCTTCGACACGGCGCAGCCAGTTGTGAAGCCGCGTCGCAGCCGCCGCGCCATGGCCCGTCGCGGTGCTGATCTGGTCGAGCCCGGCGAGAACATCGCCGGCGCCATAGACGCCGGGCATCAAAGGCTCGGCAAAGGCATCGGCGGGCAGGCAGCGATTGGCGTCGCCTTGGAGACCGAGCCCCGCCAGCAATTCGCTGCGCGGTTCGGACCCGAGCGCCGGATAGAGGGTGTCGAAGAAAAGCGCGTCCTCCGCACCCTCCAGCTGAACCGCGATACGTCTGTCCCGGTGCGCGAGGCGAAGCAGCTGCCGCTCCTCGATCCGCACGTCGCTTGCCAGAAGTTCGGCACGCTGCGCGGGCGTGAGCTCGACCTGCCACTTGGGGATGAGGGTCACATCGTCGGTATATTGCCTCAGGAACATCGCCTCTGCGGCGCCGTGAAGGTCCGACCCGAGTACGGCGATCTTGCGCCCGCGATGCTCAAATCCGTCGCAGATCGGGCAGTAGCGCAGCGCGCCGCTCCGGACGGCGGCGTCATGGTCGCCGCTAGCGAGCACCGCCTCGTTGGTGATGACGCCGGTCGCGAGAATGAGCCCGCGCGCCGACAGGCGGCGGCCGTCCTCGAGCCGCGCCGCGAAGGGGGCACCGCCGGCGCCTGCGGACAGACAGTCGACGCGCGCCAATTCGATTTCGGCACCGTATCTCTCTGCCTGATCGGTGAGCCGCGCGACGAGATCGGCTCCCGATATTCCGTCGGGAAATCCGGGCACATTCCAGGCCATCGGCGCGCCAAGCGCGCGCGAGCGTCCGTCGTGGAGCACGAGGGTGCGGCGGCGATAGCGCGCAAGATAGAGAGCGGCGGTGAGCCCTGCGGGTCCCGCGCCGATGACGAGCGCATCATAAGCGGGCTCGCCCGAAGGGTCGCGGCCAGCGGGCATGCCCGCGCCCGTTCCGGCCCCACCCTTCATCCCTGCTGCGGCCTGATGTCGAAGGCGGCGATGCGATCGTCCTCGCTGAGCGCCGCCGCCAGCGCATCGGCACATTCCTCGCCATAGCCTGCGGCGATGGCGGTAAAACCGGGCGCGCCGCCGGCGCGGCGCTGTTCGACGGTGATCGCCTTGAGGCCATGTTCGCCTAGCAAGGCGATGACCTCGGCCGAGGCGATGCTCGTTCCCGCCCGATAGTCGAGCGTGACATGCGCGATACGCCGCTGCGGCGCGTGGCGCTCGGTCCAAGTGACCGCCGCGAGCACGAGGAAGGTCGCGACGCCGCCGAAGATGGCGAGTTCGTAGAAGCCGACCCCGAACAGGATGCCGAGTGTCGCGGTCATCCAGAGCGATGCAGCGGTGGTGAGCCCGCGGACATTGAGCCCCTCGCGAAAGATCACGCCCCCGCACAGGAAGCCGATCCCGGTGAGCACGCCATGCGCCATGCGCACGGGATCGATGCGCACGACCTCGGTCGGCGTGTCGGTGAGCCATTCCATCTGGTGAACGGCCGACAGCATGAGGAGACAGCAGGACAGCGCGACGAGGATATGGGTGCGCAGGCCCGCCGGGCTCGCCCGATATTCGCGCTCGCCGCCGATAATCGCGCCGGCGATGACCGCGCCCGCGATCGGCAGCAGGAGATCGGGATCGAGGAGATCGAGCTCAGACACCGCGCATCAGCCCCGGGACGAGCGGCAGCAGTTCGCGCGCAAGATAGCCGAGCGGCCCCATGGTTTCGCCGAGCCGCCGCCCCGCTTCGCCGTGCAGCCAGATGCCCCAGGCGGACGCCTGCAGGGGCGAGAGGCCTTGCGCGCCGAGCCCGGCGATGAGGCCCGCCAGCACGTCGCCCGAGCCGCTGACGGCAAGGCCGAGCCCGCCGCCCGCATAAGCCAGGCAGCTTCCCTCGGCGATGAGATGGCTGGTCGCGCCCTTGACCATCACCGCCGCGCCGAAGCGGTCGGCCGCCTTGCCGAGCGACGCGAGCGGGTCGCTCGCGACCTCCTCTTTCGCTACATCGAGCATCGCGGCAAGTTCGCCTTCGTGCGGGGTGAGGATTGTGTGCGCGGCGCGCGCCCTGATCGCATCCGAATGCGCGGCCGCTGCGCGCAGCGCGACGGCGTCGAGGAGGAGGAAGATGTCCTCGGGCAGCGCCGGCAGCAGGGCTTCGAGCAAGGTCCGGACGATGTCGGCGTCGATCATCGCGGGCCCGAAGACGATGGCGTCGTGCAGCGCCACCTCGGCGAGCAGCAGTTCGGCCGCCTCGGGCGCAATCTCGCCCGCTTCGGTTTCGGGGAGCGCGACGACGGCGCAGGCCGGAAAGGCGATGCCGATCGGGATCGCCGCCGAGGCGATCGTCGCGATCGTCACCTTGCCCGCCCCGGCGCGGAACGCCGCCTCGGCGGTGAGCAGCATGCCGCCGGGCACCCGGCGGCAACCGCCGATCACGAGCACCCG
>JAFKLT010000011.1 GCA_017309275.1 Sphingomonadales bacterium | reverse complement strand
ATCGCACCGAGCAACTCCGGTCGACAAACAGGCTCCCGAGCCACTCCAGTGTAGGTGTCCAGTGCGCTCGCAAGGCTGTCGTCATCCATACAGCCCATCATCTGACGCGATCACCCCACGACGCAAGGTGGCCCGGAAACAGCGCTTACGAATGACCCGAAAGCCATTCCGATAGAGCCTAATTCCACCTTCTGCGCGAAGCGTATCCCGAACGCGCGAATACGCTAAATTCGGCAAAAGATCCGGCGCCAAGATGAAATAATGCGCCTTCATCGCTACGTCGCGCAGCACCGAATAGTTAGGCGGTTCGGTCGCATCGCGTAACTCGTGATGGATCTTTGCCCATCCGCGATCAGGTCCGAAGCTGTTTTGCGAAATTCTCCACTCGGCCATTCCGTCGTCATCTACGCGAAACTCGATGAGCGCATGATGATGGGAAAGAATTTCCGTCTGAAAATCCGCAACCAAGCTCGGGTCGTCGAATAAACCGCCATCGCGAAGGAACGAGACCTTGAAGCCGGGATCGGCATTGGGACGTCGCTCGACGGGAACCACCGGAAAGGGCTGCTGAAGTGCCAGAAGTCCGCGCCAGCACCGGCGTATCTGGGCATCCGACCAGTCATCGCGCAGTCCTTCGATCCTGATGATCGTTCCCCGTTTGCGCGGCGGCTCCGCGCCCAGATAGACAGGCACTTCGTCGAGATCGCGCCCGCTCTCGAACTTCTGCCAATCGACGACCAGTTCGATGCCCGGATCCGCGTCGTTGGTCCATGTCTGCAAGCGGAGCACCTCGCCGAGGCGCTGGGTTGAAAAGCGACCAATGCCTTTCCGACCTGCACGCTGGCGACTGAACAGTCTCGAACGAGGTTCCGAAACTTTGAGAGTGCTCGCAAGGCGAAGAAAGCCCGCAATCAATTCCTCACGGGTCATCCCCGATCCGTCATCTTCGATGACCAGCGCGTGACGCTCGAGGGTCACAGTCACATTTTGTGCGTCGGCGTCGTAACTATTCTTAACAAGCTCGATGAGTGCGGTTTCCTGCCGCCCAACCAATTCTCGCCCGAGACGGTTGATTAAACCTGCGTCGGTGGTGAAGCGAAGCTCCTCGCTCACGGCTTGCTCGTTCCGCGCCGCGTATCGCGAAGCTTTAGGGCTTCGCTCATCATCTCAGCGGCGGCTTTCGGCCACGAGGCTCCGAAAACCGGCGGCAGGAGAAGCGCATCGGCAATGCAGCGTGCCTCGTCTATGTCCCCGGTCCGGATCGCGCGGTCCGCCCGTTCAAATGCCGATTTCGATCCGACCCCCTTATGGAGGAGGATCGGGAAACGGCGAGCATCGGTCAGTTCGAATTTGAGGACGCCGCCTCCGTAGGATCGGCCGAAACGTTCTGCCGCTAACTGACCGAAACTTGACACCATGCTAAGCGCTACAATTCGTCGCTCATCTGCCGAGAGGTCAGACGAAAATCGAACTTGGTGAAGGGTGTTCGTGCATCGAAGTGTGCCAGTCCCGATTACAATCCGGGGGCCGACATCGTTCATATACGTGAAAATCGCGTCGCATCCCGGCCCCTGATCTACCTTCCACCAAGGCGCTCGCTTGTTGAGCCATAGGACGGACCGCCGTTTACTTGCCGGGATGAGAGCCAGTCGCTTCCTCACACCCACTCGCTTGCGCTCGATATCGCGAGGTGTCAGCAACCAAGTCCGCTCGCCATTCTTCGCTAGATTGAGCAAGTCTGTCTCAGAAATCTCGAGGCTACGTACATGGCGTGCGCGAGCCGCTACGAGCGTCACATCATGGAGCGCTATCCCAGCTTCCTTTCGTTCCACATCGGACAAAAGAAAAACCTTGTTGTGCCCGGTCACGGCACCAATCGACAGCGACGCAATTTCGGAGAGTTGGTGCGCGCCAAGCAAGGCTTGTCCGAAACAGCGCGGCTTGATGTCTGCAACACGCGAGCCGGCGGCCGACCATCGCGTAGCGCGCGGAAGCGGACATGATCCCTCTCCGTAACCGCGCGCGAAAATAATTGCGCCGCGCTCTTCGGCATGGTGCGACCACAGAGGCTTGTCGACGATCTCGCGTATTTCGACATGCTCGAACTTCTGACAAATACGCTCCAGCGTCTCGCGGCCATAGTTCGAAAAGAGGGCGGCCCCCGGCACAATAGCGGCCAAACGTCCGCCTGGCTTTAGAAAGCCAATGGCGTGGAGAATGAATGGCACCCAAAGGCCCGCAGCACCCTTATAGCCAAATCGCTCTCTCAACTCGTCACGTTGTGCCTTCGGAAGAGCATGGTTGCGGGTAAACGGAGGGTTGGAGATTACCCCATCAACTTTGCCGATAAGGGCGTGACCCGCCTCTAGGAAATTCTGTCGGATCATATGATGGCCATCGGGAAGCCAAGCGCGAACGTCGGTGACGGCTCTCTGATCGATGTCACATCCAATGAGGCGCAGGCCTGCGGTCCCTGAAGCTTTCCGCGCCGAGCAGGCCAGCACGGCTTTTACGAGCGCGCCGTCGCCGATGCTTGGTTCAAGAAGCCTTTCTTCGCCCGTTTGAACTACCCATTCGGCAAGAACGTCCGCCATTGTTTCGGGCGTGTAATATGCTCCAAGATCCTTTGCCGCTACACGGGCCTGCGAACTCATTGGTCCCCCTTAAAATTTGCGACGCGTCCGCAACACTTGACGCATATCAGTTAAGGATGGTCGCAGGCAATCCACCCCATGCGAATGAGACCTCTCTGGACCGCTTTGGGCCGTGGATGGGATGTCCGCTCTTTGCTGTCTGGCCATGAAAACCGGAATGTCTCCTACCGGCCAATCGGTAGCACCCGGCTACAAGTCTCGTACGTGGAAAGGCGTCAAAGTGCTCAGGTCTTCGTATTCATCTTGAGTGAGCTTGGCCTGTAGTCCTATCGGTCGGGCAGCCGCAGTGGCGATTCCGGACAGGGGCCGCCGGCCTTTGGTGAGAGGAGGCTCGATGATTCGTCCCTTGATCGCGATGTCGATGACCTCGCTATTGATTTGGGCGACGCCAGCGTTGGGCCAGGCGCCGGCGCTTTTTGTCGATAATCGAAGCACGACCGCGAATGCCGCCGAGAGACTGGAAGAACAGGACCGCGAGGTTGCTTTGCGGCTCTCGAAAATCCCGTCCGCCTCATGGCTTGCATACGGCTCGCCGGAGGTCGTGGAAGAACAGGCTCGTGACATTGTCGGCCGCGCCTCCGTCCAAGGGCATATCCCTGTTCTGGCGATCTACAATATTCCGTACCGCGACTGCGCTCTCTATTCAGCGGGCGGGGCCGCCGACAGCAGGGCCTACCGCGAATGGGTCCTCGGGGTCGCACGCGGGATCGGTGATCGCGCCGCTATCGTCATTCTCGAGCCCGACGGACTCGGCGTCATTCCATGGCATCGCACCCTCGCCGGCGATATCGAGGGCTGCCGGCCTGAGGGAAAGAACGAAGGCGCCGCAGCGCGGCGATATGAGGAACTGCGCAGCGCCGTCGCGATTCTGTCTGAGCGACCCGGGGTCAGCATCTATCTCGATGGAACCGGCAGCAGCTGGCTGGCGCCCGGCGAGATCGCCAGCCGGCTAGTCAAGGCGGATGTCGCCAAGGTGTCGGGTTTCTTCCTCAACGTTTCCAATTTCGAGAGCGATGACCGGGTCATTCCCTATGCACGCTGGGTCAGCGACTGTATCGCCCTCATCACGCGAGGCGGGCTCGATCCGCGCGAATGTCCGAGCCAGTATAGCCCCGCAGTTTTCGACGACGAGAAGAGCTGGGCGGCGACCGACAAGGCCTATGATCGCCTGTTCGTGCGAACGGGGCTGGAGCGCGATCCCTCGCGTCAGAAGCATGCGGTGATCGATACGAGCCGCAACGGTCGGGGATCATGGAAGCCGCCGGCCGGCGCATATCGCGACGCGGAGGTCTGGTGCAATCCTCCGGGCCGGGGACTGGGCAGGCGACCTTCGCTTGAAAGCGGGAACCCCTATGTCGATGCCTTTCTCTGGATCAAGGTGCCTGGAGAATCCGACGGAGAATGTCTGCGCGGAACGGCGGGACCGGCGGATCCCGAACGGGGCGTGAAGGCCCCGCCCGCGGGACAATGGTTTCCTGCGCAGGCGCGCGAACTGATCGCGCTGGCAGAGCCGCCGCTACCAGCTGAATGACAGGTGCGCCTAGTTGGCCGGCGGTGCGGTCGAGGCGCGAACGAGCAATTCATGGGCATGGTCGCGCCGCCGCGATCCGGAGACATCGCTCTTCCCGTCGAGCGCTGCAATCAGACGATCGGCGGCGTCCCACGCCATTTGTCGAACCGGCTGATTGACGGTCGTGAGCTGCGGCCATGCGGTCCGCGAAACCTCGGAATTGTCGAAGCCTGCCACCGAAAGGTCGCCTGGCACGGCAAGGCCGAGATCGCGCGCCGCCGCGATGGCGGCTGCCGCCATATCGTCATTCTGCGCGAGAATGGCGGTCGGACGAGGGGATTGCGCGAGAAGCTCGCGCGCAGCGCGGTAGCCGACGTCATAGGTGAAGTCGCCTGTGACGACCAGCCGCTCGTCGATGGCCGCCCCGGCGTCGCCGAACGCGCGCCGATACCCCTCCATCCGGCCGAGGCTGGCTGCGTGGGACGGATCGCCGAGGATGATACCGATACGCCGATGGCCGAGTGACAGGAGGTGCGCCGCGACCGCCTGGCCTGCAGCCGCTTCGTCCATCGTGACAACGATGCCGCGGTCTAGCTCACTGTGGGGGGTGATTCGGCCATAGGGCAGTTTGTGCCGTTCGAGCATGTCGAGCAGCGCAGGCTGGTCACAGGCCGGGGGCGCGAGGAGAATGCCGTCGAGACCGGCGCGCAGCAGGAGTCTCCCCAGCTCCTCGGGCCGGCTCGCCACATGATTGAAGGGCAGGACCACAAGACGGTAGCGTCCGTCCTCTAGACGTCCCAGCGCCCCATTTTGCAAATCGACGACATAGCTGGGACTCGGGCGCTCATAAGTGAGGCCGATAAGATAGGAGCGCCGCGCGATCAGGCTCTGTGCGGCGAGATTGGGATGATAGTCGAGCTCGGCCGCGGTTTCCTTGACCTTCTGGCGCACCGCCTTGCTGACATGCGGGGCGTCGTTGAGAGCGCGGGAGACGGTCTTGGGCGTGACGCCGGCCACGCGCGCGATGTCGACGATCGTGGTTCGCTTGGAAATCTGCCCCTCCCGTCCTCGCGCAGGCCGCGCGATATCGCCCGATAGCGCGCAATTACACGCCTCATAGCGGCTCGCTTGACTTCTGTCGATGCACAGCGGTAAACGTTGACCGAGAATCGGTAAACGTTGACATAAAATAGGGGAGAGGGAATGAATTTGCCGCGCGGGGCTGCCATGGCGCTCGGGGTCACGTCGCTCGCGACGTTGGCGTCGGTGTCCCTCATCACGATCGCTGCTGCCCAGGCTCCGACCGCTGGCCCTTCGGCGAGCGCCGAGGCGAATCCCGACAACTGGCCCGCGCGCGCCGCGACGCTCGCGCCCGATCCCGCGATCGAACGGCGCATAGACGATCTGATCGCGGCGATGTCGCTCGAACAGAAGGTCGGCCAGATCATCCAGGCCGATATCGGCAGCGTCACCCCCAACGACGTATATCGCTATCATTTGGGCTCGGTGCTCAACGGCGGCAATTCCGATCCGGGCGGGCGCTACAATGCACCGGCAAAGGATTGGCTTGCCGCCGCCGACGCCTTTTATGCCGCCTCGATGAAGCCGAACGGCAAGCTGCCGCGCATTCCGGTGATCTGGGGCAGCGACGCCGTCCATGGGCACAACAATGTCGTCGGCGCAACGCTCTTTCCGCACAACATCGGCCTCGGTGCGGCCCGCAATCCCGATCTTATCCGACGTATCGGCGAGGCCACCGCCATCGAGATGCGTGTCACGGGGCTCGACTGGACCTTCGCGCCGACGCTAGCGGTCGTACGTGATGACCGCTGGGGTCGTACCTATGAGGGCTTCGGCGAAACACCCGAAATCGCGACAAGCTATGCCGCACCGCTGATCGAGGGTCTGCAGGGCAAGATCGGCGACAAGGACTGGCTGCGTGGCCCGCACATCATCGCCACTGCCAAGCATTTTCTGGGCGACGGCGGCACGCACGGCGGCAAGGACCAGGGCGATGCGCAAATGCCTGAGGCGCAGCTGCGCGATCTCTTCAGTCCGCCCTATCTTCCGGCCCTCGACGCCGGCGTGCAGTCGGTGATGGTGAGCTTTTCAAGCTGGAACGGCGTCAAGATGCACGGCAACCGCTCGTTGCTGACGGGGGTCATGAAGGACCGCTGGAATTTCGACGGGTTTCTGGTCGGCGATTGGAACGGTCACGGTCAGGTGGCGGGCTGCACCGCCACCGACTGCGCCGGGTCCGCCATTGCCGGGCTCGACATGTATATGGCTCCCGACAGCTGGAAGGAACTCTACCGCACCACGCTCGCGCATGCGCGGGGTGGAAGCCTGCCGGTCGCGCGGCTCGACGATGCGGTGCGCCGGATCCTGCGCGTCAAGCTGCGGGCTGGACTCTTCGAGGCCGGCAAGCCTTCGTCGCGACCGTTTGGCGGGCGCTTCGAACTGCTCGGCGGCCCGGACCATCGCGCGCTGGCGCGCGAGGCAGTCCGAGAATCTCTTGTCCTCCTAAAGAATGCGGGGAGCCTGCTGCCGCTGAAACCGGGTGCCAACATCCTCGTCGCAGGCGATGGCGCGGACAATCTCACCAAGCAGACGGGAGGCTGGACGCTCAGCTGGCAGGGGACCGGAACCAAGCGCAGTGACTTTCCCAATGCGCAATCGATCTGGGAAGGTATCGACGCGGAGGTGACGGCGGCGGGCGGATCGGCCACCCTGTCGGCGGAAGGCCGCTATAGCCACAAGCCCGACGTCGCGATCGTCATATTTGGCGAGGATCCTTACGCTGAATTCCAGGGCGACCGACCTGACGTCGGTTACGACGATGCGAAAAATCTGGCTCTGCTGCGCTCGCTCAAGGCGGCGGGGATTCCCACGGTCTCGGTGTTTCTTTCGGGACGCGCAATGTGGGTCAATCCGTTCCTCAACGCCTCGGATGCCTTCGTCGCGGCCTGGCTTCCGGGCTCCGAAGGCGGCGGTGTGGCCGACCTGCTTTTCGGCAAAGCCGATTTTCGCGGGAAGCTGCCCTATAGCTGGCCGAAGGCGAGCGACCAGACTGCGGTCAATGTGGGCGATGCGGATTATGATCCGCTTTTCGCCTATGGCTTCGGATTGACGTTTGCGGACGAGAGTGATCTCGCCCTTCTTCCTGAGGCTCGCTCGGGTGCGGCCGCAGCCGACCCCGGCCTGCTATTCGGCGCCGGAAAGCCCGGCAGCGGACGCCGGCTGATGCTCGGAGCACCCGGTGCGCTTTCTACCAATCCCGGACCCGAGCTCATCGAGGCGCGCGGCGCTGATCGCGCCGCGCAGGAGGATTCGGTGCGGCTTCGCTGGACCGGTGCGGGGTCCGCCGTCGCAGCGATCGTCGAGGACGCGCCCGTCGACCTGTCGCGTCAATCGAACGGAGATCTCGCGCTCGAGCTTGAGTTCCGGGTCGACAGGCCGCCCTCGGCCGACGTGAGCCTGATCATGGGGTGCGGTTCGCAGTGCGCCGGGGGCTTCCCCCTGCGGGCGATGCTCGCCGAGGCCGCGAATACCGCAAAATGGACGCGGATCGCGATACCGCTGCGCTGCTTCGAGAAGGCTGGCGTCGATATGACGCGCGTCGAGACGCCGTTCAGCATCGCGACCTCGGGCGCTCTCGATCTTGTCCTGTCTTCGGCGCGGATCGTCTCGCCGTCGGGGCCGGCAATGCAATGCAAATAAGACTGATGTAAGGGAGGATGACATGAACAGGGGTAAAGTGATGCGCGCCGCGCTGCTGGTGCTGCTTTCGACGACCGCGGCACTGCCTGCCCACGCGCAGGTGGCCGGGGAAGCAGATGGCGCGAGCGAAGACCGCGACGAGATCATCGTCACTGCGAACCGCCGCGCGGAAAATTCGCAAGACGTGTCAGGCGTCGTTCAGGCGCTAGGCGCCGATCAGTTGCGCCAGGACGGCATATCCGAACTGCGCCAGCTCCAGGTCGCAGTGCCGGGTCTCAGCATTGCGAACCAGGAAGGCAATGTCGAAATCTTCATTCGCGGCGTCGGCTCGGCGAACAACACCGAGCTAGGTGATCCAGGCGCCGCGCCGCACCTCAACGGAACCTATATCCCGCGCCCGCGCGGGCTTGGACTGATGTTCTATGACCTCGACCGCGTCGAGGTGAACAAGGGGCCGCAAGGCACGCTCTACGGGCGCAATGCGCTCGCCGGCACGCTGAATATCATCACCGCCAAGCCGCGCCTCGGTGAGTTCAGCGGCTATGCGCAGGCCGAAATCGCCAATCGCTCTTCCTATGGCGCCGAGGGCGCGATCAATATTCCTTTGGGCGAAACCTTCGCGCTCCGCGCGGCGGGCTATTATATCAACCGTGACTATGGCTTCAAAAATGTCTCGACCGGCGCGCAGGCGAGCGGCCTCAAGCCAGCAGGTCTCGAGGAAAATTACGCCGGACGCCTGTCACTGCTCTGGGAACCGAGCGACCGGGTCAGCATCTCGATCGTCGGCGACTATGGCAAGGAGACGGGCACAGGCTATCCGGGCGCCAACATCTTCAGCGCTGTCGTCGGAAGCGGCCTGCGTCCCGACAAGCTCAACCTCAAGCATGTTGTGTACCGCGGGCTGCAGGGCGACATGGAGAATGAGCTCTGGGGTGTCCAGGGCAAGATCAACTATGATTTCGGAAGCTTCGGGGCCGAACTGACCGGCAGCTATCGCTCGGTCGATTTCTATCAGGTCAACGCATCGAGCGATGGGATCGACTATCCCGGCCGCGACCTCTCGGCGGTCCAGTATGACAATTATTCGGGCAATTTCTGGCAGACCAAGTCGAAGAGCCAAGTCTATGAAGCGCGGCTGTTCGCGAACGACGATCAGCGTCTGCGCTGGAACCTCGGTGCCTTCTATTTCAAGGAAGACCAGGCTGTCGGCTATCTCGCGCTCGCCGACCGAGGTTACTGCTGCTACTCGGCGACCGAGTTCACCATGCCCGACGTGAACGGCGAGAGCTATGCCTTCTACGCCGACGGCACCTATGATGTGGCCGATCGTCTGCGCTTCCTCGCCGGTATCCGCTACACCGAGGAAAAGAAGTCGCGCTACGGCATTGGCGGCAATTGGGCGCTCACGCTCGGCGGCGAAGATTTCGCCTGCTGCTTTGCGACCCGCGTCGGCACCGAGGGCTTTCGACCCGCGTTGCTCGATCGCCCCAATTTCAATGTCGGCAACATCACGACCGCGCAGGGCATGGCGCAGTTCCTGATCGAGGGGGTGAAGACGCCGGGCCTTCGCGACACGCTGATCGCGCAGATCGGCGCGATCGCAAACGGAACCAATCCCAACGGCACCTGCATAGACCGGCCCGATATCGACAATGGCTTCGTCAACTGCCCGGCGCTCAATCCGTCAAATACCAACGGCGGCTTCAGCTACGCCAATCTGACCATTCCCGGCCAGCAGAGCGGCAGTTCGAAGTTCGATTTCATCGACTGGCGTCTTGGAATCGAATATGATCTCAGCGACGACAATATGCTCTACGCCAAGGTCTCGACCGGCCACAAATCCGGCGGGTTCAACGACAGCTTCAACGCATCTCCGATCCCCGAGACCTTCAGTCCCGAGAAGCTGCTTGTCTATGAAATCGGCACGCGCAACAGCTTCGATTTCTTCGGACGCCGCGCCGTCTTCAACCTCACCGGCTTCTATTACGACTATTCGAACCAGGTTTTCCAGGACCTCACCTGCATCAATCTCGACAGCACCCAGACGCCGCCGGTGTGCAACGGCTATTCGCTGGTCAACCGCAACATCGGCGCCTCGCGGATCTATGGTGCCGAGGCCGAAATGCGGTTCAAGCTGCCGGGCAATTTCGGACTGGATATCAATGCCGCCTATCTCGACACCAAGGTCACCCGCGGCACTGTCGCCGACGCGCGCGCGCAGGACTTTGGAGCGGGCGGCAATTCGCCGCTGATCAGCCTCGTCGGAAATCGCCTGCCGCTCGCGTCCAAAATGAATATCAGCGCGCGGCTTTCGCAATGGTTCGACGCCGGTCCTGGCCGCCTCGACTGGCAGGCGCTGCTTAACTACCGCTCATCCTACTTCCTCAGCCAGTTCAACGAAGATGATATAGTCTTCCTCGACGGGACGCGGCAGAGTGCGTTCGCTGCGGGCTTCCCGGACCGGCAGAAGGGCTATGCGACGCTCAACCTCGGTATCGGCTATACGATCGACAATTTCCGTCTCGAAGCCTGGGCGAGCAATTTCCTCAACGAGGAAGTGTCGCAAAAGGCGCTCGTCGGATCGTCGCTCAACATCCGCTTCCTCAATGACGCGCGCAGCTATGGCCTTCGCGTTCGTGTGAACTTCTAGCATAAGGGGACAGCCGTCCGGGCCGCGTGCCAGCGCGGACGGCTGTGATCGGATGCATAGAAGCGCGATTTCTTTCGGGCTCGGAGATGCAGTTCGTCGGGGGAGCGGGCGGGTGACAGCGTTACGAACGATGCAGTCGCCCGGATTCTTGTTTCTTTATGCGCTCGCCTACGCCGGGGGCGTCATTGCTTACACCCCCTTTCTGATGCTCGTGCTGCCAGCGCGCGTGTCGGAGCTAGCGGGGCCCGAGAGTATTCGCTGGCTTGGCTATATCGTCTTCGCAGGAGCAGCCGCGGCGAGCCTCTCGGGAATATTCTCAGGATGGCTGAGTGACAGGTTGGGCAGCCGCAGGGGATGCGTCGCGGCAGGACTGGCCTCGACCATCATCCTTCAACTCGCGATGGTGCGATGCGAGACGATCTTCGCGCTGCTTTGGATGGTCGTCGCATGGCAAATCGCAATCAATCTGATGCTGGTACCGCTGATCGCTTGGGCGGGCGATCGCGTGCCCGACGAGCAGAAGGGCTTGCTTGGCGGTCTGCTGGCGATCGCACCGCCCCTCGGCGCGCTGTCCGGAATGGCACTCCCCCCGGACGAAGCGGGCGGCCTCGCAGACAAGCTCATTATGATCGCAGCGATGACTGCGGCCCTGGTGATACCGCTGCTGGTGTTCGGCGGCCGCGGTGCCGCGTTGTCCTTCCCGGACGCCGCCGAGAGCAGAAGTGGTGTGCATATGCGGCTCGCATCCGGCAGGCTGCGCATGTGGCTGGCACGGCTGTTGATGCAGTTGTCCGGAGCGGCGCTTGCCGCATATCTCTACTTCTGGCTTCGAGAGGTCGATCCGCATCTTGGAGATGGTGGAAAGTCGATTCTCTTCGCTGCGGGGTTGGCGATCTCGGTAGTCGCGGCACTCGGCCTCGGCCGCCGGATCGACTGCGTTGGCCAGGGCTTTCGCGTCCTCGCCATTCTCGCATTGCTCGCAAGCGCAGCTCTCGTGGCCATGGCCTTGTCAGCTGCCGCGGGAAGCGCGAAGCTTGCCTACGTCCTGTTTGCCGCCGCCAACGCGACTTTCCTGGCGCTCCACGCAGGGCAAACGCTTCGCGTTCTGCCCGATGCAGCCAAGCGCGGGCGGGGGATCGGCATCTTCAATCTGACCAATACCGCGCCGTCACTCATTATGCCGTGGATCGCGATCTCCGTCGTGCCAGCATCAGGCTTTGCTGGTCTGTTCCTGATTTTTGCGGCGCTCGCTCTTTGTGCGGCCTTGCTTCTCGCTGCCATGCCACCCTTTGAATAATCCGCGTCTCTCACATTGGTCCGCCCAGAGCCTGTCACGGCGCCGCCGCACATACATATATCCGATCTGCTTCTTTGCTTCCGGCACTTTAGCCGAAAAATATTCGAGGAGAATGTCATGGCAATTGTGCCACAGAAACTTGCATCGGCGTCGGAAGAAAAGGACGGTGGAGCCGTGCATGTCGATACGCCCGAACTGCGCCTGTTCGTCATGGGGCTGTTCTTCATCTTTGGCGGCATCACCTCGCTCAACGATGTGATCATCCCGAAGTTGAAGGAGCTGTTCACGCTCAACTACACGCAGGCGATGCTGGTGCAGTTCTGCTTCTTCACCGCCTATCTGGTGATCGGCATCCCGGGCGCAAAGCTGGTGAAGAAGATCGGCTATATGCGCGGCGCGGTGGCGGGGCTGCTGACGATGATGGTCGGCTGCCTGCTCTTCATTCCGGCGTCGCAGAACGCAGTCTACGGACTGTTCCTCTTTGCCTTGTTCGTCTTGGCGAGCGGCGTGGTGATCGTCCAGGTCGTCGCCAATCCGCTCATTTCGCTACTCGGCAAGCCCGAGACCGCGCACAGCCGCCTGACCTTCGCGCAGGCGTTCAATTCGCTGGGCACGACGATCTTTCCGATCGCCGGGTCGGCGCTGATCCTCGGCAGCCTTGCGACGGTCACCGCCGACCAGCTTTCGGGTGCCGAACTCGACGCGTATCGCACCGCCGAGAGCCAGGCGATCGTCCACGGCTACCTCGGCATCGCGGCGGCCCTTGCCATCGTCGCGGCGGCGGTGTGGATGTTCCGCAACCGCCTGAAAGGCGAACGGCACGAGGCGAGCGCCGGGCTGGCGGGCTTCGACCTGCTGAAGCGCCCGCGCTTCGCCTTCGGCGCGCTGTGCATCTTCCTCTATGTCGGCGCCGAAG
>JAFKLT010000010.1 GCA_017309275.1 Sphingomonadales bacterium | reverse complement strand
CGAATACAGCCGCACCCTGTAGATGCGGGCCTGGGTCGGGCTGGTGATGCTGTTCCTCTATGCGCCGCTGATCGAGCTGATGATCTTCAGCTTCAACGACAGCAAGCGCAACGTCGTGTGGCGCGGCTTCACGACCAAATATTATGAAAAGGCGCTGGGCAACGACGTGCTGGTCGAGGCGCTGGTGAACTCGCTGACCATCGCCGCGCTCGCGACGATCGCCAGCCTCATCCTGGGCGCGATCGCGGCGGTCATGCTGTGGCGTTTCCGCTTCCCGCTGAAGGGCGCGATCGACGGCACCATATCGCTGCCGATCATCGTCCCCGAAATCTGCATGGGCGTCGCCTTTCTGATCTTTTTCGCGAAATGGCTCGAATGGCCGACCGACCTGATCTGGCCGTTCAACCTCGGCGCGATCACCATCGCGCACATCACCTTCTGCTTCCCCTTCGTGACAATGGTCGTGCGATCGCGCCTCGCGACGTTCAACCGCGAGCAGGAAGAGGCGGCAAAGGATTTGGGCGCGGGCGAATGGGCCGTGTTCCGCGACGTGCTGATCCCGCATATGCGCCCGGCGCTGGTCGCGGGCGCGTTGCTGTCCTTCACGCTCAGCCTCGACGATTTCGTCATCACCTATTTCACCAGCGGCCCCGACACCATCACCTTCCCTGTAAAGGTCTATTCGATGGTCCGCTTCTCCGTGACGCCAGAGGTCAACGCCGCCTCTACCCTGCTAATCATCCTGACCATCGTTTTGACCGCCATCGCGCTGAAGCTTCAGGGCGTGAAGGCCATCGCCGAAACCCACTGACGCCATCTCTCCACCCCGTTCACCCGAACGGATTTAGGACCAACCATGACCGACACCAAGCCGCCGATCATCCAGATCCAGAACGTCTCGAAACGCTTTGGCAAGGTGACCGCGGTCGACGATGTCAGCCTCGATATCCAGGCGGGCGAATTCTTCGTCCTGCTGGGCCCGTCGGGCTGCGGCAAGACCACCCTGCTGCGCATGATCGCCGGGTTCGAACTGCCGACCGAGGGGCGGATCCTGATCGACGGACAAGACATGACCGGCATTCCGCCGAACAAGCGGCCGGTGAACATGGTGTTCCAGAGCTATGCTGTCTTTCCGCACATGAGCGTCGCCGACAATGTCGCCTATGGCCTGAAGATCGCGGGCGTGAGGGGCGGCGAAGCCAACGACCGCGTCGCCGAGGCACTGGAATTGGTCAAGCTGGGCGGGTTCGAAAGCCGGATGCCCGACCAGATGTCGGGCGGTCAGCGGCAACGCGTCGCGCTGGCGCGCAGCCTGGTGATGCGACCGAAGGTGCTGCTGCTCGACGAACCGCTGTCGGCGCTCGACGCCAAGCTGCGTGCGCAGATGCAGTTCGAACTGTCGGAGCTTCAGGAAAAGGTCGGCATCACCTTCGTCACGGTGACCCACGATCAGGACGAGGCGCTGTCGATGGCGTGCCGCATCGCGGTGATCAACAAGGGCGATGTGTCACAGCTCGCGACGCCGTCCGACCTGTACGAATATCCCGCCAACCGCTTTGTCGCCGACTTCGTGGGTTCGGTAAACATCTTCGAGGGCAAGTTGACGCTCGACGAGCCCGACAAGGCCGCGGTCGATTGCCCCGGCCTCGGCAAGGTCTATCTGAACCATGGCGTAACCGGCCCGCACGGCGCCGACGTCTGGATCGCGCTGCGGCCCGAGAAAATCTATCTGCACGTTCCCGGCGAGGGCAAGGCCGTCCGCGCGGCGGCGCAGGACGCGCCCGAGGGCTACAATTTCGCGCGCGGCAAGATCAAGGGCATGAGCTATCTCGGCGACATCACCCTGTTCGAGATCGAACTGGAATCGGGCGCGCGCATCCGCGTCTCGCGCCCCAACCTCTCGCGCCACGACCAGGAAGACTTCACCTGGGACGACAAGGTCAGCATGCACTGGCGCGCCGACAGTCCGGTGGTTCTGCTGGGCTGACCGGGTCGCGGCGAAAGAGCTTTCCTACAAAATTTCGGTGTGAGAGCCTGCGATTCCGGCTCTTTCTCACATGTCGACGATCCGCGCTCTCCGCCCGCCCAGTTAAGACTTAAAGCGACAAAGGAGACACTTCGGACGCGCGCACGCGTATACTTTGTCTCCTTAAGACCTCAGGAAGACGCAAATCGGATGCCGGAGGACGGCGCTCTCATGGCCTCGCCCCTCGTTACACCGCCTCTTTCGTCACCCCGGACTTGATCCGGGGTCAACGACTTCGACGCTGCGATGGATCTCGGATCAAGTCCGGAATGACGAGTGGAACCCGTCCAGACGACGAAACTAATGCTCCGCCTTCTTGCCCGGCACCAGGTGCAGCGCCCCGACGATCAGCCCGCCGAGCAACAGCCCGAACACACCCGCGCCGCCGGCGTTGATCAGCCATTCCCACACGCCGGCGAGCGGCAGGCCCCCGCCGATCGCGTGCGCCGTGTCGTGGAGCCAATGGCCGATGCCGCCGATATGATATTCGTCGAGGCCGTGGAGGATGATCTGGCCGCCGACCCACAGCATCGCCGCGGTGCCGATCACCGCCAGCGCGCGCAGCAGCTTCGGCATGAAATCGACCAGCCCGCGTCCGATCGCGCGCCGCGCCCGGTTGCCTTCCTTCGCCATGTGGAGGCCGATGTCGTCCATCTTCACGATCAGACCGACGACGCCATAGACCGCGATCGTGATCGCGACCGCGACCAGCGCCAGCGTCGCCGCGCGCATCATCAGATGCTCGTCGAGTACCTCGTTCAGCGCGATCACCATGATTTCGGCCGACAGGATGAAGTCGGTGCGGACCGCGCCCTTCACCATCGTTTCCTCATGATCCTTGTCCGCGACGATCTCGGCGTCTTCCTCGAGGCTGGTCTTGTCCTCCTGCAACGAGTGGAGGACCTTTTCCGCGCCCTCGAAACACAGATAGGCGCCGCCCAGCATCAACAGCGGCGTGATCGCCCACGGCACGAAGGTCGACAGCAACAGCAGCGCGGGCAGGATCAGCACCAGCTTGTTGAAGATCGACCCCTTGGTGATCCGCCAGATGATCGGCAGTTCGCGGTCGGGGGTGAAGCCGGTGACATAGCGCGGAGTCACCGCGGTATCGTCGACCACGACCCCCGCCGCCTTGACCCCGGCCTTCGACGCGGCGGCGCCGATATCGTCGATGCTCGCGGCCGCCACCTTGGCAATGGTGGCGACGTCGTCGAGCAGGGCAAATAGGCCGGAGGGCATGGAGGCTTGGTCTTTCCTTGTCAGAGGGTCGGGTCAGAAGGCGCGGATCAGAGCGCGCGAAGTTTCGGAAGAACCTCATCCAGCGATTTGCGGATGATGGCAACCATCTCGTCGATCTGTTCGGTCGTGATGATCAGCGGCGGGCACATGACCAGGCTGTCGCGGATGCCGCGCACCATCAGGCCGTTCGCGATGCACGCGTCGCGCGCCATCGGTCCCGCCGTCCCCTCGGCACCGCCGAAGCGCGCGCGGGTCTCCTTGTCGGCGACGATCTCGACCGCGCCCAACAGGCCGATCGAACGCGTTTCGCCGACCAGCGGATGGTCGTTCAGCGTCGCGAGCGCCTTGGCCAGATGCGGGCCGGTGACATTGCCCGTCCGCTCGACCAGCCCCTCGCGTTCGATGATCTCGATATTCTTGAGCGCGACCGCTGCCGCGACCGGATGCCCCGAATAGGTAAAGCCGTGGACGAAATCGCCGCCGGTCTTCAGCACGTCGACGACATGGCTCGCGACCGCGGTGGCGGAGATGGGAAGATAACCCGACGACAGCCCCTTTGCCATCGGCATCAGGTCGGGCGAATAGCCCATCGTTTCGTGCCCCCACATCTTGCCGGTGCGCCCGAAGCCGCAGATCACCTCGTCGGCGACCAGCAACAGGCCATATTTGCGCACCACCGCCTCGACCTTCGGCCAGTACCCCTTGGGCGGGATGATGACCCCGCCGGCGCCCTGCACCGGCTCGCCGATGAAGGCCGCGCAATTTTCGGGGCCGACTTCCAGGATCTTGTCCTCGATCGCCTGAACGCAGGCGTCGCAGAACTCCTCTTCGCTCATCCCCTGGCCTTCGCCGAAATAATAGGGCTGGCGGACATGTTCGACGCCGGGGATCGGCAGGTCGCCCTGGGCGTGCATCGCCTTCATCCCGCCCAGCGAGACGCCCGCGACGGTCGAACCGTGATAGGCGTTCCAGCGGCTGATGAAGACGGTCCGCTTGGGCTCACCCTTCAGCTTCCAATAGTGGCGCACCATGCGAAAGACGGTGTCGTTCGCCTCGCTGCCCGAGGCGTTGAAAAAGATGTGCGGCAGGCGGTTGCCGGTCAGGCTGGCGATCTTCGCCGCGAGCGTCACCGTCGGCGGCGTCGCGGTCTTGAAAAAGGTGTTGTAAAAAGGCAGCTCGCGCATCTGCGCTGCCGCCGCCTCGACCAGCTCCTCGCGGCCATAACCGACGTTGACGCACCACAGGCCGGCCATGCCGTCGAGGATGCGGTGACCGTCGCCGTCGGTGATATACGCACCCTCGGCGTGGGTGATGATGCGGCTGCCGCCCAGCCGTTCGATCTCGGCCCAGTCGGCCTGTGCGGGAAGGTGGTGCGCGACGTCCAGGCGGCGCAGTTCGGCGATGTCGTGATTGCGGGGCATGTCAAAACTCCTGAATTTCCAAGAACCGTTCGCATCGTGCGACGTCGAGAGATTGCTCGATCCTTCGCTACGACGATTAACCTCCCGACCGCGCCCGAGGCGGGCGGCGGCGAGAGCATGGCCTTCGATCAGGGTGAGAAGCAGAGCCGCGCGAGATAGCGGTCGTAACGGGTGACGCGGCGGTTCATAGCGCCCCTCTTAACGCGCGTCCGAGTAGCTGGAAATAGGTCTGGCTCTGGTCGTTGCCGTCGGTCGCCCATTCGGGATGCCATTGCACCGCCAGCAGCGGCGCACCGTTCGGCCGGGCGCTATAGGCCTCGACCAGCCCGTCGGGCGCCCGCGCCTCGACCCGCAGGCCATCGGCAAGATCGCCGATCCCCTGATAATGGACCGAATTCACGTCGAGCGACGGCGCCTCATACGCCGCGGCGAGCAGGCCGCCCTCGACCAGGTCGACCTTGTGCCGATGGTCGAACATCGCGTCGAACGCCACGCCGTCGGGCGCATGGTGGTGCAGCAGTTCGGCACTCGCCGACGTATCGCGCCGCAGCGTCCCGCCCAGCGCGACGTTGATTTCCTGAAAGCCGCGGCAGATGCCGAACAGCGGCCGCTGCGCGGCGATCACCGCCTCGACCAGTTCGATCATCATGCGGTCGCGGTCCGGATCGAACGGCCCCTCGCCGGCCGACGGATCGTTGTAGCGCGCGGGCTCGACGTTCGACGGCGTCCCCGTCAGCAGCACGCCGTCGAGCCGCCCGACGACTTCGTCGGCGCGCATATGATCGGGCAGCGACGGGATGATCAGCGCGGCGCAATCGGCATGCCGCATCGCCGCGGTCGCATATCGGTTGATCACCGTCTGCGCGATCTCGGTTCCGACGGCGCGGTTGCAGGCGATGATGCCGAGGACGGGGCGCGAAGACATGCCCCTTGCTGCCGATTTTCGGGCGCGCGCGCCAGCGGAATTTTACGAATATTGGCGCGCGAAGGCGGCCGCGGCGCCAAACAGGCCCGGCTGCGGATGGGTGATCAGCTTGACCGGGATCGCCGCCATGAAATTTTCGAACCGCCCCTTGGCGACGAAACGTTCGGGGAAACCCGATTTGACCAGGCTATCCCGAATGCGAAGGCCCAGTCCGCCAGCGATGACGACGCCGCTCGCGCCCTGCGCCAGCGCCAGGTCGCCCGCGACGCTGCCGAGCGACAGGCAGAAACGATCGACGGCCGCCGCCGCCAGACTGTCCTCGCCCGACATGCCCCGCGACCATATCTCGCGGTCGTCGAGCGGCGTGATCGCGCGCCCTTCCATCCCGGCCAGCGTCTCATAGATGTCGACGATCCCCGGCCCCGACACGATGCGTTCGATAGACACGCGCCGATGACGCTTGCGAAGCCGCGCGAGGATCGCATCCTCGATGCTGTCGAGCGGCGCGAAGTCGATGTGCCCGCCCTCGGTCGCCTGCACCCGATAACCGCGGTCGCCGCGCCAGACATGCGCAACGCCCAGGCCGGTGCCGGGGCCGATCACGCTGATCGTTCCCGCTGCGGGCAAGGGCTCGTCGGGGCCGGTCAACGTCTCGAAATAGGATGGATCGGCCTGCGCGACCGCATGGCCCACCGCCTCGAAGTCATTGACCAGCACATGCCGGTCGACGTTCAGCTTTTCGCCGATCAGCGCGGGGCGAATGATCCACGGATTGTTCGTGAAGCGGATCACCTCGCCGCGCGTCGGCCCGGCGATCGCAATCGCGACGGCGCGCGGCAAGGCCCCGCCCTGCCGGCGCTCGAAATCCTGCCAGGCGGTCTGGAAGCTTGCATGATCCTTGGTGTGGAGCGTCGTCTCCTGCCCCAGCGACACGACGCGGCCGTCCGCTACCCCGGCGATCGCAAAGCGCGCGTGGGTGCCGCCGATGTCGACCGTAACGATCTGTTCGCTCATGACTCTCCCTTGTCCACGGGTTGGAATGTCGCACAGCGGCGAGCGATGCAACAGGGCATAGCTATGCGGACCGGCACGACCTCGAGCCTTGCCTATGACATCGATGCCATATATATTGGATCCAAGCCGCAGTTACCTCTTTCCTGCGGCCAACCGCGATGCGTTCACAGACGTCGCCCGGGGTCACCGTCCACGGCATCGGGCATCGCGGATCAGAAAAGGCCGACGCCATGACCGCCGACCAGCGCATCGCGCATGAAAAAGCCCGAACCATTCACGACACTCATGGCGCCCGGGGCACCGTCGTCATCGCCGAAATGATCGGATCGTTCGCGGCAATGAAGGATCATGCCCAGGTCGCATTATGGACGGCAATCGCCGCCGCTTTCATCAAATTGCAGGGCGACGCGCAGGCGCAATGGGACACCGCGCGTCATTTGCGCACGCTGCTCGACAGCCTGCTCTAGACAGGCATTTTCGCCGATTTTGGGGAAATGGCGCACCCGGAACGATTCGAACGTCCGACCCCCAGATTCGTAGTCTGGTGCTCTATCCAGCTGAGCTACGGGTGCGTGGAGCGGTGCCTTTACGGACAGTCGCCGGGGTGCGCAACCCCCTATTTCCGATTTGTGACGATCGCGCAGGAGGATTGTCGCCGGGCGGCGTCGAGGCCGCCGATTTCTGCCGGATCCTTCAGTAAAAGACGGATCAGCGCGATGCCCCGGTCATGGTCCGTGCGGACGATTTCGGCCCCGGCGGGCACCGCCTGCCCCGTTCGCGCGACGATGATTCGATAGGGCTTGCCCCCGGCCTCGATATCGTTGCGCACGAAAATCACGTCGGTCGCGGCGTCGAAGATGCTGAGCGAGCTGTAACGGCCGGGCACCGGCGCCACGTCGATCGCGACCGGCCCACCCGAAAGGTCATAGGGGCAGCCCGAATAGGCAAGGTCGGGGCTGGGCCGCACGACCGGCTGGCGTTCAGGCGTCGCCAGATTGCCATAGGACATCCGATTGACGCCCCCCTGCCCCAGCCGGTCCATCGCGACATGCATCAGGCCATAGGGGATATAGGCGATCGTGGCCCATGCGGTCGCCACCGCGACGATCAGGCCAAGAAGGATCGGGCCGAGCCAGCTCCGCATCTCAGCAGCCCTCCTTCACCAGCCGCGGCAGCGCGGCCTTCGCGGGGTCGGCGCGCAGGGTCTTGCCCGGATTATACATGCGCAGCGTCAACTGGAACGGCTGCCCCTTGATGCCGGGCAGCCAGGCCGCGCCTGTCGGCCGGTCGGGCGAAATCGTGACGCGCCATTCGCCTGCGCCGTCGAGCGCGACGTTGGCGCCATTGACCGACCATGATCGCGCGGGATTATCGACCAGATAGCCTTTGGCGTCATAGACGGTGACGCTCCACCAGCGCGCGTCGAGCGGCTTGCCCGACAGGCTGTAGCGGCAATTGCCGTCCAGCGGCGCGCCATCCGCGTCGGTGGCCGCCATCCAATAGAGCGTTTCCTTCGCCGGAAGCGCCAGCAGGCCGGAGCGGGCGACCATCGCGCGCGTGAGCGGGTCGGTCGCCTTCGTCCCATAGCCGAGCGAGGTCGTCCACGGACCGTTGCGGATCGCGCCGTCGCCAAGCCCGCCACCGGTCAATATCCGGGCAGCGCCGAGCCCCACCGCTATTCCGCCCAGCAGGACGATCGCATAGCGGTGCCAGCTCTTCATGCGCTTCCCCCTCTTGCGCTAACCCTTTTTGAGGGCCGCCTGCGCTGCCGCCAGGCGTGCGATGGGCACACGGTAGGGCGAGGCGCTGACATAGTCGAGGCCGGTCTTTTCGCAGAAATGGATGCTCGGCGCGTCGCCGCCATGTTCACCGCAAATGCCGAGCTTGATGCCCGCGCGCGTGCCGCGACCACGCTCGGCGGCCAGTTCGATCAGCTGCCCGACGCCCTCGACATCCAGGCTGACGAAGGGGTCGGTGACGAAAATGCCCTTGTCGACATATTGCGTCAGGAAGCGGCCCGCGTCGTCGCGGCTGATGCCGATCGTCGTCTGCGTCAGGTCGTTGGTGCCAAAGCTGAAGAACTCGGCCGTCTCGGCGATCTCGCCCGCCATCAGCGCGGCGCGCGGCAGTTCGATCATCGTGCCGACGAGATAGGCGATCTCGCGGCCCTTTTCGGCGAACACGGCCTTGGCTTGCGCGTCGACGACCGCCTTCATCAGATCGAACTCGCGGCGCGTCGCGACGAGCGGGATCATCACTTCCGGAATCGGCGCGGCGCCGGTTGCGGCGGCGACGTCGCACGCCGCCTCGAAGATCGCGCGCGCCTGCATCTCATAGATTTCGGGATAGGTTACGCCCAGGCGGCAGCCGCGATGGCCCAGCATCGGGTTGAATTCGTGCAGTTCGTTCGCACGCGCCTTCAGCGCCTCGATCCCCACGCCCGCGGCCTCGGCGACGTCGGCGAAATCCTCTTCGCGCGTCGGCAGGAATTCGTGAAGCGGCGGGTCGAGCAGGCGGATGGTGACCGGCAGGCCGGCCATTACCTCAAAGATCGCGGCAAAGTCGCCGCGCTGTTCGGGGAGCAGCTTGGCGAGCGCGGCGCGGCGGCCGTCCTCGCTGTCGGCCAGGATCATCTCGCGCACCGCGGTGATGCGCGCGGCGTCGAAGAACATATGCTCGGTGCGGCAAAGCCCGATGCCCTCGGCACCGAAATCGCGCGCGACCTGCGCATCCTGCGGCGTTTCGGCGTTGGTGCGCACCTTCATGCGGCGAACCTTGTCAGCCCAGCCCATCAGCGTACCGAAATCACCGACCAGTTCAGGCAGCAGGGTCGGAACCTCGCCCGCCATCACCTCGCCCGTCGAACCGTCGAGCGTCAGGATGTCGCCTTCGCGCAGTTCGCGGCCCGCGACGCGAAGCACGCGCGCATTGCCGTCGATCGACAGCCCGCCCGCGCCCGAGACGCAGGGGCGCCCCATGCCGCGTGCGACGACCGCCGCGTGGCTGGTCATCCCGCCGCGCGCGGTCAGGATACCTTTCGCGGCGTGCATGCCGTGAATGTCCTCAGGGCTGGTCTCGACACGAACGAGGATCACTGCCTCGCCCATGCCGGCGGCCTTTTCGGCGCTGTCGGCGTCGAACATGATCTTGCCCGACGCGGCGCCGGGGCTCGCCGGAAGCCCCTTCGTCAGCACATCGCGCGGCGCCTTCGGATCGAGCGTCGGGTGGAGCAGCTGGTCGAGCGCACCGGGATCGACGCGGCCAACCGCTTCCTCTTCCGAAATCAACCCTTCGGCCGCCATTTCGCACGCGATACGCAGCGCCGCCTTGGCGGTGCGCTTGCCGCTGCGCGTCTGCAGCATCCACAGCGTCCCGCGTTCGACGGTGAACTCGATGTCCTGCATGTCGCGATAATGGGTTTCGAGCGTGTCGAAGACGCGGCCCAGCTCGCCGAAGGTCTCGGGCATCGCCTCTTCCATCGACAACGGCTTGGCACCCGCCTTTTCGCGCGCGATCTTGGTGAGATATTGCGGCGTGCGAATGCCCGCGACGACGTCCTCGCCCTGCGCATTGATCAGCCATTCGCCGTACCAGGCGCGCTCGCCGGTCGCTGGATCGCGCGTGAAGGCAACGCCGGTGGCCGAGGTGTCGCCCATATTGCCGAACACCATCGCCTGGACATTGACCGCGGTGCCCCATTCGCCGGGAATCGAGTTCAGGCGGCGATAGACTTTCGCGCGGTCGCTTTCCCAGCTTGCAAAGACGGCGCCGATCGCACCCCAGAGCTGATCCTTCGGCTCCTGCGGAAAGGGTGCGCCGGTTTCGCGCTCGACGATCGTCTGATATTCCTTGACCAGCGCCTGCCAGTCTTCAGCCGTCATCTCCGTATCGAGGTAGAAGCCACGGTCTTCCTTGGCGATTTCCAGCGCTTCCTCGAACTCGGCATGGTCCAGGCCCATAACGACGTCGGCGTACATCTGGACGAAACGGCGATAGCTGTCCCACGCGAAGCGCGGATCGCCCGACGCTTCGGACAGGCCGACGACGGTCGCGTCGTTGAGCCCCAGGTTTAGGACGGTGTCCATCATGCCTGGCATCGACACGCGCGCGCCCGAACGGACCGACACGAGCAGCGGGTCGGCGGCGTCGCCGAAGCGCTTGCCGGTGATGCCCTCGATATGCGCGATGCCTGCCGCGACATCTTCCAGCAAACCGGCCGGAAATTGTTCGCCGCCGGCGTAATAGGCGGTGCAGACGTCGGTGGTGATCGTAAAGCCCGGCGGAACCGGCAGGCCGATCGAGGCCATCTCGGCAAGGTTCGATCCCTTGCCGCCCAGCAATTCCTTCGACCGCTCGCGCGTCGTCGCGTCGCCGCCGAACAAATGCACCATCTTCGTCATGTCTAACTCCTGCTGCCCCGGGGAGGAGGTTGCGGCTGGGTAGGTATGCAATCGCACTTCGTCGATTCAGTTTTACTTCGTTCGTTATAAGCTGCGGCGCATAACCCGGCCGTCAGCCCTCGATCTTCGAGAAATCGGCCACGCCATGCACCGCACCGGTAAATCGCGCGAGCAGGCCCAGGCGATAGGCGCGGACCGCCTCGTCAGGGTCGTTGACCATCACGCCGTCGAAAAAGGCGTCGATCGGCGCGCGAAGGCTGGCTAGCGCCGCCATCGCGTCGGTGAAACGTTCGTCGGCGACCGCAGCGGAAGCCGCAGGTTCGGCGGCATCGAGCGCGGCGAGCAGCACGGCATCGGCGTCGGTCGGCGGCGTCGCGGCGGCGGTGCCGCTCACCTCGCCCGCCTGCTTCAGGATATTCGCGGCGCGCTTGTAGCCCGCGAGCAGGTTCGCGCCGTCTTCGGTTCCCATGAACGCCTGCAACGCCTTCACGCGGGCGAGCAGACGAACGAGATCATCCTCACCGCCGAGCGCGAACACTGCGTCGATCAGATCGTGACGAACGCCGGCTTCGCGCTGCTGGACCTTGAGGCGGTCGGCAAAGAAGTCGAGCAGGTCACCCTCCGCCACGGCAAAGCGCAACCCATTCTCGGTCAACGTCCGGATGACACCCAACGCGGCGCGGCGAAGTGCAAAGGGATCCTTGGAGCCGGTCGGCTTTTCGTCGATCGCAAAGAAGCTGCGAAGCGTATCCAGCTTGTCCGCCAGCGCCACGGCGACGGTCACCGGCGCTGTCGGCACGTCGTCGCCCTGCCCGACCGGCTTGTAATGGTCGCGGATCGCGTCGGCGACCGCGTCGGGCAGGCCTTCGGCGCGAGCGTAATAACCGCCCATAAGCCCCTGCAATTCTGGGAATTCGCCTACCATCTCGGTGACGAGGTCGGCCTTCGCCAGTTCCGCCGCCTGCCGCGCCTGCGCGGGGTCGCAGTTCGGGACGATGCCTTCGCTCGCCAGCCACTCGGCGAGCTTCGCGACGCGCTCGACCTTGTCGGCGACGGTGCCCAGCTTTTCGTGGAAGGTGATGTTCTTCAGCTTCTCGGCATGCTGCGCCAGCGGCTTCTTCTGGTCCTGTTCCCAAAAGAAGCGCGCGTCGGAAAGGCGCGAGGCGATCACCTTGTAATTGCCCGCGACGATCTCCGCGCCGCCGTCGGTCGCGTCGATGTTCGCGGTGCAGACGAACGCGTTCGCCAGCTTGCCGTCGGCGCCGTTCACGACGAAATATTTCTGGTTCACCCGTGCGGTGAGCTGGATGACCTCGGGCGGCACCTCCAGGAACGCTTCGTCGAAGCGGCCGAGCAAAGGCACCGGCCATTCGGTCAGGCCGGCATTCTCGATCACCAGACCCTCGTCCTCGACCAGCGTCAGGCCCGCGTCGGCCGCGGCTTTGGCGGCGCCGTCGCGGATGATCGCCTGTCGCTCCTCATGGTCGACGATGACGTGGCACGCCCGCAGCTTTTCGGCATAGTCCGCCGCCGACCCGATGGTGATCTCGCCTGGGCAGTGAAAACGATGGCCGCGCGTCGCGAAGCCGCTGGCGATCCCGCCTATTTCGCACGGCACCAGTTCCTCGCCGAAGATCGCGACGATGCCCGACAGCGGGCGCACCCAGCGCAGGCTTTCGCTGCTCGCGCTTTCCTTGCCCCAGCGCATCGACTTCGGCCACGAAAAGCCGCGGACGATCGCGGGGATCGCTTCGGCCAGCACCTCGGCGGTCGCGCGGCCGGGCTTGTCGATCACGGCGAAATAGACGCCGTCGCGGTCCTCGAGCTGGTCCTGCGTCAGGCCGGTCTTGCGCAGAAAGCCTTCCAGCGCCTGCGGCGGCGCGCTGCTGCGCGGGCCCTTCAATTCTTCGCTGACCGCTGCGGTCGCCTCGGGCAGCCCCTTGGCAATC
>JAFKLT010000009.1 GCA_017309275.1 Sphingomonadales bacterium | reverse complement strand
CGAACGATCTGCTGCATCTGGGTCTCTTGGGGTGGCCGGGCCCTTATTCCTTGCGTATTGAGGCGAAAGTGCGGAAACCCGCCACCTTTGCGGCCGGCAGCCGCAATTCTGCCAGGAGCCCCCCCAGCACTGATCGTTTCAATTGCAGGGACCCGCCATAGACGTCAACCAGTTCCTTGACGATATCCAAGCCCAGGCCGGAACCGGGGGTCTTCTCGTCCAGCCTGACACCGCGGCGCAACACTTTGCTGGCCTCCTCCTCGGTCAGCCCCGGGCCGTCGTCGGACACGATGATCCGCGCCTCTCCGTCGACCACTTCGACCGCCACCGACAACCGCGCCCGCACGCCATAGGCCAGTGCATTGTCGATAAGATTGCGCAACGCGCGGCGCAGCAACATCGGCCGCGCCAGCACCGCGGCGTCGGCGGTCTCGCCGATGCCGACGTCCTTGCCCTGCTCGCGGTAATCGCCGGCCAGTTCGCCGACGAGCGCGCGCAGGTCGACGCGCTCCTGCGTCTCGGTACCGGCGCCCGACCGCGCCAGCGACAATATGTCGGTCAGCATCGCGGTCATCTCTTCGATCGACGCGATCATCTTTTCGCGCAGCACCTCATTGTCGATCTGCTCGACGCGGACGCGCAGGCTGGCGAGCGGAGTGCGCAGGTCGTGCCCGACCGCGCCCAGCATCCGGTCCTTGTCGGACAGCATCGTCGCGATCCGCGTGCGATAGGCGTTGAAGGCCGCAATCAGGTCGCGCACATCCGAAGGCCCGGCCTCTTCCAGCGGCGTGGCGTCGCGCAGCGCGGGGTTGGTCCGCGCGGCGCGCGTCAGGTCGCGCAGCGGCGCCGCCGCGCGATAGGCGATGACGATGATGGGGATCAGCAGCAACAGGTACAGCGACAGCGTCTGCCAGACCAGAAAGCCCTGCAGCTTGTTGCCGCCCGCGGGCACGCGCGACCGCACCGAATAATAGCGGCCCTCGACCTTCGCCGTCACGACGACGACGCGCGGGAAATTCTGCCTCTGCATCCGCTGGCGTTGCGGCAATGCCCAGGCATCGACGCTGTCCGCCTGCAGGTCGGCTTCGGCCAGCAGGCCGGAAACATAGGCGGCCAGTTCGGGCATCCGTACCGCGCCGGGCGGCGGCGGCAGCGGCTGGGTCGAGACGACCATCTTCTGATTGCGTTCCCGTGCGCCGCGCCCGCCGTGGGGCCGATCGCCCCGCCGGTCGCGCTCGATTGCGTCGATCACGCGCGCAACGGCCATGCCGCCACCGTGCGCGAGCGCCTGTTGCTTCATGCCGCGCGACAGCAACACGAAGTTGATCGCCTGCGCCACGAACAGCATCACCGCGACGGCAAAGACAAGCTGGCCGACCAGGCTTTTGGGCCAAAGGCGTAGTTTCACGCGGCGGGGCCCATCCGCTTGACCTCGCACGCGAGCGTATAGCCGCCGCCCCACACGGTCTTGACGATCTGCGGATGCGCCGGGTCTTCCTCGATCTTCTTGCGCAGGCGGCTGACCAGATTGTCGATCGCGCGGTCGAAGATGTCGGCCTCGCGCCCGCGGACAAGGTCGAGCAGCCGGTCGCGGCTCATCACCTGGCGCGGATGGCGCAGCAGCGCCTGCAACAGATGATATTCGCCCGACGACAGCGCGACCTCGTTCCCGTCGTCGTCGACCAGCACCCGCTCGATCTCGCGCAGCACCCAGCGGCCGAAGGCATAGCTCGTCCCGCTGGTGTCGAGCGCGCGTCCGCCCGCCTGCGTCCGCCGCAGCACGGTCCGGATACGCGCGACCAGTTCGCGCGGGTTGAAGGGTTTGACGACATAATCGTCGGCGCCGATCTCCAGCCCGATGATCCGTTCGGTATCCTCTGCGCGCGCGGTCAGCAGGATCACGGGAATGCTGCTCGTTTCGCGCAGATGGCGGGTAAGCGACAGCCCGTCCTCGCCCGGCATCATGATGTCGCTGACGACCAGGTCTACCGACTGCGCACGCAGCACCGACCGCGCTTCGGCAGCGCTCGCCGCATCGGTCACGGCAAAACCCTGCGCCTCCAGATATTCGGAGAGCGGCTCGCGGATCGAAGGCTCGTCGTCGATCAACAGGATACGCGGGGTCTCGGTCATCAATTGTCCGTAAAATGCAGTAGTTCGCCCACCGGTCGCAATGGACCGGTGGGCGATGCTGGCAGGGGCCGGCGGCAAAGGCAATGCCGGGAGGGGGAGGATGACCTGCCCGTCACCGCCGCCCCGTGCCATGTCCTTATTCGCCTGTCGGAGCGACCGGCGCCGCGCCGCGCTTCGCGCGCCACTCGCCTGCCTTCGCCTTCCAGGCTTCGCGCTGTGCGGCGCGTTCCTCGGCCGTCACCTTGCCGTCCTTGTTCGTATCGGCCGCGTCGAAGCGCGCGAGCGCCGCGGTCTGGAACTCGGCCTGGCTGACGACCTTGTCGCCGTTCGCGTCGGCGCGGCCCATCATAATGCCGTGATGGCCGCCGCGCTTGCCGTGATGGCCGCGCATGCCGCGCTTGCCTTCACCGGCGTCGGCGCGCTTCTCGCCGCGCTCCGCTCGCTTGGCGTCGCGATCGGCAGCGTGCTGATCCCATTCGGCCTTGCTGATGCTGCCGTCCTTGTTCGCGTCGAGACGTTCGAACATCTGCGCCTGCATTTCGGCGCGCTTGGCGGCGCGGTCGCTCGCATCGAGCTTGCCATCCTTGTTCACATCCAGCTTGGCGAACCGCTCGGCGGCATGGGCCTGCGCCTCGGCGCGAGTCACGATGCCATTGCCGTCGGCGCCGGCCTTCAGGCCGGGAGCGGCCAGGACGGGCACGGCGATCAGCGCGGCGCCCAGCGTCAAAAGCGAAATTTTCTTCTTCACGTAACGAACTCCTCGTCGAGGGAGCCGATGGGGCGTCCCGATGAAGCCGTTCTAGGCCCTATTTGTCCCAGTCCGTTGCCGAATGAACGAAAAATTGTCGCAAATTGTCGCAGAAACGGCGCGCCGTTCATGTCGGCGCAAGCGGAGCGACGGAGCATCCGGCATGTCGGCCGCGAAAACCCGCTGATGCCGGCAACCCGAATTCCCAAATCTTTGAAAATTCCCAAATCTTTGAAAAGACCAACGCCCGGAAACGAGTAAGCCCCGTCGCATTTCTGCGGCGGGGCTCCCTAGCTTCCGTCCGAAGACAGGAAGCAAATTCTACCTTCACTTTCGATCGAGTAGGTAATTGAAACGTCTGCGCTGCCCGATGGTTCCCGGCTCCCCGCAAATATTTTCGCCATTCAGCAAAAGGCGCAGCGGGCCGGAGCGGCCCCCGTCGTCAGTCGATCCGATCGAGAAGATCGGCAATCTTCGCGAACATCTCGTCGATGTGGCTCTTCTCGACGATCAGCGGCGGCGACAGCGCGATGATGTCGCCGGTCGCCCGAACGAGCAGGCCATTGTCGAAACAGGCCTGGAACAATTCGTTCGCGCGCGCGGTCGGCGCCCCCGCACGCGGATCCAGCTCGATGCCCGCGACCAGACCGATGGTGCGGATGTCGATGACGTGGCGCCGCCCCTTCAGGCTGTGCGCCGCCTCCTCCCAATAGGCCGACAGCGCGTTCACGCGATCGAACAGCCCGTCGCGGGCGTAAATATCCAGCGTGGCAAGGCCCGCGGCGCTTGCAAGCGGATGGCCCGAATAGGTGTAACCGTGGAACAGCTCGATGCCGCCGGGCACGCTATCGATCACCGCGTCGTGCAGTTCGCGCCTCACCGCGACCGCGCCCATCGGCACCGCGGCGTTGGTCAGGCCCTTCGCCATCGTGATGATGTCAGGGGTGACGCCCCACGCCTCCGATGCCGTGGCGGCGCCGACGCGGCCGAAGGCGGTGATCACCTCGTCGAAGATCAGGATGATGCCGTGCCGGTCGCAAATCTCGCGCAGCCGCTGGAGATAGCCGACGGGCGGAACCAGCACCCCGGTCGACCCCGCCATCGGCTCGACGATCACCGCCGCGATCGTCTCCGCGCCATGAAGATCGACAAGCCGCTGAAGGTCGTCGGCGAGTTCGGCGCCGTGCTGCGGAAAACCACGCGAGAAGGCGTTGCGCGCGATGTCGTGCGTGTGGCGAAGATGGTCGACGCCGGGCAGGCCGGTGCCGAATGCACGCCGATTGTTGACGAGGCCACCGACGCTGATCCCGCCGAAGCCCGTGCCATGATAGCCGCGCTCGCGGCCGATCAGGCGGGTGCGTGTCCCCTGCCCCTTTGCGCGCTGGATATTGAGCGCGATCTTGAGCGCGGTGTCGACCGACTCGGACCCGCTGTTGGTGAAGAAAATGCGGTCGAGCCCATCGGGCATCAGCGCGGCGAGCCGCTGCGCAAGCTCGAACGGCAGCGGATGGCCGAGTTGAAAGGTCGGCGCGAAATCCAGTGTCGCCGCGGCCTTTGCGATCGCTTCCGTAATCTCCGGACGGCAATGTCCCGCATTGCTGCACCACAGGCCCGCGGTGCCGTCGAGAATCTCTCGACCGTCGCTCGACTGATAATGCATTCCCTTTGCCGACACGAGCTGGCGCGGATGCGCCTTGTACGCCCGATTGGCGGTAAACGGCATCCAGAAGGAGGCCAGTTGGTCGTTTTCACCCCTCATCACCATCGTCTCCTTCCGGGGCGCATCCATGCTGGCAATCATTCGCCCCCACCCGGTCGGGAGCACGCCTGTCTTGGGGAAAAGCCCGACACCCGGTCAAGCCCGACGTAACGAGAATGAAGACGCGCCCGTGTCGCGCAAGCAAAGATTCCGGCATCAAACAATGCCGAAAATGGCGGAATAACGTCCCCTCTGGCGCTCCGTCCAACCTTGCGATACGCTGCCCGCTCCACAACGGGCCGACTCCTCGGCCCAATCGGGGGCTCATGTCAGTCAATCTGGAACAATGGATCAGCGACCATAAAATCGACGAAGTCGAATGTATCGTACCCGACATCAACGGGGTTCAACGCGGCAAGGTTCTGCCGGCCAAGAAGTTCCTCTCCTCGGTCAAGGACAAGTCGCTTCGCATTCCCGGCAGCGTCTTCATCTGCACGATCGACGGCCATTATCCCGAGGATATCGACGACATCTGGGACAAGGATCCCGACAAGATATTGATCGCCGATCCCAGCACGATCTGCGTCGCGCCCGGCTTTACCTCGCCGACGGCCTTCGTCATCGCGGACACGCTCAACGGTGACGGCACCCAGGTCGACATCGCACCCCGCACGATCCTGAAAAAGGTGCTCGGCCTCTACGCGGAAAAGGGCTGGAAACCGATCATCGCGCCCGAGGTCGAATTCTATCTCGTCTCGCAGAACGCCGACCCCGATTTCCCGCTGACCCCTCCTGTCGGCCGGTCGGGGCGCAGCGAGACCGCGAGCCAGCCTTACGGGCTGGAAGCGATGAACGAATATGAGGACATCATCGACCATATCTATGACGATTGCGAGCTGATGGGGCTCGATATCGACACGATGATCCACGAAATGGGCGCCGCACAGCTTGAGGTGAACTTCATCCACGGCGACCCGCTGCGGCTGGCCGACGAGGTATTTCTGTTCAAGCGTGTCGTGCGCAACGTCGCGAAACAACATGACGTCTATGCCACCTTCATGGCGAACCCGATGGCGGGCCAGCCGGGCAGCGCGATGCATATCCACCAGTCGGTCGTCGATGCCGAAACGGGGCGAAACCTGTTCGCCACCTCGAACGGTCGCGATAGCGCCGCCTTTCGCAGCTACATCGCGGGGCTGATCCGCTTCATGCCCCAGATTTCGCCGATGTGGGCGCCAAACGTGAACAGCTTTCGCCGGATGCGCCCCGACAGCGCGGCGCCGATCAACGTCCAATGGGGCGTCGACAACCGGTCGTGCGGGTTCCGCGTGCCGGTGTCCGACAAGCACAACCGCCGCGTCGAGAACCGCCTGCCCGGCGCCGACAGCAATCCCTATCTGGCGATCGCCGCGTCGCTGGTGTGCGGCTACATCGGCATGGTCGACCGCATGGTGCCGCCGCAGCCGATTACCGGCAGTGCCTACAACCGCGCACGGACGCTTCCGCGCACGCTGGAGGCCGCGCTGGATCGCTTCGCGTCGTGCAAGAAGGTGCGCAACCTGCTGGGCGACGATTTCTTCGAAATCTTCTTCGCTGTGAAGGATTATGAGCTTTTCAACTACCAGTCGGTGGTGTCGAGCTGGGAGCGCGAACATCTGTTGATGCGGGTCTGAACCGCACCGCGACCATGACCGATCCGCTGAACCACAGCCATTATGTCGCGACGGCCCACGACTGGCCGCCGCACGCATTCGACGAACGGGATTGCACGTGCGATGTCGCGGTCATCGGCGGCGGGTTCACGGGCTTGTCCGCCGCGCTCGCCTGCGCCGAGCGTGGCTTTTCGGTCATCCTGATCGAGCGCCACCATATCGGCTTCGGCGCGTCGGGCCGGAACGGTGGACAACTGATCCCGGGGCTGCGCTGGACCGCATCGGAGCTGGAGGAAGACTTCGGCCGCGAGCGCGCCGACGCGCTGTTCGACCTGTGCTGGCGCGACAACCGCGTCCACGCCCGCATCGCGAAACATGCCATCGCGTGCGACCTGAAATCCGGGCATCTCGAGGCGGCTTGGACGCCGAAGGATTTCGACGCGATGCGCCGCGAGGCGGAGCATCTGTCCGCGCGCTTCGGCTATGCCAGCGACGTCGTCCCGACGGAGGATATGGGCACGCATATCGCCAGCCCCCTTTATCACGGCGGCGTCTACGATCCGCAGGGCGGCCATTTTCACCCGCTGAACTATGCGATCGGCCTGGCCCGCGCTGCCGAAGCGGCCGGCGTGCGGATATGGGAAGGCGAATGCGCGCGCCGCGTCACCGAAAGCAGCGAGGGACCCGGCGTGATGACCGACCGCGCGCACGTCGCCGCGCGCTATATCATCGACGCGACCGATAGCTGGATCGGAGAGGTCGAGCCCGAGCTTGGCCGCTACGCCGTCCCGATCATGAACTATAATATCGCGACCGCCCCGCTCGCGAATGCCGACGCGCTGCTGCCGAGCGACGCCGCGGTCGCCGACAGCCGGTTCGTGCTCAACTATTTCCGCCTCTCGGCCGACAAGCGCCTGATCTTCGGCGGCGGAGAGCGCTATTCGCAGACGCCGCCGCACGACATCGCCGGCTTCGTGCGCCCCTTCATGGCGGAAGTCTTTCCGCAGGTCGCCGATGTGCCGATCGATTATGGCTGGGGCGGCGTGGTCGCGGTGACGATGAATCGCCTGCCGCATGTCGGGCGACGCGGGAACGTCTTTTTCGCGCACGGTTTTTCGGGGCATGGCGCGCTGGTAACGACGATCGCGGGCGAACTGGTCGCCGAGGCGCTGGCCGGAACCGCTGAGCGTTTCGACGTGCTCGCCGGCCTGCCGTCGCAACCCTTTCCCGGCGGCAAGTGGCTGCGCCGCCCGCTCGCGACGCTGGGCCTGCTCTATTATGCGATGAAGGACCGGCTCGGGTGATCGCCGACGCTGCCATCGCCCGTGTCGCCGCGCGCGAGGCCGACCGCTTTCGCGCCGCCAACCCCCGCGCCTTCGCGCACCGGGCGGCGGCGACCGGCTGGTTCCAGTCGGTGCCCTTCCACTGGATGCAGGATTGGCCCAGCCCGGTGCCGATCGTCGCCGCGTCGGCGAAGGACGCGACGCTGACCAGCATCGACGGGCAGAGCTATGACGATTTCTGCCTCGGCGACACCGCCAGCCTGTTCGGCCATTCGCCCCCCGCCCTCGCCGCCGCCCTGGCCAGGCAGGCAAGCGAAGGGCTCAGCTACATGCTGCCGACCGAGCGCGGCGCGGCGCTGTCCGAACGGCTGTCGGCGATGTTCGGCCTGCCGCAGTGGCAGGTCACGACCACCGCGAGCGAGGCCAATCGCGCGGTCATCCGCTGGTGCCGCGGGATCAGCGGGCGGCCGAAGATCCTGACCTTCAACGGCGCCTATCACGGCGCGGTCGACGATGGCTTCGTCGACCTGAAGGACGGCGCGCCGGTAATGCGCGCCAGCCTGGTGGGACAGGTTCACGACCTGCGCGGCACGACGACGGTCATCGAATTCAACGACGAAGCCGCGCTCGCCGCCGCGCTGCGTGGCGGCGACATCGCCTGCGTGCTGGCCGAACCGGTGATGACCAACGTCGGCATGGTGCGCGACGCGCCGGGGTTTCTCCAGCGGCTGCGCGAACTGTGCGATCAGACCGGCACGCTGCTGATATTCGACGAAACGCACACCATCTCGTCGGGATATGGCGGTCACGGCCGCACGCATGGGCCGGTGCCCGACCTGATGGTCGTCGGCAAATCGATCGGCGGCGGCGTCCCCTGCGCGGTCTATGGCTTCAGCGCAGAGGTTGCCGAACGCATGGCGGCGCTCAATCGCTCGCGCCCGCCGGGGCACAGCGGCATCGGCACCACCCTGTCGGCGAACGCGCTCGCGATCACGGCGATGGACGCGATGCTGGGCCAGGTCATCACGCCCGCGGCCTATGACCATATGCTGCGCGGCGCGGCGCGTCTGGTCGGCGGTCTGGAACGGCAGATCGCGGACGCCGGCCTCGACTGGCACGTCACGCAGGTCGGCGCCCGTGTCGAGTTCCTGACCTGCCCCACCCCGCCGCGCAACGGTGGCGAGGCGAAGGCGGCGATGCATCCGGCGCTGGAGGCGGCGACGCACCTCTTCCTCGCCAACCGCGGGATTTTGCTGGCGCCGTTTCACAATATGATGTTGGTGAGCCCGGTCACGTCGGACGCACAGATCGACCGGCTGGTCGGCGGCTTCGCCGACTGTATCAAAGCGTTGAAGGAGTAGTGGGGCGATGTCGAAGTCATCGGGCGTGATTGCGCCGCGGTCGGAGGCCGAGGCGTTTTTCAAGGCCAATCCGGACGTCGATTCGATCGAGATGATCTATACCGACATGGGCGGCGTTCCGCGCGGCAAGCGGCTGCGCCAGCACGAGGTGATGGCGGTCTATGAAAGCGGCCGCATGTTCCCGGGGTCGATCACCGTCGTCGACATCACCGGCCAGGACACGGTCGAAACCGGCCTGGTGTGGGAAGATGGCGACGCCGACCGGTCTATGAAGCCGATCCCCGGCACGCTCGTCCGCACGCCGTGGGGCGGCGACCATGCGGCGCAGTTCCTGGTCGATTTCTACGAGCTCGACGGCACTCCGCACGACCTCGATCCGCGGCATGTCCTGGGCGGCGTGATCGACCGCTTCGTCGCCGACGGCCTGACCCCGGTTCTGGCGGTCGAGCTGGAATTCTATCTGCTCGATCCGCGCCGCGCGCGCGACGGGTCGGTGCGCCCCGCCCGCCCCGGCTACAGCCGCGACACGCCCCGCAATGTCGAGGTCTATGGCCTGCGCGAACTCGACGATTTCCGTCCCTTCTTCGATGCGCTCTATGCCGCGACCGACGTGCAGGACCTGCCGCTGGAGAGCGCGATTTCGGAATTCGCGCCGGGCCAGTTCGAACTGACGCTGCGGCACAAACCCGACGCGCTGCGCGCCTGCGACGATGCGATCATGTACAAGCGGCTGGTCAAGGCGATCGCGCAGCAGCACGGGCTGGAGGCGACCTTCATGGCCAAGCCCTTCGCCGAACAGGCGGGCAGCGGGATGCACATCCATGTGTCGGTGAACGACGACAAGGGCGGCAACATCTTCGCCAGCGACGATCCCGAAGGGACGCCCGCGCTGCGCCACGCGATCGGCGGCATGATCGACAGCGTCGGCGACGCCTTCGCGCTCTTCGCGCCGCATGCGAACAGCTATCGCAGGTTCAAGGCGAACAGCTATGCCCCCGTCGCGCCAACCTGGGGCGTCAACAACCGCACCGTCTCGTTCCGCATCCCCGCCGGCCCGCCGCCGAGCCGGCATGTCGAGCATCGCGCGTGCGGCGCCGACGCCAACCCCTATCTGGCCGTCGCCGCGGTCCTCGCCGGCATGCACCACGGCATGACCGCCAAGGCCGATCCGGGCGCCGCCGTCGTCGGCAACGGATACGACCGCGACAACAGCGGCGATGCCAAGCCGCCGTCGAACTGGTTCGCCGCGGTCGACCGTTTCCACGAATCGAAGCTGATGCGCGACTATCTGGGCGAACGCTTCGTCGACATGTTCACCATTGTGAAGCGTGTCGAGCAGGACCGCTATTTCGGTGTGGTTCCGACGCTCGATTACGATTGGTACCTGCGCAACGCATGAATCTTCCAAGAATTCTTGGTGCAGCGCAAAAAAGCCTCTTCCCAATGTGCCATTATTGAGTCAGCTTGACGTCATATAACAGGGAGGCCAGCCATGGATCTGAACGAACTGCTGAAACAAAACCGGGGCCGTCGCTCGTTGTTGCAGGCCCTTGGGGTGGCGGCAGTCGGGATCAGCTTCGGAGGCCTCGCGGCCTGCAGCAAGAGCGAAGGCAAGAAGCTCGCGAACGGCGAGGAAGCCAAGCTCAACTTCTACAACTGGGACACCTATATCGGCGAAACGACGCTCGACGATTTCAAGAAGTCGACGGGCGTCGAGGTCACGATGGACCTTTTCGACAGCAACGACACGCTGTTCGCAAAGTTCAAGGCGGGCAACCCCGGCTATGACGTGATCGTGCCGTCGAACGACTTCGTCGAACGCATGATCCGCGCCGACATGCTCGAGCCGCTCGACCATGCGCAGATCCCCAATCTGAAGAATGTCGATCCGGCCTTCATCAACGTCGACTATGATCCGGGCCGCAAATTCTCGATGCCCTATACCTGGCTCGTGCTCGGCATCGGCTATCGCAAGTCGAAGGTGAAGGCGAAGCCCGATAGCTGGAAGGTGCTGTTCGACAGCCCCGAATATGCCGGCCGCATCGCCTGGCTGTCGGAGGCGGGCGACATGTTCCGCCTCTACGGCAAATATCTGGGCAAGTCGGTCAATTCGCTGACCCCGGCCGAAATCGAAACCATCTCGGCGATGATGATCAAGCAAAAGCCCAATGTGAAGAAATTCCACGAGGACGACGGGCAGGACCTGTTGCTGAAGGGCGATTGCGACGTCGTGCTCGAATATAATGGCGACATCGCGCAGGCGATGGTCGAGGACGACGACCTCGACTTCATCGTGCCGAAGGAAGGCAGCCAGCTCAATTCGGATACGCTCTGCATCCCGAAGGGCGCGCCGCACCCGAAGAATGCGCACGCCTTCATCAACTATATGCTCGATGGCGAAGTCGGCAAGAAGATCGCCGAAACGATCCTTTTCCCGACGCCGAATCTCGCCGCCAAGGCGCTGATGCCTGACTCGTACAAGAATAATCAGGTGATCTTTCCGCCCGCGGATGTCCTCGCGAAATGCGAATATGCGAAGTTCAACGAAAAGCTTCAGCCGCTGTACGAGGAAGCCTTCACGAAGGTGCGGGCGTCTTAAGGTCCTGAAGGGGGGATCGGGGGGATGGCCGAACAGGACTGGAAAACCAACAAGCGGGTGTTCGCGGCGGTATCGCTGCCCACCCTGCTGTGGACGCTCCTTTTCTTCGTCATTCCGATGGCGATCGTCTGGTTCTACAGCTTTGGCGAGAACAAGGGGCTGACCGAGATCGAGTTTTCGGGAACGCTCGAAAACTACAAGCGCGCGACCGAGTTTCTCTATCTCGGCATTTTCGGAAAGAGTTTCGCGGTCGCGGCGCTGGTTACGCTGATCTGTCTGATCATCGGTTTTCCCGTGGCGATGGCGATCACCTTTGCCAGCGAGAAATGGCGGCCCTGGCTGCTTCTCGGCATCATGCTGCCGTTCTGGACCAACCTGCTCATCCGCACCTATGCGCTGATGATTTTGCTCGGCAGCCAGGGCTTCGCGAACAAGGGGCTGGAGGCGCTGTGGAGCAGCGCGAGCTGGCTGAAGACGCTCGTCGGGATGCAGCCGCTGCCGACGTGGGAACCGGTGCAGCTTCTCTTCAACAATTTCGCGGTCGTCTTCGGGCTCGTCTATGTCCACCTGCCCTTCATGGTGCTGCCGCTCTATGCCGCGCTCGACCGGCTCGACCGCAGCCTGATCGAGGCCAGCCTCGATCTGGGCGCGGGGCATTTCCGCACGATCATGCGCATCGTCGTGCCGCTGGCCGCGCCGGGCATCGTCGCAGGCGTGATGATCACCCTGATCCCCGCGCTCGGCGCCTATCTGACCCCCGACCTGATGGGCGGGACCGACAGCCAGATGATCGCGAACGTCATCGAACGCCAGTTCAAGAAGGCGAACGACTGGCCATTCGGCGCGGCGCTCTCTTTCATCCTCATCTATGCCATGTTCATCCTGATCGCGCTGCAATCGATGCGGCGCAAGGTGCCGGAGGCGCGCTGATGGCGATCTTTTCCCGCACCCCGCGCGCGCCGCTGGAATATAGCCGCACCCTGTGGATGCGGCTGTGGGTCGGCGCGGTCATGGTCTTTCTCTACGCTCCGCTGGTCGTGCTGATGATCTTCAGCTTCAACGACAGCAAGCGCAACGTCGTCTGGCGCGGCTTCACCTTCAAATATTATGACAAGGCGCTGGGCAACGACGTGCTGGTCGAAGCGCTCGTCAACTCGCTCACCATCGCGGCGCTCGCGACGCTTATCAGCCTGATCCTCGGCGCGGTCGCGGCGGTGATGCTCTGGCGTTTCCGCTTCCCGTTGAAGGGCGCGGTCGACGGAACGATTTCGCTGCCGATCATCGTTCCCGAAATATGCATGGGCGTCGCCTTCCTGATCTTTTTCGCCAAATGGCTCGAATGGCCGACCGACCTGATCTGGCCCTTCAATCTCGGCGCGATCATCATTGCCCACATCACCTTCTGCTTTCCGTTCGTGACGATGGTGGTGCGATCGCGCCTCGCGACCTTCAACCGCGAGCAGGAGGAAGCGGCAAAGGACCTCGGCGCCGGCGAATGGGCGGTGTTCCGCGATGTGCTGATCCCGCACATGCGCCCGGCGCTGATCGCGGGCGCGCTGCTGTCCTTCACGCTCAGCCTCGACGATTTCGTCATCGCCTCTTTCGCGGGCGGCCCCGACACGATCACCTTCCCGGTGAAGGTCTATTCGATGGTCCGCTTCTCGGTGACGCCCGAAGTCAACGCGGCGTCGACGCTGCTCATCCTCCTCACCATCCTGCTCACCGCCGTCGCGCTGAAACTTCAGGGCGTCAAAGCCATTGCGGAAACCCACTGACCATGACCGACGCGCCCAAGCCGATCATCCAGATCCAGAATGTCTCCAAACGCTTCGGCAAGGTGACCGCGGTCGATAACGTCAGCCTCGACATCATGGCGGGCGAGTTCTTCGTGCTGCTCGGCCCGTCGGGCTGCGGCAAGACGACGCTGCTGCGCATGATCGCCGGTTTCGAATTGCCGACCGAAGGCCATATCCTGATCGACGGGCAGGACATGGCCGGTATCCCGCCAAACAAG
>JAFKLT010000008.1 GCA_017309275.1 Sphingomonadales bacterium | reverse complement strand
CCTCGGGGTCGATACGGTGTTCGGCTATCCGGGCGGTGCGGTCCTTCCCATCTATGATGCGCTCTTCAATCACCCGACGATCAAGCATGTCCTCGTCCGCCACGAACAGGCGGCGACCCACGCGGCAGAGGGCTATGCCCGCTCGACCGGCAAGCCCGGCGTCGTGCTCGTGACCTCGGGCCCCGGCGCCACCAATGCCGTCACCGGCATCACCGACGCGCTGCTCGACTCCATCCCGATGGTGGTGCTCACCGGCCAGGTTTCGACCGCGCTGATCGGCACCGACGCCTTTCAGGAATGCGACACCGTCGGCATCACGCGCCACTGCACCAAGCATAATTATCTGGTGATGGACCCCGATCGTCTCGGCCCGATCCTGCACGAGGCGTTCCATATCGCGACGCACGGCCGCCCCGGCCCGGTCGTGATCGACATTCCCAAGAATGTGCAGGTCGCGACGGGCGAATATGTCGTGCCCGAAAAGATCCAGCACAAAAGCTATCGCCCGCAGGTCGAGCCCGACGCCGATGCGATCAGCGCCGCGATCGACATGATCGCCGCGGCCGAGCGCCCCGTCTTCTACACCGGCGGCGGCGTGATCAACGCCGGCCCCGACGCCAGCGCGGCGCTGCGCCAACTCGTCAGCCTGACCGGCGCGCCCGTCACCTCGACGCTCATGGGCCTCGGCGCCTTCCCCGCCGACGATCCGAAGTGGCTGGGCATGCTCGGCATGCACGGCACCTATGAATCGAACATGGCGATGAATCGCGCCGACCTGATCATCGCGGTCGGCGCGCGCTTCGACGACCGCGTCACCGGCCGCCTCGACGCCTTCTCGCCGGACTCGAAGAAGATTCACATCGATATCGACCGCAGCTCGATCAACAAGATCGTGCCCGTCGACCTCGCGATCGTCGGCGATGCCGGCCGCGCGCTCGATGCCCTGATCGCCGCCTGGGCCGACAAGGGTCACAAGGCGCGCGACCTTGGCGAATGGTGGCGCCGCGTCGACGGCTGGCGCGCGACGCGCTGCCTCGACTTCCCCGAAAAGAAGGATGCCGGCGCCGAAATCATGCCGCAGCGCGCGGTGAAGGCGCTGTTCGACGCGACGCGCGGCCGCGACCCGATCATCACGACCGAAGTCGGCCAGCATCAGATGTGGGCGGCGCAGCACTTCGGCTTCTCCGCGCCCAACCGCTGGCTCACCAGCGGCGGCCTCGGCACGATGGGCTATGGCTTCCCCGCCGCCGTGGGCGCGCAGATCGCGCATCCGAACCGCCTGGTCATCTGCGTCGCGGGCGAAGCCTCGCTTCAGATGAACATCCAGGAAATGGGTACGGTCAGCCAGTACCGTCTGCCGGTGAAGATCTTCATCCTCAACAATGAATGGATGGGGATGGTCCGCCAGTGGCAGGAACTGACCTATGAAAGCCGCTATTCGAACAGTTACTCGGACAGCCTGCCCGATTTCGTGAAGCTCGCCGCCGCCTATGGCTGGACCGGCCTGCGCATCGATACGCTCGGCGAGCTCGAGGACGGCATCAAGACGATGATCGAAACCCCGGGGCCGGTGATCGTCGACTGCCGCGTCGCAAAGCTCGCGAACTGCTTCCCGATGATCCCGTCGGGCGCGGCGCACACCGACATGATCCTCCAGCCGAGCGACGTCACCGGCACGATGGACGACGAAGCCAAGGCACTGGTGTAAGCACATGAAAATCAAGACCGAAGCCGGCGAGCGCCATGTGCTCGCCATCACCGTCGATAACGAAGCGGGCATTCTGGCCAAGATCACCGGGCTCTTCTCGGCGCGCGGCTATAATATCGAAAGCCTGACCGTGGCGGACATCAGCGCCGACCACGCGCTGTCGCGCATCACCATCGTCACCAACGGCCCGCCGCCGGTGATCGACCAGATCATCGCGCAGCTCGACCGGCTGGTGCCCGTCCACTCGGTCACCGACCTGGCCGACGGCGGCGCGCATGTCGAGCGCGAGATCGCGCTGGTGAAGGTTGCGGGGACCGGCGACAAGCGGATCGAGGCGCTGCGCATGGCCGACGTCTTCCGCGCAAAGGTCGTCGACACGACGCTCACCAGCTTCATCTTCGAAATCACCGGGAACAGCGACAAGGTCGACCGCTTCATCGCGCTGATGCGCGAATGCGGGCTGGTCGAGGTCGGTCGCACCGGTGTCGTCGCCATCGGCCGCGGGTCGGAGGCGCTCTAGGATTTTACCGCACCCCGGCGAAGGCCGGGGTCCACTCTCCCACACACATCTTCCCCGCTTGCGGGGCCAAAGGACTAGAAGGGGTCTTCCAATGCAGGTTTATTACGATCGCGACGCCGACCAGGATCTGATCAAGGGCAAGAAGGTCGCCGTCGTCGGCTATGGCAGCCAGGGCCACGCGCATGCGCAGAACATGCGCGACAGCGGCGTCCGCGAAGTCGCGATCGCGCTCCGTCCCGGTTCGGCGACCGCGAAAAAGGCCGAGGCCGCCGGCTTCAAGGTGCTTTCGAACAAGGAAGCCGCCGAATGGGCCGACGTCATCATGATCGCCGCCCCCGACGAGCATCAGGCCAAGATCTACGCCGACGACATCGGCCCGAACATGAAGCCCGGCGCGGCGCTCGCCTTCGCGCACGGCCTCAACATCCACTTCGGCCTGATCGAAGCACGCCCCGACATCGACGTCTTCATGGTCGCGCCGAAGGGCCCGGGCCACACGGTGCGCAGCGAATATCAGAAGGGCGGCGGCGTCCCCTGCCTGATCGCGGTCGCACAGGAAGCGAACGGCGAAAGCGGCAACGGCCACGCCAAGGCGCTTGCCCTCTCCTATGCCAGCGCCGTCGGCGGCGGTCGCAGCGGCATCATCGAAACCACCTTCAAGGAAGAGTGCGAAACCGACCTATTCGGTGAACAGGCCGTGCTCTGCGGCGGCATCACCCACCTGATCCAGGCGGGCTTCGAAACGCTGGTCGAGGCCGGCTACGCCCCCGAAATGGCCTATTTCGAGTGCCTCCACGAAACCAAGCTGATCGTCGACCTCCTCTATGAAGGCGGCATCGCGAACATGCGCTATTCGATCTCGAACACCGCCGAATATGGCGACATCAAGACCGGCCCGCGCATCATCACCGACGAGACCAAGGCCGAAATGAAGCGCGTCCTCGCCGACATCCAGTCGGGCCGCTTCGTCAAGGATTTCGTCCTCGACAACCAGGCCGGCCAGCCCGAACTGAAGGCCAGCCGCAAGGCGGCCGCGGCGCACCCCATCGAACAGACGGGCGCCAGCCTGCGCGCGATGATGCCGTGGATCGCAAAGAACAAGCTGGTCGACAAGGCGGTCAACTGAGCCAAACGATCCTCCCCGTGACCGAAGGCCATGGGGAGGGCCGCGCGGCGCGCCAGGCGCTCCGCAAGGCTTCCGCAAGCACGGACAAGCGACTAGGGTCGGGCGATGACATCGTCCGACCTTTCCTTCGCCTGTGCGTGCGGCGCGATCACCGGGACGCTGATCGACGTCGGTCCCGACCAGGGCGACCATGTCATATGCCATTGCACCGACTGCCAGGACCTGACCCATTATCTGGGCCAAGCCGCGCGCGTGCTCGATGCGCACGGCGGCACCGCGCTCTATCAGTCGCGCTGCGCCCGCATGACAATCCACTCGGGCCGCGACCGGCTCGCCTGCGTCCACATGACCGACAAGCCGACGCTCCGCTGGTACGCCGCATGCTGCCGGATGCCGCTGTTCAACAGCTACAGGAACGGCCGCATTCCCTATATCACGACCCAGCTCGCGGCCTGCGATCCGGCGCGGCGCGATCGGCTGACCGGTGCCCCGCGCGGGCACCTCTTCACCCAGGACGCGATCGGCGACACCGCCGCCTTGCCGAAAATGAGCATGGGCAAGCTGATGCGGCGCTTCTTCCCGCGCATGGTTCGCGACCTGTTGTCGGGCGACCGGCGGCGCTGCGAATTGTTCGATGCGGCGACGCTCGAACCGATCGCCGTCCCGCACCGGCTGACCGCCGGGGAACGGCAGGCGCTGCACCGCGGCTGAGCCCCCGACCTGTCGCCCCGCTCCGCGCCATGGCGCGCAAGAAAGTAGGACCGTGACCTCCCCCTTCGCTGCCCACCGCGCCGACCTGACCGCCCTCGCCGCCGAGGACCGCCGCCGCGCCCTCGCCCCGCGCGCCGGCGCCGACTTCGCCTCGAACGACTATCTCGCGCTCGCCGGTTCTTACGCGCTGGCCGAGGCGATGACCGCCGGCCTCCGGCTCGGCCTTCCCGCCGGCTCGGGCGGCTCGCGCCTGCTACGCGGCAATCATGACGAGCATGAAGCGCTCGAGGCGCATGCCGCGCGCCACTATGGCAGCGAGGCTGCGCTTTTCTTCCCGACCGGCTTCGCCGCCAACACCGCGCTCTTCGCCGCGCTGCCGCAGCGCGGCGATCTGGTCGTCCATGACGAGCTGATCCATGCCAGCGCACACGACGGGATGAAGCTCGGCCGCGCGGACCATGCCGCCGCGCGCCACAATGACGCGCAGGCCTTCGACGATCGCATCGCCCGCTGGCGCGCGGACGGCGGCACGGGAACGCCGTGGATCGCGGTCGAAAGCCTCTATTCGATGGATGGCGACCGCGCCCCCCTCGCCGATCTGGCCGCCGTCGCCGCGCGGCATGACGCCGTGCTGATCGTCGACGAGGCGCATGCGACGGGCGTCTACGGCCCCGCCGGCCAGGGCCTGGCGCACGACATCGCGCCCAGCGACAACCTCATCACCCTGCACACCTGCGGCAAGGCGCTGGGCTGCGAAGGCGCGTTGCTCTGCGCGCCCGCCATCGTCCGCGACTTCATCGTCAACCGCGGCCGTCCCTTCATCTTTTCCACCGCGCCTTCGCCGCTGATGGCGTGGCTCGTCCGCCAGGCGCTGGAGATCGTCGCGAACGAGCCCGAGCGCGCCGCGCGCCTCCACGCGCTCGTCCGCTATGCCGAGTTGCGCCTCGCAAAGCTCGGCATTCCCGCCAGCGGGACCCAGATCATCCCTGTCGTCATCGGCGACAATGCGCGGACGATGCGCATCGCCGCCGCGCTGCAGGCCGACGGCTTCGACGTTCGCGGCATCCGCCCGCCGACCGTTCCGCACGGCACCGCGCGCCTGCGCATCGCGATCACCCTCAATGTCGGCGAGCGCGAAATCGACGCGATGACGGAGAGGCTTTCGGCCGCTATGGCCGCGGCATGATCCGCTTCGTCATCACCGGCACCGACACCGGCATCGGCAAGACCGTCTTTTCCGCCGCCCTCGCGGGCGCGCTGGGCCTCCCCTATTGGAAGCCGATCCAGTCGGGGCTGGAGGAGGAAAGCGATAGCCAGGCCGTCGCGCGGCTCGCGGGCGTGCGCGTGCTGCCGGAGGGGTATCGCCTCGTCACCCCCGCCTCGCCCCACCTCGCCGCCGAAATCGATGGCGTCGAAATCGATCCCGACGCGCTCACGCCCCCGGACGGCGACCTGCTGGTCGAGGGGGCGGGCGGCGCGCTCGTTCCCGTCACGCGCACCCTGCTCTATGCCGACCTGTTCGCGCGCTGGCGGATTCCGGTGATCGTCTGCGCGCGGACCAGCCTCGGCACGATCAACCACAGCCTGCTCACGATCGAGGCGCTGAAAGCGCGCGACGTGCCGATCCACGGCCTCGCCTTCCTCGGCGATGCCGTGCCCGACAGCGAGGCGATCATTCCCGAAATCGCCGGCGTCCGCCGCCTCGGCCGCCTGCCGATCGTCGCCCCCCTCACCCCCGAAGCGCTCGCCGCCGCCTTCGCCGCCAACTTCGATCTCGCGGACTTCTGCTAGCCTTTGCTTCCCCGACTTCCGGTTTCGCGGAAACGACGAAGGGATATACGACGCACATGAACACGCCCACTTCGCCCGTCTGGCACCCCTTCACCCAGCACGGCCTCGGCGATCCGATCCCGCTGATCGAACGCGGCGACGGCGCGCGCCTCTATGCCGCCGACGGGCGAAGCTGGATCGACGGCATTTCCAGCTGGTGGGTCACCACCCACGGCCACGCGCACCCGCGCATCATGGCCGCGATCCGGGCGCAGACCGAACGGCTCGATCAGCTCATCTTCGCGGGCTGGACGCACGAACCGGCCGAGACGCTGGCGGCCGAGCTGGTCCGCATCACCCCCGATCCGCTCACCCGCGTCTTCTTCTCGGACTCGGGTTCGACCAGCGTCGAGGTCGCGCTGAAGATGGCGCTCGGTTACTGGTTCAACATCGGCGCGCCGCGCCACCGCGTCCTCGTCCTCGAACATAGCTATCACGGTGACACCATCGGCACGATGTCGGTGGGCGAACGCGGCGTTTACAATCGCGCGTGGCAGCCGCTGCTCTTCGACGTCGACACCATCCCCTTCCCCCATCCGGGTATGGAACAGGCGACGCTCGACGCGCTCGATGCCGCCTGCGCCGCCAGCGGCACCGGCGAAGCGGCCGCCGCCTTCATCGTCGAACCGCTGATCCTCGGTGCCGGGGGGATGCTCATCTACCCCGCCTGGGTGCTTGCCGAAATGCGCAGCATTTGCGCGCGCCACGGCGTGCTCTTCATCGCCGACGAGGTGATGACCGGCTGGGGCCGCACCGGCACGCGCTTCGCCTGCGACCAGGCGGGCGTGATCCCCGACATCGTCTGCCTGTCGAAGGGGCTGACGGGCGGCGCGATACCGCTCGCGGTGACGCTCTGCATCGAACCGATCTTCGCCGCGCATGTCTCGACCGACCGCAGCAAGACCTTCTATCATTCGAGCAGCTACACCGCGAACCCGATCGCGTGCGCCGCCGCCAACGCCAATCTCGAAATCTGGCGCGACGAGCCCGTGCAGCAGCGCATCGACGCGCTCGGCGAAGCCCAGGACGCGCATCTTGCGCTGCTGTCCCACGACCCGCGCGTCCACGACCCGCGCCGCCTCGGCACGATCGCCGCCTTCGACATCGCCGCCCCCGACGGCGGCTACCTGTCGAACCTCGCCCCGCGCCTCATCGCCTTCTACCGCGAAAACGGCGTCCTCCTCCGCCCGCTCGGCAACACCGTCTACGTCATGCCGCCCTATTGCACGACCGCCGACGACCTGGCGCAGATATGGACCGCAATCGCCGCCTCGCTGGATTAGCAGGCGCCCTCACAAGCTCCCCGACGCCAGCCGCCCCCCTTTGGTCCCCAGCGAAAGCCGAGCCCCACCGGAACCAAGCCACCCCCGGGGAATTTCCTTTCGACACAACAAGGAGTTCCCCATGCGTCGAGCATCGTTGCTTGCCCTCGCGCCCGTGCCCCTGATCGCCCTCGCCACGCCCGTGGCGGCGCAGGAAGGCGCCGATGCTTCCGCCAAACGCACCCGCCTGATCCTCGGTCCGCAGCTTGCGCCCTCCTGGCCCGGGGCTGACCGCTTCAGCCTTGGTCCCTATGTCGACCTGTCGCGCGCGCCCGAGGGCGAGGCTTTCGCGTTCGAGGCGCCCGACGAAAGCTTCGGCTCGCCGCTCGTGCACAGCGGCAACCTCTCCTTCGGCCCCGCCTTCGGCTTCATCGGCAAGCGCACGGCGGGCAAGCTGGGCGCGCCGCTGCCCAAGGTCGGCATGACCGTCGAGGCGGGCGGCTTCGCGCAGATATCGCTGACCCCCGCGATGCGCGTTCGCGTCGAGGGTCGCAAGGCGCTGAGCGGGCACAAGGGCTGGGTCGGCGAGGTCAGCGCCGATTATGTCGTGCGCCACGGCGACGACTGGCTCTTTTCGGTCGGTCCGCGCGTCACGCTTGGCGACGCGAAATTCCACCGCGCCTATTTCGGTGTCGATCCCGCGGCCGCGGCAGCCTCGGGCCTGCCCGCCTATCGCCCCGGCGGCGGCGTCCAGTCGGTCGGCGCGACGGCAGGCTATCTCCGTCAATTGAACAGCCGCTGGGGCCTCGCCGTCTATGGCCGCTACGACCGCCTCGTCGGCGATGCAGCCAGCTCGCCCGTGACGCGCGAATTCGGCAGCCGCAATCAACCCTCGGTCGGCGTCGCACTCAGCTACACCTTCGGCGGAGACCGCTGAACCCGCCGGGCTCGTCCGTTTGCGACCGAAGTCCGACATTCCTTTTTCGCCACCCTGAACTTGTTTCAGCATGACCAACTTTTGAGGTCCAACTCCCACCCCAAGACCGCCAAATTCTCAGCGCCCACTCGCGCGCCCTCCAGGATCACTGGCGAAACCCGGGGGCCCGCTGATCGCTCTCTCCCCACAACAATCCGCACTCCAATTCGGCTGAGGTTCATCTTCGCCCACTATTGTGCGTCGCGGGGATGGTCGCCAGGGAATGCGCGTGATGAAAAGACCTGCCCGATTTCTGCTCCCCCTCCTGCTCATCGCCGCGCCCGCCGCGGCGCAGGACGACGACCTCGGTCAGTCGTCGCAGCCGCCGCAGAAAGTCTCGATCCTCTATACCTATGGCAACGAGCCATGCCCGGAGGCGCAGGGCGACGAGATCGTCGTCTGCGCGCAGCAGCCCGAATCGGAGCGTTACCGCGTCCCCAAGGCCTTGCGCGAGGAGCTGAAGGACGACGCCCCCGTCGGCGGCGGCAGCTGGGCTTCGACGGTCGAGGGCTATGACAATATCGCGCGCGTCACGCGGCCGAACAGTTGCTCGGTCGTCGGCTCCTATGGCTTCACCGGCTGCACCTCCGCGATGCTGCGCCAATGGTTCGAGGCCCGCCGCGCCGACGGGCACTAGGCGGCCCGCGCGGCACCCGCCGACGCGCGGCGGAAACACAGCGTTTCCATAGGGCTGATTGACGCGGCCCACCGCCCTCGCCTAGCCTCCTGCGTCCTTCAGAACAGGAGTTCCCCCCAATGCGCCGCTTCGCTCCCCTCGCCGTCCTCGCCCTTGCCGTCGTCGCGGTTCCTGCCGTCATCGCGCAGGCGCCCAGCGCCCCCGGCGCGCCCGATAAGACCCGCGTCACCGCCGGCACCTATGCCGCCGACCCGCTCCACACGATGGTCGTGTGGGAGGTCGATCACCTGGGCTTCAGCGACTATACCGGCATCTTCGGCGATGTGACCGGCACGCTCGTCCTCGATCCCGCCAATCCCGCCGCCGCCAGGGTCGACGTGACGATCCCCGTCGCCAAGGTCACCACCGCCAACGCCGGCCTGACCGCGCACCTGCTGCGCGAGGGCAAGGATGGCGGCAAGCCCGACTTCTTCGGCCCCGCGCCCGCCGACGCCAAGTTCGTGTCGACCAAGGTCGTGCTCGACGATGACGGCGACGAAGCCACCGTGACCGGCAATCTCACGCTCAACGGCGTGACCCGGCCCGTCACCCTGGAGGTCGAGTTCCACGGCGCGGGCGTCGGCATGAACAAGAAGGAAACCGTCGGCTTCGAAGCGGAGACCAAGATCAAGCGCAGCGACTTCGGCATCACCATGGGCATCCCCTTCGTCAGCGACGAGGTCGAGCTCAAGATCCACGCCGCGTTCGAAAAGCAGTAAGCGCGCGCCTTTCGTCACCGCGACCCCGGCCCGCGCCGGGGTCGCGGTGACGCCTCCCGCGCACGGTTCATCGTCGGTCCAGCAACGCCGCCCTATCCTCCCCCCATTCACGGGAGGATATCATGCGCAAAGCCCTGCTCGCTGCCCTTACGCTCGCCGCCGCGCCCGCCTTTGCGCAGGCGAACCCCCAGATCGACTATCCGGCGTTCCAGACGCTTACCGCCAGCGTCGGCACCCAGCGCGCCGATCGCCTGCTCCGCTTCGACGCCTTCCGGGCCGAGGCGGCAAAGCCCGGCGTCCTCCTGCTCGACGCGCGGTCGAAGGATGCCTTTGCCGCGGGCCACATCGCGGGCGCGGTGAACCTGCCGCTCACCGACTTTACCGCGGAAAGCCTCGCCGCGGTGATCGGCGCCGATCCGGGCCGCCCCATCCTTATCTATTGCAACAATAATTTCTCGAACCACCAGAGCCCGGTGCCGCTTAAGGCCGCGCCGCTCGCGCTCAATATCCAGACCTTCATCAACCTCGTCGGCTATGGCTATCCCAATGTGTGGGAGTTGGCCGACGTCGTCGATTTCGACGATCCGGCGGTGGGCTGGGTCAAGGGCTGACGCTCCGCCAATCTGTCACACGACTCCGCTATCAGGGACCGCGAGGGGCCATCCCCCGCCCCTTTTCGCAGGAGCCCCAGCCATGAGCGAATTGGTACGCGAAATCGTCGAGGTGAACGCCGGCATCGACGGAGACGAAGAAAACCCGGTGCTGGTCGTCGAGGTAGAGGGGCTTGCCCCCACCGGCGGCTGGACCAACGTCCGGCTCGACCCGCATGTCTATATCACGCCGCCCGACGACGGTTTCCAGGATTTCGACCTGGTCGGCGACCGCCCGTCCGGCCCCGCCACCGATGCGCTGACCCCCATCGAGGCCGCGCATGAGGGTCCGCTCGACGACTGGGTCATCGGCGTGCGCATCCACGCGGTCGACAATATGATCGAGGACGAGGTCTTCGAACCCTGGGACGACGAAGACAGCGACGAGGACAGCGACGACATCGCGGCCGACCAGGCCGCCTAAGCTCCCCTGCCCTACGCCGGACGGCAAAGCCGCTTTGCCGTCCGGCGACATTTTCTTCGTCCCCTCTTGCAAAGCGCGACATTTTGCATCATTGGGCGGGCGATGCGCGGCAACGCCCTTCTTCTTCTGCGACTTACACGCCCTTGGGCGTGACCTTCGGCCTGCGCTAGTCCGCCGGCCACCCGCCCAAGGGCCCGATCGACAGCAGACCGAAACCCAGCAGAAGAAGTTTTTCCCATGACCATGCTCCGCGACCCGTCCGCGAAATATTCCGCCTTTCCGCAGGTTCCCTTGGCAAACCGCGAATGGCCCGCCCGAACCATCACCCAGGCGCCGATCTGGCTGTCGACCGACCTTCGCGACGGCAACCAGTCGCTGATCGACCCGATGGACGCCGAAAAGAAGACGCGCTTCTTCGAACTGCTCGTCAAATGCGGGTTCAAGGAGATCGAGGTCGGCTTCCCCTCGTCGGGCGCGACCGATTTCGACTGGATCCAGGGGCTGGTCCGCGACGGCCGCATCCCCGACGACGTCACGCCGCAGGTGCTGACGCAAAGCCGTGCCGACCTGATCCGCACCAGCTTCGACAGCCTCCAGGGCGCGAAGACCGCGATCGTCCACGTCTATAACGCGCTCGCGCCCGCATGGCGCAAGATCGTCTTCGGCATGGAACCGCACGAGATCAAGCAGATCGCGATCGACGGCGCGAAACAGCTCCGCGACAATGCCGCACGCCTTCCCGGCACCCACTGGCGCTTCCAGTACAGCCCCGAATGCTTCTCGACCACCGAGCTCGATTTCAGCATCGAAACCTGCGCCGCGGTGATGGAAATCCTGCAGCCGACGGCCGACAATCCGATCATCCTGAACCTGCCCGCAACGGTCGAGGCGGCGACGGCGAATATCTATGCCGACCAGATCGAATATTTCGCGAAGAATTTGCCGAACCGCGACGCCGCGCTCCTCAGCCTGCACACGCACAACGACCGCGGCACCGGCGTCGCGGCGGCCGAACTCGGCCTGCTCGCCGGCGCCGACCGCGTCGAGGGCTGCCTGTTCGGCAATGGCGAGCGCACGGGCAACACCTGCCTCGTCACCGTCGCGCTCAACATGTACACGCAGGGGGTCGACCCCGCGCTCGACTTCTCGAACATCGACGAGGTCATCCAGACGGTCGAATATTGCAACCGCCTGCCCGTCCACCCGCGCCACCCCTATGGCGGCGAGCTGGTCTACACCGCCTTTTCGGGCAGCCACCAGGACGCGATCAAGAAAGGCTTCGCCGCGCGCGAACGCCAGAATGACGACAAGTGGGAAGTCCCCTATCTGCCCATCGACCCTGCCGACCTTGGCCGCAGCTATGAAGCGGTGATCCGCGTCAACAGCCAGTCGGGCAAGGGCGGCGTCGCCTGGGTGCTCGAACAGGACAAGGGCCTGAAACTGCCGAAGAAAATGCAGGCGAGCTTCAGCCACGTCGTCCAGGCGCTGGCCGACCAGACCAGCCGCGAACTCGGCGCCGAGGATATCTGGCACGCGTTCGAGGGCGCCTATCTCGCCAGCGACGGCAAGCGCTTCCAGCTCGTCGACTGGTCCGAAACCCACTCGGGAGCCGACCGCATCTTCGCCGGCAAGCTCACCATCGACGGCACCCCGCGCAGCGTCAGCGGCCGCGGCAACGGCCTGATGAGCAGCGTCATCGCCGCGCTGGCCGAAAGCGGCGGCCCGATCATGGATATCGTCGACTATAGCGAACATGCGATCGGCCAGGGCAGCAACGTGCAGGCCGCGGCCTATGTCGAATGCCGCACCGCCGACGGCAAAAGCCTGTTCGGCTGCGGCCTCGACACCGACGTCGCGACCGCAAGCGTGCGGGCGATCCTCAGCGCGGCGAACGGGGCGTAAAAGCCGGCCCCACCACCGCTTCGCGCTCCCCCTCCCGCCGCGAAGCGGTGGTGGAGGGGCCAAGCGCAACACCAAAATCAACCGAACCACCCCTCGACCACGGCATCCACGCCCCGGCCTTTCGCGCAGGATGCGACGGGCCGAGCGGCGGTGGCGGAACGAAGGCCCGCGCCACTCGTCTCTCCCCTGTTCGCCTCCGACGATGTCAAACCGGGCCAACCGCCGTCGGCGGCCCGGCCTTGCGCGCACTTGCCGCCGGCGCGGCGCACCGAAGGATTATTCCATGCCGAAGGACAAGAAACCCGTCCGTCTTCCCGCGCCCTCCGCGGGCGACGCCCCGGCGATCCCGCCGCATCCCGATCCGACGCACCGGCTGCCGCCCGAACAGCCGCAGAACAATGGCGTCGCCCCGAAACCAACGATCCAATAATCGCGACGATATCGCACTAATCCGTCCTTTATTGGCCAAATATCATGCCTAGGCGGGGCCCCGAATTGACTTTTCGGCATATTGCACCTATATCGAAACGGCTATCGTCGCCTGCGACGGAAATTTACGGCCTCCCAGGCACTATCTTCCCTTCACACGCTACCAGCTCCGCCGGTGCTTTTGCCGGCTGATTCCCGTTTCGTGAAAGGAAACACCCCATGCCGATCGGCACCGTAAAATTCTTCAACACCGACAAGGGTTATGGCTTCATCGAGAATGAAGACGGCTCGGGCGACAGCTTCGTCCACATCACGGCGGTTCAGGCCGCGGGTATGGACACGCTCCACAAGGAACAGCGCGTCTCGTACGACCTCGAAACCGGCCGTAACGGCAAGGTGTCGGCGATCAATCTTCAGTCGGCCTGATCATTTGGCTAAAGAAGAACTGATGACCTTCGAGGGGCAGATCGACGAGATCCTGCCCGACGGGCGCTTCGGCGTCATGCTCGAAAACGGTCATCGGGTGATCGTTTATACGGCGGGCCGGATGCGGCGTTTCCGCATCCGGTCGGTCGTCGGCGACGCAGTGCGCGTCGA
>JAFKLT010000007.1 GCA_017309275.1 Sphingomonadales bacterium | reverse complement strand
GGCGCTATGATGTTCCAGATATTGACCGGAAAAGTTCCTTTCGGCGTCTATCTCCAGGCGGCTGTCAATGTTCAAAATAGAAATAGAGAACCGTGGCCGGACTTCATGACGTCAAACCCGCAATATAAGATTCTTGCGCAGCAGTTACAATCCCTCGTGGAAGACTGCCTTCAGTACAATGTTGCAGATCGCCCTACCGCTGATGATGTTGTTGCGAAGATTTCTAATCTTTACTTTATCGGTGTTGACAGAAAAGTTGGAAGTGTGACCAACCTGATTCAAAATGGATATAGCGGATTCATAGACGGGGATGACGGTGTAACGACCTTTTTTAGTCGAGAAAGCGTTTATGGGTCAAAGTCATCAGCCATGCCTGGAAAGAGAGTGTGCTATTCGAATTTCCCGGGATCGCCGCGTGACCGAGGTCATCCGATCATTGTGATCGAATAATTTTTAGTAATTAAGTGGGGACTCCAACGTCCCCATTTTTTTAGATTCATGTCAAGTAACGCTCGGCAAGCGATAGATTGTCCCGTCTTGAGCAGCCCAGTGCGCAAGTGAGCGTTCCCTTGATCTGCTGCATCAGTTGATGATCGGTCAGCGAAGGATCAGGACTCCCACTAGGATCGTTTTAGGTGATTGGAGGCCAGATACCGCAGATAGCTTGAGCGGCACATTGGGAAGCTAGTCTGTTTGAGACAAGGCTAATCGTTGCGCGTTTCTCGCTGTTCTAGCTGCAACTGCGCCCGCTGAGTTGCCTGTTGTAGCCGCTCCACTAGAACGCCCCTCGGCGGCAAGGCTGTCAGGTACTCGGCGACGTGGATTCCGGACTTGTCCAGTTCCAGCAATTCGATCTGCTCGCGCTTCTTGCCAGTGCAAAGAATGATCCCCAGCGGCGAGGCCTCCTCTGGCTCCCGCTCGTGCTTGTCTAGCCAGCGCAAGTAAAGCTCCATCTGCCCCTTGTGCGCGGCCTTGAACTCGCCGATCTTCAACTCCACCGCCACCAGCCGCCGCAGCTTGCGGTTGTAGAACAGCAGGTCAAGGTGGAAATCCTCGTCGTCGATCTGGATGCGTTTCTGACGGGCGACGAAGCAAAAGCCCGCGCCCAGCTCCAGTAAGAAGGCTTCCATTTCGCGGATGATGGCTGCCTCCAGGTCGCTTTCCTGCCAGCTATCCCGCAGCCCCAGGAAGTCGAGGATGTAGGGATCGCGCATGACCAGCGCCGGGGTCATGCGCTTTGCATCGCGCAGGGTCGCCAACTCCTGCGCGATGGTTTCTTCCGGTTTTTGGGACAGCGCCGTGCGCTCGTACAACATCGAGTCGATGCGCTCGCGTAGCGTCCGCACGCTCCAGCGCTCGGTGCTCGCCATCTGCGCGTAATAGTCCCGCTGGAGCGGATCTTTCAGCGGCAGCAATGCCACGAAATGCGACCAGCTCAATTGTCGTGACAGCGTCACGACAATTGGCTCTTCGGGGTAAGTGGCCGCGAACTGCACCATCCGGCGCAGGTTCTTATCCGCGAAGCTGCGCCCGTAGTCGCGGACAAGCTGCTCGGCCAGGGATGGCATGATTTCCTCGCCGTACTCGGCCCGCTGCCCGGCCAGCACCTCCGTATGGATACGCTGGCCGATCCTCCAGAACAGCAAGGTCAGTTCAGCATTGACCGCCGAGGCGGCGCGCTGGCGCGCAGCCTCAATCAGTGCCCGAATGTCACCCAACAGTGCCTTCGGCGCTGCTGGTGAAGGGGTGGACACCTTGCGCCTGCTCATGCCGCCACCTCCGCAGGGGATTGCTTAGCGCCGGTGATCGCCTTGCGTCGGTTCGCCACCAACTCGGCGGCCTCTCGCACGGGCTTGTCTTCGGTATGGACGTAGCGCATGAACATCGCCACGGTCTTGTGCGCCGTCAGAGCCATACCGACCTTCACCGGGATGCCAGAATTGGCAATGTCCGTCGCCGAGCGGTGACGGATGCCGTGCGTACCCACATGCGTCACGCCAGCGGCTTTGAGAGTGCGGCTCCAACCGTTGTAATACTCCCCGTCGGTCAAATGCCGATCAGGGTGCCGCGGAGACGGTAATACATGGGGCGTCGTAGCATTGCGAGCCGCCGTCGAAAGAAGCCGATAGGCTTCTTCGCTCATGGGCTTGGACATACCGCCTGTCTTGCTGTCAGGCCACACCACCCGCCGGTTTTCCAGATCAATCCAATCCCATTGGAGTGAGACGATCTCAGAAAGGCGAGCAGCAAACTCGAATTGCAGGCGGATGGCCAGCGGGATCACTACATGCTCCAGCCCTTCCGCCTCCAACTGGTCAAGGTAGCGAAACAACTTGCCCATTTCCTCATCGCTGATGAGGTGAGTCGCCTTGCCGTTCGGGTACATGGGCACATGGCGGCATGGGTTGGTGCCGTCAGGGCGATAGCCCCATACCTCGGCCAAGTTGAACATCTTGCGCATCACGCTGAACGTGCGGTTCGCATCGGCGGGCTTGTGCGCCATCTTCTTCATCATTGAAGCCACGTCAGGCCGCTTCAGATCCTGCACCTTCATGCGACCAAGCATTGGGATGATGTTGCGATCAATGACGCTCTGGTAGCCTTCTTGCGTGCTCGGCTTGTTGCGCTGGCTGGAGTAGTCCTCCATGAACTTGATGCACAGTTCCTTGACTGTGGGTGCCTGACGCGCTGCAGCCTTCTCTGCGGCAGGATCTCCACCCCGGCGCACTTGCGCCAGCCACTCCTGCGCCAGCGATCGAGCCTGTTCGACGGTCAGTTCTCCGTATAGGCCCAAGGCAGGTTTGCGCCGCTCTCCGGCGTTTGTGCGGTACTGGAGCATGAACACCTTGCGGCCTGCCGGGGTGATCTTGCACAGGAAGCCAGGAACCAGGGTATCGCGCAGTTCGACTGGCTGCGCTTGGGCTTGTGCCGCATCGACTGCGGACTTGGTGAGTTTGATTTTCGCCATGATGACTCCTCGGAAGACCCGATTTCCAGGAGCCTGTTGGGAGCCAAGCGGGTGGAAGCCGGGTCAAGTTTCAGAAAGCACCGGCATATGATGAACTCGCCTAAGTTATTGATAAACCTGCTGTATCTGGCTGTGGCGTAGTCCAGCGAAGTTCGGTGCTGGAGTCATGGTGAAATAAAATGACCGCCGTCGCCGTCGCCGTCGGACCGATCCTTCATTATCCGAAGGGCTCCGATGCGAACGTCATGAAAGGAACAGAATCAGACCGAGAAACTTGATCTCAGCAAGTGCTCAATCAGACATTCGTGCTGTGCAAGCTCATGAAGACGCGACTTTCGATCAGGGACGAGATTGCCTGAATTGAAGCAGGGGCGCCTCACCAATAGCCCTCCCGTTGCAGTTCGTGCGGAGCCGCGCTCTATGCCGCCGCGAGAGAGCATGTCCAAGGTCGTTCATCGCGGCGCCTCCTCATCCACAGTCTTCCACAACGACCAGCCCACGCCAGCTGCCAAGATCGCAAAAGTGATCGAGAGCGATACGCGCGCTCAGGATTGTTGAAATCGTTCGTGCAAGTGTTCCGCGACGGCCGGATGGAGCGGTCGCGCGAATTCACATCCGTAGATTTTCCCATCGCATCGCCGGACAAAAGCTTCCAAGGGCGCCAAACTTGGAAGATTTACCCATATTTTGCTTCCGATCTGCAACCGCGCGAAAGTCTCCATTCGGAAGCCTGTGGCCGAAAGGTCGGACAGGGTGACTTCAAAGGGCGTCCGGCCCGCTTCGCGAAGTCGCGCGGTCGCGGATACGCTTGCCCGCTCCGCGGCTCGCCGCTGCGGCTTGCTATCAGTGCTGCCAGTTTTGCGCTCGGTCATTGTTTTAACTGAAATTTTTCAATCGACGTCTAGACGAAGCACTGAGGCGCTCGACCCCGTCACAGTCGGCGTTCCAGCGGGTGTCCCGTCAGACGTAAGCCGGCCCCGCCGCTTGTGTTCGATGGCGGAAAGGAGCAATTCAGCTCGCGACATTTGGCCAAAAAGAAGAATGAACTCTGAATGGGAAGTGGAGCGACGCGGATTACGCGATAACCACTCCGCCGCCGCCGTCCAGTGGCTTGAACGACCAGTCAGCTTGGCTGCGGCCGCGTCGAGATCGGCATCGGGAGCGTTGAGCGCGCTTGTGCGCCGTTGCAGTTCTTCTTCAACAGCATAAAGTTCGCCGCGGCTTAGCAGCGCCCACCGGTCATGGAAATCGGCGTAGTCTGGCACGGCGATTGTCCATGGGATATTGATCATCACCCAGTCGGCGATTTCTACCGGTCGATTGCGGTGCTCGCATGCGTTTCTGACGCTAGAAAATGCTGTAGCGCATTCGCCGCTGGATGGGTGTGCAAGACTAGCCATATCGCCGTTCTCTCCAAATTTTCGGTCGATCGCACAGGACGTTTAATTGTTACGCACGGTGGGCCCAAAAGCTGCACCATGGTCGTTTGATGCTGAGGATGTCGGACGGCTGCTGCCTGGCATTCTTCGCCAGTTACCCGCGCGTGGCTAACGGCATTGGCACGGTATCATCAGTCTGATCCTACACCGAGCCGTCGTGTGCCAGACTTGGGCCATGTTGAACTTCGGCGGCGACAACGAACGGCGGCCTAGGAAGGCTGCGGCGGCGGTGCTAATCGGGATCGTGGTATGGTTATGCCTAAGGTTTCAGAAGGTTAAAAGCGTGCAAAACGCAAAGACGGCGGCCCCGCAAGAGGGGCCGCCGTTATTCAGCTCGGTTGGAGCGTCTATTCGCTAGGTGGAGCTAAGCCCGTGCTTGAGCGCCGACATCTGGTCATGGCCTTCGCGGACCGATGTAAATGCGCTCTGAATGATTCCCCGGACAGCTGGATCTAGGTCTTCATCCTTAAGCGCGCTCTCGAACTTCGACTTGATGTGGTCCTCGCCGCGCTCAACCTCGGCAACGACCGCGGCGTCGTCGCGCTCACCGGTCAGCATGTCACGCAGGCCAAGGAATGCACGATGGGCAGAGGCCAACACGGTGCCGTCATCTTCGGGTTCGCCGCCGAGCTCGCGAACTTTTGCCTGGAAGTCGGCGACGATGGCTTGGCGCTCATTCGCACGGCTTAAAAATTGGTCCTTGAACTGAGCCGCATTGGCTTCGTCGGCGGCTTTACGATATCCATCGACGCTGTCGAGCGTCGTCGCGATCAACGAATTGAGCGTTGCAACATTCTTGTTGTCGAACATGGGGGATCCTTTCAAAAGATGGCACCTGACATTATGTCTGCGCCAGCCCCCATCAACGGGTCCGCGCTCACAAAGTTGCCTCCCGGCGAGCGATTGCGGACCAGACAATTATGGTGATTAAACAGCGACGAGGCCAATATTGGCAATCGGACGCCCCCCCCATCCTTAGCAACAAGATCGCTACTGGGGCGTAGTGCGACTATGGAAGAAGCAGAAATTCCGCTTGATCCGCCCGATGGGATAACGGACCCTGTCGACCGTGCTCAATTTTGGGACCGCCATGCCAGCCCGATTTCGTTTCTTATCTTGGGGAGCCTCGTCGCCGCCGCGGTCACCGGTCATTTCGGCGGCCAGCCGAGCCCGCGTGTCGATGCAGATTTCGGACTCGCCCGGCTCAGCGTCTTGACGCCCACGGTCATTCGCAACGGCGAATTTTTTGAAACCGCGATAGATATCCGCGCCGACGAGCCACTCACCGATGCGACCCTTGCAGTCGAGGCTGGACTTTGGCGCGACATGACAATCAACACGATGATTCCGGCAGCCGCCGAAGAAGAATATAAGAACGGCGAATATCGCTTTTCTTATGGTCCACTCGAAGCGGGAGAAACGCTCTCGGTCAAGATCGACGGACAGATAAATCCCCCGCTTTTCGCGGGCAATGAAGGCGTGATCGCAGTGTATGACGGCGAGCGACTTCTCGGCCGCCAGGTTTTCCGCATCAAGGTTCTGCCCTGATGGACATCGTGCTGCGCGCGACCGCGATGTTTGCGCTGCTCTATGCGCTGATCCGTCTCTTGGGGAAGCGCGAGCTCGGACAGATGACACCGTTCGAACTCGTGCTGCTGGTCGTCATGGGCGACTTGATCCAACAGGGTGTGACCCACAATGACTTTAGCCTCACGGGCGGAATGCTTGCAATCGGCACCTTCGCTTTCTGGGCGCTGACGCTGAGCTGGGCGACTTATCTCTTTCCTAAACTTAAAAATGCTCTCGAAGGCGAGCCGCGCGTCGTTGTAAAAAATGGGAAGATTATCGAGGCGAATCTTCGGCGTGACCGACTGACGCGCGACGAGATATTGTCCGAGATGCGCCTTGCCGGAATCGGCCGGCTTGCCAATGTCGAGTGGGCTATTCTTGAGCCGCAAGGCAAGATCAGCTTTATCAGCAAGGACGGCGCGGCGACGCCGAAACAAGATGCGGACGACATCGTCTGACGTGCGCCAAACTAAAGACATATAGATGGTCAAAATTCCAACGGTCGCGCGCAGAGTTCTCGCGTTTGCGAGCGATCGCCGGGGTGGGTTTCTCCGTCTTTCGGTCGGCGGACCTTAGGTGATGCCCCGGTCTGCGCGCATCCTCGCGATCTGTGCTGCGGTGGGTTTTCGTCGATCGTCCTCAGGCTTTGATTCGATTTCCCGTTTTGCGAGGTTGGTCGTCGCTTCGCGAATGATGCCCAGATAGCCCTCCATGGTTTCGAGCAGTCTCTGGTGCATGAAAGTTTGAAAACGAGTCTTGTTCCCGTTGAGCTGTGCATCCTCCAGTGAGTTCACATACTCCATTCGATGATTTGGCCTTACCGCGACCGGGCAATACCCTCCGCGCACCAGTTGAAGGTTCATGACCAGACGTGAGGTCCTGCCGTTGCCGTCCTGGAATGGATGGATGGTAACCAGCTTATAATGTGCCTCGAAAGCGTTTTCAGGATTGAGAGGCGCATCTTTAAGCCAGCCCGCGAAGTCTTCCATAAGGTGTGGCACCTCAGATGGCTGTGGAAAGACGACGGGTGATCCTGTGATTCCTCGCTGCGCCACGGCATACTGTCCGGCGAGATCTGGCTTGCTTCGTTGCAGAACGAGTTGGTGCAACTGACGCACCTCGAAGGCGGTCAGCGTATGATCCTGTTTGGCCATTTCATACATCCACGCGAGAGCATGATGATGATCTATGGCTTCCAGGTGATCTCCCAATGGCTTGCCGCCGATCGTAATGCCATGTGCAATGACCTCAGCTGTCTCACGCAGCGTCAGCGTATTCCCCTCGATTGCGTTCGAGCTGTAGGTCAGTTCAAGGTCGATCGGCTCACGCAAGGTCGCCAAAAGCGAAGGCGGGAGGGGTCTCATGGCCGATAGTTCATCACGCAGGTTTTGAATCTGTTCGACGATTTTCATTTCTCAATCCTTTCTGCGTTTGATTAGAGTTTTATACTTATACTCGATCAGGGATCAGGAATCTGTAGCCGGCCGACCTCTAGCAAGTTTCTGGGCTCCACCTCTTCGGGCCGCCTCCTCGGTTGCTTGGGGGATCTGAAGAAGATCGACGCCGAGCGCTTGCATGCACTGCATGAAGAAGACGGCAGTGAAACGACCCCGGCTGACCTTGTTACGCAGATTGAGCTCATTGTCCTCGACGCCCTGCTTTTGGAGCCGCTCGGCGAGACCAGCATAGGACACGCCTCTGCGCATCATCTCTGCGCGCAATATGTTCTTGACCATTTTTTCCCAGACCTTCCCTTCGATCGGCATGGTTTTGCTTCCTCCAAGTTCACACAGGACTTGTAGGGATTAATATGGGCCCATGCCAAGTGGTTATCGTCAATTTGCGTGATTGGAGTAATCGTTTGTGATGATGAATTAGCTATACAAAGCGAATATGCCATCAAATCGTAACAGGGATCATTATCGGCGTGGTGCAGCACTTCCTCCTTTCGACTGAAACTTAGGCGCTATCAATGCACGCGATTTTCAGCCTGCAGGCAGAAGATCGCGCAACCTTCGCATTGTCGAATCGTTCGAATGGCACTTACGGGAGTTTGAAAACAGGAGACTGCAATGAAATCCGTCGATTTGGATGCGACCCACATTCTCGCTGCCGACCATCGCACCGTCGAAGGCCTCTTCGAAGAGTTCGAGAAGGCAACAAGCAACGACCGCAAGGCGAAGCTCGCCAAGCAAATCTGCACTGAACTCAAAATCCATGCGCAGATTGAAGAAGAAGTTTTCTATCCCGCTTTGAAGGGTAAGATCGACGAGGATTTGCTGAAGGAAGCCTGGGTCGAGCATGACAGCGCCAAGGTGTTGATCAACGACATCGAAGCATCGGGTCCCGAAGACGAGTTCTTTGACGCCAAGGTCACCGTGTTATCGGAAGAGATCAAGCATCACGTCAAGGAAGAAGAAAAGCAGCAAGACAATATGTTCCAGCAGGCGCGCGCCGCGGACGTCGATCTTGAAGCGCTCGGTCAGGCTATGTTGGCACGCAAGGAAGAGTTGAAAGCGCAGGCCGAAAGCACCGGGCTGCCGCCAGCGCAGCTGGCGACGATACGCGTTTGAGGTTCTGGACCATGGCGGTTACAGGGTGGAAGCTTGATCGCGCTAGTCGGGAGTTTCTGGTCGATATCTTTCCGCCACGCTGGCGTGATCTTGTTGCCGATCATATCACGTTTGATACGCAGGCTTCGTTGAGCGATCCCGTGCCCCCCAAATCGGAAGCCGCCGTCATCGGCCATGCCGATGACGGTGACGGGCTTGAAGCACTCGTGGTCTCGATAGCTGGGAATTGCAGCCGGCCTGACGGCAGTATTTTCCACATCACCTGGTCTCTCGATCGCGACAGAGGACGGCGGGCCATCGAAAGCAACGCTGTTCTGGCCCATCATGGGTGGCATCCGCTCGCGGTTCCCATTGCTATAGAGCTTACGCCTGCTCGGCTCTGATGCGCCTTTTTACCAACTCCTAACATGCCGATACCTGGGCTCCGGACCATTGATTTCAGCAGGCGCTGTGATTCAGCTTCACAACGAGGAGCCTGAATGATGCGTAATTTGTATTGGTTGACGGACGAACAGACGGCGCGTCTTCAGCCGTAGTTTGCGAAGAGCCAAGGTCGGGAGCGGGTCGATGATCGGCGGGTTTCGAGCGGCATCATCTTCGTCAATCGCAATTAGCTGAGGTGGTCGGAATCGCCGAGAGAATATGGCTCGGCAAAAACGCTTTTCGATCGCTGCAAGTAGTGAAGCGACAAGACATCTTTATCTGCATGATGGAAGGCCTTGGCGACATCGTCCATAGGCGCCCAGCGCGTCGCCAGGCGCTACGATCGGTGCCCGAAGGCCTTTTTTTTCCGCCGTAGCCTTCGCCGCTACTGTCATCTTCTGACCCTGATCGATGAGTCTTGATCTTAGATACCGGTCGCAGGGCGTTCTTTGACGTTGCGGACTATTTCGATCTTATAGCACGAGAATGCGCCGTTTGCCCGTGGGCTAAGATGGCCTGTGCCCGCGTTCCGTCGTCCATGCGCACACTGCAAGCCCAGCAAACAATATTCCTCCGACAATCACCTGTGGTCCGGGCAGGACCGACCAAGCTGCTGCGAAGAATCCAGCCATCATCGCGTTTATGATCACCAAGATTGACCGACCGGCGCGATCCGGAGCGTTCACGGCAATCAGGTTTGCCGCTGCTGCAATCACAATGGCGACTCCGGTGCCGACGAACCATAAGACGTCGGTGGTCCATATGCCAAAGATCAATGTGGCTAAAGCAAGATGCACGATCCCCAGCAGACCAGCAACGACCGCCAAGGCGATCGTAATTCGACGTCGCGTCATATCGTGGACCTCTTTTGTTGCTTCACCCAAGCCGGGACGCCGATCGCAATCAGCATAGCCGTCGAGAGAATGACGACATACTCTATGGCAATCGCTCTGTAGAAGCGGGCAAATGCCTGGGGAGGCAGCATCTGATCGATGCCTATAGCGACAAAGCTAGACAAGATAATCACTGGGATAGCCAGCAATACTGCGGCGCGCAGTCCTCTCACCGCAGTAAAAAACGCACCTACCGCAATTGCCGCTGCCGCAAAGTAGGCGAGCATCGATGGTGCCGTCGCACCAACGGTCGAAAGCCGTCCGGCAAGACGGATATGGAGAACACTCCATGCTACGGCACAGAGAACCAGCGTCCAGCGAGAGGCGTTGACGATTGCCGTTTGCGTCGTAGCCCGCGCCTTTGCCATCGCCCATAAGCACCCTAAAGCAAAGGGCAGCGCATTGCCGCCCGACGCGTGATGCATTTCAGACTGCATGGCTTTCGACCACTCAAGCCGCTCGGGAGGTGAAAGCGCAACTGCCACTCGAAGAGCAGCACGTGCAATGCGGGTCAAACCAGAGGTCATGCGAACGCCTCGACTGCGGATTGCAACGGCGGCGTTTCAGACGAACGTGCCTGCTTCGCCAAAGCAATTCCAGCATGGGACAAGCGGTATGCATGGCGAGCCGGTCGACCTTGTTGAGGCGAAGGATGCCACTCTGAATCTAACAACCCTTGATCGTGAAGACGCATGAGCAACGGATAAAGCGTGCCGGACTTGAGGCCGGTTTCTTTGATTAAATCATACCCATACCGCCATCCCTGGGGTGTTTCGAGGAAAGCCGACAAGACCGTCAGAGTCTGCCGCGAAATGTTGATGCGCCGAGCCATATTGATTATCTACATATATAGAGTTTCTATTGCAACCCGTTTGTGGCGTGGGATCGCGGCATGTCTCGCCAACTGCGCTTACCGCTGGAGGAATGACAGGTCCGATGCTCTGAAAAAGTGACGCTTGCGCCGGAAGTGTGACCGACCTGAGTTTCGCTGTTAGCCTGAATCTGTGCCTTACCTGCCATAGCAGCTCGCCCCTGACACATCCGCTCGGGTGGCTCGTCTGCCTTTTGGCGCGGGAGACGGATTACTGGATGACGGATCAACCGAGGTGCGTAAACGCTTGCGTCGACTGGGGTGCTATCTCGCTAAACCAATGCGGACGCGCGACGCCCGAGTTGACCGTAGATCACACGCAGCGGTTACCGATGCCTGGCATCATCGAATGGAAGCGCCAGCTCAGGCGCTGTAGATAGCGAAGAGCTCGAAAAGAATCGAAGTCGCCTGTCCAATTACACTATTACTACTAACGGCGGCCAAAAAAGCGGACAATAGAGCCGAAAAACAGGGTTACCAAAAGCCAGAAACTGAAGGTCCCTAAAAATGCTCCGAAGCGGAATTCGTCCTCCGGGCCGATCTGCCGGGGCACAGAAATCGACGGGACATCTGCAACGAACGGAGCCGGCCAGCCCGCCACCAAGCGCTTCCGCCAATTTTCAGTGGGCGAACCGACATTGCCATACTCACCATACTCACTCGTGCTGGGATGGATTTGCAAACTGCACATAGATAATATGAATGCAATCATCACTGCACCGGCGGCCTTCCACAACATCGCTCGCACCTCCATACTGCAACTCGGCAACCTAATCCGGCGGCTAACGACCTGCGACGTTTAATTCAGTAATTGGCTCGATTGCGGTAGCGAAGGCATCGGGTGAGCGCGGAAATATTTAGCGGGTCACTTTTCCGTCTTTTTAAGCTAGTCGGTCATAGACTGGAGCAACGAAGGCGCCCGCGTGGGAGCGTGATAGCGATGCATATGCACCGCAACAGAATGATTTTAACTCTCGTGGTCAGAGGTGCGTTTATCCTTCTCGTCGCAATAACGGCGTCCGTTGCTATCGTGTCGTGGATTAGCGCTGACCTGCCGCCTCACGGCTACCGTCGGTCAATCCACGCGGCAGTGCTAATCCCCTTACTCATCTCGCCGCCGATCTCGTTCTGGGTGGGAATGATGAATTACCGATATTATAAGTTGCACTGCAAGGTTGAGTGGCTGGCCGAACACGATGAAATGACAGGCTTATTGAACCGCCGAGCATTCCAACTCGCTGCTTCGAGATTGCTGGACCAGCAAAGTGATATAAGTCTCGCTCGGCCGGTCATTCTCTTGCTAGCCGACATCGACCACTTCAAGAAAGTGAACGATAGTCTGGGTCATGATGCGGGCGATGAAGCGATCAAACACGTCGCGCAAATATTAACGGAACTCAGTCCGGACGGCGTAATAATTGCCCGGCTGGGTGGGGAGGAGTTCGCGATCCTCGCTAACTGGACAAGCTTGGCGGAAACCCGCAGTCTGGCAGAATCTGCTTCCGCTCGGTCGAACGATCGCCGTGCGGCTATCAAGGAACTTTAATTCCGCTGACCGTCAGCACAGGCGTTGCGATCGGAAGCCGCGCGGAAACCGTTGGCCAAATTTTGCGGCGAGCGGACGAACAGCTCGATATTGCCGAAAGGGGTGGCCGGAACGCCTATTCAATTCCCTCAGGAATTGCAGCGTAAAACCGTCGGCATAGCTGCCGATTAACGGCTCAACCTTAGCCTCACGTCTGCAATATCTATTGCCATCAAAGCGCTGCTTCACATGGACAGCTTTTCTGAGTGGGGTCCGAACCGTGCATACCATAGCAACCACCACCGTCGATCAATGGCATTGCAATTTGACACACAGATCGGGGTTCCCGGCTGGCCCCACCCAGTGGGAACCCCTGCGGCCGAATTTGGAAACGCTTGGTCGAGAGCCGTCCCCAGTTTCGACGCAATTCACTGCGTAGGCCAAGTTAGTTAACGAAGGCTTTGCATCGTGTCTTCCGCGGACCCAACGACGGAGCTGGGAAAGCTGAGTCGCTTTCCGAGGGTCAGTTGACCGAGGCTGCCAACTCGGATGATCGCAGAATGAGCAAACTATATATTCTGCTAAACCGACTGACTATTCCGTGGCTTGCCTTTCCGGATGCCTCGGCTTGTTGGTTTCGGTGCGTCCGTCGAGGTCTAGGGCTGGCACCTTGAATATGCGTTATTCAACTGAGCTATATTCTCCTCTTTGGTAGCACGGCGCCGACACCAATGCGCCATACATGGGTGTTTCCACCACGTCGGCCATAACAAGGCGAAGCAGCATTTTCAAAAACCTAAACGCCGATTTTGTTTACACTGACGGAGGGGGTGTCACTATCCATGCCCACAGGCGCAATATGGTCCCCTGAAAACGAAATCGGGCAAATTTTGGTTTTGATTGCGTGCAGATCGCCCAAACGATTTGCAACTGCTGACCAAAATCCTGCTTCAATATAATCTCTGAGCTTCAGGCATTCGATCATACGCACGGTGATCATCTCGATAGCATCGTCCCCATAGCGCCGTTCCGCAGCAAGCGCCTGTTCCCAAACATCCTCTAAATTCGGCTCCATCGTCGTCACTCCGATGTGTCACCATTATCCCCGCCACTTTATTACAAAAAAAGTCGCAGGAGTAGTATTTTTATCACGCGCTAAGTGGACGCCAAGCCCCTGACCCGCCGATCGGTCCGACGTCGAAGCGACGGTCGGGCGCGTCACCGCGTCGTAAGCGGTGTTCTCAGCCCACGTCGGTCCAGGGCATGAGATTTCCGACGTTGTTTGCAGGGTGACCATTTGCCAGTTTGCTGAGCGTCTGGGTCAGCCAGTCGTGCGGGTTAATGCCGCTGATCTTGCAGTTTTCGATGAGCGTGG
>JAFKLT010000006.1 GCA_017309275.1 Sphingomonadales bacterium | reverse complement strand
CAGCGCGGGGCGGCGCGGCGTCGACCAGATCGTCAGCTCTCCTGCTTCAAGACCCGCGGCGCTCAGTTGCGCGCGGAACAGTTTCTCAAGCTCGGCGCGCGCGCCGGCCTGCATGCGGGCGGGAATCTCTTCCGAGCGCAGTTCGAGAAGAAAGTCGGTCACAGCGTCCACCCCGGATATTTTTCGGTCCAGCGCTCGGACTGGCTGTCGATCCACGCCTTGCAGCTTCCCTTCGCCAGGTCGCGGACGCGAGCCATGTAATTGGCGCGTTCCTGCACGCTGATCACGCCGCGCGCCTGGAGCAGGTTGAACAGATGGCTTGCCTCGATCGCCTGGTCATAGGCCGCGAGCGGCACGTTCGCCGCGATCGCGCGCTTGCACTCTTCCTCGGCCGCCTTGAATCCCGCGAAGAGCGTGTCGGTGTCGGCAACCTCGAAATTCCATTTCGAGAACTGGCGCTCATTCTCCAGGAAGACGTCGCCATAGCTCACCGCCGCGACGTCGCCGACGGCGTCGGAGAATTTCAGGTCGTACACATTGTCGACATTCTGGATGTACATCGCCAGCCGCTCGAGCCCGTAGGTGAGCTCGCCCGCGACGGGCTTGCAGTCGAAACCGCCCATCTGCTGAAAATAGGTGAACTGGGTGACTTCCATCCCGTCGCACCAGACTTCCCAGCCCAGCCCCCACGCGCCCAGCGTCGGCGATTCCCAGTCGTCCTCGACGAAGCGGATGTCGTGGAGCAGCGGGTCGATGCCGATCGCGGCAAGGCTGCCCAGATATTGTTCCTGCAGGTCGGCGGGCGACGGCTTCAGGATCACCTGATACTGGTAATAATGCTGCAGCCGGTTGGGGTTCTCGCCGTAGCGGCCGTCGGTCGGGCGGCGGCTCGGCTGGACATAGGCGACATTCCACGGCTCGGGGCCGAGGCTGCGCAGCGTCGTCGCGGGATGAAAGGTGCCCGCCCCCACGCGCATGTCATAGGGCTGGAGGATCGCGCAGCCGCGCGCGCTCCAATAAGCGTGCAGCGTCAGGATCATGTCCTGAAAGCTGAGGACTTTCTTTTCCGCCGCGTCGGCCACCGTTTTCCCGTCTTTCGCAGGTGCAACAATCGTCGCCGCCCTTGGCCCAGCAAGGGCGCAGGGTCAAGGGACAGCGGGTCCCGAAATGACGCCTTTGTCAGCCTCGCATCACAAAATGTAAGGCGTTGTTGACATGGTCAGCGAATCATGTCATTTAGACAACAACACCTGACACAATGTCTAGTGTGGATGACCAAAGGTGATGCATGGAGAACCGGCTAAAGGTGCTTCGGGCGATGCGAAACTGGAGCCAGGCCGAATTGGCCGACCGGCTCGACGTTTCGCGGCAAGCGGTGAATGCGATCGAAACGGGGAAATACGACCCGTCGCTGCCGCTCGCTTTCAAGCTTGCCCGGCTGTTCGAAATGAAGATCGAGGAGATTTTCGATGATGGTTTTGAAGGAGGCGACCAGTGAGTGACGTAAGCAAGCCCGCGAAGCGCCCGATGTCGCCGCGCCGCAAGCGCTATTTCAGCGCGCTTGTCCTTGCCGGCGTGTTCGGCGGCATACTTGGCGGCTGGATGCAGGCGGCGCAGCGCGGCGGACCGGCGAGCGACCTCGCGATTCTCAGCAACGCCCCGTTGCCGGCCAATTTCGCGATCGGCGCATCGATCATCTGGGTGGTCGGAATGGCGATCTCGCTGTTCATCTATCACCGCGCGGTCGACGATCACGAAGAGCGCGCCTACCTCTGGGCGGGCACGGCGGGCTGGTACACGATCTCCCTCGCCGCCCCCACCTGGTGGGTTCTGGCCCGCGCCGGACTGGCGCCGCCCGCCGACTCGATGCTGATCTTCGTCGGCGGACTGGTGGTCAATCTGGTGGTGTGGCTCTGGCTCAAATACCGCTGAATTTTCTTCTCCCCTTCCCCACTCCCTCCGGCCATAAGGCCATACAAGAAAGGTGTTTTTCGATGAAAACCTGGTTCAAGACGCTCGTCTCCAGCTGCGCGCTCATTCCCTTTGCCGCCTGCGCCCTCAATCCCGGCGACAATATCGCGCAAGCCCGCGAGCCTGCGGCGACGACCGCCACGACGACCAAGGTCAAGCCCGCGCTGTGGGCCGTGAAGGACGACGACACGACGATCTATCTGCTGGGCACCGTCCATGTGCTGAAGCCAGGCCTCAGCTGGTTCGACGGCGCGGTGCGCCAGGCGTTCGACAAGTCGGACGAACTGGTCCTCGAACTCGTCCTTCCCGAAGACCAGGCCGAGGCGGCGAAGGTCACCATCCCGCTGGCGATGGACACCAGCGGCAAGACGCTGCCGCAGAAGCTGGAGCCCGACGCGCTGAAGGCCTATCAGACCGTGCTGACCGGCCTGGGCCTGCCCGCCAACGCGTTCGACGCCTTCGAACCCTGGTTCGCTGCGGTCACCCTGTCGGTGCTGCCGCTCACCAAGCTCGGCTACGATCCGAACCAGGGCGTCGAAAAGCAGCTTACCGCCGCCGCCAAGACCGCGAACAAGCCGATCTCGGGCTTCGAGACGCTGGAGGAACAGCTCGGCTTCTTCGACACCCTGCCCGAAGCCGGCCAGGTCGCCTTCCTCAACTCGACGGTGAAGGACATCGACAAGCTGGGTCCGACGCTCGACAAGATGGTTCTGCTGTGGGGCAAGGGCGACACCGTCAGCCTGGCGGCGACGATGAATGAGAGCATGGTGACGACGCCCGAACTGACCAAGACGCTGCTCTGGGACCGCAACGCCCGCTGGGCCGACCAGATCAAGGCGCGCATGGACAAGCCCGGGACGGTCTTCGTCGCGGTCGGCGCGGGCCACCTGGCCGGCGAGAACAGCGTGCAGGATTATCTGAAGGCACGCGGCCTGAAGGCAAAGCGCGTCCAGTGATACGTGCCGGGGCTTTTCCCCGCCGGCACGGGGGTCGTCGCGGCATCGCGGCGGCCCTTTTGCCGTTGTTGCTGGCGGCATGCGGCGCGCAGCCGGCGGTCGAGGCCCGCCCCGCGATGTGGCTGGTGCAGGACGACGACACCCGCATCTATCTGTTGGGAACGATGCACGCGCTGCCCGCGGGCACCGATTGGAACCGCGGCAAGGTCGCCGCGGCGGCCGCATCGGCCGACGAACTGATGCTGGAGCTGTCACCGGCGCAACTGGCGGAGGCCGGCGCGGTGTTCCAGACGCTGGCGCCGCGCGACAGGCCGCTGGCGATGGAGGCCCGCCTGCCCCCGGCCGCGCTTGCCGCCTATCGCAAGCTGGAGGCCGACGGCGATTTCAGCGGCGATACGCTCGACGACTGGGCCATCCTCGTCCTGATGGGACAAAGGGTGGCGCAAGAGGCCGACCTGTCGCCCGCCGACGGCGTCGAGGCGGGGCTGACCGCGACCTTCCGCGGCGCGGGCAAGCCGATCCGCGGCCTCGAAAGCGCGAAGACGCAGCTCATGCTGTTCGAAACGCTCGATCCCGCAACGCAGCGCACGCTGCTGGTCAGCGCGATCGAGAATGCCGACCATGCGGTGAAGGATGTCGGCGCGATGGCGGCCGCCTGGTCGCGCGGCGATGCCGACGCGCTGGCGAAGGTGATCAACGAGGATGTCGACCGCGTCCCCGCCGCGCGCAAGGCGATCATCACCGATCGCAACCGCCGCTGGAGCGCGTGGATCAAGATGCGGATGGACCAGCCCGGCACGGTGCTGATGGCGGTCGGCGCCGGCCATCTCGTCGGCGACGACGGCGTGCCGGCAATGCTTCGTGCCGACGGCTATCGGGTCACCCGCGTGCAATAAGCGCCGCCGCGCTTGCATTTCCGCACCTTCTTGGCTATGCGCCCGCGCTTCCGTCATGGTCATCCCTGGAGGCGTGGCGGAACTGTGTAACCGAATCTCGGAGAAATGATATGAGCGATCAGCTGACGCTGACGGCCGAGACGCGCGAACGCGGAGGCAAGGGAGCCTCGCGTGACCTGCGTCGCAATGGCCGCGTCCCCGCCGTCGTCTATGGCGGCAATGAAGACCCCCTGATGATCCACGTCGAAGAAAAGCTGCTGATGAAGCAGTTGATGACGGGTCACTTCATGAACTCGGTCGTCATGATCGAAGTCGACGGCAAGACCATCCGCACCCTGCCGAAGGACGTCGCCTTCCACCCGGTGAAGGATCGCCCGATCCACGCCGACTTCCTGCGCATCTCGAAGGACGCCAAGGTCCATGTCGAAGTGCCGGTTTCATTCGCGAACGAAGAAGCTTCGCCCGGCCTGAAGCGCGGCGGCGTGCTCAACATCGTCCGTCACGAACTGGAACTCGTCTGCGACGCGGACAAGATTCCTGACGAAATCTCGATCGACGTCACCGGCTTCGATGTCGGCGATTCGATCCACATCAGCAACGTCACCCTGCCCAAGGGTGTCGAAAGCGCGATCACCGACCGCGATTTCACCATCGCGACGATCGTTGCTCCGTCGGCTCTGAAGTCGACCGGCGGCGACACGACGAAGGATGACGGCGAAGGCGCCGAAGAAGCCTGAATCTGATCGGGCCGCCTTCCTGGGGGAGGCGGCCCTTTCCCTGGCCTTAAGATTTCCTTGGCCCCAAGATTTCCCTGGCCCCAAGATTTCCCTGGCCCTGAAAGGCACTGCCATGCAGCTCTGGGTCGGCCTCGGTAATCCCGGGCCCCAATATGCGATGCACCGCCACAATGTCGGCTTCATGGCCGTCGACGTCATCGCCGACATGCATGGCTTTCCCGCCCCGGCAAAGAAATTCCAGGGCTGGATCCAGGACGGCCGCATCGGCGGCCAGCGTATCCTGCTGCTGAAACCCGGCACCTTCATGAACGAAAGCGGCCGCAGCGTGCGCGCCGCGCTCGATTTCTACAAGCTGACGCCGCAGGACGTCACCGCCTTCTACGACGAACTCGACCTTGCCCCGATGAAGGTGAAGGTAAAGCAGGGCGGCGGCGCGGCGGGCCACAACGGCATCCGCAGCATGATCCAGCATATCGGCGACGATTTCCGCCGCGTGCGCATCGGCATCGGCCATCCGGGTCACAAGGACCGGGTCACCGGCCATGTCCTCGGCAATTATCACAAGAGCGAGGTCGAACCGCTGACCGACCTGCTCGGCGCGATTGCGGCCGAGGCGGCATGGCTCGCCGACGGCGACGACGTCCGTTTCCAGAACGACCTGGCGCTGCGCCTCAACGGCTGATCCGACATGAAACGCGTACTGGTTATCGGCCCGTGCGGCGCCGGGAAATCGACGCTGTCGGTCGACCTCGGCCAGCGGCTGGATCTGCCCGTTCATCATCTCGACCGGCTGCATTGGTCTCCGGGCTGGGTCGAGGGCGACAAGAATGAGCTGATCGAACAGGTCGCAGCGATCACCGCCGGCGACCGCTGGCTGATCGACGGCAATTACGGAAGCACGATGGCGGAGCGGCTCGCACGGGCTGACACGGTCGTCTATCTCGATTTTCCGATCCACCTCTGCTTTTGGCGGGCGTTGAAGCGCATCTGGACCTGGCGCGGCAGGTCGCGCCCCGACATGACCGAAGGGTGCCCCGAGCGGTTCGACCTCGAGTTCCTGACCTACATCTTACGCTGGAACCAAGGGCCGAAGCCACGGACCGAAGCGATTCTCAAGGGATTCCAAGGCGATCTGGTCCGGCTCAAAAGCCCCCGGGCGTTGGACGACTGGCTAGCCAACCTGCCGCGGCGCGATCGGAGCGATTTGGCGCTTTCGGGCCTTTGATGCATGATGGTTCCGAAAGGAGCCCCCCTATGTCCGATCGTTCTACGCCCAGCCGCCGCGAGTTGATCGCCGGTGTCGCCGCCCTCACCGCCGCCGCCCCTGCGCTTCTCCACGCCGCGACACCCGTCGCCGCGCCCTCGCTGAGCGGCCGAACCGTCCTGATCACCGGTGCGTCGAGCGGGTTCGGCCGACTGGGGGCGCTTCACTATGCATCGCTGGGCGCCAAGGTGATCGCGACGATGCGCAACGTCCCACGGCCCGAGGCCGACAGCCTGCGCGCCGAGGCAGCAAAGGCCGGGCTAGACCTTCATATCGCTGAAATCGACGTAACGAGCGACGCCTCGGTGCGCGACGGTACGGCCAGGGCGCTCGACCTTGCGGGCGGGCGCATCGACACGCTGATCAACAATGCCGGCATCGGCATCACCGGCCCCGTCGAGGTGCAGGATATGGAGGCGACGCGCGCGATCTTCGAAACCAATGTCCTCGGCATCCAGCGCATGCTGATCGCCCTGCTGCCCCAGATGCGCGCCGGCAAGAGCGGCCATGTCGTCAACATCTCCTCGCAGCTCGGACGCGTGATCGTGCCGGGCGGCGGCCATTATTCGGCGACGAAATTCGCCGTCGAGGCGCTGTCCGAACAGCTTGCCTACGAACTTGTACCCCACGGGATCGACGTCACGATCATCCAGCCCGGCGGCTATCCGACGCGCGTCTGGCAGAACCGCAACGTCTATACCGCCGCGCTTCGCGACCGCAGCGATCCGGCCGCGCTCAAGGCCTATGAACCCTTCACGCGCGGCATGGGGACCGAGGACGGCAGCGGACGCAGCGCCGATCCGATGGACGTGCCGCGCGCGATTGCGGAGATCATGGCAATGCCCGCGGGCACCCGCCCGCTGCGCCGCGCCGTGCATCCCGGCAACAAACCGCAGGAAGCGATCAACAAGGTCGCGGCGGAGGTTCAGCTCGCCTGGCTCGGCGGCGGCCAGCTTGGCCCGCTGGTTCGCGCCGTCCACGACTGACGACCGTCAAAAGACTAATATAAATCCTTTCTCCGCGACACGGAGAAGCCATGTCGATGACATCTCCCTCTGCAATCGGGGGCCACCTCAAAAAACGGGACAGTCGAGTCCCGGGGGCCCAACCGAAAAAAGGGGTACTGCATGTCACATCTTACCGACGAAGCGCGCGCGCCTTATCGCCATGAAACCGAAAGCCTGCCGGGCCCCGACAGCCTGGAGGCGATCGTCGCCGAAAATCCGACGCGGCGTTCGCTGCTGCTCGGTCTGTCCGCGCTGCCCGCCATGGCGCTCGCCGCCTGCACCGACGACGACGGCGCGCCGCCGATCACCGTAACCCCCACGCCGACGCCGACCCCGACGCCCACTCCGACCCCGCCGCCCAGCTTCGCCGCCACCTTTGCGGCGGTCGCGGCGAACCAGGACGACAAGGTGACGGTTCCCGCGGGCTATGTCGTCGAACCATTGCTGAAGGCCGGCGATTCGGTTGAAACCGGCACCCCCTATTCGGGCAGCTTCCCGACGCCTGCGGTCGCGGAGAAATGGGCCGGCGGCAATCACGACGGCATGGAATATTTCACCCTGCCCGGCGTCGATCCGAACAATGGCGGCCTGCTCGCGATGAATTACGAATATCCCGATTTCAACATCCTGATGGCGGGCAGCTACAACGCCGCCACCGCGACCGCCGACCAGAAGGCGCTCGCGCTTTCGGCCGTTGGCATCGGCGTCGTCGAGATCGCGAAGGGCAGCGACGGCAAATGGGCGGTCAAGGCCGGCTCGACCTATAACCGCCGCTATACCGGCAACAGCAGCTATCGCGCCGGCGGCCCCGCCGCGGGCCTGCTGTCGGGCAGCATCAAGGGGATGCTCAACAATTGCTCGAGCGGCCGTACGCCGTGGGACACCTATCTGACCTGCGAAGAGACGATGGACAATTACCTCGACCCGGCGCAGCCCGCGACCAACTATGGCTGGGTCGTCGAGATCGATCCGCTGCGCGAACTGGCGCAGCCGACGAAGCGCACCGCGATGGGGCGCTTCAGCCATGAAAACGTCGCCTTCATGACGAACAGCGACCGCCGCGTTGCCTTCTACATGGGTGACGATACGACCCCTGGCTGCATCTACAAATTCATTCCCGACCGGGCCTTCAGCGCCTCGAACCGCGCCGCCAACACCGATCTGCTCGACTATGGCACGCTCTATGTCGCGCGCTTCAATGCCGATGGCACGGGCGAGTGGCGCGCGCTGGTCGTCGGCCAGAACGGCCTGACCGCAGGTGCGTCGGACCCGGGCAACGCCAGCCAGAGCACGACGCCGCCGACCCCGACGACGGTCAACTTCAACAACCAGGCCGATGTGCTGATCAACACCCAGTCGGCGGCTCGCGTCGCCGGGGGCACGGTGATGGATCGCCCCGAGTGGATTACGGTCGCGCCGAACAATCAGGCGATCTTCGTCACGCTGACCAACAACAGCGGCCGCCGCGTCACCGACACCGCCAATCCGCGCGTCTCCAACCTGCACGGCCACATCCTGAAGTTCCGCGAAGAAGGCGACTCGCCGCTGGCGACGAAGTTCGCCTGGGAAATCTTCCTGCTCGGCGGCGACCCGTCGCTTGCTTCGGGCGGCGCGAACCTGACCGGCAACATCAACGGCGACACCTTTTCCAGCCCCGACGGCATCCGTATCGATCCGCAGGGCCGTCTGTGGGTGCAGACCGACCATAGCGTCCCCGGCAATTCGGGCGTGTCGGGCAAGACGATCGACCAGGCGTTCGGCCACAATGCGATGTTCTATGTCGACCAGACGACGAAGCAGTCGAAACGCTTCCTCGTCGGCCCGGTCGGCTGCGAGATCACGGGGCTGGCCTATACCCCCGACCTTCGCACCTTCTTCGTCAACATCCAGCATCCGACCGGCAATTGGCCAATCGCGGGCGAGCAGCCGAGGTCGACGACGGTCGTGGTGCGCCGCACCGACGCGCAGCCGGTCGGCAACTGACGACGCGCGCCGCCCGCTCCACTGACGGAGCGGGCGGTCGCCTCAGACGAATTTCATGTCGCCGAAGATCCAGCGCCAGGGCGCGCCGGTCTCGCCCAATATCTCGCGCACGATCATCGGAAAGGCGGCTTCGGAGCGGACGTCGTTCGACATGATCAGCACGCAGCGCCGCCCCTTTTCCAGGCAGACGAGCGTGTTGCCGGTCGAATCATTGTGCCCGCCGCGAAAAAAGCCGGTGCCCTGCGGCCCGGTAAAGCGGATCAGGCCGACCGTCGCGCTGATATTCGCCGGTTGATCCGCCGCCGGCGCCTCGCCCTGAAGCGTCGGGAATTGCGAGCGCGACCGGATGGGCAGGCCCGGGCGCATCAACTCGGCACGCGCGGCTTTCGACAATCCCGTTCCCGACACCAGCGCCGCCGCGAAATTGGCAAGATCGGTGATCGTCGTGTCCATCGATCCCGCTGCGCGAACCCGGCTGCGTTCGTCATGCGGCACCGCCTTGCCGTCCAGCTCCCACCCGTCGGCCAGATTGTCCGCGAAGTCGGGACGCCAGATCAGGCTCGACCGCGGCATATGCAGCGGATCGAAAACGAGCCGCTGGATTTCCCTGCCGCTGTTCAGGCCCAGCCCTTCGTCGACGGCGAACTGCAGCAGGCTGATCCCCTCGCCCGAATAGCCGTAGCGGCTGCCGGGATCGAAATGGATGCGCAGCTTTCCGTCGGGTTCGAGGAAGGCGAAGTTCGCAAAGCCCGTGCTGTGGTTCAGCACCATGCGCGGCGTGATCGTCCGCCAGCGCTCGTCCCCGGCCAGGTCGCCCCAGTTTCCGTAATCGTCGAGGTTCCCATAGTCGGGCAGCGGCTTCGCCAGCATCGCCGCGATCGGCTTGTCGAGCGCCAGCCTGCCCTCGTCGACCAGCCGCAGCACCGTATAGGCGAAGACCGCCTTGGTCAGCGACGCGCCGTACATGATCGTCGTCGGGGTCAGCGGTTCGCCCTTCGCGTTCCGCTCGCCGAATGCCTGGACCGAGACGACCTTGCCGTCGTCGATCACCGCGATCGCCAGCCCGCGCGCGCCGGTTGCCGCCATCGCCTTCGCCGCGGTCGCCGCGACGGCGGCCTCGCCCGGCACCGGCTCCGCCGCGGCGGGCAGCGCGCCGAACAACAGCGGCAACATCAATGCGAATTTGGCGCGGCGCATGGCGATCTCCCTGTTTTCAGAGACATCACTGTTATATCATAATAACACAGCTCGCAAGCCGGCGCTATTGCTGCGGGCGCTTGGGTGGCGGCGGCGCGGAGCCGTCGACCGTCTGCGACATGACGATGACGCACATCGTGCGATAGACGCGGTGCGTGCCGCACGCGACCCCGGCATAGCGCGGATCGGTGCGCAGCAGGCTGAACCGGTGCCCGCGCCCCGGCACGCCGTCGTCGATCAGCAACTGATGGATCACGCTGGCGGGCGTATTGTGGCCATAGGTTATCACCTCGCTGACATAGGGCCCGCCGCCCCGCGCGCGCATCCGGTCGCCCGGCCCGCGCCCGTCGTTATAGTGGCCGACGCCGCCGGTCCGCGACTGCAGCGCGACCTGGTCGGCGGCCGCGCGCTGAAGCTGGTTGCTCCATATCAGCGTCGGCAGCGGCTTTTCGCCTCGCAGCGCGCGGATCGCCTCGCTCACCGCTGGCGCGCCCTCGTTCGTCATGATGTCGATATCCTCGCCTTCCTCGGCGATCAGCAGCTTGCCCTCGAAGCGCGACAGATAGGGGCGCAGTTCATTGCCATAATCCGCCGGATCCTCGCGGAAATAATTGAGTTCGTCGAACACCTCGGTCTCGAAGGCAGAGGGCGCCGCGATGGCGGCGGAGGTCGTCAATATGGCGGCGGCGGTGGCGGCGAAAAACAGGCGTCTCATAGGCTCGCCCTAGCGGGCACAAGCTGAACAATGGGAAAGCATGGGCCGGCGATCCGCTCGATTCGGCGCACCGGCACGCCGTTGCGGCGCAATTTCGCGCAGCCGGGCCGAAAGCAGCGCCCCCGCGAACCGGCGCGCGGGAATATGGCGGGAAATCGGCCCTTCGGTCATGCGTCTGCCCCCTCGCCGCCTCCTACCGCAGTGACGCCCGCCGCGCCATATGGCTGGCGTCGGACGCGACTTGGCGCTAGGGGCGCGGGCAAAGATCGGCCGGGTGCCACAGTTCCATGGAGAATATATGGGTTTCAAATGCGGCATCGTCGGCCTGCCCAACGTTGGAAAGTCCACGCTTTTCAACGCACTGACCGAAACGCAGGCAGCGCAGGCGGCGAACTATCCCTTCTGCACGATCGAACCGAACATCGGCAATGTCGCGGTGCCCGACGCCCGTCTCGACAAGCTGGCCTCGATCGCATCGAGCCAAAAGATCATTCCGACGCAGCTTGCCTTCGTCGACATCGCCGGCCTGGTGCGCGGCGCCTCGAAGGGTGAGGGTCTGGGCAACCAGTTCCTCGGCAACATCCGCGAGGTCGACGCGATCGTCCATGTCCTCCGCTGTTTCGAGGATGACGACATCCAGCATGTCGAGAACAAGGTCGACCCCGTCGCCGATGCCGAGACGGTCGAGACCGAACTGCTGCTGTCCGATCTGGAAAGCCTGGAGAAGCGCGTCCCCGCCTTTGCGAAGAAAGCCACGAGCGGCGACAAGGAAGCCAAGGCCGCGGCCTCGGTTCTGGGCCAGGCGCTCGAACTGCTGCGCGCCGGCAAGCCCGCGCGCCTGACCGAACCCAAGGATCCGGAGGAAGAGCGCCTCCTGAAGCAGGCGCAGCTCCTCACCACCAAGCCCGTCCTTTATGTGTGCAACGTCGAAGAGGGCAACGCCGCGAACGGCAACGCGCACAGCGAGGCCGTCTTCGCTCGCGCCAAGGCGGAGGGCGCGCAGGCGGTGATCGTATCGGCCGCGATCGAAAGCGAGCTCGTCGGCATGGATGCCGAGGAACGCATGATGTTCCTTGAGGAGATGGGCCTCCACGAAACCGGCCTCGCCCGCGTCATTCGCGCCGGGTACGAGCTGCTGCACCTTTTGACCTTCTTCACCGTCGGCCCGAAGGAGGCGCGCGCCTGGACCGTCCACAAGGGCGCGAGCGCGCCCGAGGCCGCCGGCGAAATCCACAGCGATTTCCAGAAGGGCTTCATCCGCGCCGAAACCATCGCCTATGACGATTATGTCGCGCTGGGCGGCGAAGCCAAGGCGCGCGAGGCCGGAAAGCTGCGCGCCGAGGGCAAGGCCTATATCGTACACGACGGCGACGTCATGCACTTCCTGCACAGCTAAACGCCGAACGCCGAACCCCGGACGCCGAACCCCGAAACGCTACGTCGGCTCGAACGCCGACAATATCGGACAGGGCCCCTTGTCGCTCGCCGCGCATTGATCGGCGAGCCGCGCAAGCGCCGCGCGCGTCGCGGTCATCCGGGCGATCTTTTCGTCCAGCGCCTCGATCCGCTGGCGCGCCAGCGCGCGCACCCGCGCGCGATCGTCGCCCTCGTCGAGCATGATCAGTTCGCCGATCTCGTCGAGCGTAAAGCCCGACGCCTGCGCCGAACGGATGAATTTCAGGCGCCGCAGATCGTCGGCGCCATAGCGGCGCACGCCGCCCCCCCCAGCCGCCCCCCAGCCGTCGCCGCCGCTTCGCGTCGGCGTGTCCATCAAACCGCGGCGCTGGTAATAGCGGATCGTTTCGACGCCGACCTCGCCCGCCGCCGCCAATTTTCCGATGGTGAGCTGCATCTCTTGACTCCGTACTATGGTACGGATGCCATATGGGGTGCATGACGAAACAGGCAATCCTCTATCGCATGGTCATGCCGGGGCACACATGCCCCTATGGCCTCAAGGCCAAGCATCTTCTCGAAAGCCGCGGCTTCACGGTCGACGACCGTTGGTTGACGACGCGCGAGGCGACCGACGCGTTCAAGGCCGAACAGGGCGTCCGCACGACGCCGCAGACCTTCATCGACGGCGTGCGCATCGGCGGCCACGACGACCTTCGCCGCCATCTCGGGCTGAAGGTCGCGGACCCCGACGCCACCAGCTACACCCCCGTCATCGCGCTGTTCGCGATGACCGCCCTGATGGCGCTCGCGGCGAGTTTCGCGGTCGAGGGGAACGCCTTCACGCTGCGCGCCGCCGAATGGTTCATCTCGTTCAGCATGATCGTCCTCGCGCTGCTGAAGCTGCAGGACGTCGACAAGTTCGCGACGATGTTCCTGAACTACGACCTGCTCGCGCGGCGCTGGGTTCCCTATGCCAGCATCTATCCCTTTGCCGAAGGTCTCGCCGGGGTGCTGATGACCGCGCACGCCCTGCCCTGGCTATCGATCCCCCTCGCGCTCTTCATCGGCGGCATCGGCGCGGTGTCGGTGTTCAAGGCCGTCTATATCGACAAACGCGACATCAAATGCGCCTGCGTCGGCGGCAGCAGCAAAGTGCCGCTGGGCTTCGTCTCGCTCACCGAGAATGTGATGATGGTGGCAATGGCGCTGTGGATGGCGCGGATGTGGCTGTGACGATCCCGAACAAGCGAACAAGCCCATAAGCGAAAGCCCGCCCCCGACCGGGGGCGGGCTTTTCGTCAACTGGCCTCGTTCCGGCCGGCCCCGCTCAACTGACCCTGCTCAACCGGGCTTATTCTCGTCATCCGCCGGCTCGGGCGCTTCCCATTCGGACGCCTCCATCGCCGGCTTGCGACCGAACAGGCCGCCGATGAAATTGCGGAACCCGGCGAACAGCGCGATGACGCCGATCAACAGAAACTTGCCGAATTTCGCCAGGATCGCGAGCAGGCC
>JAFKLT010000005.1 GCA_017309275.1 Sphingomonadales bacterium | reverse complement strand
GACCTGTTGCCCGACGGAGCGGCCGCCGACGTCCTGGTCGTCGGCAGCGGTCCGGGCGGCCTTGCGGCGGCCGTTTACGCTGCTTCGGAAGGGCTGACGGTCATCGCGCTCGATTCGCTGGCCCCGGGCGGACAGGCCGGAACATCGTCAAAGATCGAAAATTATCTGGGTTTCCCGACCGGCATTTCGGGCAACGAGCTTGCCCGCCGGGCGACCGTGCAGGCGCAGAAATTCGGCGCCCGGATCGTCGCGCCTGTTCGCGCGGCGTCGATCGGCCGCGATGGCGACGCCTATTGCCTGCACCTTGCCGACGGGCGGAAGCTGCGCAGTCGCGCCGTCGTCGTCGCGAGCGGCGCGCAATATCAGCGGCTGCCGATCGAGGGCATCGAGTCCTACGAAGGGCGCGGCATCTATTATGGCGCGACGCCGATGGAGGCGCAGCTTTGCGGCAATGCCGAGGTGACCGTGGTCGGTTCGGGCAATTCGGCAGGGCAGGGCGCGATCTATCTCGCGAGCGTCGCGAAGAAGGTTTATGTCATCTTTCGCCGCGCCAGCCTGCGCGAGACGATGTCCGAATATCTGGTCAAGCGGCTGGAGGAACATCCCAATATCGAAATCATCCCGTCGACCGATGTCGTCGGCCTGCGCGGCGAAGGTGGGCTCGATGGGCTGACCTATCGCTGCCGCGAGACGGGCAAGGAGGATTTGTGCGACTGCAAATTCCTGTTCCTGTTCCTCGGCGCCAGCCCGAACACGACGTGGTTGCCGAAGGAAATGGTGTGCGACGAGCGCGGGTTCGTGAAGACCGGCGCCGACATCGCGCCGCTCGAGCTGGTCAAGGCCGGCTGGTCGCTCGACCGGATGCCGAGCCGTTACGAGACGAGCTGGCCGCGCATCTATGCGATCGGCGACGTCCGCAAGGGATCGGTCAAACGCGTCGCCTCGTCGGTCGGCGAGGGATCGGTGGTGGTGAGCGACATTCACCAGGCGTTGGCGGAGATCGGGGCAGCCATCGATTGACCTTTCTTTCGCAGGGGCGCTAAGGCCCTGTCATCGAAGCGAAAAAGAGGGTGAAGATGAGCCTGGTAGCATTTGCGATGGTCCTGGCGGCGCAGGGAATGGCCGAGCCGCTGCCGACGAAAACCGATATTCCAAACGATTTTTCGACCGTCATCTGCCCCAGCGAGGCGGCAGCGCGTAATATGTTGGGCCGTTATTATGGCGTCCAGCCCGCCCCGCGAAACTACGGGATCGACACCAAGCTGTTCTTTGACGGGTTGGCGGCAACGGGTTGTACGCAGGACAGTCCCGATGCCACGTCGGTGATCACGATCCAGCAGGTCGTGGCGCGGCGGACCTTGCCGATGGCCGGCGGAAACGAAACCTATCTGGTCTATCGCGGCGTCAATGCAAAGGGGACCCGGCTGGTCGGCATCGTCGACGAAACCGGCAACAACAAGCATCCGCGCAACGACTTCGAGCGCTGGCTTTCGGAGTTCGTGCCCGATGGCGTGCTTAACTATGACCCGGCGACGATGACCACGGTCTATCTATGCCCGACGGTCGATGGCGCGCGCGCCGCGGTCCGGGCTATCCCGGCGAAGGGCAGCGCCACCGTCCGCAACGCGGTCTTTGCGAAAGCCCGGACCACGAACGGCTGCAGCAAGGCGGCTGCAGGGCGTTATCGGATCACCGCGCGCTACGAAGAGCGTGCGATAGCGTGCGGGTTCGAATGCGAAGACGTCTGGAACGCGCTCGCCGCGACCGATCAGCGCGGCCGAGCGGTCGCGCTGATCTTTGACGGTTCGCATTTCTGATCAGCTCAGGCGCGTCTTGAAGTCCTGATAGGCGAATTCGCGGATCAGCGTCAGCTCGTCGGTTTCGCTGTCCCACAACCAGATTGAGGGCAGCGGCACGCCGTTGAAGGTGTTCGTCTTCACCATCGAATAATGGGCCTGGTCGAGGAAGGCGAAGCGCTGTCCGATGCGCGCGCCGCCGGGCAGGCGATAGTCGCCGATGACGTCGCCGGCCAGGCAGGAGGGCCCGCCAAGGCGGGTCGTCATACCCTCGGCACCTTCGCCCAGCATCGCGGGGCGGTATGGCGCCTCGATCACGTCGGGCATATGGCAGGTGGCCGAAATGTCGGTGATGCCGATCGGCATGCCGTTGTCGAAAAGATCGAGAACCTCGCCGACAAGAATCCCCGCGTCGAGCGCGATCGCTTCGCCCGGTTCGATCATAACGTCGCAATCGGTCGCCGCGCGAACCTGTTTCAGGAACGCGATCAGGTCATCGACCTGATAATCGGCGCGCGTGACATGATGGCCGCCGCCGAAGTTGATCCATTTCATCTGCCCGAAGAAGGGACGCAGGATCGGTTGCACCGCAGCCCAGGTCCGCTGAAGCGGCGGGAAATCCTGTTCGCACAGCGTGTGCATATGGATGCCGTCGATGCCCTCCATATGTTCGGGCAGCAACTGGCTGATCGGAAAGCCCAGGCGGCTGCACGGGGCGGCGGGATCATATTTCGCCACCTCGCCCTCGCTGTGCATCGGATTGATGCGCAGACCGACGTCGAAGCTTTCACCCTTGGCCCGCAAGTCGTCGAGCAATGGTCGAAAGCGAAGAATCTGGCCGGGCGAATTGAAGATCAGATGATCGGAGAGGCGGGCGATCTCGGGAAGATCGGCTTCCTTGTAGCCCGCGCAATAGGTCGCCACTTCGCGGTCGCCGTCGGGGCCGGCATATTCCTCGCGGCCAAGCTTTGCCTCGTAAAGGCCGGAGGCGCAGACGCCATCGAGATAGCTGGCGACCGTCGGCCCGAGCGACCACATCGAAAAGGCCTTGAGCGCCGCGAGCACGCGCGCGCCCGACTGGTCGCCGATGTGGCGCAGCACGGACAGGTTCGCGCGCACCTTCGCCGCATCGACGACGAAGGCGGGAGAGGGGACGCGGTTCAGGTCGAAATGGGCAAAAGCCCCGGGATCGCCGGCTCTGGTTTCCATGAGGCGCCTCTAGAGTTTTTCGGTGACGGATGAAAGCGGGTCGGTTTCGTCGGCGCTAGTTGTGGAGACCGCGCGCCATTTTCAAGAGACTGTGCCTTGATGCCTCCGGCAAGCGGAGCCTCAGGCGGCAATCGGTCCCTTGAAGATGAAGAAGGCGCCCGCCGCGATCAGTCCGAAGCCGACAAGGTGATTCACGGTCAGCTTCTCGCCGAGCCAGAAAACCGCGAAGCCGGCAAAGATGATCAGCGTGATCACCTCCTGCAACGTCTTCAGTTCGGCGGCGCTATAGACGCCATATCCGATGCGGTTCGCCGGGATGACCAGGCAATATTCGAAGAAGGCGATGCCCCACGCGATCAGGATGGCCAGCCATAGCGGCCGCGACATCTCGCCCAGCTGGCCGTACCAGGCAAAGGTCATGAAGATGTTCGAGACGAACAGCAGGCCGATCGGCGCGAGGTAGGCAGTCATCGATATTCCTTTGCACGCGTGGGGGCCGACCTATGCGGCCCCCGCGCAGCAATCAGAAATCGAGCGGTGCGTCCAGTTCCTTCACCTGCCACGGCAGGCCGTGCTTGTTCAGCATGTCCATGAAAGGATCGGGGTCCATCTGTTCCATGTTGAACACGCCGTCACCGTTCCATGTGCCGGTTACCATCATCGCGGCGCCGATCATCGCGGGAACGCCGGTGGTGTAGCTGACCGCCTGGTTGCCGGTTTCGGCATAGGCGTCCTCATGGTCGCAGATGTTATAGAGATACAGCGTCTTTTCCTTGCCGTCCTTGCCCAGGCCGGTGGCGATGACGCCGATGTTGGTCTTGCCCTTTGTCGTCTCGCCCAGGCTGGACGGTTCGGGCAGTACGGCCTTCAGGAACTGCAGCGGGATGATCTCGCGCCCTTCATAGATGACCGGATCGATGCGCGTCATGCCGACGTTCTGCAGGACCGTCAGATGCTGGATATAGGCATCGCCGAACGTCATCCAGAAGCGGATGCGCCGGATTTCGGGCAGGTGCGTCTTCAGGCTTTCGATCTCCTCATGATACATGAGGTACATGTTCTTCGGCCCGACGGCCTCGAAGTCGAACGACTGCTTCACCGACATCGGCGGGGTTTCGACCCAGTCGCCATTCTCCCAGTGACGCGCGACGGCGGTCACTTCGCGGATGTTGATTTCCGGATTGAAGTTGGTGGCGAAATGCTGGCCATGATCGCCGCCGTTGCAATCGAGGATGTCGAGCGTGTCGATGCGATCGAAATGATGCTTTTTCAGCCAGGTGGTGAATACGCTGGTCACACCGGGATCGAAGCCCGAACCCAGCAGCGCCATGAGGCCGGCGTCCTTGAAGCGGTCCTGATACGCCCACTGCCAATGATATTCGAACTTCGCCTCGTCGCGCGGTTCATAGTTGGCGGTGTCGAGATAGTGCGCCCCGGTCGACAGGCACGCCTCCATGATCGTGAGATCCTGATAGGGCAAGGCAAGGTTCACGACGTGCGTCGCGCCGACCTTGCGGATCAGCGCGGCAGTCGCGTCGATGTGATCGGCGTCGACTTCGGCCGTCTGAATCGTAACGCCGGTACGTTCCTTGACCGACTCGGCGATCGCGTCGCACTTGAACTTGCGGCGGCTCGCGAGCGTGATGTCGGGAAAGATGTCGGGGTTCATCGCCATCTTGTGCACCGCGACCGAACCGACGCCACCCGCGCCGATCACCAGAACCTTGCTCATGTAAAAAATCTCCTGCGCCTAGCTATGCGGCTTGTCTTGTATGCCCGGCCCTATAGGACGAAGCCATGACACAGCAAAGCCCCGAAGCCCTGATCGATCCGACGCGCGCGCCGACCCTGGCTGGGGTGGAACGCGCGGCGGCGAAAGTCGCTGCATTGCTGCCGCAAACGCCACTGCTGCCGTTGGAGGTCGATGGCAGAACGATCTGGTGCAAGGCCGAATGCCTTCAGCCCGTCGGCGCGTTCAAGATTCGCGGTGCCTGGCACCGACTGACCGACCTGACCCCCGAGCAGGCCAACGAGGGCGTCGTCGGCGTGTCGAGCGGCAATCACGCGCAGGGCGTCGCCTGGGCGGCAAAACGGCTGGGTATCGCCGCAACGATCATCATGCCCAGCAACGCGCCAGCGATGAAGCTGGCCGCGACGCGATCGCTGGGAGCGGAGGTCGTGCTTTACGACCGCGTCACCGAATCACGCGATGCGATCGCCGCGAAACTGCTCAGCGAGCGCGGCGGGACGCTCGTTCACGCTTATGGCGATCCGTGGATCATCGAAGGCCAGGGCAGCCTGGGGATCGAGGCGCGCGCGCAGATGCAGGCGCGCGGTATCGATGGACCCGATCTGGCCGTCGCGTGTTGCGGTGGCGGTGGATTGTCGGCGGGGCTGGCGCTTGCTTGCCCTGACGCGGAGATTATCGCCGTCGAACCCGAAGGATGGGACGATGTGACCCGCAGTCTGGCCGCAGGAAAGATTCTTTCGGTCCCCGACCTGGCCTACCCGACCGAGTGCGACGCGCTTCAGACGCCGGAAACCTGGTCGATCAATTTCGCGGTGCTGCAGGCGCGCGGGGTTCGCGGCGTCGTGGTGACGCGCAACGAAGTACGGCACGCGATGCGCACGGCGTTCGAGAAGCTGCATCTGGTGGTCGAACCGGGCGGTGCGGCGGCGCTTGCCGCGGTGCTGGCGGGGAAGGTTCCGCTGACCGACGCCACGCTCGTCACGCTGTCGGGTGGTAACGTCGACCCCCTGAAGTTTGCCGAGATCATCAGCGAACAGGAAACTTATCGATAGCCAAGCGTTTCGACGTGGAAGGAGAAGCATGATGCAGAAGAGCATGATCCTGGCGAGCGTCACAGCGCTTGCGCTGCTGACCGGGTGCCAGAAGGCGGAAGCGCCGGCGCCCACCGACACGGCGACCACGACGGAAGAGGTGCCGGTGGAGACCGTCCCGGCCGAAGGCGCTGAAACTTCCGACGCCGCTGCGGCCCATCGCTTTGCCAGCTGGGCGGGCAAATGGACCGGGGTCGAGGGCATGTATGTCACGATCACGACCGCCGAACCCGGCAAGTACAAGCTGGAGATGCAATCGGACCTCGACACCAAGGGGACCTATGACGGCTCGGACAGCGAGCATGGCATCAAGTTCAAGCGCGGCGCCGAAGAATTGTCGCTGCGTCGCGGCAATGGCGACGAGACCGGCCTCAAATATCTGGCCGGCAAGAAGGAATGCCTGATCGTCAAGCAGGGCGAAGGATATTGCCGCGATTGATCGATGAATCGGCGGCGGTCGTTTTTTGACGCTGTCGCCGATTTGTCATCGAAACGACGCGGGAATCGCAACAAACGCTGTCATGGGCGGCCCGGATCCACCTGTCTCCGGGAGACCATGAAACATGGCCAGCCAACCCAATCGCAAGATCGCCGCCGCCGTCATTCGGCACGACGCCGAGCAGAAGCAACGCCTGCTCGATCGCGCCTTTGCCCTCGCTTTCAAGGGGCTGGTCTATGCGCAGATATGGGAAGACCCGATCGTCGACATGGAGGCGCTGGCGATCGAGCCGGGCAATCGCATCGCGACGATCGCAAGCGGCGGCTGCAACGTCTTTTCCTATCTGACGGCCGACCCGGCGGAGATCGTCGCAGTCGACCTCAACACCGCGCATGTCGCGCTCAACAATCTGAAACGCGTCGCGATCCAGCGATTGCCCGATCATGACAGTTTCCGGCGTTTCTTCGCAGACGCCGACGATGTCGCCAATATCGCGGACTATCGTGCCTTCGTCCGCCCCCATCTGGACGAGACGAGCCGCCGGTATTGGGAGGGGCGCGACCTCGTCGGCCGCCGCCGGATCAACGGCTTTGCGCGCGGATTGTACAAGCGCGGTCTGCTCGGCAATTTCATCGGGCTCGCGCATTTCGTCGCAAGGATGCATCGGATCGATCTGCGCGCCTTTCTGGCCGCGAAGACGATCGAGGAGCAGCGGGCGATCTTTGAAACGCATTTCGCGCCCTTTTTCGACCGCAAGCTGATCCGCTGGATCACCGACCAGCGGTCTTCGCTCTTCGGTCTTGGTATTCCGCCGGCGCAATATGACGCGCTCGCCGATGGCAAGCCGATGGCGGACGTGCTGCGCGGCCGTCTTGAAAAGCTCGCGTGCGACTTCCCGCTGGAGGAGAATTATTTCGCCTGGCAGGCGTTCGGGCGCGGTTATGGCAAGGGGACCGGGGCGCCGCTGCCGCCCTATCTGCAGGCCGGAAACTATGCCGCGGTTCGTGCCCGGGCGGAGCGCGTCACGATGCTGCATGCGAATATGACCGACATGCTGGCGGCGGCCGACGCCGCGAGCTTCGATCGCTATATCTTTCTGGATGCGCAGGATTGGATGAGCGACGCGCAACTCGCCGCGCTGTGGAGCGAAGTGACGCGGACCGCGCGACCGGGCGCACGGGTGCTGTTCCGCACTGCCGCCGAGCCGACGCTGCTTCCGGGGCGGCTGCCGGACGATCTGCTCGGCAGGTGGGACTATCGCGCCGAAGAGTCGCTGGGCTTCACCCGCCGCGACCGGTCGGCAATCTATGGCGGCGTCCATCTCTATGTGCTGAAGGACGCGTGAGCGTGGTTGCCGGGCATGGCGAGTTGATGGACAGCGTCTATCGCAGCCAGCGTCACATCTATGATCTGACGCGCAAATATTACCTGCTGGGCCGCGACGGGCTGATCGACGACCTAGCGCCTCCGCCGGGCGGATCGGTGCTCGAAATAGGATGCGGCACGGGGCGAAACCTGATCGCGGTGGGCAGGGCGTGGCCCGAGGCGCGGTTGTTCGGCGTCGATATCTCCGAAGCGATGCTCGAAACCGCGCGGGCGGCGGTGGACCGCGCGGGCGTCGCGGCGCTGCTGGCGAGGGGCGATGCCCGCGATTTCGATCCGCAGGCGCTGTTCGGGCGCGAGACCTTCGATCGCGTGTTCATCAGCTATGCGCTGTCGATGATCCCGGAGTGGCAGGCCGCGCTGGTTCACGCCGCGCGTTGCGTCGCGCCCGGCGGGCGGTTGGAGTTTGTCGATTTCGGACAGCAGGACCGCCTGCCCGGATTGTGGAAGCGCATGCTGTTCGGATGGCTCGCGCAGTTCCACGTCGCGCCGCGCGCGGAACTTGCGCCGGTGATCGGCGGATTGGCGAAGGAGGTCGGCGCCGCAGGATATTGCCGCAGCATCTATCGCGGCTACGCGATCCGCGGTGGTCTCGCGCGCGGCTGATTTGCTGCTATCGTGGCCCCGGGCAGAGGAGGGGCGGATGAACGAGCGGGAGTCGGCGGCAGTGATGGAAACGCTCGCACAGGCGTTTCAGACCGATCCGGCGCTGTCGTGGATATTGCCCGACGCCGAGCACCGCGCGCGGGCGCTTCGCAGCCTGTTTCGCGTGCTCGTGCCCGCCGACGCGCGCGCCGGATGCGTGCTGCGGTCCGATGATGACGAGGCGGCGGCACTGTGGCGGGCGCCGGGGCACGCCGATAGCGGGATGCTCGAGTTCCTGCGTAACGTCATTCCGCTGGTGGCGACCTTCGGCACCGCATTGCCGCGCGGACTGAAGGTGCAGGCGGGGATCGATGCGCATCGGCCCAAGGGACGCTTCTGGTATCTCCACTATGTCGGCGTCCGCCCGGAGCATCAGGGCAAGGGGCATGGCGGGCGGATCGTCCGCGCTCAAACCGCTGTGGCGGACCGCGAAGGGCTGCCGTGCTGGCTGGAGACGGCGACGCCGGACAATGTGCCGCTGTACGAGCGGCTGGGCTTTGTGACGCAGGTGGAGTGGGACGTCGCGGGCGGTGGTCCGCATTTCTGGGGAATGATGCGGCCGCCGTCAGAGGAACGATAAGAGCAGCAGGATCAGGACGACCGGGACGACGATGAACAGTCCCATGATGCACCCGACGCGCTCTCGTTGATTTTCCGGAAAGCCTCAGCCCGCGTTGAAGACCGTCTCCAACAGGTCGGACAGGTTGAAGGGCATTCAGCCGATCAGTCGATCAGTCGTTGAACCCGACGAACCGCACCGCCTCGTCCACGCTCTTGCGGTTCGACACCACGGCGTTCGCAGGAAACTCTTCATCGGGCCAGCCGAGGGCGACGCAGATCATGATGACCTGGTCGTCCGGGATTTGCGCATGTTCGCGCACGACCGGACTTTGCATGATGCCCTGGCTGTTGATGACGCAGCCGAGCCCGCGCGACCAGGCGGCATTGACCAGCGCGTTCGTTACCGCGCCGCAATCGAACGGGGCGATATCGCTGCCGAGCAGCACGCGGTCATAGGTGACGACGATGCTGACGGGGGCATCGAACTGCCGAAAGCCGCGCAGCACCCAGTCCTGGCGGGCATCCTTGTCGTCGCGCGCGATCCCCATCGCCCCGAACAATTGTTTCGCGATCTCGATCTGGCGGGCGCGATGATCCTCGGCGATCCCGTCGAACCGGCGAAACTCGCGGCTGTCAGGCTTGCCGGCCAGAATTCCGTCGGTATTGCCGCGGCGGATTGCGTCGAGCGGCGCACCGGTGATGACCGAAAAATTCCAGCACTGATTGTTGAAGGACGAGGGTGCGCGCATCGCGACCTCGATGATTTCGGCAACGAGCGCTTTCGGAACGGGCTTGTCGAGGAAGCCACGGATCGAGCGGCGCCCAACGACGACTTCGTCATAGCCCGGCAAGATCGTCACGCGGCCTTGCGGAGTTCCAGGCGATCCCAGATTTCGGCCAGCGCCTCGGTCAACTCCCGCATCATCGCCTCGTCATGCGCGGGGCCGGGGGTGAAGCGCAGGCGCTCCGTGCCGCGCGGCACGGTGGGGAAATTGATCGGCTGCACATAGACGCCATATTCGGCGAGCAGGATGTCGCTGATCTTCTTCGCACGGACGGGGTCGCCGACCATCAGCGGAACGATGTGCGTCGTCGAATCCATCACCGGAAGGCCGGCGTCGCGGAAGCTCTGCTTCAGATAAGCGGCGGCCGCCTGCTGCGCATCGCGCTCGACGCTCGACGATTTCAGATGGCGAACGCTGGCGAGCACGCCCGCGACGAGAACCGGCGACAGGCTGGTCGTGAAGATGAAGCCGGGCGCGTAAGAACGGATCACGTCGATGATGTTCTTGTCGGCGGCGATATAGCCGCCCATCACGCCGAACGCCTTGCCAAGCGTGCCTTCGATAATCGTCACGCGGCTCGCGGCTTCGTCGCGGTCGGTGATGCCGCCGCCACGCGGGCCGTACATGCCGACGGCGTGGACTTCGTCGCAATAGGTGAGGGCGTTGTACTTCTCGGCCAAGTCGCAGATCGCGTGGATCGGCGCGACGTCGCCATCCATCGAATAGACGCTTTCGAACGCGATCAGCTTGGCGGCTTCGGGATCGTCGGCCGCCAGCAGTTCCTCAAGATGCGCGAGGTCGTTGTGGCGCCAGACGCGCTTTTCGCAGCCCGAATTGCGGATGCCCGCGATCATCGAAGCATGGTTGAGCTCGTCGGAATAGATGATGCAATTCGGCAGCAGCTTGCCGAGCGTGCCGAGCGTCGCCTCGTTCGAGATATAGCCCGAGGTGAAAAGCAGCGCCCCGTCCTTGCCGTGCAGGTCGGCAAGTTCGTTTTCCAGGTCGATGTGATAGTGCGTGTTGCCGCCAATGTTGCGCGTGCCGCCCGAACCGGCGCCGACGTCGTGCAGCGCCTCTTCCATCGCGGCGATAACCTTGGGATGCTGGCCCATCGCGAGATAGTCGTTCGAACACCAGACGGTGATCGGCTTCGGTCCATTGTGGCCGGCGAAACAGCGGGCGTTCGGAAAGGCGCCCTTGTTACGCAAAATGTCGATGAAGACGCGATAGCGTCCTTCTTCGTGCAGCCGGTCAATCGCGCGTGCGAAAATATCGTTATAGTTCACGTTTCAGCCCCGCATCTCTGGTGCCAGTCCAGGCCTTCAGCCGCCGCTCCCTCCGGCGACGGTAATGGGCGCGCAATAACGTTGAAAAGTCACGAAAGCCAGTGCGAACGATTCGCAGCAGATAGGTCAAATTGTCTCAATGGAGCCAATGCCATAAGGCGCCAGCGCCGCGAGGGGCGGAGGCGGACGGTCCTCGCTTCGGGTGAAGACCGCAACGCCGGGCGATGCGCTGTCCGGCCAGCGCTGCCCCTCGGTAAGATGGGCGATCCGCCGCGCGATCCCCGCCGCGCCGTCGATCAGGCTGACATCGGGGCCTGCCGCAGCTTGCAATTCCTGCTGCAACAGGGGGAAGTGCGTGCAGGCAAGGACGATGACGTCGAGCATGTCGCCATCCGGCTGATCGCGCAGTCCCGCAATGGCGCGCTCGACGACGGCGGGGTCGACCGCTTCCCCGCGCAGCTTGGCTTCGGCGGCCGTGACCAGGCCGGGGCTGCCGTGGCGCAGGACCGTCTTGTCGCTCGCGAACCGGGCGCTGAGGTCGGAGACATAGGGCTGTCGCACCGTCGCCTCGGTCCCGAGCACGCCGATGACACCGGTGCGGGTCATCGCGGCGGCAGGCTTGATCGCCGGGACGGTGCCGACGATCGGCAGGTCCAGGGCCGCGCGAACATGGGCCAGGGCGATGGTGGAGGCGGTGTTGCAGGCGATCACCGCAAGGCGGGGACGATAGCGTTCGACCAGGCGGCCTAGCAGCGCGGGAACGCGGGCGGCCAGCTCGACATCGCTCTTCTGGCCATAGGGCAGGCCGGCATAGTCGGCGGCATAAACGATGGGGGCGGTGGGCAGCAGCTCGCGCGTCGGCCCAAGGACGGTCAACCCGCCGAGGCCGCTGTCGAAAAAGAGAATGGGCGCGTCGGCACCGAGGGAATGATCCATATCGGATGCGGCGATACGCCAATCGGCCTTTCCACAGCAAGCGCGGCGTTGACCCGCCCACCCGTCTGCCGCCAAAAGGCGCTCGCGGTCGGGTGCGATTCCACCCACAGCCGGGGAGCGCCACGCATGACGACCATCGCCTTGATCCTGACGGGCTATCTGCTTGGATCGATCCCTTTCGGTATCATTTTGACGCGCCTGTTCGGCGCCGGCGACCTGCGCCAGATCGGGTCGGGCAACATCGGTGCGACCAATGTGCTGCGCACGGGACGAAAGGGGTTGGCGGCGGGAACGCTGATCCTGGATGGCGCCAAGGGCGCGGTTGCCGTGCTGTTGGCGCGACATTTCGTGCCCGAGCTGGGCCAGGACGGCGCGATGATCGCGGGTGCCGCCGCCATGATCGGGCATTGCTATCCCGTCTGGCTCCGGTTCCGTGGGGGCAAGGGCGTTGCGACGCTGCTCGGCCTGTCGCTTGCGCTTGCCTGGCCGATCGGCGTCGTTTTTGCGGTGGTATGGCTGGGAACCGTTCTGATCCTGCGCATCTCGTCGCTCGGCGGGATGCTGGGCGCGGTGTCGGCGCCGATCGCCGCACTGCTGTTCGGCCATCCGGTCTATGCGATCGGGCTCGCCGGCTTGGCGGTCATCGTCCTTTGGCGCCATCGCGACAATATCGCGCGGCTACGGGCGGGCACCGAACCGCGCATCGGCTCGGGAAAGGGTGACGCCGCGTGACCCACGCCGAGCGGGTCGCGCGATTGCGTCTGATCCGCACGCCGCATGTCGGACCCGTCAGCTGGCGCCAGCTCATGCTGCGCTTCGGTTCGGGTGAAGCCGCGCTGGAAGCGTTGCCGGGCCTTGTCTTGCGGGGAGGCGCGGGAAAGCCCCGTATTTCCCCGATCGAGGTTGCCGAGCGCGAAATGGCGCGGGTTGCCGAACTCGGTGCGCGGCATGTGTTTTATGATGAGGGCGGTTATTCGCCCATGCTCTGCGAGATTGAGGGCGCTCCGCCGGTGATCATCGTGCGTGGCGATGCCGCGATGCTGCGGCGTCCCTGTGTGGCGATCGTCGGCGCGCGCAATGCATCGGCCATCGCGAACCGATTTGCGCGGCAGATGGCGGCCGATCTGGCCGCGCGGGATGTCACGGTCGTCAGCGGGCTAGCGCGCGGGGTCGATACCGCGGCGCACGTCGGCGCGCTTGGCGGAAGGACGGCGGCGGTGATCGCGAGCGGGATCGATATCGCGTTTCCGCCCGAGAATGCGGGGCTTCAGGAAAAGATCGCGATCGACCAACTGCTCATCGCCGAACAGCCGCCCGGGACGGAGCCGCTTGCGCGGCATTTTCCTGCCCGCAATCGCATCATTGCGGGGCTGGCGCACGGGACGGTGGTTATCGAGGCGGCGCCCCGATCGGGATCGCTAATCACGGCGCGCCGCGCCGGCGATTACGGGCGCGAGGTGATGGCCGTGCCTGGCTCGCCGCTCGACCCGCGCGCGCAGGGGTGTAACCAGTTGATCCGCGAGGGCGCGACGCTTGTGCAGAATGTCGACGACGTACTCGAAGCATTGGGGCCGATCGACGCGCGGATGGCCCGCGAACCGCGACGCGCCTTCGCCGATGACCTGGTCGTTGCGGATATGGGCGATAGTGACCGCGACGCGGTTGCCGGGCTTCTTGGCCCCACGCCGGTCGCGGTGGACGAGGTCGTTCGCCAGTCCGGGCGTCCCGCCCCGATGGTGCAACTCGTGCTGCTGGAACTGGAGCTTGCGGGCCGCATCGCTCGGCATGCCGGTGCACGCGTTTCGTTGATGTGACGCGCGACACAGCGCAGCAACTCCTTCTAACTTAACAGTTCAGCGTGGTTCAGCCACGGTTCAGCGGTCGACCGACAGGCTGATGATATTGTATCACATGTGGGGAGTTGATGATGCGCAGTCGATTATTGACGGGTGTGACGATGTTCGCGGTACTGGCTTCGGTGCCGGGGCCGGTTCCCGTTGGCATGGCGTACGCGAGGACGCCGGCGTTGCAGGAGGGCTTTTGCCGCAATGCCGAACCGCTGCCGCGCCTCGACCCCGAATATACGCCGCGTCCGCAGCAGACCGCCGGCAGCGGCAAGTCGTCGGGAAAGCGCGATCGTGCGGTGATCGAACCCGAGCCGTCCCTGATCGCCCCGGAACCGCCGATGATGGCTCCGCCACCGCCGCCCGCTCCGCCGCCGCCGCCGCCACCTTCTCCGGTCTATGAGAGCAGCGCCGATGTGGTCGTGACCGGATCGCGCGCCGTGGGCGGAGCGGCGGAATCGTCGGCTGCCGCTTCCGAAGCCGCGCCCGCGCCTGTCGCGGCATCGCCGGTACCGGGATCTTCGTCCGACTATTCGCGCGTTGCGCCGGGTATCGTGCCGCCGCGCCCCTATCCGCGACCCCAGCCGCAGTCGGGAATCCTGACGGCGGGCGAGCATGACGATCTTTTGAACCCGGAGCTTTATGCCGCCTATGTCGCCCGGTCGGGCGACCTGGGGCAAGAGGTGCGCGACCTGCCGCGTGTCGACACGATGCGCGTCGTCACGGTCAACGTGAACGACCGCAAC
>JAFKLT010000004.1 GCA_017309275.1 Sphingomonadales bacterium | reverse complement strand
CCCTTCCGCGCCTGCGGCTTGTGCAGGGCGGGCGATCCCCCTCCCCCCCGATCGGCCCCATTTGCCCATTCACCCCCCGCTCTCGGCGAGGGCCAGAAGTCGATGTGAGCCATCGCCTTCGGCTCTATTCCAGAAAGGGAAACACCATGAAGCGCAGCACCCCCAGCAACACCCAGCGGGCGGACATCTATCAGGAGGTGACGGACCATATCATTTCCCTGCTGGAAAGCGGTTGCCGTCCTTGGTCCCCGTCGTGGACGAGTGGAGCGGCGACCTTGCCCCGGCGTCACGGGGGCGAAGCCTATCAGGGCATCAATATCCTGTTGCTTTGGTCGCAGGCGATGCGGCGCGGCTACCGCAATCCCACATGGATGACCTTCAAGCAGGCTTTGGAGCTTGGTGGGAACGTCCGCAAGGGCGAGCGCGGCTCGATGGTTGTCTATGCCGGAAGCCTCACCCCGAAGGGCGGCGAGGACAGCCCTGCCGATGGCGAAGGCGAGCGGCGTATCCCCTTCCTGAAACGCTATGTCGTTTTCAACGTCGAGCAGATCGAGGGGCTTCCCGAGGGCAAATATCCCACCCCGGAGCCGGTCATTCAGAACCGGGACGAGCGCGACGCTGACCTTGATCGGGCTTTCGCCGCCTATGGCGTGGCGATCACCGAGCAGGAGGGCGGGGCCTATTATAATGAGCAGGCCGATCGCATCACAATGCCGCTTTACGAGAGTTTCACCAGCGGCAACGCTTTCTATGCGACCCTTGCCCATGAGGGAATCCATGCCAGCGGTCACAAGAGCCGGTTGGACCGCGAGACGCTGCATAAATATGGCGAAAGCATCGCGACGAGGGCGAAGGAGGAACTTGTGGCCGAGATCGGGGCCGCCTTCCTTTGCGCCGCCCTTGGCATGGAGCCGACCGAACGGGAGGACCACGCCGCCTATATCGACCATTGGTTGAGCGCCCTTCGGCACGACAAACGGGCGATCTTTCAGGCCGCGACCGCAGCACAGGCCGCCAGCAATTTCATCCTCGCCGCCATGGACGCGGACGAGGCCCAGCGCGCCGCAGCGTGATCGAGGGGGGCGGCCCAGCGCCGCCCACCTCCTCCCCGTCACCATAGGACAGGCAGATGAGCGCCTTCGACTTCCAGCAATTCCGCGCGGCGCTTGATGCCCTTTTGCCCGTCGAGCGGGCGCAGGCCGTCTTTCCAGCACTCCGGTCCTTGCCCATCGGCGCGCGCGTCGGGCGCTATGTCCGAGAGCCGGGAGCCGACAAGTGGCGCTGCGAATACACATCGACCCGCCATAATCGCGCCGGGGAGGAGCTGACCTCCCACCATCGCACCATGACCTCTGCCTGGTCGATTGCGATGGACGTGGGTTTTCCATCGAAACACCGGGAAGCGGAGATCGAAGAGATCGCGCGCGCGGCTCATGCCGTGATGCTCGCGCAGGGTCTCACCCGGCTCCCCGAGCGCGGCAGCGCCGAGGATGACGCGGCAATGGCGGAACTCTCCACCGATGAAGCGGCCGAGATCGTTGAGATCGAGCGCGAGGCGGTCGCTCCGGCACCGGCCACGAAGGATGATATCTGGCGTCGCCAATATCGGGAGGACATGGCTCGCAAGCGGACGATGGGGGTACAGCCCGACCTATTCGATGGACCGTCGATCACCCACTATCACCGTCTTCCTCGCCGTCCCGCCTTTACGATGCCGCCCCGCGAAACGCTCGCCGCGAAGCTGGAGCGGATCAAGGGCAATCCGCTTGCAACCTTTGGTCCTCCGGGCGATCGCCAGCCACTATCGCCCATGGAGAAGGAGAAGCTTTTGCGTTCGGCCGCGAACTGGCTTCGCGTCGGGCAGCGCGTGCGGGTCAAGGACTCCATGCGGTCGGTCGATGGCAGCATCGAGCGGCGCGTTCTCGGCCGCGAGGGCGTCATTTGGCGCCTGTGCAGCGTGATCTTTGACGATCACACCTATGTCTTCCTCGATCCCGTAAGAGGCGAACGCAGCGAAAAGGTGGTGTTTATCGAAATTCGCGACTTGGAGCCTATCGAATAGGCAGGCCGAATCCGCTCGGCGCCCCCGATTTGGTCGCCTCTTAAGCCGCGAAAATCGGGACCAAATTGGCCGATTTTCTTGCCTTTTTCACCCATTTCCGCTAGACCGTTGTGCCAGCCCGATTGTTGAAAGGATCGAGCCATGAACGCGAACACGCCCTTCCCCGCACCGCGTCCCGCCATCAGCGCGGCCGAGCGGGCGCGCCGCGAAAAGGCGGTCAGCTTCGCCCGTGGCAGCGTCCGCTACGAGGGCGGAATCCTCACCGATGAGATCGAGCGGATCAACGCCCGTTTCATCGCCGGCGAGCTGACCACGGAGGAGTTTGTCAGCGCGGTTGGAGCATCCGACACCGCTCGCCTTGGTTGAACAAAACGAAGCCGCGCGCACTTATGCGCGCATTGTTGAACTCGCCCTGGACCCGGTTCGGGGCGAGTTTGACGTTGACCATCTGCGCGAGGTTCATCGCCGCATCTTTCAGGATTTGCCGCACCACGGCCCCGGCGAGTTTCGGCCCGATGCACCGGGCCACTTCAAGCAGCGCGCGCTAGAAGCGAGCAGCGCCCGCATCGTTGTGCCGTATGCGCTGCGATCCGAGACGGATCAGCATCTAGGCCCGACGCTTGCCGCCCTGCAGGGCGGCAAGGCGCTATCCGGCCTCGACACGCTGGAGATGTCCGAGGCCATGGCGCAGACCTATGCGCGGCTCGATTATCTCCACCCCTTCCGCGAAGGGAATAGCCGCACCCTTCGCAGCTTCACCGAACAGCTCGCTCGCGAGAACGGGCACGAACTGGATTGGGGCACCACCAACGTCAGCGCCAAGTCGCGCGATGACCTTTATGTCGCGCGCGACGTGGCGGTTATGAATCTCCGCTATCCCGACCTCACCGAAGAGAAGGTGTTGAGCTTGGAGACGCCCGAGGAATATCGGGCGGGCGTGTTGATGCTTCAGCAGCTTCACACCTACCGGCATCATGATCCCTTGCAGGAGATCATTCGCAAGTCCTTGGAGCGGGGCCGCGATCAGGAGCCTTACGACCGGCGCATGACGGTGCTGGACGCGGCGCGCGAGATCGGCGCGGTCGCGCCGATCGCCGCGAACCAGGCCGCGCGCAACGCGGAGGAGGCGAGGCTTGCCGTGTTGCGTCAGAAGGCCCCGGCGGCGACCGAGCAGCAGGCCATAGAGCGGCGCGAGTGGATCGCGCGGGAAGGTAATATGGCGGCCCTCTCCGAGCGGCTAGGGCAGATCGAGAGCGGCTACATCACGATACGGCACGATCCCGGCGCCCCGGCTCTCGATCGCCTTGCTGCGCTCGCCGACGGCATCGGCCGCGAGCTGGCCCAACAACGCTCCGCCCCTTCCCCGTCGATCATCCCTATGCGGCCTAACGGCCGAGACGATATCGAGAGATAGCCTCTGAAGGCGGCTACCGGGACCGATCAGCACCGGCTTGTGCAAGCGGCACGAGAGCGCGCGCGTCGCGAGCTGGCGCCCGTTCCTCGCACTCGCTCGCCTGTCCAAGCATGATCCATGCGCGGCCATAGGTCCGGGCCGCCATATAGAACACGCTCCCGGAGCAAGCGACGATGCTGCACCGATCCACACGGCCGATTAGGCTTGCGGTGCCGCCGAATTTCGCGGCCATGGCTTCCAGATCAACACGCTGTTGAATCCCGCAGGCACAGCATTGCGAGCGCGCGAGCGCGTTGGAGCCGATGAGGGCGCCGATGGATCGCGCCCAGCGCGGGAAGAGCGGTTCGATCGCCATTCCCGCATTTCTACATAGGCCCGCTATGGGCGTCCATAATGACGCGAGATCCGCTGCGCGGATCGCGGCGCTGATCGAGATCGGCCCCGTGGCCGGTGCCGCGAGCGCGGGCTTGGTCTTCGCTGCGCTACGCTACGACCAGGCCCGCGCTGGTCGAGCTGTCCGGCCTTCAGCCGCGATGATCGAGCGCCGCTTTGGCGTCGCCGGCAACAAGGGGTCGTCGCTCCCTCTGTGCAGGGGCTGGACCGTCTCGGCCGCGTTCCGCTGCCTCCCTTGGCGATCGGGCGGTATCCCCGGCCTTCCCTCCACGTTGTTCCGCAGGTAGTCTTTTGCCCTCTCCCCTCACTCGCTTCGCGTGGGTAGAAGAGGACAGGCCACCAGGACCGAGACAAAACGACGTCGAACCATCGTAAAGGCGACTAAGATGCCAAACAGAATCCCGCTCGATCCGGCTTTGCGGGCGGGCTTTGACGAGACATCCAACGACCAGCGCAGCAAGGCAGAACTGGATGCGTGGTGGGACCATCCCTTTGGCCGGACCCGCCCTGACGGTCGCATCGACGTGCGTTGCCTCAATGGCGGAGCGCATGACAGAAGCTCCGCCCTTGGCGTCGCCGACTCCTATGACGAAGCATGTGCCTTGGCAGAGGAAAAGCAGGCCAACTGGGTCCGGCAGCGGGAACAGCCGATCCCTTCCTGTCGGGACGGGAAAATCATCATGGTTCGGCAGCCGCAGAGGCCCGATGAACAGGAAGTCATTTTGGGGGAATATCAGCCAGAGCAGGAATCGAGTGGAGCCTAATCCTCCATTTTGCTTATCCCCATCGCGACGTTACCTCGCTATCGGTATCTGATTGATGTCCGTCGTCCACGACGGGCTCTTATGGCTGCGCTTGGTATCGAATCCTCGCGCGCCAAAGCCTTGCGCAGCGAGCTGGACCGTGCCGCGCCCATAGCGATCATTGAGGCCATCCATCGCCGCAAGCAGGGCGGGCGCGCGAGGATCGGCGACGGCGAAAAGATCGCCTTGCCCCGCGCCTTCCGGCACCAGCTCCTCCAGCAGCACGCCGCACTTCGTATAGACACCCCCCGGCTGATACATTGCCTCCATCATCTTGCCGGCGAGTCCGGCGATGATGCGCGGATCGTTGCTGGGCGGCGACAAGCGCGTCTGACGGCTCGCAGATGGCGGGTTGGGTCGGTAGCGCGAGCCGTGGGCGAATACGATCAGGCGCGTCGCCATGAGGGCCTGGTGCCGTATCTTCTCGGCCGCGCGCACCGCGCGCCGCACCATTGCCTCGCGCAGCTCGGCGAGATCGGTGACAGGCGCGCCAAACTGGCGCGTGACGGCCGTCGCCTTGCTCGCCTCCGGCTCGGGCTTGAAATCGTCGCACTCGATACCGTTCAGTTCGCGCACGAGGCGTTCCAGAACGACCGTGCCGACATCGCGCGCGACGGCCGGAGGAAGAGCCGCCAGATCGGCCGCTGTGCGGACCCCAAGGGGATGAAGGCGAACGGAAAGCGCTTTTGCGACGCCCCAGACCTCATGGACCGGCCACTCGGCGAAGAGGCGCGCGCGTAGCTCCTTGTCATGGAGATCCACGACACCGCCCCACACCTTTTCCGTGGCCTTGGCGAGCGCGTTCGCGACCTTGGACAAGGCCCGCGTCGGGCCGAGCCCGATGCGGGTGGGAAGCCCTGTGGTGCGGGCGATGGCCTCGCGCAACCTGTGCGCCGCAGCCACGTCACCCAACCCATTCGGCAGGACGGGGAGACGGTAGAAGCTTTCGTCGATCGAGTAGATCTCCACGATGTCGCTATGCTCCGCGATCACCGCGTTGAAGCGACGGTTCATGTCGGCATAGAGTTCGTAGTTGGATGATCGGACCTCGATTCCGTGTCGCTTGATGATGTCGCGGATTTTGAAAAACGGCTCGCCCATCTTGATATGGAGGGCCTTGGCCTCCTCGCTCCGCGCTATCGCGCAGCCGTCGTTGTTGGACAGGACGACGACCGGCACACGGCGCAGCCTGGGATCGAATACCCTTTCAGAGCTGACGTAGAAGTTTGCGATATCGACGATCGCGTAGGTCATCGGCCGCGCCTACCGCTGGTAGTCGCGGACACCGGCGCGCACCACGCCCCATATCTCCGTCTGATCGTCCGCCATCTGTTCCGGGTAGCTCTGGCGGCTGTTGCGTGCCTCCAGATACGGCACGCGGCCTCGATAGACGAGCTGGCGGCAGACGAATCCGCCCGCGACGATCGCAATCACGATGTCCCCGCTTCGCGGGGTCACATCGCGATCGACCACAACCACGTCGCGATCCGCGATGCCGGCATCGACCATGCTGGACCCGTCGATACGGAAGACAAAACTGCCGGCCCGGTTGAGCCTCAGCAGTTCGGCCAGGTTGATGGCGTCCTCTTCCCAATCCTGGGCGGGACTTGGAAAGCCAGCTCCCGCAACGCCGATCGGCCTAAGCCGGAGCCCCGGCGCCATATCGGCGAGCGGGACCGGCTGCGCGGTCGGCAGCATCATGTTCAGAATCCCTGTCTCTTGCTCCCTCATAACGCGCATAGGAACATATTGGGAACACGCCTTGTTGGCGGTTCGTCGCTTTTCCACAATCGCGTCGCTTTCCTTTACCTCCGCAGGCGCGCCACGACCGCTTTCCATTCGGCCTCGCTGCACGGGCCGAAGTCCATCGACGGGGACGTTTCGGTAGGCGTCAGCATGGTCGGGTGACGCCGGCAGACGCTGCAACGCATGTGATCGGCGACTTTGGTCATCGTCGCATCCCAACGATGAATGGCGAACCATCGCCAAAGTTTCGGCCCATCGACAATGCCGACATGGCCGCAATTCCCACACTCCGCTTTCACGTTCATGGATGCTAGGCGGAGATCGTCCAGCCTGTTGAAGTTGGCGACCATTTATCCAAGGCTGATATTGCGCTTCGCCATTTCCAAGGCGGCGATCTCACCGATCGCGCTATCGCCGCCCGAAAATATGTCGGCGAGGTCCAGCAGATCGTCATCGGTGAGCACCGTGATCGAGGTCTCGATTTCAGCGATGCGCTTGAGTGCGCGCGATCCGCGATCGGCGCGCCATTTGGTCCGGTCTTTGGGCATGGCCGCCTTCTAGCAGGCGTCGGATTGATTGTAAGCTAGTCTGCAACCCTGAGCATTGGACCCTGCCCCAATGCAACGCAGATCGCCGCCCATGTTCGCTGAGCTTGAGGATCAATGGCCTGGGCTTGGTCGCGCTGTAAGGCCGCCACCTCACCGGCGCGGGCTCCGAAGCAAGCAGTCATGGACTGCGCGTAGCGAAGAATGATGTCGGAGCGGGATTGAGCGCTGTGCATACTCAAGAGGACGATGCGGCTTCGCTGCTACCCGCGCTTTCATGGAAGAGAGCCGCCACGCCCTCCCCCACAGCGACCCGGTAGCCGAACAGCGCCTCCGCGGCGAAATCGGTCTCCCCATTTCGGAGCCGGTCCGCGATCTCATCCAGATCTTGCAGCATGTCGTTCACCGTTGCAGTCTTGGGCGCCTGCAGCTCGATCACGATCCGCTTGAGGGGGTAATTGGAAAGATCGCGATCGTCGATCGGACGATGCAGGCTTGGCATGTGCTTTCCTCTCAATTCCGAGAGCGTTTCCGCATCTCTAGGCGGGCGGCTTCCTGCTGCAAACCACGGCGCTTCCAATAGGCCGGCACGCCGATCGCGATGCCGAAGGCAAGGACGAGAAATGGGAAAGAGGCCGCGAGCCGCACCATCGGCAAAATCGCATCATGCGGAAGGCCCACCCCCCGATAGATTGGTCCCGCTGCCAATGCCGCTATAATGGCGCCAGGCATTGCCATAACAGTACGCGACCACGCCTGAGATACGCGGCTGTCCAAGGCGTTGAAACGGACGCGGAGCTGGAGCTGGTGCGCGGCGCTGAACGGATTCTCGCAGACAAGGAACCCGCCGAGTACGAAGTGGTCGATGATTCTGACTGCTTTGGTCTTGTCCGCCCTCACCATAGGATATTGCTCCAAACCATGCCGTCCGCACCATACCCTAGATAGTCTATGCTCATTGTGGCTTCTTTCAATCCGAAGAGCCGAGCGTCTCCCGGATGGCCCTCCCTCAAGGTGGCAAAGACGGCTGCTTGCAAGGGCGACATGATGTCAACAAAACGGTGGTTTAGTTGACTGACAACCACGAACCCTGCGCTAAAAAGAATCTCCAGCATTTTCAGGGATTGTGCAGCGCACAAAAACTGGCGAATTTGCGGCTGTCAACTAAATACAAAAAATTGCACATTTGGTTGACAGCGATTCCGACGCCGATCAGAACAAAGCGAGTATATCACAAAGGGCCGATTATGAAACTCGGATATGCCCGTGTCAGCACTGGCGAACAGAACCTAGCCCTACAGATCGACGCGCTCCGCGCGGCGGGTGCGGAGGCCATCTTTGAGGACAAGGGCATCAGCGGGTCGATGGTCCTTAAACCCGCATACGGAGATATGTTGCGCCAGGTGCGTGCCGGTGACGAGATCATGGTGTGGCGACTGGACCGCCTTGGTCGGTCCCTCCCCGCTCTGATTGGTGAGCTGGAATTGCTTGCGGGGCTGGACGTAGGGTTTCGATCGCTCACAGAGCAGATCGAGACGGTGACGCCGGCAGGGCGTCTCTTCTTCCATATGGTTGGTGCCTTCGCTCAGTTCGAGCGGGACGTGATCCGGGAGCGCACGAATGCCGGCCTCCAGTCGGCGCGCCGCGCAGGCAAGAAACTCGGCCGTCCCGCATTGATCGGCGACGAGCAATGGACGCAGGCCAAGACCTTGATGGCCGAGCCGACGAACATGGGCGCAGCGGCTGTCGCGAAGCTGTTGGGCGTAAGCCGTCAGGCCATCTATAAACGGCTCGACAAGGACAAGGCCGCACAGGGAGGCGAGCTGGCAGCCCTCCCCTCCCCTCCCCGTCAGACCGAGAGGGCCAAGAAAGCGGCGTGATGGTCGTCATCTAATCCACCCAATCGACGGGTCTGCCTGTCTGCGTGGCGATCGAGTTCCAGCGCCGAGCTTCCTTCACGGCGTTGCTGTCTGACGCACCTGGGCGTCTATCCCTGCCTAATGCGGGTTCGGTCTGCGCCCCAAGCAGAAAACCGGCGCTGCGCGCCTACGGTTTCCGCAAGCGGACCCTCCGTTTTTCAGCTTGCCCGCGTCAGGGGTGCCGCCCCGGAAAAGTGCGTCAGCAACGACGTATGAAGGAATGGCATTATGAGGAACATCGCTGAATTTCGCATCATCGGTCGCGTCGGTCGCATCGAGGTTCTGGACAAGGTGGCTTATATCAACGTCGCCGCTAACTATGGCCGCAAGGTCAATGGTGAGTGGCAGGACGATACCCACTGGAACCGCGTCACCGTCTTCGGCAAGGGCATCGAGCGCGTTCAGAAGATGGGCTCCGGCGACTTGGTACACATCACGGGCCGGGTCCGTCAGACGCAGTATGATCGTCAGGGCGAGACGGTCTATGGCGTGGACCTGATCGCCGACGCCTTCGCCACCCTCGCCTATAACGGCAAGCCTGCCGAGGATGACGGCGAGGATTAAGGTCGATGCGGGGCGGCAGAGCCCGCCCCGCTCGATTGCTAAAAGGATTTCCATTTAGCAATCGAAAGGCAATCGCAAGGCGTGCGAGTGGCTTGCGCTATCCAATGTAAATCGCAAGGCTGGCGAAAGGCAATGGACATGCCTTGTGACAGGCTTTAGATTGCCGTTCGCAATCACTGTCGAAATCCAATGGCTTTCGATTGGATCGCTTTAGGATTGATCGATTAGTGAAGGGTCGAAGATGGCGGTTATCTCGATAGGCAATCCGAAGGGCGGTGCCGGCAAGACGACGCTCGCGCTTGTCCTTGCTGACACGCTCGCGACAAACGGGGCGCGCGTCACCGTTATTGACGCTGATCCCAACGCCATCATCGAAAAGTGGGCACAGAAGCGGGAGAGGGCGGGGAGGGATTTGCCCTATCGCGTGATCCCAAGGCCGACCCAGGCGGAAATGATTAGCACCATCGACCGCGTTTCGAACGAAGACGAGTTCGTCATCGTGGACCTTGAGGGATCAGCTTCGCAGATGACCTCGCGGGCGCTGGCGCGGTCGCACATGGTCCTCGTGCCGTTCAATCTTTCTCCGATCGATGCGGAGCTGGCGGCGCAAGCCGTCAGGGCGATCAAAGAGGAGGAGGAAGCGCTGCGAAGGAGCATCCCGTTCCGCCTTGTCAGGAGCCGAACGAACGCAGCCATCGCGACCAAAACGGCCAAGCGGATCGTCGATGCTATCAACGCGGCCGAGCTGCCATTACTCGATACGTCGCTCGTTGAGCGCGCAGCCTATCGCGACATTTTCGAGTTCGGGTTGCTGCTATCCGAGCTGGATAAGGGCTCCGGGCAACAGGTCGAGAACGCGATCAAGAACGCTGGCGAGTTGGCGCAATCCGTCGTGGCTGCGCTGCGAGAGGAGTATCCCGCATGACCGACTTCGGTTTCAGCAAGAGCGGCGAGAAACCAAAGGAGGAGGGTGCCGCACCCGCCAAACTGGACCTTGGCGGGATGCCCAAGGGGCCGATCGTCAACGACCCTATGAGGGAACGCGAGGCGATGGACCGAGCCGAGCGGGTGGGATTTACGGATCGCGGTCAGGGCAGGGGTGTGCTTCGCCGGAAGCGCGTCGCCCAGCCTACGGCGACGGTCTATGTGAAGGGACCGGAGGAGCTGATCGAGTGGTTTATCGCCTACACCGAGGAGAAAGGCCACCAAGCCTATTGGAAGTCGATCGAGGACTTCCGGGCCATCGTGGAGGGGAATAGGCGGGGCGAACGGTGACGGCTGCGATCGTCGGACAAAGAGACCATCGCAACCGGATATGATGCCCGCGAAACCTCGGGTCATGTCGTCCTGTCGGATTCCATCGGTGTGACTTCGGTGATGTCGCCCGCAGTCAGGAGGTCGGATAGCTTCACGTCCGATCGGAGCGGACGTGCGACGCCAAAAGGCACCGGGTCAGTGAGCATTGCGGGCAGATCGCCAAGATGATCGGCGAAGGAGAGGGGTTTCGGCTTGCGTCGATTCTTCATCCGCGAATGTTCCTTCCGATGGATCTTAGGCCGCAGTCAATGATGCCAGATGAGCGGCTACGGCCTTAGCGCCATGCTGCGAGATTGCCGTTGCAATGGCTTTTGCCTCCGCCTTTTCCATGGCTGCGATCTTGATCTTGTCGAGGGCAGAAATGAGAGTGGGCCTGCCAGCATCCCGAGCCGCAGCCTCAGCGGCCTTCTCCTGCGCATCTAGTTCGGCCAACTCGGCTTGGAGCTTTTCACGACGCTCCTTGATGCTGGCAAGATCGGGCTTGGAAGATGTGCGAGCCATGAGGTTACTCCGATTGCGATGGCAGGATTTGACGGCCGGATCATGCCGAATGAGGGTTGAGAAAGCCAGATGTGTGTTATGCTCTCGGTCGCAAAAAACTAAACGAATGACGCGCGCCAAAGGCGCACAGCTTGATTGATGAAGCCTCGCCGTGGGCCGAGGTGGCGAGGGGAGGGAAGGGCGCCGAAAACAGGCACCTCCTCCTCCACGTCTTTATCGGTTTGGGCTTGAGAAATGGAGGTTCGAGGGGTAGGTAGAAGCAAGGTTTAGGTATGGCAGGATATGCCACATGGCACCAATGTAATACATTGGCTGATGTGGTGCCGCTGCACGGGGCTGTAGGGATGATGGTAAGTCTGCGTTTGAAGGAAGAGCTGATCGCCGAGATCGACCGCATCGCTTCCGCAAATGGGCAAACCCGCAGTGCGTGGATCGCGAACGTCCTTTCGCGGGCAGCGCTTTCTCCCGAGAACGATGATCTTCCAATCGGCGTAGAGGAGGGACGGGGACATCCTGACGATCAGGTTCGCGTGACGGTGCGCCTCCATCGCAGCGAGATCGAGGCAATTGACAGGATTGGTACGCCGCTACGTCTCACCCGCAATGAATGGATCAAGCGAGCGCTACGATGGCAGCTTTGGGACAAAGCTGGGATGCTTCGTCTCGCGCCGGTTACACAGACAGAGATCGGTAAGGTACGTAAGCAGGTGCTGGCGATAGGCCGAAACATCAACCAAGCCGTCCATGCGATGAACGCGGCCAATCAGCCGGAGAGCACGCTTAACCTGGCCCGGATCGCCGAACCGTTCCTGGAAACCTGCGCGGACCTGAAGGCCCTTCTGTTCGCAACGCGGCGAGAGCTGTCCTCATATGTTGGGGGCGAAGTGGGCTATTGGACCGGGGCATTTAAGGATGCCGGGAAGTGAGTTTCCGGCTCTCCCCCGGCACGCTCGATTCCATGGCGGGCGTCTATGCGCCTCCCAAGAAGTATCGGATGGGATCAGGTGGCGGAAAGGGCAAGAGTGCGAAGTCGGGTGACGCGATACTTGTCTTTGCGCTCGCCGCTATGGTTCCGAAATCGTCGCATTCGGGGACGGCGTTCCGTCCCAGCTCGCAGACGAAACACGCCTTTGGAACAGGCTCACATGCGGGCGTCAGCGGGCGTGCAATCGCGGCGATGGATCGCACCGCGCGACGATCGCCAGAGGTGATGGTCCGTATCACGGGACGTCAACATGGCGGTGGGCACGTCCTCGCAAACTTTTCTTATATCAGCCGCCTTGGGCATGGAGCGGAGAAGCAAGTGCCGCTCTATACGAGTGATGGCGACATTCTCCACGACGGGAAGGACATGCAAATTCTTGCCCAGGATTGGCAGGAATGGGAGATGGGAGATGATGCGCGTCGCAAGGGCGCTACGTCCATTTCCATGATCCTTTCCATGCCTGCGGGCACCGATCCCGAGCGGTTGAGAGAGGCGGCGCTGGACTTCGCACGCGAAGAGTTTGCGAACCGATCATGGGTGGCGTCGCTCCATGTCGATCGCGACCATCCCCACGTTCACCTCACTTTCGCGCGCCGCGATCATGATGGCCGCCGTTTCCATCCGAGCCGCGATGACCTCTTTCGCTATCGGCAGCGGTTTGCGGCGAAGCTGCGAGATCGAGGTATTGAGGCGAACGCCACTCCTGCGAGAGCGCGGGGCATCGACCCGAAGCATGAGCCGATCGCGGCGAAGAAAGTGCGGGAGAAGGGGCAGGTTCCGCGCGTGGACAAAAGCCGTGCCGAACGCGCGCGGAGCTTCCGCGACCGAGGCATTCCCGATCCGGTGAACGCTGTCCTTGCCAATCAGCGGGCGACGGTGTTGACGGCCTATGAGCGGTCGATTGCGGAGCTGTCATCGTCCCCCTCGCTCGCCGATCAGGCGATCGCCAAGAGCCTTGAGAAATTCGTCGCTTCCATGCCGGCGCCGGAACCCAATTCGGTGCGGGCGGATCGATTGGCGAGGGGCGAGCGCGATGCTCCATCTCAGCCTGGTCGCGACGGAGGTGTGACCCCGGCGCTAGATCCGGTTGCCGCTGCGCTCGCGCGGGCGAAGGCGATGCGCGAGCAGATCGAGGCGGGCAAGAGCGACTTGTCGGCGCGCGAGCAGCCGCAGAGCGGCGCAAATGCCGAGCGTCCTTCTGGTGTATCGGATCGTCTGCGCTCGCTGATGGACGAGGCCAGTCGGTCGGCTCCGGCGCCGGAGCCTGGCAAGGCGGATGACATCATGCGACAGACCCAGGAGCGGGATCGAGAGCAACGCGAGCGCGATCGGGCACGCGATAAGGATGGACCACGGCGATGACCACGGAAGGCAACGACGTCATCATGGCGGCTGTGCTGGACGCCCTTACGATGGTGCAGGGCCAGCTCGACACGATCGCGAAGAGCAACGCGCGGATTGAGGCGACGCACAAGGACATTCTCCATCGGCTCGACACGATCGACGCCGGTCAGGCGGGCGTTACGGACTTGGTGCCGGTGTTGGAGACGATCCTTGGGCGGTTGATCGAGGACCGCGACGTGAACCGCGCGGGCTTTGCGAAGACGGCCGAGGTTGCCGCGTTCGCCTATGCCGCAGCTATGGGCAACCGGATGCCTCTGCCCGTCGAGGTGGCGGATGATCCGTTGCTCGAACGCTTCATGCTCCTTCAACCCCCCGATCATGTCGCAGAGGGCCGCGCCCTGGTGGAATGGCGGCGCACGATCAAGAGCGCCGGCACGGCCGAGCTGGTCGATGTCTTGAGCCGCCAATATGAACCATCGCCCACCGACACGCCCGAGGCGCGGGTGCTGCGCTATCAGCTCGCGGCACTCACCCGCGCGGAGATCGATGGCCGCGGCGATGCGTTGCCGGCGTTGCCGCACGGCACGGTAGCGCAAGATCGGTCCTCGCAAGCGCGCAAGGCGCGTTCGGAGGATCTAGCGCGGGTGTGGCGCGCTGGCCCAAGCGTCGCACTGTTCGCGGAGGCCGAGCTTGCCCCGACGCTGGACCTTTTCGCCAAGGCAGAGCGCGAGCGCGAAGGGACGATCGGCGAGGCGCAGCTTTCGGCCGAGCTGGCGGCGCTGCATGGCGAGTTGGGCGATCGGATCGAGGCGGGCGAGCGCCCGTCGCTTCCAAGAGGGCGGGAGACGAACGCCGGCGAGCGGTCGAGCGCGATCGAGGCCGATAACAGCAGGCGGCGCTAGGGGCCTCCTCGCGGTTGTCAGCTTGAGTGGTCGAGCTTCGGCTACGGCACACGATCTTCGCACGAGCCTGGCTCAAGACCTGATCCTACACGTACCATGTTGGTCAGAAATTCGGCAAAATGCCGGCCTTCGTCCAAGTCGATCCACAGGGGTTGGAAGGGGCCTTCAATCCTATCTAGCCACTCTCGCAGCTTTGCTCGGTTGTCGGCAGCGTTCTCACGTTCGACAAGCGCGCTCGCTATCGCGGCTGCCTGCATGGAATAGCCGACATTGGGCAGGCCGGCAGGAAAACTCGTAACACCCATTATTGTCCCTTTCTGGAATAGAGCCGAAGGCGATGGCTCACATCGACTTCTGGCCCTCGCCGAGAGCGGGGGGTGAATGGGCAAATGGGGCCGATCGGGGGGGAGGGGGATCGCCCGCCCTGCACAAGCCGCAGGCGCGGAAGGGTGGGGAGAC
>JAFKLT010000003.1 GCA_017309275.1 Sphingomonadales bacterium | reverse complement strand
GTTGCGGATGCGATCCTTGTCCTGCGCGGTTGCCGTCGCACGCCACGTTCCGGCATCGCTCGCCTCGACCGGCGGCACGTCCGCCGCCGACGGCGGGACCGATGGAACGGTCTGGCAGGCACCGAGAGCAAATCCCAGCGCCAGCGTTGAAATCATTGGGATGCGACCCCGCATTCTCCGTCCCTCCTGGTCGGCCTTTGGTTAACCTTAGGAGGGACAAGGAGAATGCTCAAGGCTGCCCGATCGGAATAGTCGTCAGGCGGCCGTCCAGCCGCCGTCGACGCTCAGATTGGCGCCGGTGATGTTCGCTGCTTCGTCCCGCGTCAGGAAACTGGCGATCGCGGCCACCTGTTCGACCGTGACGAACTTCTTCGTCGGCTGGCCGGCAAGCAGGACGTCGTTGATCACCTGCTCGCGCGTCATCCGGCGCGCCTTCATCGTGTCGGGAATCTGGTTTTCGACCAGCGGGGTCCAGACATAGCCCGGGCTGATGCAATTCACCGTGATGCCGGCATCGGCGACCTCGAGCGCAACCGTTTTCGTCAATCCGGCAAGGCCGTGCTTCGCCGTGACATAAGCCGATTTGAAGGGAGAGGCGACGAGCGAATGGGCCGACGCGGTCGCGATGATCCGCCCCCAGCCCTTCTTGCGCATTCCCGGCACCGCGTGGCGGATCGTGTGAAAGGCGGCGGTCAGGTTGAGCGCAATGATCATGTCCCATTTTTCTGGCGGGAAATCTTCGACCGGCGAGACGAACTGCATCCCGGCGTTGTTCACCAGGATATCGACGCCGCCCAGATCCTTGTCGGCGCGACGGAACATCGCCTCGATCTGATCGGGCTTCGTCAGGTCGGCACCGTCATAGGCCGCCTTCCCACCGCTCAGCACCTCCAGTGCGGCGCGTTCGGCCTCTATCGCCGCATCCTCGCCGAAACCGTTGATGATCAGGTTCGCCCCCTCGGCCGCCAGCGCCTTTGCGATGCCGAGCCCGATGCCCGAGGTCGATCCTGTGACGAGAGCCGTCTTGCCTTGGAGTCGCATATCATGATCCTTTCAGTGGGGAGTTCAGGTGCCGGCCTTGGGGCGGAGGTCGCCCGACTGGACCGCGAAGCTATCGGATCGCCCTTCGGCGATGCTTTCCGCGAGGAGGTGGCCATCCTTCATCGCGGCCTCGACCGCCGCACGGCCGAGCGCCCAATTGATTTCCATTGTCGATCGCGAAAATTCGAAATCGCGCGCGCCGGTTTGCCAAGCCGGCGGCTGATGGATCAGTTGGACGACGTTCAGGGCCTTGCTGTCGATCATCCGCTGCACCGCGCGGACCTCTGGCTGCTCCAACATCTCGGGCGGCAGCTTCTTGAGCATGCGGTCAATCAGGCGATGTTCCTTGCGGCGCCGGACGAGGCCATCCGAAATCCGGCGCGTGCGGCTGGAATAACGGATATCCTTCTCTCGCGACCAAGCCTCTTCCAGGTCGTGGGGTCGTTCGCCACGCGCAGGAAAAAGGTCCACCTGAAAGACGAGCATGTCCTCATTGGCCGCCTCGACCACATGTTCGAGGGGCGTGTTCGACACGAGCCCGCCGTCCCAATACCAGGTCCCGTCGATCTCGATCGGCGGCAGACCCGGCGGCAGGGCGCCGGATGCCAGAATATGCCGCGCGTCGATGCGATCGGTCGTCGTGTCGAAATAACGGAAGTTGCCCGTCTCGACCGCCACGGCCCCGACCGACAACCGAACCTTGCCTTCATTGAGCCGATCCCAGTCGACCAGTCGATCGAGCGTGGCCACCAGCGGTGCGGTGTCGTAGAAGCTGACCGCCGCAGGCGTCTGCCGCTCGGCGAACGGTGGTGGCGGAAAGCGCGGGGTAAAAAAGCCCGGCACGCCGAACGTCGCGACCTGCGCCGCGGCGCCCAGATGCACCCATTCCCGAACAAGGTCATTGTCGACAGTGGGGATGGAAGGCAGCGCCGAAGAAACGCCGTTCCAGAATTCGTGCATCCTCGCGACTGCCTCGTCGCGCGGATTTCCGGCAATGATCGCCGCGTTGATCGCTCCGATCGAAATGCCCGCGACCCAATCAAGCTCGATACCGAGCTCGATCAGCGCTTCGTAAACCCCAGCCTGAAACGCGCCGAGAGCGCCTCCTCCCTGAAGAACGAGCACGACAAGGTCGGGAAGCGGCAAGGCGGCACGGGCGGCGCGGCGAGGCATGGACTCGGACGATCCTCTATTCTCTGCTTAGGCACCCTTGTCTTTTGTGCACCGCAACAGAGACAATTGCAAGCATCGCATCCGCCCATGGAACGACGCGAAGGCCCTTCCAATTGGCCGGCGCTGCTGTCACTATCGCGCTTTGGACAGACACTTAGCGGTGGAGGGACCCCATGCGCCTCGACGATTATGATCCCGGCGACGATATCCGCGACCTCGGACGCGGGGGCGGCGGCGGGTTCGGCGGCGGCGGCGGTGGAGGCCTCGGCGGCCTGCTGATCGGCTTTCTGCCGATGCTGCTCGGCCGCAAGATGGGCTGCGGAACGATCCTTATCCTGGGCGCCATCGCCTTTTTCGTGTTGGGACCGGGATCGAACATGCTGAGCGGCGGGCTGGGAAATTCGGACCCGATGGCCGATAGCCGCGGCGCGCAGCAGGGCGTCGCGTGCGACACCGCCGCTGAGAAATTCGCTTGCAACGTCTTCGGGTCGACGCATCAGGTCTGGGGTGGGCTGATCAATGGCTATCGCAAGCCGACGCTGAACTTCTTCACCGAGCAGAACCAGTCGGGCTGCGGCGCCGCGCAAGCAGCAATGGGGCCGTTCTACTGCCCGGCCGATCAGGGCGTCTATCTCGACACCGCCTTCTTCGGCGAACTGGCACAGCGCTTCGGCGCCGCGGGCGACGCGGCGCAGGCCTATGTCGTCGCGCACGAGGTCGGCCACCACATCCAGACGATCACCGGCATTTCCGAAAAGGTCCGACAAGCACAGCAGCGCTCGTCGCAGGCCGAGGGCAACGCCTATCAGGTCCGCATGGAGCTTCAGGCCGATTGCTATGCCGGCGTATGGGCCGCGCGCGCCAAGACACGCGACGGCCAATCGGTCATGGAACCCGGTGACATGGAAGAGGCGATGCGCGCGGCGAACGCGATCGGCGACGATACGCTGATGCGCGCGGCGGGACAGCGCCCTGTACCCGAAAGCTTTACGCACGGGACGAGCGAGCAGCGCATGACCTGGCTACGCCGCGGCCTTCAGACGGGGGATCCGCGCCAGTGCGACACCTTCAGCGCGTCGCTCTGATCGCGGCGGCATTCGCCGCAATCCCTGCCCCTGCGGCCGCCCAGACGGTCTATGTGAAGGCTGGCCGACTGATCGATGGCCTGTCGAACGAGGTGCGCACGAACCAATGCGTCACGATCGTCGACGAGCATATCAAGGCGGTCGGCCTATGCGGCAAGGCGCCCGACGGCGCCACGATCGTTGACTGGTCCGCCTATACGGTTCTGCCGGGGCTGATCGACCTGCACACCCACCGCGCCGATCTTGGCCAGAGCGCCGATCTGGCCGCGCCGATGAAGGCCTCGCCTGCCGAGACCGCGCTTGTTGGCGCGCGCAACGCCCGCGTTACGCTCGATGCCGGTTTTACGAGCGTCCGCGACGTAGGCCCCTATCGGGGCCTGACCGACGTCGCGCTACGCAACGCGATCGACCGCGGCGACGTACCGGGACCGCGCATGTGGGTCGCGGGTGCCTATCTTACCATTCCGGGCGGCGGCGGCGAACTGAACGGCGTCGTGCCCAACGACCAGCTTCCGTCCGACATGCGGCTCGGCGTGGCTGCGACGCCTGAGGAAGCAACGCAAAAGACCGCCTATCTGCTCGACCACGGGGCTAACTTCATCAAGACGATCGCGACCGGAGCGGTCCTTGCGATCGGCACCGAGCCGGGCGCGCCCGAACTGACCGAGGAACAGCTTCGCGCGATCGTCAAGGTCGCTCACGCTCGCGGCAAGAAAGTCACCGCCCATGCACATGGCGCGACAGGCATCAAGAACGCGATCAATGCCGGAGTCGATAGCATCGAACATGCGAGCCTGGCCGACGAGGAGGCGCTGCAACTCGCCCGAAAGCACGGCACGTGGCTGGCAATGGATATTTATAACGGCGACTACATCAACGACGTCGGTACGAAGGAAGGCTGGCCGGAGGAATATCTGCGCAAGAACCGCGAGACGACCGACGCCCAGCGCGCGGCTTTTCGTCGCGCGGTCGAAATCGGCGTCAATATCGGTTTCGCGACCGACGCCGGGGTCTATCCGCACGGGCTGAACGCGCGACAGTTCGCCTATATGGTCCGATATGGAATGACGCCGATGCAGGCGATCCAGTCCGCGACAGGCCGCGCCGCGGAAGAAATGGGCCGCGCCGATGTAGGCGCGATCGCTCCCGGCCGCTATGGCGACATGGTGGCGGTGAAGGCTGACCCGCTGAAGGACATCAGTTCGCTGGAGCATATAGACCATGTGATGAAGGGCGGCGCGATCATTCGCTGATCAGCCTTCACCGGTTCCAGGCCGAACCTTCGGTCAGTCGCCCGACGTACGTCGCACCATCGCATGCACCTCTGCCCGAGCGAGCAGCAGCGCCAGATCCTCGCGGCTGATGTCAAAGGTTTCACCCAAATCGTCGAGCGCCGAGTCGATGTCGTCGATCAGCAACCCGGTCGCAGCGGGCGGGATGGCTGCTTTTCCCTCGACCGGCGCGGCGCGATGCGGATAGCTGTGGCCGGAAAAGCGATGAAAGGCCCAGCCGATCACGACGAGCAAAAGCGAGTTGACCGCGATCGGCACCAGCAGCGCCTCGACATGGCCAGACTGAAGCGTGTGCCCGCCGATGACCGCGCTGAGCGCAACCGCTCCGCCGGGGGGATGAAGGCAACGTAGCAGCGACATGACCAGAATCGCGCTCGCGACCGCAACCGCGGCAGCAACTGCAGGTTGGCTAACAAGCTGTGCGACGACGATACCGATCAGGGCCGAGACCAGATTTCCACCCACGATCGAAAGCGGCTGAGCGAGCGGGCTGGCCGGCACCGCGAACAGCAGGACCGCCGACGCGCCGATCGGCGCGACGATCCACGGAATGGCCGAAGGAAAGGTCGCGAAACACATGGCGCCAACGATGGCGATACCGATAAGAGCGCCGACACCGCCAATCATTCGATCGCGCAGACTCGCCCCGGCAAGCAACGGCACGAATAGGCGCGTAGAATTGATAAAGGCGCGGGCCAAGCGAGTCTCCTGTTCCGGCGTCGCCGATGCGTCGCGGCGATCCGTTCGGCCAGACAGCTTTGGTTTGTGGCGACAAAGCGGGATTTGACGCAGCGCAGCATGGCTTCGCGCTTGAACGTGAGGACGGCGCCGCTAAACCCCGGCAATGCGTAACTTGCTCCTCTCCAGCGCCATCGCGCTCGCCGCCCTTTCCTCCCCCGCCCTTGCTCGTCCGATGACCGAGGTCGATCTGGCCACGCTGAAGCGCGTCGCCGCGCCGACCGCCTCGCCCGACGGACGATGGGTCGTCTTCCAGATGACCGAGACCGAGGCGGAAACTTACAAGCGATCCACCGGTCTTTGGCTCGTCGATCGCAATGCGAAGGATGGAAAGCCGGTCGCGATTGCAGACACCCCCGGCAAGAACGAAACCTCGCCCGCCTTTGCCCAGGACGGCACGCTGTATTTCCTGTCGAATGCCTCTGGCCGCGACCAGGTATGGCGCATCGATCCGAAGAACGGAGGGCCGGCAACGCAGGTCACCGATACCAAGGCGGACGTTGCCGGCTTCAAGGTGTCGCCCGACGGTACCAAGCTGTTGGCCTGGGGCGACATTCCGAAGGAATGCATCGATTTCGGCTGCGACGCGAAGGACAAGGGCGCGCTGACCGGTCCCGGTAGTGGCCGCCTCTACACCGATGGCGTCGGCTTCGTGCGCCATTGGGATACGTGGGAAACGCCCGGCACCTATAGCCGCCCGTTCGTCTTCAACCTTCAGGATGGCAAGGCCACCGTCGCGCGTCCGATCGACGCGGGACTGATCGGTGACACGCCGTCGAAACCGATGGGCGGTGGCGACGAACTCGCCTGGGGCCCGGACAGCCGCACCGTGTACTTCGCGATGCGCAAGGCCGACCGGAACGAGCCGATGTCGACGAACCTCGACATCTATCAGGTGCTGGTCGACGCCCGCATTCCCCCCGTGAATCTGACCGAGGCCAATCAGGCGACCGACACGCTGCCGGCGCCGTCGCCCGACGGCAAGTGGTTGGCCTATGCTGCGATGGCGCGGCCAGGCTATGAGGCCGACCGACAGGTATTGATGCTGCGCAACCTCGAAAATGGCGAGACTCGCAAGCTCACCGACGCATGGGATCGCTCGGTCGGATCGATCGCCTGGGCAGCTGACGGCAAATCGCTGTACGTCACGGCGCAGGACGTACTCGACCACCCCGTCTTCCGCGTCGACGCGGCGACGGGCAAGGTCGAGAAGCTGAAGGCATCGACCGAAGCGTTCGACGGCAATATCGGCGACGTCACCGTACTGCCCGGCGGGACGCTGCTCTATTCGCGCAACAGCGCGCTGGCGCCGACCGACCTGTATATCCGCGACGCGAAGGGCAAGGTGAAGCAGATCACCGCGGTCAACGCCGCGACGCTGGCCGAATTCGACCCGGTCAAGCTCGACCGCATGCAGTTCGCGGGCGCGAATGGCGACAAGGTGTGGGGCATGATCCTGAAGCCGGCCAACAGCACCGCGAAGCTGCCGATCGCGTTCATCGTTCACGGCGGCCCGCAATCGAGCTTTGGCAATAGCTGGTCGACCCGCTGGAATCCGCGGCTGTTCGCGCAGCAGGGTTATGGCGTCGTGACCGTCGATTTCCACGGTTCGACCGGTTACGGTCAGGCCTTTACCGACAGCATCAACAAGGATTGGGGCGGTAAGCCGCTAGAAGATCTGAAGCTGGGCCTGGCAGCGGCGGGCAAGCAGGATGCGCAGCTTGACCTGTCGAACGCCTGCGCGCTCGGTGCCTCTTACGGTGGCTACATGATGAACTGGATTGCCGGCCAGTGGACGGACGGTTTCAAGTGCCTGGTCCAGCATGACGGTGTGTTCGACCTGCGCGCGATGGCGTTCGAGACCGAAGAACTATGGTTCGACGAATGGGATCATGGCGGCCCGTGGTGGGAACGTAGCGATCCCGAGAAGTGGAATCCGGTGAACCATGTCACCAAGTGGAAGACCCCGATGCTGGTGATCACCAGCGAGAAGGATTTCCGCATTCCTTATAGCCAGGGCCTAGCAGCCTTTACCGCGCTTCAGCGCCGCAACATCGAAAGCCAGCTCCTTGTGTTTCCTGACGAGAATCATTGGGTACTGAAGGGTGCGAACAGCGTCCAGTGGCATCGCACGGTCTTCAACTGGCTGGGTAGCCACCTGAAGAAATAAGGCGGATCGCCTATTCGAACAGCGACAGCAGCGCGCGATATACCTCGACGCGCTGCTTCGCTGGCGCGGCATCGATCGTCTCGATGATCTGAAGCCCGTCGCGGCAATCGGTGTCCAGATCGGGAAATTCGATCGGCGCATCGTCGAAGTCGTCAAGGCTGGAGGCGGAAAAGGCCGCCACGATCGCCACCGCCTTGCCCGTCTTCAACGGCTTGCGCAGCTTTGGAAGCAGCAGCATTTCCGTCAATGCCGCCTCTTCTTCGGCCAGCATATAGGGATCATTCCCCGCATCGACGGTCATTCCGTCCCCCGACAAACGGCAGGGGCGATATCCCTCCCGCCGCACCTGGGCCGCCTGTGCGGCGTGGATCGTCAAAAGCCGGCTGACCAGTTCATCGGGCGCGCGGGCGATGTCGGTCGCGAGTTCGCCCGGAATGTCGAGCCGCGCCGACCGCGCGGCTTCGTCTGCCGGCATACCCGCATTCCGCGCACGCCACATGTCGTCGACAAGCGCGGTCCACATCGCCGGTCGCTTTGCCGCGAGCGTCGTCCAGAAGGTGCCGGTCAGGATGTCGCCTGCCGCCGCACGCGCGACGGTCCACGAAGGGCCGCCGGGTCGCGGCGTCGCATCGTCCAGGCGCGTGACGACGTGCGCCGCCAGCAGTTCGGCGCGTTCCGGATACCACATTTCGGCCGATGGCGTGGCAAGCGCCCGGTCGGCGAACTCGCTTCCGACGCCGGCTTGCTCCATCGCGCGGCGAAAGGTCCGGTCGCCATAGCGTTCACTGCGGCGGACATCTGCGGAAACCAATCGGTTCGACGTGACCCGGGAGTCGCTGATGTCCGCTCCATTCCCCTTGTTCTTCACCTTGTTGGTGTTCTGGTCGCTGTCGACGTTGCCATCCGGCGCGTCGGAAAGTTCCGGATCGCCAACGAAATAGCTCTTATGAAAGCCGATCTTCGCGTCCGGGCCCATCGACCGATCGGGACCCGACAGCAGGACCAGCGTGCAGGAAGAGGAACAGAGATGTTCCACATGCACCGCCAATTTGCGGATCGCGACCGACGCCGCCATCAACTGCCCTGCCCGCACTTCGCCACCCTGCGATGCAATCACGAGTCGCTTGATGCCGGGGTTCTTGCCCAACTCCTTTGAGAAAGCGAGGAACGCCGGGAAATCGATCCGCCCGGCGAAATAGATCGTCGAGCCATCGGCCGAAACCTCAACCAGCTTCGGCTCCTCCGTCGGAGCAGGTGCAGCAAACGCCACCGATGTTATCGCAAGGGACGCCAGCGCCCCGATCCACCACCGCATATGTTTGATTGAGCATATGCGCATGGCGTTCGCAAGCGCACACGGCGCCAAAAGGGACTTGCTGGCCTGTCGCCCCACTGGCAAAGGCGCGCCATGCCAATGGAAAAGACGTTCGATCCCGCCGCCATCGAAGCGAAATGGGCCCATGAATGGGAAAGTCGCGGGCTGTTTCGCCCTGCGCGCCCCGACGCGCGCCCCTTCACCATCGTCAATCCGCCGCCGAACGTCACCGGCGCGCTCCATATCGGCCATGCGCTCGATAATACGCTGCAGGACGTGCTGGTGCGGTACGAGCGACTGCGCGGAAAGGACGCGCTGTGGGTCGTGGGCATGGACCACGCCGGTATTGCGACGCAGATGGTCGTCGAACGCCAGCTTGAGGAACGGCAGGACAAGCGCACCAACTATTCGCGCGAGGATTTCGTGCAGAAGGTGTGGCAGTGGAAGGCGGAAAGCGGCGGCCAGATTACCGGCCAGCTCCGCCGGCTCGGCTGCTCGATGGACTGGAGCCGCGAGCAGTTCACGATGGACCCGCACTTCACGGCCGCTGTGGTGAAGGTGTTCGTCGACCTGCACAAGAAAGGTCTGATCTATCGCGACAAGCGACTGGTGAACTGGGACCCCAAGCTGAAGACCGCGATTTCGGACCTTGAGGTCGAGACGCACGAAGTTCAGGGCGGTTTCTGGCACTTCAAATACCCGCTCGCCGACGGCGTGACGCTGGACGATGGGCGCGACTATATCGAGGTCGCAACGACGCGCCCCGAAACGATGCTCGCCGACATGGCGGTCGCGGTGCACCCCGACGATACGCGCTACCAGAGCGTGATCGGCAAGGACATCCTCCAGCCGATTACCGGCCGCCGCTTCAAGGTCGTCGCCGACGAACACGCCGACCCTGAACTGGGATCGGGCGCGGTCAAGATCACGCCGGGGCACGATTTCAACGACTTCGACGTCGGCAAGCGCGCGGGGTTCAAGCCCGCCGAGATGCTCAACATGCTCGACGGCGATGCGAACGTCATCCAGACCGCCGACGGCCTGATCCCGGCCGAATATCTCGGCCTCCATCGCTTCAAGCGCGATGGCAAGGACGGCGCGCGCGAGCTGGTCGTGCAGCGCATGAAGGAACAAGGGTTCCTGATCGTCCATGTCGACAAGGACGGCGGCGAGCATGATGCCGAGCCGCGCACGATCCAGACGCCGTTCGGCGACCGCGGGGGCGTGGTGATCGAGCCCTGGCTGACCGACCAATGGTATGTCGACGCCGAAACGCTGGCGCAGCCGCCGATGGCGGCTGTTCGCGACGGTCGGATCAACATCGTTCCCAAGACTTGGGAAAAGACCTTCTTCAACTGGATGGAGAATATCCAACCGTGGTGCGTCTCGCGCCAGCTCTGGTGGGGCCACCAGATCCCGGCGTGGTACGCCGAAGACGGCAGCATCTTCGTCGCCGAGACCGAAGAGGAAGCGCAGAAGGAAGCCGGCGCAAGCGTCGTCCTGACTCGCGATCCCGACGTTCTCGACACCTGGTTCTCCTCCGCACTCTGGCCCTTCGCAACGCTCGGCTGGCCCGAGGATACCGAGCTTCTCAAGCGCCATTACCCGAATGACGTGCTTATCTCCGGCTTTGACATCCTGTTCTTTTGGGATGCGCGCATGGCGATGCAGGGCATGGAGTTCATGGGCGACGTGCCGTGGAAGACGCTCTACCTCCACGGTCTGGTCCGCGCGCCCGATGGTGCGAAGATGTCGAAGTCGAAGGGCAATGTCGTCGATCCGCTGGGACTGATCGACCAATATGGCGCCGACGCGCTCCGCTTCTTCATGTCGGCAATGGAAAGCCAGGGCCGCGACATCAAGATGGATGACGCCCGTCTGGCGGGCTATCGCAACTTCGCGACCAAGCTGTGGAACGCCGCGCGCTTCTGTGAAGCCAACGGCATTTCGGCGTCGACCAGCATCGAAGCGCCCGCCGCGACGCTGCCGGTCAATCGCTGGATCATCGGTGAGGTCTCCGACACCGTTGCAACAATGGACCGCGCCTTTGCCGCGTATCGCTTCGACGATGCGGCGAATGCGATCTACAGCTTTGCCTGGGATCGTTTCTGCGACTGGTACCTTGAGCTGATCAAGGGCGCGATCGACGACGAAACAAGGGCCGTCGCGGGCTGGGTACTCGACCAGATTCTGGTCATTTTGCACCCGTTCATGCCCTTCATCACCGAAGAGCTGTGGACCGGCCTGGGCGACCGCGCCGACTATCCTTTGATCACGGCGAAATGGCCGGCCCCCGATACGGCACGCGACACCGAAGCCAGCGCCGACATCGACTGGCTGATCAAGCTCGTCAGCGAATTGCGCACGGCGAAGGCCGAACTCGGCCTGCCGCCGGGCGCGCGCCTGACCGCACATTTCCCGGTGTCCCTGAAGGGCCGCACCGACAAGCTCGCGGCGCAACTCGATCGCCTCGCGCGCCTTGAAGGCGTGAGCTTCGAGCCCGCCCCCGCGGGCGCGTCCGCCCAGCTGGTGGTCGAGGGTGAGACGATCACCGTACCGCTGGAAGGCGTGATCGACATCGCCGCCGAACGCGACCGCCTGACCAAGGCGCTCGCCGCCGCGACCAAGGAACGTGACGGCCTTGCTGGCCGCCTCAACAACCCGTCCTTCGTCGAGCGCGCGAAGCCCGAAGCGGTCGAGAAGGCCCGCGCCGACCACGCCGCCAAGGAATCGGAGGCCGATCGCCTGACCGCCGCGCTGGCACGCCTGGGGTGACGGACGGCGAAACGCCCATCACGCCGACGCCCGTCGCGGCAGCGGCAGATCCTGCGGCCAATCCGGTCCCGCCGCGCCAGACGGCGCGCGGTGGCGGACGGATGGACCTGACCAGCGGGCCGATCGCCAAGACGCTGATCCTGTTCGCGTTGCCGACGCTGGCATCGAACATCTTTCAGACGCTATCGGGATCGGTCAATTCGATCTGGGTCGGCCAGTTTCTGGGCGAAAGCGCGCTTGCCGCGACCGCCAATGCGAACATCATCATGTTCCTGATGTTCGGCGCCTTCTTCGGCTTTGGCATGGCGGCGACCGTTCTTATCGGCCAGTCGATCGGACGCAATGATATCGACGCCGCGCGGCGCGCTACCGGCGGCGTGATTGGCTTGGCGCTGATCTTCTCGATCGTGATCGCGATCGTGGGCTGGTTCGCGTCGGACCGCATACTAGGCTGGCTCGAGACTCCACCGGAAGCCTTTGCGCTTGCGCACGACTATCTGCGCGTCACCTTTCTTGCTGTGCCGGCGTCGATGTTGTCGGTCACGTTGATGATGGCTTCGCGCGGCGCGGGCGATGCGGTGACGCCGCTGCGCTTCATGATCCTCGCCGTCGTACTCGACATCGCGTTCAATCCCATATTGATCCTGGGCATCGGCCCATTCCCCCGCCTTGGCATCGCAGGCAGCGCGCTCGCAACCGCCGTGGCGGGGACGATCAGCCTCGCCGGCATGATCATCTGGTTCTATGCGAAAAACCACATCCTGCGCCTGCGCGGCCGCGAGCTGGTCTATCTGATCCCCAACTGGAAGGAGCTGCGCTTCATCATTGGCCGCGGGCTGCCCATGGGCGCCCAGATGCTCGTCATTTCCGGGGCGGGACTGATCATGGTCGGGCTCGTCAACCGCGAGGGGCTCGTCACCGCTGCCGCCTATGGCGCGACGCTGCAACTGTGGAACTATATCCAGATGCCCGCGCTGGCAGTTGGCGCCGCGGTCAGCTCGATGGCCGCGCAGAATATCGGCGCCCAGCGCTGGGATCGCGTCGCCGGGGTCACAACCAGCGGCATCGCGATCAACCTGGCGATGACGGGCGTCCTGATAGTGCTGCTCCTGCTCTTCGACCGCGCAGCGCTCGGGCTGTTCCTGGGGAGCGGCAGCGAAGCGATCGATGTCGCGCGCAACATCCAGTATATCGCCACCTGGACCTTCCTGCCCTTTGGCACGACGATCGTCCTGATCAGCACCCTGCGTGCCAATGGCTCGGTCGTGCCGCCGCTCGTCATCCTGTTCCTGTCGATGTTCCCGATCCGGCTCGGCATCTATTATTTCGGCTATCCGATGATCGGCAGCGACATATTGTGGTGGAGCTTTCCGCTCTCGTCGCTCGCCTCGCTCGCGATGGCCTGGATCGTCTACAAGCGCGGCAACTGGCGCCGCGCGCTGCCGCAGCCGACCGTGTCATGAGCTTTTTCTTCGACCAAAGCTCCCGCACCTTCGACTGGCGGCCCGGCGTCTGCTAGCGTCGCACCGATGACGGACGCTAAAGCATCCTCGATGAACATGACCATTCGCAAAGAGGCGCTGCGCGACCAGCGTGCGAAGATGCTGGCAGCGGCACCCGACTGGCGCGCATCCGACGCCCGCGTCAACCCGCGCGTCGCGATCGGCTCGATCATCGCCATGTGGCTGCTCTATTTCCTGATCACGACCGGCCTCGGCATGCTCGCCGGCGCCGAACAGTGGGAATATGCCGGCCGCCGCGCGATCGTCGTCGTCGCGGGCATCCTGTGCACCTTCGTCCTGTACCAGCTTATCCAGCGCGTCCAGCCGCGCGGCTTCGGCGCGCGCCTTGCCGTTGCCCTGGGCGCCGCCGTGCCTTTGGTCACGGTCTACGCCACGATCAACCTGTTCGTCTTCTTCTATTGGTTTCCGGGCTCCGATGCCGAGCATATCGTGAAGGAAGTGCAGTCCAAATTCCCGGTCGCATGGGAAACGATGCTGATCCTCGACAGCTCGATCCGCTGGTATTTCTTCTTCGCGGTATGGGCTGCGCTCTATGTCGCCTTCGGCTACGCCAACGAAATGCGCGCGGTCGAGCGGCGCGCCAATCATTTCCGGATCGAGGCACAGACGGCGCAGCTTCGCGCCCTGCACTATCAGGTAAATCCGCACTTTCTGTTCAACACGCTGAACTCTCTGTCGACCCTCGTACTGCGCGGGTCGAAGGTGGAGGCGGAGGCGATGATCATGAATTTGTCGTCCTTCCTGCGATCCAGCCTGGCCGTCGACCCCGAACAGCTCGTCAGCCTGGATGAGGAAATCGCGCTCCAGCGCCTGTATCTGGATATCGAGCAAGTGCGGTTTCCCGACCGCCTGCAGGTCGAAGTCGAGATGCCGAAAGAGCTGGAAAATGCCTGTGTCCCGGTTCTGATCCTGCAACCGATCATCGAGAATGCGATCAAATATGGCGTTGCGCCGAGCAAGGGGAAGATCGGCGTCCGCCTGACCGCCAGCAGCGAATATGGCCTGCTGGTCCTGCGTATCGAGAATGATATCGATCCGAATGCACCGACGCCCGCGCCAGGCACAGGCCTCGGCCTCGGCAATGTCCGCGAGCGATTGTTGACGCGTTACGGCCCCACCGCCGGCTGCGAATGGGGAAGCTCCGACACGGGTGGTTTCTTCGTGTCGCTATGGCTACCCTTGGCGCGGGAAGGTTGCTGACATGATGCACACGCTCCGTACCCTGATCGTCGATGACGAACCGCTCGCGATCGAACGGCTTCAGATACTGGCCGGACAGCAGGACGGCGTATCGCTCGTCGGCACCGCAAGCGACGGCGCGTCGGCGCTGCGCATGGTCGATGCGCTGGCGCCCGACCTGGTCCTTTGCGATATAGCGATGCCCGATCTCAACGGCCTGGCCGTCGCCGCCGCGATCGAGCAACTCGACAATCCGCCTGCCGTGGTCTTCGTCACCGCCTTCGACCAATATGCCGTTGCCGCGTTCGACGTTGCCGCGGTCGACTATCTGCTGAAACCCGTTTCGCCCGATCGCCTCGCCCGCGCGCTGACACGCGTGCGCGAATGGCGTGCGGCCGATCGCGCACCCAAGCAAAAGAGCAAGTGGATCAACGAATTCTGGGTTCAGAACCGTGGCGAGATGCTGCGCATCGACGCCGGCCAGGTCGACCTGATCGAGGCTGAGCGCGACTATATGCGGCTACACGTCGGCGGACGAAGCTGGCTGATCCACCAGACGATCAAATCGCTGGAGGCGCGCATGAACCCCGACCAGTTCATGCGCATTCATCGATCGAAGATGATCCGCCGCGACGGCATCGTCGGCCTGAAGCATCATGGCGACGGCGCCTGGAGCGTCGATCTGGGCGAAGGCGGCGTGCATCGCATCGGCCGC
>JAFKLT010000002.1 GCA_017309275.1 Sphingomonadales bacterium | reverse complement strand
GAGGAAAAAATCCTCCCTGTGGCCGCCCTCGACCGCAAGCACCCCACATGACCCTCGGCGCCAGCGCCCCCTTGTGATCCCCGGCGAAGGCCGGGGCCCAGAGCGTAACCACGCAGCGACGGTTTTCTAACGCCCTGGACCCCGGCCTTCGCCGGGGATCACGGAGGGGCGCGCGGCTGGGTGCGGACTATCTGGCGGCTTTGGGGTGGGAGAACGGACGTTCCTCCATTCCAAAGTTCAGGAAAGTTCAGCCCTGTGCGCTCCGCGATCCGCACCACCCAATGTGTTGGACGCGCGCAGTCGTGAGAAGGCCGGCGGGGGCCGCGTTTGTTCACTGAATGAAAGAGCCGGGATCGACGCTGACATAGCCGGATATTGTAGGAAAGGCCTTTCCCCATGCCTGCGGCACCGGGAGGATTAAATGGCCGCAACCGGTCGCAAACTGGCCTGGCTTCCTACGCCTTCGTCATCCCGGACTTGATCCGGGATCCCACTTATTCCCGTCGTCGAGCGGGACCCCGGATCAAGTCCGGGGTGACGAGGAAGAAATGTCAGATTTCGGTCGCAAGCGATCCGAAGATCAAAAACAGCTTCGTCGACGCCAAACCGCGCAGACCAAATCCTTGATTTTGCGCGCACCGGTCACGACGCGCCTGTCCCCATGCGGTACAGCAAACATACGGCGAAACAATTTATTGGCGTTTCAGGGCATAAGGCAGGGTGAGAGCGACCGTGCGAATCGGTCGCGGAGATTTTGACGCACCGCGATGAAGCCCGAACTGACCCTTTCTGCCCGCTCGACGTGGCGCGATCCGCAGCCGGTAAAGCCGGCGGGGCCGGGGCGTGAATATTGGGGCCTGCTCGTCGCGGTCGTCGTCGTCGCCTGCCTCGCGCTCGCGCTGTCGAGCGGCCAATATCGCCCGCGCGGCTTCGGACCGTATAGCGTCACCGTCCCGCTGAGCTTCAAGACCTATGATCCGACGCGCTGGGCGGTGATGAACGCCGACACCTATGAGGACGCGCTCAAGATCGATCCGACGCTGCCCAGCCCGGACAGCGTCGGCTATGCCGACGCGACCGCGACCGCGCCGCTGACCCCGACGCAGCTTCAGCAGGAGGCCTTCGTCGGCCCCCCCGCCAAGCCCTATGTCTTTCGCGGCCTCACCGCGCTCGACCGCGAGCGGGCGCATTACTGCCTGACCTCGGCGATCTATTATGAGGCGGCGTCCGAAAGCGACGACGGGATGCGCGGCGTCGCGCAGGTGATCATCAATCGCGCGCGCCACCCGAGCTTTCCCAACACGATCTGCGGCGTCGTCTTTCAGGGATCGCAGCGCGCGGGCGTGTGTCAGTTCACCTTCTCGTGCGACGGCGCGATGGCGCGTGCGCCCGAAAAGCGCAACTGGCTGCGCGCCAGCCGCATCGCCGCCGCCGCGCTGGGCGGCTATGTCTTCCTGGGCGTCGGCCTGGCCACCCATTATCACACCACCGCGATCTGGCCGCGCTGGGGCAAGAGCCTGGTCATGACGAACATCGTCGGCGCGCATATCTTCCACCGCTGGCGCGGCCGCTGGGGCATGCCCGACGCCTTCCGCGCGCCCTATCTGGGCCGTGAGCCCGTGCCCGGACCTTATCTGCCCGTCGCGCAGCAACTCGCGATTCTGAAGGGACAGGGCATCGCGCCCGGCGCCGGACCGGTCGCGGCGCTCGCCGGCCCTGCCGCACCGCTTCCCGATGTCGCGCCGGCACCGATGCCGGGAGCGATGTCCGCGCCGGCCGCCGCCGCGCCGACCGCGCCCGCCGCGACGCCTGCCCCGACCTATGCCGATCCGCGGCTCAACCAGTCGGGCCAGATCCGCGAGGAATTCCAGAAGAGCGGAGAGTGGATTCGCTGACCGAAGCCGCCTAGTCTCCTCGCGTCACCGATAAAGGGAGGCAAGCATGGGACATGTGAAAGGCATCGGCGGGCTCTTTTTCCGCTCGCGCGACCCCGAAAAACTCAGCGCCTGGTATCGCGAACGGCTCGGCGTCGGCGGCGGCTGCAGCGCCGACGACAGCGTCCCGCCGAACCAGTGGGTGTGGAACGTCACCGCCGGGCCGCTCGTCTTTTCGCCGTTCAAGGCGGACACCGACTATTTCCCCGCCGACCGGCAGCACATGCTGAACCTGCGCGTCGACGATCTGGACGCGGTGCTGGCACCGTTTCGTGCGGCGGGGGACGAGATCATCACCAAGCCCGAATGGGACGACCCCTCGGTCGGGCGCTTTGCGCGCGTTCACGATCCCGAAGGCAATCCGATCGAGCTTTGGGAACCGCCGCAGGGCTGATGTTTCTTGTCTGGCCAATGCCGGATGCGGCACCGCCGGCGCCGCATTCGTCATAGAGCTAGGAAAATCAGCGTCCCTGGCTGCGCCAGCGCTTGACGACGCGTTCCAGGATTTCGGCTTCGCCGCCGGTCTCGCGCCACAGTTTCGAGAAGAGCGGATCGCTCGACGCCGGGCGCTTGTCCTCTTCCAGCGTATCCAGATATACGCGGATCGGGATCGACACGCCCTCGCCGCAAACGATGCATTCGCGGTTGCGGAGCGCCGGGATCGAGTCGATGAAACCGCGCGCGCCTTCGGGCATCGCGGCTTTCACGAAATGCTGATCGCGCTCGTTGTTGAGGCGCATCGAGATGATCGTGCCGCACTGCGACAGCACGCCTTCGGCAAGGTCGGACGGGCGCTGGGTGATCAGACCCAGCGACACGCCGTATTTACGGCCTTCCTTGGCGATACGCTCCAGGATCTTGCGCACCGCCTGTCCGCCGCCGACGTCCTTTGACGGGATGTAGCGGTGGGCCTCCTCGCAAACCAGCAGGATCGGCCGCTGCGGCTCGCCGCGCGACCAGATCGCATAGTCGAAGGTCAGACGCGAAAGCACCGCGACGACGACGCCGGTGATGTCCGACGGCACGCCCGACACGTCGATGATCGAGATCGGCCGACCGTCCGACGGCAGGCGGAAGATCTTGCCCAGAAAGCCCGCCATCGTGTCGGCGACGAGCATGCCGGAGAACATGAAATTGTACCGCGGGTCGGCCCGCATTTCCTCGATCTTGCCCTTGATGCGCATGAAGGGCGCGGACGAGGTCGCCTTGTCGAGCTTGCCCATCTCGTTCTGCAGGATGTTGAGCAGGTCGGAGAGCAGATAGGGGATCGGCGAATCCACCGTGATCTTGGTCATCCCCTCCGCCAGGCGGTTCTTCATGCGCGCCTGCAACAGGCAGCGCGCGAGAACGTCGCAATCGGCCTGGCGATCGCGGCCCTGGGCGGTGATGAAGACTTCGCAATGCTCCTCGAAGTTCATCAGCCAATAAGGCATCGCAAGGTTGTCGACGTCGAACAGCGCGCCGGTGCCCTTGAATGCCGCCGAATATTCGCCGTGCGGGTCGATCATCACGATATGACCCTGCGGCGCGAGTTCGCAGATCTTGTGGAGGATCAGCGCGGCGCTGGTCGACTTACCCGTACCGGTCGAGCCGAGCAGCGCGAAATGCTTGCCCAGCATCGCATCGACATACAGCGAACCGCGAATATCCTTGGTCGGATAGACGGTGCCGATTTCGACATGCGCGCGCTCGTCGGCGGCATAGATCTGTTTGAGGTCGTGGCTGGTCGCCGCATAGCATTGGCTGCCCGGGATGGGGTAGCGCGTCACGCCGCGACGGAAATTATGGATGCGGCCCGTGATCTTTTCTTCGTCGCCTTCGCCCAGGAAGTCGATCGTGGCGACGATCAGCCCCTCGCCGCGTTCGTGCAGCTGCTGGTCGCGGATGCTGGCGAGAAGCCAGGTGTTGCCGACGCGAATCTTGACCTGCGCGCCGACCTGACCCGCCATGGCAACGGCGGCGTCGGACGAGGTCGAAAGCTGTCCAACCGCGGCGGAATCGATCAGGATGCGCGAAGCGGACCCAGAGATATCAATGACTTCGCCGATCAACAGATCGTCGCGATGGTGCGTCGCGACGGTCGCGACTGCCGCGGCCGTACCGCCCCCCGCAAGCCGCACATGCTGAACCGCTGTCGAATCCCCGGCGGGAAAACCGCCGCTTTGCATATCCATATCAAGCCCCGCCATATATGTGTCCCGGGGCCGGTTATCGCAGGCGAGGGTAAACAAAGCGCTTATGCTAAACGCGGCAACGGCTCAGCGGCGGCGGAAAATCGCCGATGCGGCGTAGCCGAGCAGCAGCGACAGCGCGACTGCGGCAAGGCCATAAAGGAAGCCGTGGCGCTGCGCGGCCAAGGCGACGAAGCGTTCGAAACCGGCCTTGCGGATCTGTACGTCGCGCGATGCGACCGCCAGCACGCGGCCGCGGCTGATCAGATAGGTTTCGGCGCGATAGGTCCCCACCGGAACGCGGGCGGGCACCGGGATGCGCGCGCGGTAAAGCACGCCCTCGGTAATCTCGACCGCCGCCGGATTTTCATAGAAGAGCCCCATGCGGCGATAAAGGTCGATCAACCCGCCCTCGAAGCGTTGCAGCTTTCTCGCCTCCGAAAATCCGGTCGGCGACATCGAAAGATTATTGAGCCCAAGCTCGAAGATCGCGGCGGTGCGTTCGTCGACGAGCTTGTCGATCGGCCGCGACGACCCGATCGCATAAAAGCCGGGGGAGGTGCGCATCCGGATGCTGCTCGCGTTGACCCACATACCCGCGACGCGGCGCTTCTCGCGCAGCACGATCGGGCGCACCGGCCCTTTCAGCACCACGACGATGTCGGCGCGGTCGTCGGGGAGGCGCTGGCCGGGATAGAGGATCGCGCCGAACAGCAACAATTCCTCGCCGGTGAAGCTGTACTGGATGTCGATCGCGCGGCTCGACACGTCGGGCACTAGCCGCGGGTCGGCGGCCCGGACGGCGGGACCCGCGACGAGCAGCGCCAGTACGGCAGCCAAGGCGCGCAGCAGCGTCATTGCACCGTATAGATTTCGTCGGGCCGGATGAAGAGCCCGACCGCCATCCGCGCCGCGACGAGCAGCACGATCACCGCCAGCGCCATGCGCAGATATTCGGGCTTCACCCTCTGCGCGAAGCGGGCGCCGACCTGTGCGCCGGTGACGCTGCCGAGCAGCAGCAACCCCGCCAGCACGATGTCGACCGCTCCGGTCGTCAGCGCGTGGACCATCGTCGTCGCGATCGTGACGAACAGGATCTGGAACAGCGAGGTGCCGACCACGACCTGCGTCCCCATGCCGAGCAGATAGAGCATCGCGGGGACCATGATGAAGCCGCCACCGACCCCCAGCAGCATCGTCAGCACGCCAACCGCCATGCCGAGCAGCAGCGGCGCGAGCGGCGAGATATAGAGGCCCGAACGATAAAAACGCCAGCGCAGCGGCAGATTGGCGACCATCGGATGGTGGCGCCGCTTGCGCGCGGGCGCGGGCAGGCCCGACCGCGCCGCGCGTAGCGCGCCCCAGGCCTCGCGCGCCATGAAGCCGCCGACCGTGCCGAGCATGAGGACATAGAGGATCGAAATCGCCGTATCGATCTGGCCCCAGGCGGTCAGCAGTTCGAACAGCCCCGCACCGATCAGCGATCCCAGCAAACCGCCGGCGATCAGGACCAGGCCCATCCGCACATCGACGCCGTCGCGCTCGAAATGCGCCAGCGCGCCCGACACGCTCGCGCCCGTCACCTGCGTCGCAGCCGATGCCGCCGCGACCGTCGGCGGAATGCCGTAAAAGATCAGCAGCGGCGTCGTCAGAAAGCCGCCGCCGACGCCGAACATTCCCGACAGGAAGCCGACACCGCCGCCGAGCAGGATGATGACCAGCGCGTTGACCGACAGATTGGCGACTGGAAGATAGAGATCCATGGGCCCCGAAACATGCGTCGGCGTCGCAAAACTGCGCCGAGTCCCGCGACCCTAGAGCATTTTTGCCGGCCGGGGAATCGGCTGCGACAGCTAAATTTCCCTGCGCATCAGAAGTCGGCCGCCAGCGTGAGGGCAACGCCGCTTTCAGGCCGTGCGTCGCCCGCGATACGTTGCCGCCAATCGAGCGCGACCCGGCTGCCTTTCCCGAGTTCGGGAAGCCTGAGCGTAAGGCGCGGCCCGACATCCACCCGCGCAGCGCCGGGCTGGACAGCGGCGGCAACCAGCGCACCGACCCGAAAGGGTGCGCGCTCATCAAGCCCGAACCGGTGGTCGATCACCGCCGCGCCATCGGCAAACCCGTCGCGCCGTCGCGTGCCCACGACGCCCGCCTGGGCATGGGCGCCGAGGCGCAAACCGGCGGGCAGGACCACATCGCTCACGCCGCCCGTCGCCATGACGGCCAGCGCCGTCCGCCCTTCGCTGCCGATTGCGATGCGCTGCTCGACCGCGACGTCGATCGGCCAATGCCGGACCGGTGCGAGCGCCAATCCCACGGCAAGCTCGCGCTGCCGAGGTCGCTCGATCGCGACCGTTGCGCGGCCATAGCCACGCAGTCGCCCATCACCGCCAAAGCCGTAGCTGAGCCGCACGCCCGCCTGCGATCCCCCAAGCTGGCTAGCCGACCCGATCGCTCTGGTCGCGCCGCCCGAACCCTCTCGCAGATAGACCCAGCTGCCGAGCGACCAGCCGGCAAGCGACCGCTGCATCCAATAGGGCCCGATCGCGCCCGACGTCGATCGCGCAAGCGCCGCCGGCTGCCCGAGCCGCTGATATGGGCCGATGGGAGCGGTCGTAGCGATCGACTCCGGCACGAGACCGATCACCGGTTCAGGCAGGGCCTCACCATGGCTTACGCTCCGGCCGACAGCGACAGCTGGAGAAACCTGGGGCACGGCAGAGCCACGCTCCCGGGACAGCGCGTCCCGACGCCGAGGTACCTTGCCTTCGACACGCGCCGACACGCTGAGATTATCCGGGTCAGACATGACGAACAGCGACGGTGGCGTCCAAGATGCGCCCGCCGCATCGGGTGCGAACGACACATCCGAGTGCCACAGCATCATGACCCGCAGCGCGACCCAGCCGCAAAGAAACAACAGCAGGAACCTCAACGCGCCCGCGCCGCGGCGAACATCGGGCTCCAGCTTCATCATGGCGTCGTCGCCCGCGGCAGCAGGCTGGTCGATGCGGCTCCTCCGGCTTCGCGGCGATCGGTCTTGTCCCAGACCACTCTGCCCGAACGCAGCATTCCCCAATACAGGGCGGCCGCGCGCCGCGCCGACAATATCGCGATACAGTTCGACACGAACGCCCGCGGCATGGCGCGCAAGGCCTCCCGAACACCATAGCAACGCGCCGTGAAATGAACGCGCATTGCAAGTCGCCACGCCAAGAGCATGATGTTGGACGCCAGAAGCCCGCGCATTGGCTCGTCGACCGCCACGTCTTCCCAATCGAACAGGCCTTCGCCCACCGGTCCGAATGCGCTCAGTATCAGCCCGGCATAGGCGGCCAGCAGGATAAGCGCAGCGAGCGGCGCGCGGCGGTCGCGCCACAGCATCCAGCGCGCCAGCCAGATGCGGGCCGCGGGAACGTGCCGCTCGCTGAACCGCGAGCCCGGCCACCCGAGATGATCCCATCCCGCAAACGCAATTCCTGCAATCCAACGCGCCTTCTGCCGGACGGCGCTGTCGAAACGATCCGGAAATTCCCCGCGCGAAACAATGCGTTCGCCCATCGCGTCGACGGCATCGACGAAGCAGGCCCTCAGCCCATAGGCGCCGATCAATATCCCGACCTCATAATCCTCGGTCAGGCTGTCCGCGCGGAAGGGCTTTCCGCCGCGCTCGAGCGCGAGCAGCGATACTGCGTCGCGCGTCAGAGCAGTTCCGACGCCGGCGGAAGGGAGCGCGACACCCAGCCGCGAACGAAGCGCCAACTCCTTGCCGTGCGCCTCCGCAAACTCGTCGCAATAATGACCGCCGATCCACCGCGACCGGGAGTCGACCAGCGGCACCACGGGTATCTGCACCATGGCGTGCCGGTCCAGGTAGCGGCGATACAGCGCCAGTTCCTCGCGATGCACCACATCTTCGGCGTCATGGAGCACCACCGCCGCGAAGCGCATCCCGTCGGCGCGCTCGTCCTCGCCAAGCGCGGTCCATATCTGATTGAGATTGTCGCCCTTGGTCGTCGGTCCCGCGCTCTCGGCGATGACCAGCCTCAACCGGGCATCGCGCGCAATCAGCGGCGATATGGAAAGAAGCGTCGGTACGTCATTCGGATAACAGCCGACATAGAGCCTGAAATCCTCGCCATCCCAGGCATCGAGGGTCCGGCTGAGGGTCGACGCCAGCACCGCGGCCTCATCCCATGCGGGAACGAAAATGGCGAATTTTCCTTCGAGCGGTTCGTGCTCGCTCTTATTCGACGGGGGCCTGACCTTACCCCTGCCCGCATAAAGCCACAGCAGGTCGAACAACAGATCGTCGACCCCGATCAGCAGGATCCCGACCGACGCGAAGAGCATCAACTCGCCGCCCGCGCCATGCACCAGCCATTCCAGCCACGCGGCCGTCAGATCCACCCGGTTCGCCCCGATCCTGTGATGGCCCCCCAACGCCGGAGGGGCATTGGGTAACCGGCAGTCTGTCATTGTAAAGAGTGACGCCATCGAACGCGGCGGCTAGGAGGAGGCGTTCCTCCACCATGAAAAAAGCGCACGCCATTAAGCCGATGTCCAGCAATTCCGCCAATTCCTCCGTCCTCCGCGCCTTTCTGGCCAGCGAAAGCGCAGGGGGTATTTTGCTGATTTTTTCCGCCATATTGGCGCTGATTGTTGCGAACAGCCCGCTGGGTGAAGCCTATCACCACCTGATCCACGCCGCGACCGGGCCGACCCTGACCGACAAGCTCGGCCCCATGACGGTGCATCTGTGGATCAACGACGGGCTGATGGCCCTCTTCTTTCTCCTCGTCGGCCTCGAGATCAAACGTGAGTTCGTCGACGGCAGGCTTGCCAGCTGGGACCAGCGGCGTCTGCCGATGATCGCCGCCGCCGCCGGCATGGCGGTGCCGGCGGTGTTCTATATATTCATCGCCGGCGGGACCGAGGGCCTTGCCAAAGGCTGGGCGATCCCCGCCGCCACCGACATCGCCTTTGCGATGGGCGTACTGGCGCTGCTCGGCAGTCGCGCGCCGACATCGCTCAAGCTGTTCCTGGTCACGGTGGCGATCGTCGACGATATGGGCGCCGTCGCGATCATCGCGCTCTTCTATACGGCGAAGATCAATCTCTTCGCCCTCGGCGCCGCGATAGTCCTGCTCGGCATCATGTTTCTCTGCAATCGCAGGGGGGTAAAGACCCTCCTCGTGTACATGCTGCTCTTTGCGATGCTCTGGTACGCGATGCTGCTCTCCGGCGTGCATGCGACGATCGCCGGCGTCCTCGCCGCGACCAGCATTCCCATCGAGCGCACGCCCGGCACACCCGACAGCGCCACGTCGCCGCTCCACCGCCTCGAACATGGGCTTCATCCGTGGGTCGGCTTCGCGATCGTCCCGTTGTTCGGCTTTGCCAACGCAGGGGTCGACATCCGCGGCCTCGGGGTCGATCAGATCTTCGCCCCATTGCCGCTCGGCATCGCGGCAGGCCTGTTCTTCGGCAAGCAGATCGGGATTTTCGGCAGCATCTGGTTGTCGGTCAGATTGGGTATCGCGGGCCAGCTGCGCGGCGCGACATGGCTGCAAATCTATGCGGTTGCCGTGCTTTGCGGCATCGGCTTTACGATGAGCCTGTTCATCGGAGGCCTCGCCTTCCCTGAAGCGCCGGCGCTGATCGACGAGGCGAAGATCGGAATCTTGATGGGATCGGTCGCCGCCGCGCTGACCGGCTACACGCTGCTACGTATCGCACCGCGGCATCCCGATCACGCCGCAGTCGAGGTCGAGGAAGCCAGCGAGATCGCGGCCGACGGCGATGTCCAGGGGATAGAGGTACGACCATGAAACGCGCTGCCGCCCTGCTGTTGACGCTGTCGCTCGCCGCTTGCGCGACGACCGAAACCAGGCTGCCCAATCCGGCCACCGACGTTGCGACCATCGACGTTCGCCGCACCCCGGCATCGGCGCAGGCGATGGACGAGATCGCCGCCGCCTATGTCCGCCTCAGCCTGGAAATCGGGACGCATGAGGACGGCTATATCGACGCCTATTACGGCCCCGCCGACATCAAGTCGGCGGCGGAGGCAGCGCCGCGCGACAAGGCCGCGCTGATCACCGCGACGCGCGAGCTGACGGCGCGGCTCGACGTTGCCGCGCGCCGCCTGTCCGATCCGATGGAGCGCCGCCGCGCCGCTTTCCTTCGCGCGCAGCTCCGCGCCGCCGAAACGCGGCTGTTGATGATGCAGGGAACGCGCTTCGCGTTCGTCGACGAGGCCGAGCGGCTGTTCGGCATCCGTCCGCGGCTCAGGTCGCTCGCAAGCTACGACGCCGATCTTGCGAAGGTCGAGGCGCTCGTCCCCGGCGACGGCCCGCTATGGCAGCGGGTGGAGAGCTATCTCGACCGCTTCACCATCCCCAAGGATCGGCTGCAAAAGGTGTTCGAGGCTGCAATCGCACGGTGTCGGGGACGCAGTGCGGCGCATATTCCGATGCCGGCGAGCGAAAGCTTTCGCCTCGAATTCGTCACCGGGAAAAGCTGGAGCGGCTATAATTATTATCAGGGCGGCTATCACAGCCTGATCCAGGTCAACACCGACCTGCCGATCCGCCTTTCGCGCGCGCTCGACCTCGGGTGCCACGAGGGATATCCCGGCCATCACCTGCTCAACATGAAGCTGGAGGAACAGCTTGCGAAGGGGCGCGGGTGGAGCGAATTCAGCGTCTATCCGCTCTACAGCCCGCAAAGTCTGATTGCCGAGGGCAGCGCCAATTACGGCATCGACCTCGCCTTCCCGGCCGAGAGCCGCGCCGATACCGAGCGCGACGTGCTGATGCCGCTTGCCGAGATCGCGGTGCCGTCGGACGATCGCTATTGGCAGCTCCTCGACGCGATCAAGCGCGCGTCGGGCGCGCGGCTGACGATCGCGCAACAATATCTCGACGGCGCGATCGATCGCCCGACCGCGGTGGCATTGACGCAGAAATATATGCTCGTTTCGCCCGAGCGCGCCGACCAGTCGGTGCGCTTCACCGAACAATATCGCAGCTATGTCATCAACTACGGCCTCGGCGAGCAGCTCGTGCGCGCGTATATCGAGCGTGGCAAACCCGGGCGCGACGAAATGTGGCGCCGGATGGCAAAGATCATCAGCGAACCCACGCTGCCGGGGGAGTTGTTGGGGCGTTAGGGCCTAAATTTCGACGATGATCTTTCCGAAATGCGTGTTCGACGCCTGATGGCGGAACGCGTCGGCGAGCTTTTCGAGCGGAAAATGGCGGTCGAGTACCGGCTTGATCCGGTTCGCTTCGATCCCCGCGATCATGTCGAGCTGTTGCTTGCGGCTGCCCACGGTCAGTCCCTGAACGCGCAGGTTCTTCGCCATCAGCAGCGCCGTCTGCACCGGCCCCGCGAACCCGGCAAGCACGCCGATCAGCGCGACATGGCCGCCGACGCGCGTCGCGATCATCGACTGGTCGAGCGTTCCGGCACCGCCGATCTCCACCACCGTATCGACCCCGCGCCCGCCGGTGAGCTCAAGCGCCTTGACGCCCCAGGCCGGAACCTCGCGATAATTTATGAGCTCGTCGGCACCCAGCGCCTTCATCCGGTCGAGCTTTGCATCCGACGAGCTGGTCGCGATCACCCGCGCGCCCGCGGCTTTCGCGAATTGCAGCGCAAAGACCGACACGCCGCCGGTGCCCTGCACCAGCACCGTCGATCCCGGCTGCGTCGCGCCGTCGACGAACAGCGCACGCCATGCAGTCAGCCCGGCGCAGGTCAACGTCGCGGCCTCGGCAGCCGAATAGCCCCTGGGCGCATGCGTGAACCAATGTTCGGGCGTCACCACCACCTCGCGGGCATAGCCGTCGATCCCGTCGCCCGGCACGCGGGTAAAGGCGCTCGTCGGCGGCGCACCGTCATTCCAGTCGGGAAAGAAGAGCGAGACGACAAGGTCCCCCGGCTTGAAGCCGGTCACCCCCTCGCCCACCGCCTCGACCTGCCCCGCGCCGTCCGACATCGGGATACGGCCGTCGGCGGCGGGGATCATCCCCGTCACCACGGCAAAGTCGTGATAGTTGAGCGAAGAGGCCGCCAGCCGCACCCGAATCTCTCCCGGCCCCGGATTGCCGGGGTCGGGAAGATCGGTCGGCGTCAGCGTATCGAGCGAGGCGGGCGCGCGAACCTGGACTGCGCGCATTATTCCGCCGCCATCGCCATTTCGACGCGCTGCGGACCGCGGATCACGCCGCCCGGAGTCGGACCCTGCATTTCGCCATCCTTGAAGGTGACGACGCCCGACTTGATCGTCGCGACATAGCCGTCGGCCTTTTGCAGCAGGCGCTTGCCGCCCGCCGGCAGGTCGAAGGCAAGCCATGGTTTGCCAAGTTTCAGCGCGTCCATGTCGATGATGTTGAGGTCGGCGAGATAGCCGGGCGCCAGCACGCCGCGATCCTCGAGGCCATAGAGCATCGCCGTGTCGCGGCACTGGCGCTTCACCGCATGTTCCAGCGCGATCCGCTGCCCTGCGCGGTCGCGCACCCAATGCTGGAGCATGAAGGTCGGCGAGGCCGCGTCGCAGATCGTCCCGCAATGCGCGCCGCCGTCGGACAGGCTGTTCACCGTGTCGTCCGACGCCTGTAGATCCTCGAGGAAGTTGAGGTTGCCGTCGCGATAGTTGAGGATCGGGAAATAGATGAAGCCCTTTCCATCGTCCTTCATCAACAGCTCATAGGCATATTCGGAGGCGCTGACGCCCGCCGCCGCCGCACGATGGGCGATGCTTTCGTCCATCTTGGGCTCATAGTTGAAATCGGGGTCCATCTCGAACTGGACCGGCCATCCTTCGGCCACGACCATCAGGAAATCGAGGATGTCGCTTTCGGGCCAGACATTCGCTTCCTCGATCATGCGCTTCTTGAAGGCAGGATCCTTCAGCTTCGCGAGCTGCTGGTCCCATGAGAGGTCGATGATCTCGTTCCAAGCCGGCTTGAACCGGAACGGGTGTACCGTTCCCTGCCACGCCATGATCACGCCGTTGCCGCGCAGCGCGATCTGCGCGACGATATTCGCGCCGGTCGCATTCTGTTTGCGCATCTCCGAAATCTGCTCTTCCAGCGGCAGCTCCTTGGCGATCGACTGAAGCGCGGCGAAGGTTACCGGCAGGCCGGTTTCGCGGCTGAGGTCGCCCATCCACTGGAACTCGTTCCACTCGCGCTTCATGTCGCTGGCCATTTCGAACACGCCATAGCCGACGCGGCCCATCGCGCGGCCGATCGCGACCAGTTCCTCGGCGGTCGCGGTGGTGCCGGGGACCAGCTCGCCGTCGACCGACTTGTGCAGAACGGTGCGGCTGGTCGAAAAGCCGAGCGCGCCCGCGCGCACGCCTTCCTCGACGATGCGCGACATCTCCGCGATGTCGGCGTCGGTCGGGATCGCGCCGGGTTTTTCACGATCGCCGAGCACATAGGCGCGGACCGCGCCGTGCGGGACGTGGCATGCGACGTCGACGGTGCGCGGCAGCCGTTCGAGCGCGTCCATATATTCGGGGAAGGTCTCCCAGTCCCAGCTCATCCCCTCGGCGAGCGCGGTGCCGGGAATATCCTCGACCCCTTCCATCAGGCTGATCAGCCATTCGTGGCGGTCGGGCTTGGCGGGGGCGAAGCCGACGCCGCAATTGCCCATCACGACCGTGGTGACGCCGTGCCAGCTCGACGGCGCCATTTCGGCGTCCCACGTCGCCTGCCCGTCATAATGGGTGTGAACATCGACGAAGCCGGGAGTGACGACCTTGCCGGCGGCGTCGACTTCTTCGCGGCCCGCGCCGAGATTTTCGCCCACCGCGACAATGCGATCACCGTCGATCGCGACATCCGCGACAAAGGGCTTTCCGCCCGAACCATCGACGACGGTGCCGCCGCGTATCACCAGATCATGCATCCCGACTCTCCCATTTTTTCGTTTCAGGAAGAAACCTATCATGGATTCGCTAGATGCCAAGCGCGATTGACCGCGCCGCTTTCCGGGCGCAGGGAGCGGCAATGAGCGATGAAGATTATGTCTATGACGAAGCGAGCGGCGAATGGCTGCCCGCGAGCGAGGCCGAAGCACGGGCCACCGCCGCTGCGGCGGGGCCCGAAGTACGCGACGCGGTCGGCAACCTGCTGACCGATGGCGACTCGGTGGTTTTGGTCAAGGACCTTCAGGTGAAGGGCGCGGGACAGACGCTGAAGGTCGGCACGGTGATCAAGTCGATCCGGCTGACCGGCGACGCGCAGGAAATCGACTGCCGCCACGACGGCATCAAGGGGCTGGTCCTGCGCGCCGAATTCGTGCGCAAACGCTGAGGCGGCGTCAGTGCGGCGGGCGCTGCGACGGCGGCGCCTCGTCGTCCCAGTGCGGCCGCGCGGTGTCCATGCCGGCGACGATCTTGTCCCAATAGGCCTCGGTTCGTCCCTGAAACTTCATGTCGAACGCATCGACCGTCCGGAACTCCAGCACCTCGACCCCGTCGGGGCCGGGCTTGTAGGTATAGGGGACGTCACGGCCGACGAAGAAACCGTCGCCGGACCCAAGCTCCTCGGTCCCCAGTTTCAGCGATCCGGCGATGATATAATAAAGACAGTCGGCGTCGTGACTGTGCAGCGGCAAGGCGAAGCCGCTTTTGAACCAGGCATAGGTCAGGCTCATGTGCGGCAGCGAAAACAGCACCTTGGTGACATTGCCTTCGCCGACGCCCGCCGCGACCCAGCGGCCGATGCCCGCCTCGACGATCGGGGTCAGCCCCGCGAGGGTCATCTTTTCGGTTTCGTTGAGATCGGGCGCGTCGATGCCCCGGTAAATCCGGAACGACGCGGTCTCGGCTGCGCGATCGGCCTCGGCCATGACTCTCTCCTCTTCCATCCTTTGCGCCGATCATGCGCCAGTCGGAAGAGGAGAGTCCAGCCCGGTCAGATTTTCCCGAGGGTATCTTTTCTGGGGCCGAGGTACCCGAGGAGGTAGGCGGCGACTTTTCGGATCTGGATTTCCTCGGCGCCTTCGGTGATGCGGTACCGGCGGTGGTGGCGGTAGATATGTTCGAAGGGTTTGTGGCGGGAGTAGCCG
>JAFKLT010000031.1 GCA_017309275.1 Sphingomonadales bacterium | reverse complement strand
GCGCTCGAAGCTCGCCGAAATCGCCGAGATCAAGATGAAGGATCTCAACGCCAACGACATCGAACAGGCGACGAAGATCATCGAAGGCAGCGCCCGCTCGATGGGCCTCGAAGTGACGGAGGGCTGAACCCATGGCTAAGCTGACCAAGAAGCAGAAGGCCCTCGAGGGCAAGGTCGACGCGCTGAAGCTGCACGGCATCGACGAAGCGATCAAGACGGTGCGCGAGCTGGCTTCGGCCAAGTTCGACGAAACGCTGGAAATCGCGATGAACCTGGGCGTCGATCCGCGTCACGCCGACCAGATGGTCCGCGGCGTCGTCACGCTGCCCGCCGGCACCGGCAAGGACGTCAAGGTCGCGGTCTTCGCGCGTGGCGACAATGCCGAAAAGGCGCTGGCCGCCGGCGCCGACAAGGTCGGTGCGGAAGACCTGATGGAAGACATGCTCGCGGGTAACCTCGACTATGGCCGCGTCATCGCGACGCCGGACATGATGGGCATCGTCGGTCGCCTCGGCAAGACGCTGGGTCCGAAGGGCCTGATGCCGAACCCGAAGCTGGGCACCGTCACCCCGAACGTCGCCGAAGCGGTCAAGGCAGCCAAGGGCGGCCAGATCGAATTCCGCGTCGAAAAGGTGGGCATCATCCACGCTGGTCTCGGCAAGCTGTCGTTCGGCGAGGAAAAGCTCCGCCAGAACTTCGACGCGTTCGTCGACGCGATCGTCAAGGCCAAGCCGGCCGGCGCGAAGGGCAAATATGTCCGCAAGATCGCGCTGTCGTCGTCGATGGGCCCCGGCGTGAAGGTCGACACGGCCGACGTCGCCGGCGCCTGATAGGCACCGCCAGAATTTGGGAAAGGGCCGGGGGAAACTCCGGCCCTTTTCTTATGCGCGTGTTGTTTTTGGGGTAGGGTAGTCGTCGCAGTCCATCGGCACCGCCCTGGGCTTGACGCCGCCGCGCCTTGCTCCGACTGTCGGGGCGAAAGTAGGGCTCCGGCCTGATGATGAAGGAAGACGAAGCCTGCATGACGAACGCCGACGCGCCCTATCATGCCCATATCTATTGCGACGATGGCGAGCGGCCAGCCGCGATCGCGCTGCGCGATGCGTTCGGCCGCGATCCCGCGATCCTGTTCGTCGGCGCGCTGACCGACGGCGCGGCGGGGCCGCATCCGATCGCGCAATATGAGGTGCATTTTCTGGCGAGCCATCGCCCCGCGGTCGTGGCGGCGATCGAGGCGACAGGGCTGCGTGCGCTGGTCCACCCGCTGACCGACGACGACCTGGCCGATCACACCAGCCTTGCGCACTGGATCGGCGAGCCGGTCGAGCTGGACGTCACTGTGCTCGACCCGCCCGGCGTCAACCAGGGGATCCCGCGGTTCGGGGTGTCGGATTTCTAGCCGCGCCGTCGTCGGCGTCGACGAGGATCAGGCTTCGACCGGGCCGTCCGGGCCGAGAATGAAGCCGCAGCCGAGCGCGCGTGCGTCGTCGCCGTCGGACAGCGCGGCGACCGTCTGCCAATCGTCGGCACGCAGGCTTGCAGCGATCGCGGGGTCGTGGCCGATCGGCAGGAAGATGCGGCGCTCGGCATCATTTTCTGCGCCAAGCCCCGCGTCGATCAGCGGGTCGGGATAGAGCGAGAAGCCGACGGCCGATTCTTCCTGTTCGCCGACGGGAATCGAATAGCCGCCGCCGCGGCCGATCGCATCGCCCTGACCGGGCACGAAAATCTGGAAACCGAACCAGCTTTGATAGGCGAAGCCGTGGCGTTCGGTGGGGTCGAGCGTCAGCGCGGCGCGGTTGCGCACCGGCGCGGCGATTTCCTCGAGCGCGTCGATGCGGCTGGTGAGCACGCCCGTCGTGTCGAAGGCGCGCAGGTCGGCGATCGCGCGGTCGAAGGGGCCGGTCGCGCGGAGCAGCGGCAGATACGCCTCGGCACCGAGGCGAACGAGCGCGCCGGCATCCTTGGCGTCGAGCTCGTCGCGCAGGCTGTCTAGGCTGGCGGCGACGGGCAGCGGCCCGCCGGCGAGCAGGTCGACGACGTCGGGCAGGGTAAAGTCGATCGTGACCTGGCCGATGCCGGCGGCGTCGAGCGCGTCGATCGCGACCGTCACGATTTCACGCGCGGCGGCGACGCTGTCGCTGCCGATCAGTTCGGCGCCGACCTGAAGCATCTCGCGGGCTGGGCGAAGCTGGCTCGATCGCAATTTCACCACCTGCCCCGCATAGCAGAGGCGCAGCGGACGCTGGGCCTTGGCAAGGAGCGAGGTGGCGATGCGGCCGACCTGCCGCGTGATGTCGGGGCGGAGCGCCAGGGTGCGCTGCGACACCGGGTCGGTGAAGCGGAGCAGGTCGCGCGACGAGCGGTCGTCATCGCCGCCCAGCGTTTCGCGGAACTCGGCGAGCGGCGGGGAGACGCGGCCATAGCCGTGCGCGCGCATCGCGTCGACGAGCGCGCGCGTGACGCGGGAGGAGGCTTCGGCCTGCGCGGGCAAACGGTCGCGGAGGCCTTCGGGCAGCAGGGCGGGAGCCTTTGTCATCGATTGCGGCCTTTAGGCGCGTGGTGGCGGGAGTTCAACAAATCTCCCCTCCCGCGCGGGCGGGAGGGGAGGTGGATCAGAACTTCAGGCCCTTTACCGTTTTCACGCCCGGAAGTTGGCAAAGTTGCCACAGAAGGGGTTCGGGCATCGGCGAATCGAGGCTGAGAAGCAGCACGGCTTCGCCGCCCGCGGCGCGGCGGCCGAGGTGGAAGGTGCCGATGTTCAGCCCGGCTTCGCCCAGCGCGGTGCCGATGCGGCCGATGAAGCCGGGTGCGTCCTCGTTGACGATGTACAACATATGGCCGTCGAGGTCGGCCTCGACCTTGATACCGAACATTTCGACAAGGCGCGGATCGCCGTTGCTGAACAGCGTGCCCGCGACCGAGCGGTCGCCCTGTTCGGTGGCGACGGTCACGCGGACGAGCGTGTGATAGTCGCCGTCGCGATCGTGGCGAACCTCGCGAACGTCGAGCCCGCGCTCACGCGCGAGGTGCGGCGCGTTGACCATGTTCACCGAGTCCGAATAGCGGCGCATCAGGCCGGTCAGCACCGCCGCCGTGATCGGCTTGAGGTTCAGTTCGGCGGCCGCGCCCTCGACCTCGATCGAGATGTTGGCGAGATTGTCGTGCGCGAGCTGGCCGACGAGGCTGCCGAGCTTTTCGGCGAGGCTCATATAGGGGCGCAGCTTCGGCGCTTCCTCGGCCGACAGGCTGGGGACGTTCAGCGCGTTGGTGATGCCGCCGGTGAGCAGATAGTCCGAAATCTGTTCGGCGACCTGGATCGCGACATTGACCTGCGCCTCATCGGTCGACGCGCCAAGGTGCGGCGTGCAGATGAAGTTCGGCGTGCCGAACAGCGGATGGTCGGCAGCCGGCGGCTCCTGCTGGAACACGTCGAGCGCCGCGCCCGCGACATGGCCGCTGTCGAGCGCGTCCTTCAGCGCTGCCTCGTCGATCAGGCCGCCGCGCGCGCAGTTGATGATCCGCACGCCCTTCTTTGCCTTGGCGATATTCTCGGCCGACAGGATGCCGCGGGTCTGGTCGGTCAGCGGCGTGTGCAGCGTGATGAAATCGGCCTTGGCGAGCAAGGTGTCGAGATCGGCCTTTTCGACGCCGAGTTCGATCGCGCGTTCGGGCGTCAGGAAGGGGTCGAAGGCGACGACCTTCATGCGCAGGCCGAGTGCGCGCTCGGCAACGATGCTGCCGATGTTGCCGCAGCCGATCAGGCCCAGCGTCTTCGACGTCAGCTCGACGCCCATGAAGTCGTTCTTCGGCCATTTGCCGGCCTGTGTCAGCGCGTTCGCTTCCGGAATCTGGCGGGCGAGCGCGAACATCATCGCGACGGCATGTTCGGCGGTCGTGATGCTGTTGCCGAAAGGCGTGTTCATCACGATGACGCCCTGCTTCGACGCCGAGGGGATGTCGACGTTATCGACGCCGATGCCGGCGCGGCCGACGACCTTCAGCTTCGTGGCGGCGGCGAGGACGTCGGCGGTGACCTTGGTCGCCGAGCGAATGGCGAGGCCGTCATAGTCGCCGATCATCGCGATCAGCTCTTCCTTGGTCTTGCCGGTGATGACGTCGACGTCGATTCCGCGTTCCTTGAAGATCGCGGCGGCTTTGGGGTCCATCTTGTCGCTGATGAGGACTTTGGGTGCGGTCATGGTCTGTCTCCGTATCCCGGCGATAACCGGGATCTGTGGCGGAATGGGGAAATGGATCCCGGCTTTCGCCGGGGATCGCAATCAGGCGTTGAGCGAGGCGTAGGCCCAGTCGAGCCACGGGCCGAGCGCCTCGACATCGGCGGTGTCGACGGTCGCGCCGCACCAGATGCGAAGACCCGGAGGCGCATCGCGATAGCCCGCGATGTCATAGGCCGCGCCTTCGGCTTCGAGCAGCGCCGCGAACTTCTTGATGAAGCCCTCGTCCGCGCCGGCAACCGACAGGCAGACCGAGGTCTTCGAGCGGCTGGCGGGATCGGCGGCGAGATGGCTGAGCCATTCGCGTTCCGAAACGATCTTGTCGAGCGCGGCGGCGTTCGCATCGCTGCGTGCCTTCAGCCCGTCGAGGCCGCCGAGCGACTTCGCCCATTCGAGCGCGAAGATCGCGTCCTCGACGGCAAGCATCGACGGCGTGTTGATCGTCTCGCCCTTGAACACGCCCTCGGCGAGCGCGCCCTTCGAGACGAGGCGGAACACCTTCGGCAGCGGCCAGGCGGGGGTGTGGGTTTCGAGCCGTTCGACGGCGCGGGGGCCGAGGATCAGCACGCCGTGCCCGCCTTCGCCGCCGAGCACTTTCTGCCAGCTGAAGGTCGCGACGTCGATCTTGTCCCACGGCAGGTCGTAGGCGAACACCGCCGACGTCGCGTCGGCGAAGCTCAGTCCCTCACGGTCGGCGGCGATCCAGTCGCCGTCGGGAACGCGGACGCCGCTGGTGGTGCCGTTCCAGGTGAAGAGAACGTCGTTCGACCAGTCGACCTGCGTCAGGTCGGGAAGCTGGCCATAGTCGGCGCGGATGACCGTCGGATCGAGCTTGAGCTGCTTGGCGGCATCGGTGACCCAACCTTCACCGAAGCTTTCCCACGCCAGCGTCGTGACGGGGCGCGCGCCGAGCATCGTCCACATCGCCATTTCAAAGGCGCCGGTATCCGAACCGGGCACGATGCCGATGCGATGCGTGTCGGGAAGCCGCAGCATCTCGCGCATCAGGTCGATGCAATATTGGAGCCGCGTCTTGCCGATCTTCGCGCGATGCGAGCGGCCGAGCGATTCGGTGCCTAGTTTTTCGGGGGCCCAGACCGGCGGCTTGGCGCAGGGTCCGGAAGAGAAATAGGGGCGCTGAGGGCGCAATTGTGGCGTCGGTACGTCAGTCATTATAGTCTCTCCTTGCAGAGAGCTCGCGCGGCGTTGGGACCGCGTGGCCCGGCGCCGCCTTTAGGGTCGTCCGCGCAACTGTCAAACAAAATGCTCGTCCCGGGCGAAATTGACGACCAGCCGAAGGGTTGGGTTAGTATCTTGTTAACCATCTTGTCGGTAAATTGACGACCATGCCGATCCCGCCTTTCTTGAAGCCCCGGGTCCTGATCGCCGCCAGCGCGGCGCTCGCTCTATCCGCCTGTTTCGGCGCTCCCGATGTGATGAAACAGGGCGGCGGGAAGCAGACGGCGACCGGCAAGCCGAACCGTCCGCAGGTCGTCGGCGCACCCTCCTTTACCAGCCCCGAGGCGCAGCAATGCGCGTTCGACCTGAAGCAGGCCGGCGTGCGTTTCACCCCGCTGCCGAATCAGGATCATGGCGGCGGATGCAGCTCGATCGATTCGGTGAAGCTGATGGACATCGGTACGCCGGTGTCGAACCTGGGCGCGATGACCTGTCCGCTGGCAAAGAATTTCGCCGCCTGGGCGCAATATGCCGTGAAACCCGCGGCACGGAAATATTTCGGGCAGGAGGTCGTCAAGATCGAGACCTTCGGTACCTATAGCTGCCGCAACATCTATGGCGGTCGTTCGGGGCGGCTTTCGCAGCATGCTTATTCGAACGCGATCGACGTATCGGGATTCGTGCTGGCCGACGGTCGCCGCATCATGCTCGACGGCGGATGGAAGGGCGACAGGCCGTCGCAGGATTTCCTGCGCGCGCTGCACACGTCGGCGTGCCGCCGTTTCGGTACCGTGCTGGGCCCCGACTATAATGCGGCGCACTATAATCATTTCCACATGGACATGAGCGGCAACGGATACTGCCGTTAGGCCGTGTCGTCATCGCGTGCGGACGGGCGGGCGATATGCCCCAGTCTTGGCAAAGTCACGCGAAACGAGTAGCCGCACCTGAATGGCAAAAGACAAACAACCCCATCGTTCGCGTTTTCACAAAGCAAAAGACGACGCGCAGTTCGCCAAGCAGGCGACGACCACTCCGCAGACCGCCGATCCGGCCTATAAGCTCGCCTTTCAGGATAATGACTTCCTGCTGCGCGAGGATTTGCGCCCCGTTCGCTTTCAGCTCGAGCTGCTGAAGCCCGAACTGCTGCTGGACGAAGCGAAGATCGAATCGACGCTGGTCATCTATGGCTCGGCGCGCATCCCCGAACCGGCGGCGGCCGACGGGCTGGAGACTGCGGCGACCGACGACGTCCAACGCAATATCGCACGCCGGCTGAAGGCCAAGGCGCGATATTATGACGAAGCGCGCAGCCTTGCCCGGCTTGCGAGCCAGGTGCCGTGCGACGACGACGGCTGCCGCCATTTCGTCGTCTGTTCGGGCGGTGGTCCGTCGATCATGGAGGCCGCGAACCGCGGCGCCGATGACGAGGGCCGCGAGTCGATCGGCCTCAACATCGTGTTGCCGCACGAACAGGCGCCGAACCGCTTCGTGACCCCGTCACTGAGCTTTCAGTTCCACTATTTCGCGCTGCGCAAGATGCACTTCCTGCTCCGCGCGCGCGCCGTCGCGGTGTTTCCTGGCGGATTCGGGACGTTCGACGAAATGTTCGAGCTGCTGACCCTGATCCAGACCGGCAAGATCAAGCCGATCCCGATCGTGCTGTTCGGCAAGGAATTCTGGCAGCGCGTCGTGAACTTTGAGGCGCTGGTCGAGGAGGGCGTCGTAAGCGCGCGCGACCTGGACCTGTTCAAATTCGTCGAGACCGCCGAGGAAGCCTGGGAGATCATCCAGGGCTTTTACGCCAACATCGAACATCATTGAGTCGATGATCCTCCCCGCCGCGACGCGGCCGGGAGGGTTTCGGCGCTATTTCTGGCTTTCCAGGTAGAGGATCAGCGCCTTGCGGTCGGCGGCGTCGATGACGCCCGCGAACGCCATGCGCGTGCCGGGTGCATCCTTCATCGGCGACTCGAGGAATTTGTCGAGCGCCGCTTCGTCCCAGTGGCCGCCCTTCGCCTTGAGCGCGGAGGAATAGGAAAAGCCTTCGTGCGCGGCGACCGCGCGGCCGACGACGCCGTGCAGATTCGGGCCGATGCCGTTCGATCCGCCCTTGTCGATCGTGTGGCACGACACGCAGCGCTTGAAAATCTGTTCGCCCATCGCCGCGGTCGGCTCGACCGCAGGGGCGGGCGCGGCGGCGGCCGGCGCAGAGGCGCTATCGCCCGACGTGTCGGCGGCGGGTTCGGACTTGCCGCAGCCCGCGAGCATCAACGCGCCCGCCAGCAGGACGGGCGCGATGCGCATTATTTCTTGGCTTCGGCGGGGGCCGGTGCGGCGGCTTCGGCGCCCTTCGCGGCCTCGGCCGGAGCGGCGCCCTTGTCGGCGCCTTCTGCCGGAGCGGCAGCGGCATCGGCGGCCGGAGCGGCTTCGGCCGCCGGCAGCGGCAGGTTCGAACCCTGCGCGTTCAGATAGACGATCAGGTTGGCGCGATCCTCGGCGCTCGACAGGCCGGCGAACGACATCTTGGTGCCGTTGGCGAACTTGCGCGGGCTGGCCAGCCAATGGTCCATCTTTTCGAAGTCCCAGTTGCCGCCGACATTCTTGAGCGCGTCGGAGAAGGCGAAGCCCGCCTTGCCCTGGCCGATGGCTTCACCCATCGTGCCATAGAGGTTGGGACCGATGCCGTTGGCGCCGCCCGAATTGATCGTGTGGCATGCGGCGCACTTTGCGAACACCGCTTCGCCCTTTGCGACGTCGGCCGCCGCGAGCAGGTTCGGCAGGGGAACGGCCGCTGCGCCGCCGCCTTCGCCACCCTCGGCATCCTCGATCGGGAAACCGGGCTTTTCAGGATTGTGGCTGGCGAACAACATGCCCGAACCGATCGACAGGCCCAGTGCGCAGATACCGGCGAACAATACCCAGCCGGCAATAGTGTTGTTGCGATTGTCCATGCTTGCAGCCCCGTTCGCTTGTGCCCGGCCCCCGGGCGCGTGGTTTGATTTGGTCGCTCCCTTACTGGGGCGCGGTGCGCGGCGCAAGGGGATGAAATCGTGCGGCGTGCGGTTGCGTACGCCTTCCCGCCTCGCTATGCGCCGCCGCGCAGTACGGGAAGGCAGTCATGGGCAGTTATTCGGCTTCGGCGCAGCGGTTGGTGGACCAGATGAAGGCGGCGGCGCTTGCCGATCCCGCACGCGGGCTGGCCTTTCAGGGCGCGCCCGGCGCGAACAGCGACCTTGCCGCGCGCGAATATGACGCCGCTTCGCTGCCGCTTCCCTGCTATTCGTTCGAGGATGCGATCGAGGCGGTGCGCGACGGCAGCGTCGAACGCGCGATCATTCCGATCGAGAACAGCCTGCACGGCCGCGTTGCCGACATCCATTTCCTGTTGCCCGAATCCGGCCTCTATATCGTGGGCGAGCATTTCCTGCCGATCCGATACGGCCTGATGAGCCGCGACCTGGGCCCGGTCACGCGGGCGATGAGCCACGAGCAGGCGCTGGGCCAGTGCCGCCAATGGCTGCGCGCGAACAACATCGATCCGGTCGCTCACAGCGACACCGCGGGCGCCGCCGCCTGGGTCGCCGACAGCGACGAGGTCGGGCTGGCCGCGCTGGCGCCGCCGCACGCCGCCGAGCTGTACGGGCTGACGCTGCACGGCACCGGCATGGAGGATGCGGATCATAATATGACCCGCTTCGTCGTCCTGGCGCGCGAGCCGCTGGCCGACGTCGGCGACATCGACGCGCTGATGACCACCTTTGTCTTTGAGGTGAAGAATATCCCGGCCGCGCTTTACAAGGCGCTGGGCGGTTTTGCGACCAATGGCGTCAACATGACCAAGCTGGAAAGCTATCAGGTCGGCGGCAGCTTTGCGGCGACGAAATTCTATGCCGACATCGTCGGCGCGCCGGGCGACGAGCGGATCGACCGCGCGCTGGAGGAAATCGATTTCCAGACGAAATCGCTGCGCCTGCTCGGCACCTATCCGCAGGCGCGGCGCCGGCCCTAACCGCCCCGCGCGCGGAGCATCCGAGCCGTCGCAAAGCTCTGAACGACGAACAGCGTCACGAGGATGCTGGCGATGACCAGGCCGAAGAGGTCGAAAGGCGAGAAATTGATCCCGTGGATATCGCCGGGGCCGACAAGCGCCATGGTGACGGTCATCGCCATCAGCATCAGCCGCAGCTCGGTCGGCCCGCCGGCCATGTAGGACAGGCGGAATTCGCCGACGACCTTTGCCGCGATGAAGGTGTGGATCGACAGCAGGAAATATCCGATCACCGCCATCAGCGCGACGTCGAGGCGCAGATAGGGACTCATCCCGATCGCGCCGACCATCAGCAGGGTCGCGACCGCATCGACGCTATGGTCGACGAAATAGCCGTAGTTCGGGCGCTCGATCCGCCGCCAGCGCGCCAGGCTGCCGTCGAGCGAGTCGCCGAACCAGTTGACGACATAGCCGGCGAGGCAAAGCCCCAGCCATTCGTCGTCGATCCAGCTCAGCATATAGCCTGCGGCGACTATCACCGCGCCGACAAAGCCGAGGATCGTCAACTGGTCGGGCGTCGTCCAGGCGGGAAGGCGGGGACAGATCCAGTTGAGCAGTCGTCTTTCGTGGCGAGCGAGAAAATTCTGCTGGATGCGGATCGGGGCGCTGGCCGCCGGAGTGGTCGTCATGAAAGCCTTTCGTCGCCGCTGTCGCAAGAATGCCAGCGGGATGTCATGATTTGGTCATAGAGGGAAACGCCGGGTTCGGAAAGGGCGGGCATGGCGGTAAAGCGCGCGATACCGTCCTTTGCCGCCAAATCGGGGCGGTTCGGCGATTGGCACGTCGACGGAGGCCGGATATGCTCGCCGCCGGGGCGTGGCGGAATGGGGGCGCGGCATGGCGGATTTTTCGATCGGGCGGATCTTGCGCAAGGGCTTCGGCGGCCTTTTCGATGCGCACGGACGCGATGCGCGGATGCAGTTCTGGATGTTCCTCGCGCTGGTTCTCGCGCCGTTGCTGATCCTCCAGATGATCATCCAGATGGTGCTGGCCTTTCCGCCGATGGACCTGATGATGAACGCGGGACCCAAGGATCCGCAGGCCGCCGTGAAGATCTTCGAGGCGCAGATGCGCGGCATGACCACGGGCGCTTATGTCGGGGCGTGCCTCGGCCTGCTCGGCGCGATCATCCTGCTGACCGCGACGGCGCGCCGCCTGCACGATCGCGGGCACAGCGGCTGGTGGGCGCTGGCGCTGCCGTTCGGCGTGGCGGCGGCGGGATTGGGGCAGGCGCGGCAGATGCTGCACATGACGGACCGGCTGCCCCAAGTGCTCGCCGAGGTGCAGCGTCAGCCGCCCAGCATGAATCCGTTCGATAGCTGGACCTGGATGGCGAAGGCGAATGTCAACGACGCGGGCCCCGACTGGCTGGCGATCGTCGGCGGGCTGATCCTGCTGTGGCTTTTGATCGAACTGGCCCGCGCGGGGACGGCGGGATCCAATCGCTTTGGCCCCGCGCCCGACCAGGACGGCTCAGCGCGTCCCGGGCGTCCATGACTCGAACGACGTCGCCGGCTCCGCGCCGCGCGTCGTCACCAGATAGTCGACACCCAGCAGCATGAAGCGCGCATAGGGCGGAAGGTCGCGCAGCTTCTTCCCCGCAAGGGCGTGGCGGAGCGGCGCGAGCGGGATGAGGACGTGGCCGTCGGCCGGAATCGTGTCGCGCGCGATCCCGGCCGCGTCGAGGATCTGGCCGATCATTTCGTCCTCATAGGGCGCGACCTTGGTGAAGGCGGTCGGCGAAGGGCTGAGCTGACGCACCGATCCGCCGAGCGGGACATAGGCGATCGCCAGCGCGGTGCGCCCGTTCGCCGCCGCGAGACCGGGCAGCATCGAGCCGAGGTCGACGATCGAGGTCGGGGTGGTCCCGCGGCCGATGTGGTTGAGCCCCATTTTCAGCAGCACGCGCGGCGCCTTCACCGGGGCGGCGCGATAGGCGGCGAGGAAATAGCGCTGCATCATCGCCGAACGTTCCTCATTGTTCTGAAGATTTTGGCCGGCGCTGTGCAGTCGATAGATGCGCGTGCTTTCGGCCAGATCGTCGATCATCCCCAGCGCGTCCGCGTCGCCCGCGAAGCGCGTCCGCAGGTCCGCGAAGTTCGCGGCCGTGGCATAGGCTGTGAAGATCGCGTCGAACTTGCCGGCCGCGAGCGCGGCATCGTCCTTTGTCCGCCAATCGGTCAGCAGCGCCCTGGTGGCGCGGTCCTTCGTCCGTGCCGCAAGTATTTCGAACAGGATCGACGGCGATCCGACGAACTCCTGGTCGATCCCCCACAGCCTGCCATCCGCCGCGAAGGGCGCGGCAAGCCGGGCATCCTCGACGTTCGACAGGAAAGGCATCGCCCAGGGACGTCGCTTGAGCCCCATGCCAAGCGCGTCGAGTCCGCCGGTTTCAAGCTGCGCCGCGACCCAGGCCACGGTATGCGGACCCACCTCGACGGCGTGATACAGCGGTCCTGCATCCTGCCGCTCGGCGATCGCGGCGGCGTCATGCGCCAGCGCCGCGCCAAGCGCTGGCGATCCCGCAAAGCCATGATCCTCGCCAAGCGCGACGAACTGCGCCTGCTCCATCGCCTCGCGCAGCCGGTCGCCGCCGGGGCCCGACAGACCCTCCGGCGAGAAGGCGATCGGCAGCATCTCTATCGCTTCGGCGGCGGGTGGCGGCGGAGGTGCGGGTTCGGCGCGGACGACGCCGGTGAACAACGCGGCGGCGGCGAAGGCCGCAATGAACTTGTACGACATAAATCCTCCCTGATTGCCGCCCTGCTGTATTATTATAACAATACAGTCAAGCGCGAAGTTGGGGAGCGCCTATTCCTGCCAGGGGCCGATCTCGCCCACCTCGCCGATCGTGCGGAACAGCACGCGGCCGTCGACCCACGCGACTTCCCACATGGGCGCGGGGCGGGCCCATTCGCCGATCACGAACAGCGGCAACCTGTTCGCGGCGACAAAGGCCAGGTCGTCGCCCGTCGGGCCGGGAACGGTCGTTTCATATTTCTGGTGCAGCCGGACGACCGCCAGCGTGCCGTCGGGCGGCGCGGGCAGCGACTGGCGCGCGGGAAAGCCGATGCTGGCGGCGACGACCGGATAGCCTTTCCCGTCGCGCGCCAGCAGCAATATCTTGTCGGGGTTCAGATAGGGGCCGCCCACCTGGCGCCCCACGACCTTGCGCCCGGCGACCGCCGCAAATTCGCGCAGGTCGGTGTCGGCGACCGGTGCGGGCGCGGCGGCGGTTGCGGGCGTGGTAGCGGGAGGCGGGGACGCCGCTGGTTCGGCCGCAGACACGGGCTCGGCCGCGAGCGCCGCGACGAACAGCAGGAGAGGCGTCAATGCGCTTCGCCCCAGCTCTTGCCGATACCGATCTCGACCTCCAGCGGAACCGACAGGCTGAGCACCGGTTCGGCCGCGCCCGCCATTATGCGGCGGATGATCTCGCCCGCAGCCTGGGCCTTGCCCTCCGGCGCCTCGAAGACCAGTTCGTCGTGCACCTGGAGGAGCATCCTGACATCGGACAGCCCGGCATCCGCCAGCGCTTGCGGCATCCGCGCCATCGCGCGCTTGATCAGGTCGGCGCTGGTGCCCTGGATCGGCGCGTTGATCGCGGCGCGCTCGCTGCCCGCGCGTTCGTTCTGGTTCGCGGCCTTGATGCGCGGGAACCACGTCTTTCGGCCAAAGAGCGTCTCGGTATAACCGCGCGCGCGCGCGTTCTCGAGCGTGTCGGTGATATAGTCGGAGATGCCCGGGAACCGTTCGAAATACCGGCTGATCAGCGCCTGCGCCTCGTCGGGCGTGACTTCGAGGCGGCCGGCAAGGCCCCAGCGCGAAATGCCATAGAGGATCGAGAAATTGACCGTCTTCGCCTTGCCGCGGGTGTCGCGATTGACCTCTCCGAACAGTTCGATCGCGGTCGCGGCGTGAATGTCCTGCCCCTGCGCGAAGGCCTCCTTCAGTTCGGGGACGTCGGCCATATGCGCGGCGAGCCGCAGCTCGATCTGGCTATAGTCGGCGGCGATCAGGACATGGCCCGGCGCCGCGATGAAGGCGTCGCGGATCTGGCGTCCGGTCTCGGTCCGGATCGGGATATTCTGCAGGTTCGGGTCGGTCGACGACAGGCGGCCCGTTTGTGCGCCGACGAGGCTGTAGCTTGTGTGGACGCGCCCGGTCTTGGCGTTGATCTGTTGCTGCAGCGCATCGGTATAGGTCGACTTCAGCTTGGCGAGCTGGCGCCATTCCAGAATCTTGCGCGCGATCGGCACGCCGTCGCGTTCGAGGCGCTCGAGCTCGTTCTGGTCGGTCGACCAGTCGCCCGACTTGCCCTTGCGGCCACCCTTCAGCCCCAGCTTGTCGAACAATATCTCGCCAAGCTGCTTGGGGCTGCCGATCGCGAAGGGCTGGCCGGCGAGTGCGTGTATCTCACCCTCGATGCGCAGCATCTCGTTCGCGAATTCGCCCGACAAGCGCGCCAGATAGTCGCGGTTGACCATGATGCCGGCGCGTTCCATCCCCTCGACGATGGCGGCAAGCGGGCGGTCGACCATTTCGTACACCCGCGTCCCGCCCTCGATCGGCAGGCGGAGCTTGAGCAGCTTCCACAGCCGCCACGCAACCTCGGCATCCTCGGCGGCATATTCGGTCGCGCGGCTCAGCTGTACTTCGGCAAAGCTGATCTGCGATTTGCCGGTGCCGCAAACGTCCTTGAACGACAGGCAGGCATGATCGAGGTGCAGCTTCGACAATTCGTCGAGGCCATGCTGATGCTTGCCGGCGTCGAGTGCGAAGCTCATCACCAGCGTATCGTCATAGGGCGCGACGACGACGTCGTGCTGCGCGAGCACGCCGATGTCATATTTCAGATTGTGCCCGACCTTCAGCACCGCGTCGTCGGCGAACAGCGTGCGCAGGCGGCCGATCGCGTCGGCCATCGCAATCTGGTCCGGCTTTTCGGCGAACATGTCGGTGCCGCCGTGGCCGAGCGGGATATAGCAGGCCTTGCCAGGACCGACCGACAGGCTGACGCCGACGAGGTCGCCGGTGACACTGTCGAGGCTGGCCGTTTCGGTGTCGACGGCGACGACATGCGCGGCGCGGGCATCCTGTATCCAGCGGTCGAGCGCCTCCAGCGTCGTGACGGTTTCATAGAGCGAGCGGTCGATCGCGGGCCAGGCGGGCAGGGCGGGCGTTACAGGCCCCGTCGACACGGTCGCGGCCGCCGGGGCGGCGTTCGCGCGCGGCAGGGTGGGCGGCCCGCCGGGCGTCGCGCCGGTGTCGAGCTTTGCCGACAGCGACCGGAAGCCATGCTCGTCGAGGAACAGCTTGAGCGGGCCCGGCGGGATCGCGCCGAGCTTCAGGTCGTCGAGCGCGTCGGGAAGGGGGCAGTCACGCTTCAGATCGACCAGCACGCGCGACAGCTCGGCCATCGCGCGATGCTCGATCAGGTTTTCGCGCAGCTTGCTGGGCTTCATCGTCTCGGCGCCGTCGAGCGCGGCGGTCAGATTGCCATATTCCTGGATCAGCTTGGTCGCGGTCTTCGGGCCGACGCCGCGCACGCCGGGGACATTGTCGACGCTGTCGCCCATCAGCGCCAGCACGTCGCCGACCAGATCGGGCGTGACCCCGAATTTCTCGTTCACCGCGTCCATGCCCAGGCGGACATTCTTCATCGTGTCGAGCATGTCGACGTGCGGACCCTCGTCGGGTTCGCGGATCAACTGCATCAGATCCTTGTCGCTGCTGACGATCGTGACGTCCCAGCCCTCGCGCACCGCCGCCTCGGCATAGCTGGCGATCAGGTCGTCGGCCTCGAAACCCTCCATCTCGATACACGGCAGCGAGAAGGCGCGCGTCGCGTCGCGGATCAGCGGGAACTGCGGGCGCAGATCCTCCGGCGGTTCGGGGCGGTTCGCCTTGTACTGGTCATAAATCTCGTTGCGGAACGACTGGCTCGAATGATCGAGGATGACCGCAAGGTGCGTCGGACCGTCGGCGTCGTGCAGGTCCTTCGCCAGCTTCCACAACATGGTCGTATAGCCATAGACGGCGCCGACGGGCACGCCGTTCGGGTTCGTGAGCGGCGGCAGACGGTGATAGGCGCGGAAGATGTAGCTGGAGCCATCGACCAGATAGAGATGATTCTTCTCGGACATGGGCGGGGGTGTAGCAGCGCGAAGGGGAGCGGCCTAGCTGTGTCCGCGCGATGTGTCGCCGGTTGCGGTTTCTGCCCGCAGGGCGCGGATGCTTCCCCGGGTTTTGCCGCCGTTAGCCGGGATATTCGATCGTCAGCTTGTCCGCCGCGGCGACCGCCGCGGTGCGGGCGTCGTCGGTGGTGCCGCCCGCGACCTTTGCCAGCGCCACGCCCATGCGGCGATAGGGCCGCGTGACGGGCTTGCCGAAGATGCGCGCGTCGACCGACGTCCGGGCGTCCGGCTGAACCAGCGCCTCGGCCAGGCCGGCGATCGCGAAGTCGGTCGCGTCGCGATCGGCGAGCAGCACCGCGCTGGCACTCGCGTCGGGCACCGCGATCGGCGGGATCGGCAGGCCCAGGATCGCGCGCGCATGCAGGTCGAACTCCGACAGCGCTTGCGAGATCAGCGTCACCATGCCGGTGTCGTGCGGGCGCGGCGACAGTTCGGAGAAGATCACTTCGTCGCCCTTTACGAAGAATTCGACGCCGAAGATGCCGTGCCCGCCCAGCGCATCGACGACCTTCGTCGCCATGTCCTGCGCCCCGGCGAGCGCCGCCGCCGACATCGCGGCCGGTTGCCAGCTTTCGCGATAGTCGCCGCGTTCCTGCCGATGGCCGATCGGCGGACAGAAGGCGACGCCGTCCTTGTGCCGCACGGTCAGCAGCGTGATCTCGTAATCGAAGTCGATGAAGGCCTCCGCGATCACGCGCAGCCGGTCGCCGCGCATGCCCGCCGCCGCATAGTCCCACGCCGCGTCGACCCCCGACGCGTCCCTCACGGTGCTCTGCCCTTTGCCCGACGAAGACATCACCGGTTTCACCACCAGCGGAAAGCCGATCCGCGCCGCCGCCGCCGCCAGCTCCTCGCGGCTCGTTGCATATTCGAAGGTCGAGGTTTTCAGGCCTAGCTCGCTCGCCGCCAGATCGCGGATGGCGTCGCGGTTCATCGTAAGCTGGGCCGCGCGCGCCGACGGGACGACGTGAAAGCCCTCTGCCTCGACCTCGGCCAATATCTCGGTGCGGATCGCCTCGACCTCCGGAACGATATGGTCGGGGCGATGCTTTTCGATCGCACCGCGCAGCGCGTCGCCGTCGAGCATCGAAAAAACCTCGAACTGGTCCGCGACCTGCATCGCGGGCGCGCCGGCATAGCTGTCGCACGCGATCACATGGCAGCCGAGCCGCTTTGCCGAGATCACGAACTCGCGCCCGAGCTCGCCCGAACCGAGGAGAAGGATTTTGGCGGTGGGGGTCATGCGGGGCTCCGTCGCTGGCGTTCGAGGCGGGCTCTAGTCGGGCGCGCGGGGATTCGCCAGCGGGCGATTACAGGTCGATCGGGCGAATGTCGGGAATCAGTTTCCACCACAGCAGGCCGCCGAGGATCGCCAGGCCCGACGCGCGCGGTCCGGCAAATATCTGCGCGATCGCGAACAGGTTGGTCGAAAATGGCAAGCCTCCCCCAAAGCCCGGAGGCGGGATATCACAGGCGGAAAGGGGCGCTTAGCGAATTTTGCGCGCCGTCACGCGGACCAGTGGTCGGTGTCGTGGTCGGGATGCTGGTGGTTGCTCGCCCGGATCGCGCCCGCGACGCTGCTCATCGTCTCTTCGGTCGTGCCCTCGGCCTTGATCGGCAGGTCGGCGAAGACGGGGAGCTGCCCCTCGACACCGAACTGCATCCGGGGGGCGAAGCGGGCCGGCTCGTCGAACGAGCCTGTCGTCAGGTTGATATGCTTGCTCTCGAAATAATCGTACGTGAGCGGCGTGCCGCACCGGGCGCAGAAACCGCGCGCGGCCTTGTCCGAACTGTTGAAGGTCGCGGGCGCGCCGCGCGTCCAGCGCAGCGCATCGCGCGGTACCCCGATCAGCGCGGCAAAGAAATTCCCCGCCGCCTTCTGGCACATGCGGCAATGACAGATGTGCGAGGTGTCGAGCACCGCCGTCACATGCCAGCGCACCGCGCCGCACTGGCACCCGCCCGACGCTTCGGTTTCGATCCGTTCCATGGCTCCGCTCCTCAATCGATCTGGCCGGCATGATAGCCCGACAAGCGGCCTCGGGCGACCCGCGAGGGGAGATGGGTGCCCGGGTCTAGATTCCCAGGGCCTCGTGTCCCGTCGCGATCGCGCCCATGGGGCCGGCGAGCGTGCCGAGACCCGGGGGAGCGATCCTTTCGTCGAGCTGCTTCGCATAGGTCGAAAGCGTGCCATAGTCGTTGATGCTGGCGGCGAGGCGGGTTCGCAGGCGCGCGAACAGATATTCGCGGGCGCTGACGACGCCGCCGCCGATCGCGATGCGTTCCGGCGCCGCGACCGTAACCAGATTGTGCAGCAGCGCCGCGAGGTCGTGGACGAACAGATCCCACTCCGGGCCGTCTTCGGGCAGCTCGTGTCCGGGACGGCCAAAGCGGGCCGCGAGCGCGGGGCCGGAAATCAGTCCCTCGATACAGTCGCCATGAAAGGGGCAGGAGCCTTTGAAATCGTCGCCCGTCGCCCGTGCGATATGCATATGGCCGGCCTCGCCATGCGCGGCGCCTTGCACGGGGCGGCCGTTCGCGATCAGGCCGACGCCGACGCCGGTTCCGACGGTGATGTAGCAATGGGTGGAGAGCCCTTGCGCGGCGCCCCAGCGCCCTTCGGCGAGCGCGGCGCCGACGACGTCGGTCTGGATCGCGATGGGGCTGGCATAGCGATCGGCAAAGCGATCGATCAGGCCGGTTCCGGTCCAGCCCGGCTTCGGGGTGCGGCTGACCGATCCGAACGTCGGGCTTGCGCGATCGAGGTCGAGCGGCCCGAAGCTTGCGATTCCGATGGCGTCGAACGTCCAGTCGTCGAGAATGGATTCGAGCGTGCCGAGCGTCGCCGCCGGGTCGGTGGTGGGCACCGTCCGGCGATCCCTGACATCATCCGGACCGGTGGCGAGAATGGCCACGCATTTGGTGCCGCCCAGTTCGAGGCCCGCGATCAATGGCGCTGTCATTCCATTTCCTCTTTGGCGTGTGCGGCCGATCGGCCCGGGACCGAATCTGCGGTCATGTGCCCCGTCAGCGGCCGCAATATCGGGACATTGCGGCCTGCGTGCCGACATTCCAGATCAGCGTCAATGCCGCGCCGAATGCGTCGCGGAAGGCACCGTCATCCGCCAGGTCTCCATAGATTGGCCGCATTTCGATCCATCGGTCGGGATTTTCCCTGGCCGCGCGTGCGACCGTGTTGAGCCTCGCCCAATCGGGATCGTTGGGCGCAATCTCTTCGCCCCGTTCGTCGATGCCGTAGCAATAGCGGCACCACAGCGCATTCGCGAGGATCAACCCTTCGGGCATACGGCCGCGCGCCCGATTGTCGCGGATCGAGGGAAGGATGAATTTTGGCTGGCGGTTCGAGCCATCAAAGCAAAGCCGCCTGGTCGTGTCGGCGATTTCGGGGTTGGCGAACCGCTCCATCACCTGCCGCTTGTATCGGGCGAGATCGTGGCCCGGCGGCGGCGCCACGACGGGGATGATTTCATCGATTTCGATCGTGTCGAGAAAGGCGCTGACGATCGGGTCGGCCATCGCCTGATGGACATATTCGATGCCGGAAAGCGCCGCCGCATAGGCGATGACCGCATGGCCGCCGTTGAGGATGCGGATCTTCATCGTCTCGAACAGGCCGACGTCGTCGGTGAAGGTGACGCCGACCTTTTCCAATGCCGGACGTCCCGAGGGGAAGTGATCCTCGATCACCCATTGCCGGAACGGTTCGCACGTCACCGGAACCGGATCGTCGGCAAAGCCGAATTCTACCGCCATCCTGCGCTCGCGAGAACCGGTCGCCGGTGCGATGCGGTCGACCATGGAATTCGGAAACGCCACATGCGCGTCGATCCACTCGGCCAGCGGCGGGTCCGACAAGCGGGCGAGGCCCACCGTCGCGGCCTTTGCGGCGTGCCCGTTGCCGGGCAAATTGTCGCACGAGACGACCGTGAACGGCTTCATGCCTGATGATCGGCGCGCCCGCAGCGCGGCGACGATCGCGCCGAAGGCCGTCGCCGGACGATCGGGATTTCGGCCCTCGGCGACGATCTCCGGCGCCGTGGGATCGAATGCGCCCGTCGCCGGATCGATATAATATCCGCCCTCGGTGACTGTCAGCGAAACGATGCGGATTTCCGGGCGTATCATGGCCGCGATCAGCGGCGCGTTCGACGGATCGACTTCGACGAAATCGATCATTGCGCCGACGCGCCGAACGGCCTTCGCGTCGGGATCGAGTTCGATCACCGTCGACAGACAGGCCTGCGCCTTGAGCGCATCCCGCATGATGGCATCCGCCGGTCGGACGCCCGCGCCCAATATCGCCCAGTCCTGATCCTCGCCCAGCGCGAAAAGCTCGTCGAGATAGACGGCCATATGCGCCCGGTGGAAATTGCCGACGCCGATATGGACGATGCCCGGCGTCAGGCGGCCGCGATCATAGGGGAGGTTGGGATGGGGGAGGTCGAGCGGCGGCATCGTCATGCCATCCAGTTGCCGCCGTCGACGCCATAGGTCTGGGCGACGATATAGTCCGCCTCCGCGCTGGCGAGAAAGATCGCCATCCCGGTAAGGTCGGCGGGTTCCGCCATGCGGCCGATCGGGACCGAGGCGCCGACAAGGCGCTTCTTTTCGCCGAGTGGGCGTTTCTCGAAACGCGCGAAATGGGCGTCGACGCCGTCCCAATGTTCGCCGTCGACGACGCCCGGCGCGATCGCATTGACGTTGATGCCGTGGCGGATCAGGTCCAGCCCCGCCGACTGGGTCAGGCTGATGACCGCGGCCTTGGAGGCGCAATAGACGGCCACCAGCGGCTCGCCGCGGCGCCCGGCCTGGCTGGCCAGGTTGATGATCTTGCCGCCCGTGCCGCGCGCGATCATGTGGCGGGCGGCCGCTTGAAGGCAGAAAAGCGTTCCGGCCACATTGACCGCGAAAATGCGTTCGTAATCCGCGCGTATGATTTCCGCGATCGGCGATGCGGAAAACAGCGCGGCATTGTTGACGAGGATGTCGATCGAGCCGAGCTTTTCGACGGCTTCGTCGAAGCCCGCATCGATCGAATCCTGGTGGGTGACGTCCATCGCGATCGCGAACGCCTTGGGCCCCAGCGCTTCCGCGGACTGGCGAACCTTCGCTTCGTCGATGTCGGCCAGGGCGACGCTCGCCCCCTCGGCGATATAGGCCCGGGCAAATTCCAGGCCGATGCCGCGCGCCGCGCCGGTGATCAGGGCGGTCTTGCCCGCAAGTCTCATGTCCGGAACCTTGTTCAGCAGGCGGCGCTTACCGCCGGATATTCCGACAATTCGATCGGCGCGCCCGGATTGACGACATTGTTGAAATCCACGACGGCACCCTGGGCGATCAGCGTTTCCCTGAGCTGGTCGAAGTTCATGTCGGACATGCTGTATCCATGCTTGCAGGCGAGCGCCGCGGCCGTTCCCGCGCCCTGGCCCATCGCCATGCAGGTTGCCATGACTCGCACCGATCCGAAGCCCGGGCCATCGGCCGAGAGGCATCGTCCCGCCGTGACCAGATTGACGCTGCCCTGCGGCACGAGGCAGCGGAAGGGGACGTTATATTCCTGCCGCGGGATCACCAGGTCGTTTTGGTCGTTGCTGTCGCTCGCGTGGATGTCGATGACATGCGCGCCCTTTGCGATCGTGTCCGGGAACGCCTTCGGTACCAGAATATCGTCCTGTTTAAGCTCGTAGAGCCCGACGATATGATAGGATTCGCGGACCCCGGTCTGGATACCCGACTTTGCGAGCCAGCAGTTCCGGAACTCCGGAAACTCGCGTCGCAACACCTCGATAATAAGCTGCAAATTCTCGCGCAGGCTGCATTCGGTCTTCGTGAACCACTCGGGGTCGCTCGCGTCGGTCGCCTCGCGCAGCACGTTGATGCTGACCATGCCGTCGTGAAAGAATTTGTTGATCCAGGGGCCGCCGAAGATCGGAATCTTTCCCTGCTCGTTGAGATCGAGAAGGCGGCCGCGAATGCTCTGTGACACGGGCAGCATGCCGTCGACCGCGTCGCGGAAGAGATAGTCCAGCGCGTCGGTGTCGACGCCGCCGAGTTGGAACCAGAGGGTCGCGGGCTGCAGCACGTCGCCCTTGGTCGTCGGCAAGCCGGCGGCCCGGACCAGGTCGGCGTCGCCGGTGCAATCGATAAAGGTCTTCGCGGCATAGGCGACGCGCCCGGCCTTGTTCTGCACGATGATATGGGTGACGCGGTCGCCGTCCATCAGGCAGTCCGAGAACCAGCTATGATAGAGCAGGGTGACCCCGCTCTCCAGAAGCAGGCGCTGCGCGGCCAGCTTCAGGATTTCGTCGTTCACGGGATAATTGCCGCTTTCGAGCGAGACGTTCGCCCCGCCGAGGTCGGCCGCCTTTTTCAGCAGTTCGAACGGTATTCCGCCGATGTGCTGCTTGCCGAAATGGCGAAACTCGCTGATCGGCGTCACCAGCGCGCTGGTCGACATGCCGCCGACGAAGCCATAGCGTTCGATCAGCAGGGTTTTTGCGCCGTTGCGCGCCGCCGCCACGGCCGCGATCAGGCCGGCCGGCCCGCCCCCGCACACGATGACATCATAATGGCCGGCAACGGGAACATCCCGGCTGGGTTCGCTGACCGACATCTTCTCCAATGGCATCGCCGTCACATTTCTTCCTTCTTTTCAGCATCTCTTCCCGGCGAGGCACAGCGCGCCCGTTGCAGAGGCGGGGCGGCGTCGCGCTGCCCCGGTCATCGCCCCTTGCATTCCCCGAAACAGGAGGGGTGATCGGGTGGCTGACCGGACGCTGCGGCGCCTCCTTCGCGAACTCTGCATTCGCCCATGACCGTCAATAGCGCGCCATTCGGAATTATCAATAGCGTTAATGTAAATTGCTAAGCCGAGCGCCCTTCCGCTTTCCTGAGGAAAATATGAGGATTATCGCATGACAGAAACGAGGAGGGTCCCAGATTCCGATAAGTGCGGGCATGACAAACGATAACGATAATGTAACCATCGAAATTCGATTGTCCTGCTTGGCACCTGCAAGCGGTTTCGCTAGATATCGCGCTTGAATCGGAGGGAAAATCATGGCGGATGCAAGCAACGGGCGTCGTCCGCCAACGCTCCAGGATCTGGCGGAACTGGTCGGATTGACGGCCAACACCGTATCGCGGGCGTTGAACGACCGCCCGGGCGTAAAGCCCGCGACGCGCGCGCTGATCAAGGCCGAGGCCGAGCGGCTCGGCTATGTTCCCAATATCCACGCCCGGTCGCTGGTCCTCGGCTCGCGAAGGACGATCGGCGTCATCGTCTCGAACATTTCCAACCCCTTCTTCGCCGACCTTGTCAGCGAGGTGGAGTTCCAGGCGCAGAAGGTCGGCTACACCGTCCTGCTGCTGCTTTCGTCCGAATCCCCGGAGCGCGAGCGCGACGCGATCGACCGCGCGCTGCAGGCCGGCCTCGACGGTATCATTTCGGCCCCGGTGCAGGAGAGTTCGGCCGCGTGGGCCCCGGTGATCAAGGCAGGCATCCCGCTGGTCCTCGTCAGCCGCGAATTGCCCGAGCTCGGCGTGGATTTCTATTCGGCGGACAATGAGGCGGGCATCAAGCTGACGACCGACTATGTCGTGGAACAGGGCGCGAAGGACATCGTCCTGCTCGATGAAGACATGCCCTTTTCGACGATCCGGATCAGGGCCGAGGGGTTCCGCCGGTCGCTCGAACGCCATGGCTTGCCCTTCGACCCGCGGCAGAATCTTGCGCTCGTCCCGCCCGCCCGTTCGTTCCGCGTTTCGCAATCCTGGCAGGCCGACGATGCGTATCGCGTCGCGATCGACCTGCTCGATCGCGGGCGCCGCCCGGACGCCTTCGTCGTCGGAGACGATTATTACGCCCTCGGCCTCTACCGCGCCCTCGACGAGCGCGGCATCCGCGTTCCGGGCGATGTCCTCGTCATGGGTTGGGGCAACCATCCCTTCACCCGTTTCATGAACCCGCCGCTGTCGACGCTTCTTTTGCCCTTTCAGGAGGTCGCGAGCCGCGCCACGCGACGGCTTCTCGACCGGATCGAAGGGTCGGCAGGCGAGCAGGTGGTCGTCGATCGCATCGTGCCCGAACTCGTCATTCGCGGCTCGACGCGCTGATATCTGTCCGGCGAAGCGGAGGAGGCCGGGTCGGGCCTATACTTCGCAAAGGAAGACGCTGCCCGACAACGGCGCCTTGAGCAGTTGCGCCGGGCTCAGCCGCACCGACGCCGACGTGACGACAAGGTCGCGGCCGTTCTTGGCAAAACGAAGGCCCGACGGGCGCGGGACGGGCAGGGTGATCCGGTCGAGGACCTCACCGCTTTCATTCAGTTCGACCAGCTCCCAACCGTCCCAGATGGCGGTCCAGAGATTCCCGGCCGGCGACATGGCCAGGCCGGCGGGGCGCGGTCCGCCCGCCGGAAACTGATGCAGAATATCGAAGTCGCCGAACTGCCCGCGCTCTTCGTCATAGCTGTAGACGCGCAATTGCCGCATCGCGGAATCGATGAGGTAGACGCGGCTGCCGCAGTCCGACCAGACGATGCCGTTGGGCAGCCCCAGCCCGGAAAGCTCCGCCGCTACCGATCCGTCGTCGCCAATCTGGAGGAGCCTGCCATGCGCGCCGGCGCGCGACGGGTCGGCGCAGCCCAGCCACAGCCGGCCGCGACGGTCCGTCGCACCATCGTTGAAGCGATAGCCGAAATGCACCCCGTCGACCGTCACGCGATTGCTGAGCCGGTTGGTTTGCGGATCGAAGATCGCCACCGAGTTGGAGAAGGCCGCGACCAACCGGCCGTCGGCCTGCGGAATGAGCGCGCCGATCACGTCGGGCATCGCAAAACTGTCGACCACGCCATCCGCATCGAGCCGCAGGATCGCGGGCGCCAATATGTCGATCCAGTACAGCGTGTCGGCGTCCCCCACCCAGATCGGGGAATCGCCGATCAGGTTGGCGAGGCGGCTGATCGGGCGGACCGCGGCGCTGCGCCCCTCGGAGCGCGGCTCGTCGGGCGAGATCGCAAACGGATATCCGCCCGCCGCGCGCGACGTCTTGCGCGCGGCCTCGAGAACGTGCGGCGCCAGCGCGTGAAGCTGGTCGTCGGCAAGCAGATGCGCCGGTCCCGTCACCGCAAGCGCGCCCGCAGGCTCGCCGCGCTCGTCGAACACGGGGGCGGCGACCGAACGCCAGGCCGATCGCGCGCTGCCGTCGATCGCATAGTGGCGCGCCTTGGTCAGCGCCTCGTCCGGGTCGGGTTCGTGCGTGTCGTTATAGGAGAATGCGGCGACGACCAGGCCGGCGGCGGAGCCCCGCATGGCCTCCATCGACCCGACATCGAGTTCGCGCACCCGTTCGCCGGCATGCGCGGCCTCGACGCAGATCAGCCGGTCGCCCGCGTTGGTGAGCAGGCGCGCGGTAAAGCCCGTCGCCTGCGCTAGCCGGGCGAGTTCGGGGGCCGCGGCGCCGCGGATATCGAACCGGCTCCACACCGAATGGGCCAGCTCGAGGAACAGCGGGCCCAGGCGCAAACGTTGCGGCGACGAGTCCGATTGCAGGAATTCCTCTTCGACAAGCGCGGCGACCAACCGGTGCACCGTCGGCTTCTTGAGGTCGAGGCGCGTTGCGAGCTCGGCGACGGTAACTTCCGATCCGGCCTCCGCGACCGCGCGCAGAACCGCCAGGCTACGGCGGACCGCATTCGCTCCGCCGGTCAGCTTTTCATCCGATTCTTCCATCGACGGGATCAATCCAACAATGTTTGAGTGCCTGCCACTCTCTAGTTCAGGGCGCGGGACGCAGGGTCAATATATTTTCTGCTCGCCGGCCTGCATTCCCCGGTCCGCAAGTCGAATGCCGCCGGGCCTAATCCGCAAGGCTCGCGCCCTCCGCGTGCTTGATCGCATCCGCCATCCGCTCGGCGATCATGATGACGGGAAGGTTCAGGTTGGCGCGCGGGATCGTGGGCATGACCGATGCGTCGATCACGCGAAGGCCGTCGACCCCGCGAACGCGGCCGTCGTCGGGCGATGTGACCGCATAGGGGTCCGTTGCCTTGCCCATTCGGCATGTGCCGGCTGGATGCCACTGGCCGAACACCCCTGCGCGGGCGAACGCCTCGATCTCGCTGCGGTCGGCGACGAAGTGATCCAGCGTCCGTCCGCCGCCGATGAACGTCTTGACGAAAGCGGGCTGCAGGCCCGGGATGATGTCGAGCAGCGCCGCGACGGGCGCGGTCATCAGATAGTTGGAAAGGCCGCGCCGCCCGAGCCGTTTGGCCCAGCCGCTATAGCTCGACGGCGAAGGCCGCACGATATGCGGCTGCATCTCCGGCGAAGCGGCGACTGCCGCCATCATGATGGTGGAATCGACCAGGCGATCGAGGTCGCGCCGGTCGGCGAACCAGTTGAAATTGGCGACGACCCCGGTCGACGCACGGGGATCGTCCAGGTCGACGAAGCCGCGCGAATAGGGCTTGTTGATCCAGTAAAGCAGCGTGCCGATCTGGTCGCCCAGCGGGTGCCACGCCGACTTGGACGCGACCATCGCGAACATGTCTCCGGCGTCGCAGTCCTCGACCCGCGACGAATAGCGTAGCCCGATATGGCTGTGGCGCCGCGTCTTGTCGCCGAGCCGGGCGTGCGGGCGGATGAAGGCCGACAGCGACAGGCCGGGATGCTCCTGCAAATTCTGGCCGACACCCGGAAGGTCCGCGACCACCTTTATACCCAGCGCATGCAGGCGGGGCGCGGCGCCGATCCCGGCGCGCATCAAGATCGCGGGCGACTGGAGGGCGCCGGCCGAAATCACCGTCTCCCGGCCCAGAATCTCCCTCTTGTCCGCGCCTTCGCCGACGGTGATGCCGACGACGCATTGGCCGCGAAGGGCAAGGCCGGAGATTTCGGTGTCGGACAATATCCTCAGATTGGGGCGGCGGCGGACCTCGGCGGTCAGATATCCGCGCGCGGTCGACACGCGGTGGCAGCCGTCGTTGGACAGGGTCAGCGGAAAGACGCCGTCCTCGAACGTGCCGTTCTGATCCTCGATCGCCGGATAGCCTCGCGCGATCAGCGCGCGCTCCGCCGCGCGGGTGAATTCGGGCCAGCTATCGCGGGGGATGCGGTGGATCGGAATGGGGCCGTCGGTTCCGTGCAGCGGGCCATCGAAATCGAGATCGCGCTCGAGCTTGCGGAAATAGGGCAGGACCGATTCCCAGCTCCATCCCGTGGCGCCCGCGGCGCTCCATTCGTCATAATCTTCGGCCGTCCCGCGATTGGCGGCCTGGCCGTTGATGCTCGATCCGCCGCCGATGACCTTTGGCTGGTCGTAACGCTTGGGCGCTGCCTCGGAGGACGGGTCGTTGCCGGTCAAGGGCAAGGTGCGCGCGCGGATGTTCGACCAGTGATTGGCGGAATCGAAGGCGACGATGCCGGGATACATGTCCAGGAATTCCGCCGGTTCCTCGCCCGGCACCAGATCGCGGCCCGCCTCGACGAGCAGGATGTTCAACCGGGGGTCTTCGGACAATCGGCTCGCAAGGACACAGCCGGCGCTGCCGCCGCCGACGACGATGTAATCGATCCGGTCCATCAGCCGATCCAGAATCCGCCGTTCACGTCCAGCGTCGCGCCCGTGATATAGGCGGCTTCATCGGATGCCAGAAAGGCAACCGCATGCCCGATCTCGCCGGGTTCGGCGAGGCGTCCCAGCGGAATATCCTCGATGACGCGGGCCCGGACCTCGTCCGGCATGTGCGTGCGTATAAGGTCGGTATCGACAACCCCGGGCGCGATCGCATTCACGGTCACCCCGGTCCGCGCCATCTGGCGCGCGAGCGTGCGGGCAAAGCCCAGCATCCCGCCCTTTGTCGTGCCATAGTGGATGCCGCCGTTCATCGCCCCGCGATGCGCGACGACGGACGACGTGCAGATGATGCGTCCGTGGCCGCGCTCGATCATCCCGGGAAGCACGGCTTTCGAAAAGAGGAAGGCGCTTTTCAGATTGACCGCGATCAGGCGGTCCCAATCCTCCTCTTCCAGGTCGAGGATCGAAACCGCCTGGTCCATGCCGGCATTGTTGACGAGGATGTCCACCGTCCCGAATTCTTCGATGGCCTTTGCGACGACGCCCGATACGTCGGCCGAAGACGATGCGTCGCCGGGCGCGGCGATGGCTCTTTCGCCTATCTCTTCGGCCTGGCGCCGTGCGCGTGCCGGATCGATGTCGTTCACGACGATGCGGGCGCCCCGTGCCGCAAGCGCACTTGCGATCGCGGCGCCGATGCCATTGCCTCCACCCGATACGATCGCGACCCGATCCTGAAGAGATTGACGCGGTTCACTAGTCATATTGTTCTGTATCCTTTGGGTTGCGGACCGCAGGGTCCACTGTCCGATGGGTCGATCAGCCACGGCTCGGCACGACCTGGTTCTTCCGGCTCCGTCCGATGACGACGAGCAGGATGACGGCCGAGATCGGATGGAGGATCGCGAGGCCGGCGAAGAGAGCGGTGTAGTCGAACTGCGCCAGAATGAAGCCGGCCAGCAGGTTCAGAATGAGCGAGGTCGTGGCCCCGACGGCGCCGAGCACCCCGACGGCGGAGGCGTTGACCTTTACCGGGAACAGTCCGGCCAGCAGGACATTGAAGCCGACGAACCAGGCCTGGCAGACCGCGATCACCACCGTGATGATAAGAAGCGCGATCGCGGGACTCGACGTCATCGTGATCAGGGCGCCCAAGGGCATCAGTGCGGCGGTGAGGGCAAAGACACGCAGCTGAATGCGGATCGGGTCATGGCCGCGCGCGGCAAGGCGGTCGACCGTGCGCCCGAGAATGAGGCAGGCCAATATCGCGACGATATAGGGCAGGCCGCCGACGACGCCGAGCTCGGAAAGGGACAGGCCGACCCGTTCCTGCAGATAGCCCGGTATCCAGAACAGATAGAAATACCACACCGGATCGCTGAGCATCCGCACCACGATGATCGCCCAATAGCGTTTGTCCCGCAGCAGCCCCTTGATCGAACCCGATTCGTCATCGGCTTCGGTCTCGGCATCGGTCTTCGCGGCGGGTTCCGGATCTGCGACTGCTTCGTCCTGGGGCGCGTGCTTGGTGTCGGTGAACCACCAGACGATGGCGATCGCTACCCCGATGAACCCCGGGATGATGAACGCGGCGCGCCAGCCGATACCGGTCGTCATCAATGCCACCAGCATCGGGGCAAGGATCGCGCCGACGTTGCCAGCGGGGGTAACGATGCTGATCGCCAGGGTGCGGCGTTCGACCGGCACCCAGTTCAGGATGGCGCGCTGCAGGATCGGAAAGACGCCGGGCTCGGCGGCGCCCAGAAGGGCGCGCGAGGCGGCGAGATGCGCAAAATTATGCGACAGTCCGGAGGCGATGTTTGCCGTCGACCAGCCGATCGCGAAGACGGTCATGCATATGCGGGTACCGAACCGTTCGACCAGCCGGCCGCTCACCACATACATCACGATATAGGGGAGCATGAAGGCGAAGGTGAGGAGGGAGTAGGCCGTGTCGTCAAAGTCGAGCTCGGCCTTCACGATCGGCTTGAGGATCGAGAGCGTCTGGCGGTCGAAATAGTTGAGCACCACCAGGCTCATCAAAAGCCCCAGGATGATCCACACCTTCATGGGCAGCTTCTTGACGATGGGGGTGGCGGCCTGCGTGTTCGATATGTCTGTCATTCAAAGGGTCCAGTCGCTGGGGTTTGAGCCTCGAAGTCCTGAATGGCACGCCTGGCGATCGCCGTGTCTTCATGGACGGTTCCGGAACTGATGCCCACTGCCCCGACCACGACACCCGCCATGATAACGGGTTCGCCTCCGCCCAGAATCGCGACCGTGCCGCCGCTTAAACTATTCAGGCCGAAACCGCGCTGGCCCGGAAGTGCGACCTCGGCAAGTTTCGCGGTCGATGCCTGAAGGCCGGCCGCCGTTTTTGCCTTGGCGATCGCGAAATCGCAGGTGAAGGGCTTGGCTCCGTCCATCCGGTGAAAGGCCAGCAAGGCGCCTGCCGCGTCGACCACCGCGATATTTTGCGGGATGCCCAGCGAAGCGGAGGCTGCGATCGCAGCCTCCACCAGCTTTTTTGCATCTTCGGCGTCCAGCATCGGCACGGTCTTCATCGGGCAGCTCGCCCGCGGGAAGCGGTCGTTGCGCGCTGGTCCGGCGTTGCGCCCGCACCTCGCGGCTCCCCTGGACCGAACAGGCTCATTGCGCGCTTTCTACTTCGCTGCGCACGATTTCCTGCAAGGCCTGCTGAATGGCGGGATCAAGGATTTCCCGTGCCGCGGCTTGGGTCGGCGTTCCGCCATGGCCATGTCCGGACGGCGGCAGGATGTGACCGCTCCTGTCGACCGTCAGGGCGACTCCGACGTCGTCGCGCATCGGGTTGATCAGGTGGTTTCGCTCGAACAGCGTGAGGTGCTCCAGTCCCGCGCAACAGTGAAGCGCCGTGGATACGCCGATGCTGGTCCCGACGCCGTGCAGGGCGACGCGCGTGCCCGTGCGCCGCGCCAATGCGTCGAGCCGGCGCATGCCCGTCACGCCCAGCGCCCGGGTCACATTCGGCTGGAGATAGGTGATGCCCAGGTCGGTCAGTCGCTCGAAGGCCGAGAGGGTGAAGTCATTCTCGCCGCTGCCGATGGGGCAGGGGGCCCGTTCGCACAGCATCCGCAGCGTATCGAAATCCTCCGGTTCCACCGGCTCCTCGAGCCAGCTTATGTCATAGGGCGCAATCGCGTCGAGCAGCGCGAGCGCGCCGTCGCGATCATAGCTGCAGTTGGCGTCGAGCATCAGCGGGGTGCCGACGGGCATCGCCTCGCGCAGGGCGCGGATGTGCATCGCGTCGGTCGCGGCGCCGCGTCCGATCTTCAGCTTTACCGCCGTGTACCCCTGCTCGAGGAAATCCAGCGCCTTCGCCGCGCTGTCGTTTGGATCCGCCAGAAACGGCACGGGGCTCGCATAGACCGGGACCGGTTCCACCTTTCCGCCCAGCATTTCGGCCAGCGGCTTTTCCGCGCGCTTGGACAGCAGGTCCCACAGCGCGATGTCGAGCCCCGCCAGCGCCTCCATCGCCGCGCCGCGGCTGTTGCCGAGCGCCAGGAAGAACTGGTGGAACTCTTCGATCGCCTCCTCGGGCGAGGCGATGGTCGCGCCCGCGAGTGCCGGCGCGATGACATCGTCTATGATCGCGCGGTTGGGGCCCGGGCTGGGCAGTCCGAAGCATTCGCCAAAGCCCTTCACCCCGTCCTGGTCGGTCACCACGACGAGCGTCGCGGCCTGTCCCGTGCGCTTTATCCGCTGGAAGTGCGCGGCGGGGGCGAGCAGCTCCTTCGGGACGCGGCCTTCGCCGTAGATCCTCGAAAAGGGGAAGCGCATTTCGACGGCCGTGACGGAAGCGATTTTCAGCATGAGGTGGGCGCTCCGTTCCAGCTTTTCCCGGGTGCCGCCTGTGCGGGCGGGGAGGGGTGGGGGCAAATTCCGTTTGACATATCCAGCCTTTCGAACATATGTGGACTTCATTCCATATTATGGACTGATGTCAAGGATCGGCACCGATGTCAACGCGGGATTTGGTCAAAACCGGAAGGAAAGAGGCTGGTGAGGGTCATCTGTCATCCGCGGGTTGCAATTACATTAACGTTATCGTAATTTGAAATGAGAGAATCGTCAATGGTCCGACGGAAATCGAGAGTTCCCGGATAAAATTGGCTGAAAATGAAACAATTGCGTCATATTTGAATGCCAAAGCGACGCGCGTTTAGATTCATTAGCGATATCTAAAATTCGCAATTTGGGAGGGTGGAATGAGGTTCAAGTCAAAGCTGCTGTTCGCGGCGTCAGCAATCCCGATGTTCGCCGCGGCGGCCGCTCCGGCGCACGCCCAAGACGGCGCTTCGGCGGTCGCAGGCGATGTGCAGAGCGCGAAGGGCGCCTTGTCCGGGCAGGTGCTCGACACGGCGACCGGCACCTATCTGCGCGATGCGATCGTCGATGTCGAAACCGCCGACGGACAAAAGCGCACCGTCGTGACCGGAGAGGCCGGCGCCTATCGCGTTCAGGACCTGCCCGTCGGTCCGGTCAAGGTGACCGTCAGCTTCGCCGGCTACGTGACCCAGTCGCAGGACACCGAAATCCGCCCGAACGAAACCGCCGGGCTCGACCTCGACCTGGTGCGCAGCGGGCGCGACGGCCAAGCGGCGTCGAGCAGCGACATCGTCGTCAGCGCGATCCGCAACGCCAATGCGGTCGAACTGATGGCGCAGCGCCAGGAGGTGCAGATCGCCGACATGCTGAACACCGAGGCTTATGGCGACATCGCCGGCGGCAACCCCGCGGAGTTCATGAAATATATGCCGGGGGTCGACGTCGACGGGTCGAACGGCACCTCGGTCTATGCCTATCTGCGCGGCTTGCCGGCGGAGTTCACCCGCACGCAGCTGAACGGCATGGACATCGTTTCGGCCAACGCGGCGACCGCGACCGGTTATTCCAGCGCCGCGGCGGCCGCGCGCATCTTCAATTACGAGACGATCTCGATGTCGGCGATCGACTCGGTCACGACGTACAAGACGACCGCGGCGGACCAGAATGCGGACGCCCCGGCGGGGATCATCGACCTTCGCACCAAGCGCGCCTACGACCGAAAAAAGCCGCTTTTCGTCGTGTCGGTCGAAGGCTTCACCCACGAGAATATGTGGGACAAGTACAAGCATATCGGCCCAGACACGGGCGGGTGGGGCAACAAGCGCTTCCTTCCCAACGCGTCGCTCTTTTATTCGAACAGCTTCTTCAACCGGCGCCTCGGCGTGATGTTCTCGCTCGGCTATAACGACCAGTATATCGAGCGCGAGCAGATCACGCTCGATCGGCAATATACGCAATCGGTCAACGCGCCCTATCCGCTGGAATTCTATCGCATGCAGGGGCAGACGGGCGCCCGCCGGACCATCCGGCGCACCGGCTCGCTCGTGCTCGATTTCAAGGCGACGGAGAATTTCAACCTGTCGCTTCTCGCGATGGGCTATCGCGGCAACATCCAGCTTCACAACCAGGTGACGACGGTTACCGCCGATACCGCGACCGGCACCTATGGCCTGCGGAACCTCAGCGGACAGCCGGCGACCGCGCAGGATGCGCTGTCCGCGTTCCGAAGCAACCTTCCGGGCACGGTCCAGTCGATCAGCTCGGCGTCGAGCGATCAGTACAAATATAACAACGGCAATGTCCTCGCCGCGAATTTCGAATGGAACCCCGGGAAATTCAGCATCGACGGCTATTTCGCCTATTCGGACAGCGATTCCTATTATGACTCGCCCAGCGCCGGACAGGTCACCTCGGGCCCGACCATCACCTCGACGGGCAACGCCGAATTCGTGAAGGACAGCTCGGACCTGACGCTTGCCGACTGGACGATTTCACAGATCAGCGGACCCGACTGGTCGAACCCGGCGTCCTATACCTTCACCGGCCGTCCGGCGATCACGCTGACCACCGGCACCTATGCCAAGCTGTCGTCGCGGTCGGGCGCCTTCAACGTGCGCTACGACACCGATTTCGGCAAGGTGCCGATCAGCTTCAAGGCCGGCGCCAAGATCACCGACATCAGCTATCTGTTCGGCAACAACGCGCTCACCAGCTATGCCTACAACGGCCCGCTGACCAATGCGCAATTCCTGGCGCTGGCGGTCAATCCCTATACCAGCGGCATCACGAACAAGAGCAATTTCGTCATCCAGTCGCTGTCGGGATCGACCTATATTCCCTCGATGGACCTCGCGAAGCTGCTGCAGATGTATCAGCAGAATCCGGGCGAGTGGACGAGCACGACGACCGCCGCGCAATATGCGACCGCCAACTATCGCAAGACCGACGTCGATGAGAATATCAAGTCGGTCTACGGGATGGTGACCGCATCGGTGACCCCCACCTTGCAGTTGCGCGCCGGCCTTCGCGGCGAATGGACGGAGAATGTCGCCGACGTCTTCCAGTCGCGGCCTCTGGCCGAAGTGCGCGCCTATCGCCCGACGGGCGCGACCGCCAACTGCGCGGTCACGGCAACGACCGGTATCGCGACGACGATCCCCTGCGTGGACTATCAGTTCGCCAACGGCGCGTCGAAGGTGAAGGGGCATTATTTCAACCTGTTCCCCAGCGCCTCGCTCAAATTCACCTTCGGCGAACGGAACGAGCTGCAGGCCGGATACAGCCGCACGATCCTGCGCGCCGGGGTCGACGCCACCGGCACGTCGCCGACGGAGAATCTGACCGGCAGTTCGGTGAGCGGTCCGCTTCTGGTCGTTCCGAACCCGGGGCTCACCCCGGCCATCTCGGACAATTATTCGGTCCGGCTCTCGCGCTATCTGAAGGGCGTCGGCATGCTGAACGTCGGCCTCTACTATAATCGCATCGACGGGCTTGCGGTCGTGAAGGAATATTCGGCGAGCGAGGCGGCGGCCATTCCGGCGCTTGCGCCCTATGCTTCCGACCCGGCCTATGCCGGCTATGCCTTCTCGACCTTCACGCAAGAGAACGTCACGACGATCAAGGGGATCGAGGCGGCGCTTCAGCACAGCCTGACCTGGCTGCCGGCACCCTTCGACGGCCTGTCCATTCGCGGCGCCTTCATGCACAACGAACCCAATCGCAAGATTCCGCGCGTCGGCAACAACATCGGCTCGCTGGGCATCATCTACGAAAATGGGCCGGTGCGTCTCTTCGCCAATCTGCTCTGGAATGACGTGAAATTCCGTTCGGATACGCCGACCTCGTTCCAGCCGCGTACCGACCTGACGATATCGGGCCGGATCAAGGTGACCAAGCATCTGGAAACCTATTTCACGGTCAACAACCTGCTGGGTCAGCCCTATAATGTGGTCACGCCGGGCAGCGCCTATCCGTCGACGGCGGCCGCCGGCATCGGCACCCACAGCGTCATCTATGTTCAGAACGGACGCACCGGCACGATCGGCGTCCGGGCGCGCTTCTGACGCACGGCTGATGCGATCATGCCGTCGGCGGCGCGCGCGTCGTCGGCGGCATGATCGGCCGAACTGGGGTAATCATGCCGAATTCATCCTTCACCAGGCGCCGCCTGCTCGGCAATGCGGTCCGGCTGACCGCGCTCGCCGCGGCCACGTCGCTGATGCCGCCCAACGTGCAAAGGCTGCTGGCGCACGAGCCGAAACGGTCGGGCTCGCTCGCCGACATCAAGCATATCGTGCTGCTGATGCAGGAGAACCGGTCCTTCGACCATTATTTCGGCACGCTCTCCGGCGTCCGGGGTTTCGGCGACCCCGACCCTTTGATGCTGCCTGGTGGCCGGACCGTGTTCCATCAACCCGATGCCCTGAATCCCAGGGGCTATCTGCTACCCTTCCATCTGGACACCACGTCGACCAACGCCCAGCGCCTGCCGTCGACCAGTCACGAATGGGACGTGCAGCATCAGGCCTGGAATGGGGGCCGGATGGACCAATGGTTGCCTGCTCATCGGGCCGCCGACGGCATAAACGGCCCCTATACGATGGGCTATTTCAAGCGCGACGACCTGCCGTTCCACTATGCGCTGGCCGACGCGTTCACCATTTGCGACGCCTATCATTCCTCGGTCATGGGGCCGACCTGGCCCAACCGTCTCTATTATCTGACGGGCATGATCGATCCTGACGCGACGGGTGGCGGGCCGGCGACGCACAATATCATGCCGCCGCCGAACGGCTTTCGCTGGACGAGCTATCCCGAACGGCTGGAGGCCGCGGGCATCGACTGGCGCATTTATCAATATGGCCAGCCGGGCAAGCGCCACCATAATATGTTCAAATATTTCGAGCGATTCCGGAACGCTCCGGCCGGATCTTCGCTCGCCACGCGCGGTATGCCCGACACCGATGAGGACCGCTTCGCGCAGGACGTGCTGAACGATCGGTTGCCCGCCGTTTCGTGGATCTATCCTTCGGCCGAGGCGAACGAGCATCCAAAGAACATGCCGGCGGCGGGTGCCGACTTCATCGCACGGCGGCTGAACGAGCTCGCGGCGAACCCCGACGTGTGGGCCAAGACCGCCTTCATATTGAACTATGACGAGAATGACGGCCTGTTCGATCATGTGCCGCCGCCCGTTCCGCCGCCGGGCACGCCGCACGAATTCGTCGGCGACGTCCCGATCGGCGCGGGCTTTCGTGTGCCCTGCATCATCATTTCGCCGTGGACGGTGGGCGGCTGGGTCTGCAGCCAGCCGTTCGATCACACGTCGATCCTGCAACTGCTCGAAAAACATACCGGGGTGCGCGAGCCCAATATCAGCGACTGGCGTCGCAAGACGTTCGGCGACCTGACCTCCGCGTTCCAATTCGACCGGCCATCGGGCAGGATACCCGCGCTGCCGGGCACCGCCGAGCGGCTGGCCATGGCAAGGATCACTGCGGCAACGCTGCCCGATCCGCCGGTTCCCGGCGCGAAACAGCGGGCGCCGAAGCAGGAAAAGGGCAAGAGGAAACAGGTGAGGCACCCATGACGATAATTGGTCGCAACAAACCCGCTCTCGGCCATCTGCTCGATCGCCGCGCGCTGCTTCTGGCCGGGGGGCAGGGGGCATTGCTCGCCGCGCTTTCGAGCGCACCGGCGTTCGCCGCGCCGAAATTCCTCGACGACCCCTTCTCGCTGGGGGTGGCATCGGGCGACCCCGCGCCCGACGGCTTCGTCCTCTGGACGCGGCTGGCGCCGAAACCACTCGAAGCGCATGGCGGAATGCCGGCCGAGGCCGTCGCCGTCGGGTGGGAGGTCGCGGAGGATGATGCGTTTCGCCGGATCGTCAGCGCCGGGACGGCCATCGCGCGGCCCGAACTTGCCCATTCGGTCCATGTCGAGGTCGAGGGCCTGACCAGCTATCGGCGCTATTGGTATCGCTTCGTCGTCGACGGCATCCGAAGCGATACGGGCACCGCGCGGACGGCTCCGGCGGCGGGGGCCCAACTCGACCGGCTGCGCATCGCCGTGGCGGGATGCCAGCATTATGAGCGCGGCCTGTTTACCGCCTGGCGTGATATCAGCCAGCAACCCGACCTCGATTTTGTCTATCACTATGGCGACTATATTTACGAGGGGAAGGCTGCGGGACCTTCGGCGGAAAGCAAGGTGCCGGTCGTCCGCCGCCATACGAGCGACGAGATCTACAGCCTCGACGATTATCGTCAGCGCTATGCGCTGTACAAATCCGATCCCGACCTGAAGGCGGCGCATGCCGCCGCGCCGTTCCTCTCGTCCTTCGACGATCATGAGGTCGAGAACGACTGGGGCGGCGATCTGGACTCGAGCAGCACGCCGCCGGAGGTCTTTCTTCTGCGCCGCGCCGCGGCGATGCAGGCCTGGTACGAACATATGCCCGTCCGGCGCGGCCAGTTCCCGCGCGGTAACGCGATCCAGGCGTATCGCCGCCTCGACTTCGGCCGGCTGATGCGCGTCAACATCCTCGACAAGCGCAGCTATCGCAGCATCCGCCTTTGCGAAAAGCCCGGCGACGGCAATTGCGTCGACACGCGCGACCATCCCGACACGATGCTCGGCGAAACGCAGGAGCGCTGGCTCGGTGAAGGGCTTGCGGGCGGATCGACGTGGAATGTGCTGGGGCTCGGCGGGCTTGTCATGCCGTTCGATCGGTCGGCGCAAAAGGTGCCGACGAACGGCTATGACAATTGGACCGGCTATCCCGATGCGCGCGAACGTCTGGTCAGGATGATCGCGGATCGCGGGCTCAAGAATGTCGTGATCGCCGGGGGCGACAGCCATATGTTCTTCATCGGCGATCTGCCCTCGCGGCGCGGCGATCTGGAAAGCCCGGCCGTCGCGTCGGAATTGCACGCCACCTCGATCAGTTCGAACAGCAGCAACGGGTTGCCGATCGGCCCCGATCCGCGTCTGGCGACCAATCCGCACATGTCGATGATCCACGACCAGAGGGGGTATCTGCTCTGCGATGTCGACGCCAAAAAATGGACGGCGAGCGTGCGCGTGGTGGATCAGGCCTTCAAGCCCGGCGGTGTGGTGAGCACGCTGGCGCGCTTCGTGGTCGAGCCGCATCGCGCGGGCGTTTCCAGGCTCTGATCCGTCCGGGCCGACGCGCGCTCGCGCGAAACGAGCGCGGTGAATGGGCGCGCGGCCTTCGGGCGAATCTTGCGGGGCAAGGGCAATGGGTATCTTTGTAAGTTTCGGCGAAGTGATGCTGCGAATGTCGTCACCGGGCCGCGAGCAACTGCTCCAGACGCCCCGGCTGGATATCTGGGTCGGGGGTGCGGAAGCGAACGTCGCCGTGCAGCTCGCGCGCCTCGGGCACCGGACCCGTTTCGTCACGGCGCTCCCGGACAACGAGCTGGGCGACGCCGCGGTCACCCATCTTCGCGGCGCGGGTGTCGATGTCGACCATGTCCTGCGGCGCGACGGAAGGATGGGGCTTTATTTCGCCGCGCTTGGTGCCGGCCACAGGGCGACCCGCATCCTGTACGATCGCGCGCATTCCAGCTTTGCCCGCGCGCCCTCGTCCGCTTGGGATTGGGATGCGATCCTCGCGGGCGCCGACAGGTTGCATCTCTCCGGGATCACCCCCGCGCTCGGCCCGGACGGCGTCGAGGCCGCGGTCGCGGCCGCGACGGCGGCAACCCGTCTCGGCGTGCCCGTCTCGTTCGACGGCAATTACCGGGCGCAGCTCTGGGATGCCTGGGACGCCGATCCGCGCGCCATCCTCACCGACCTGGTTGGGCACGCCGATATCCTGTTCGGCAATCATCGCGACGTCTCGCTCTTGCTCGGGTCCTCCTTCGCCGGCGATGATCCGGCGGGCCGTCGGCAGGCGGCGCAAGCGGCCTTCGCCGCCTTTCCAAGGCTTCGGGTGGTGGCCTGCACGACGCGCCATGTCGTCGACGCCGGCTCCAATCGCCTGTCGGCCCGCGTCGACGCGCGCGAGGGGGAGTTCGAAACCGACGCGGTTCTCCTCTCCGCCATCGTCGACCGGATCGGCACCGGCGATGCCTTCGCCGCCGGGGTCCTGCACGCGCTGCGATCCGGTTTCGGCATTGCCGAGGCCGCGCGCACCGGTCTTGCGCTCGCCGCGCTCAAGCACTCGCTGCCGGGCGACGCTTCGCGCTTCTCGCGCGACGATATTGCCATGTTTCAGCAGGGCGCGGTCGACGTCCGCCGCTGAGGCGGCGCCGCGCTTTAGCCAAAGGGAGAATTGACGATGGCCGACCGCAAGCTTGTTTTGGCCGCGTTGGCGGCGCTGACGATGATCGGGGCCGTCGGCCATGCGTCGGAGCAGGGCTACGAGGGCTATCTCGCGCCCGGCGAGTTCGACGTCACCTCGGTGCTGGAGCCCGCCCCGCGTCCGGGCGATCCGCGCTACGAGACCGACCGGGTCATCTTTCGCGAAACGCGCGCGCTCCAGGGGACGCCGCGATGGGCCTTGGCGACGAGCGATGTGGAGACCGACATTCCGTCCATGTTGCGCAACTTCAGCTGCGCAATCGGCGTCGAATTGACACCCGAGCGCACACCGCACCTGATCACGGTCCTGCGCCGCGCCGGCATCGATACCGCGCATCAGACCCGCATCGCCAAGGAAAGCTACCAGCGCGCCAGGCCCTACACGATCGACAGCGGCCCGATCTGCCAGTCCAAGGACAGGTTGTTCGACAAGAAAGCCAACCACCCAACCCCCGACTACCCATCGGGTCATACGACGTGGGGGTGGACCTGGGCTCTTGTCCTCGTCTCGATTGCGCCCGATCGTGCACAACAGATTCTGGAGCGGGGTCGGGCGTATGGCGACAGCAGATTTGTCTGCGGTGCCCATAACGAAAGCGCGGTCGAGGCGGGCATGCTGTCGGCTTCCGCGACGATGGCGCTGGTCGCGACAAAGCCCGACTATCAGCATGAGCTCGCCGCTGCCCGCGCGGAGATCTCCGCGCTTCGTGCGAGTGCTCCCGCGCCGCAGAATTGCGCAATCGAATCTGCCCTTGTGAAGGAGCGGGTTATGCCGAAGCTGGACACCGGCACCGAAAACCCCTGACGCGGAGGCTGTTATCGCCATGGTCTCAGGCAGCGTCGGCTCAGGGCCATCAATCGCGCCGCTTAGGTCGATACCGCACGGTATACTTGCGGCCGGGCGCGATCTCTCCTTGCGTGGAAACGCGACTTTTGCGCGCCGCCCTCATGCGGACGGGGTCGGGCTCACTCTGCCCTGAACCCCTTGTTTCCTGCGTCAGAAATTCGGCTGCGGTGACGCGCACGGGTTGAAAAATCATCACACAATATGGGTAAATATCATTATCGTTATCTCATAGATTAAACGCCATTGACTGACGTTTTATGAGTCTATAACATTAACGATAATGTGGCATCAAGCCACGCGGAGGTGAGGATGGCTAAAATGATGAAAATCTCGGGCTCGCTGATGGCGCTCGCGACGGTGCTGGCTTCATGCCCGGCGGCTGCGCAGGTGGCCGACGCATCGGCGCAGTCGGGCGCCGGCGATGCGGTCGACCCGGGGGCAGGCGACATCATCGTTACGGCGCAACGGCGCGCCGAAAATGTTCAGAAGATCCCGGTCGCCGTCGCTGTCGTCGGCGGTGAGACATTGGCCAACACCAACGCCGTCAGCATCGCCAATTTAACGGGGCTTGTGCCGAGCATGACCTTCACGGCAGGCAACGAAACGCGCAACGCGTCGATCCGCATCAGGGGTGTGGGGACCGACGTCTTCTCGACCGGCGTCGAACCCAGCGTGTCGGTGGTGGTCGACGGCGTCGTGCTGCAGCGCCCCGGCTCTGCTTTCAGCGATTTGGGCGACATCGAGCGCGTTGAGGTGCTACGCGGCCCGCAGGGGACATTGTTCGGGAAAAATTCCTCAGCGGGCGTCGTAAACATCATCACGAAGGCGCCAAACTTTGATCGCGTCGAGGTTAACATTGGCGCGCTGGTGGCTGAGAATAACGAGTATCGCGTGAACGGCGCCGTATCGGGACCACTCTCGGAAAAGGTGGCGGTGCGCGTGGCCGGATTTGGCCGAACCCAAGGTGGAATCAGCCGCAATCTTTTCGACAATGACGACATCAACGGGGCGTCTTCGTACGGAGGCCGGTTGAAATTGGCGCTGGAGCCAACCGACGCCGTTAAGATATTGCTGGAAGGCGACTATTACCATCTGGACGCCGATTGTTGCGCGTTACCTCTACGCGTGGCGACCAACAATCCGAAGGCGCTGAATACGGGGACGGCGGTCGGACCCAACAATCGCGACGTCAACAATGATGTCGATCCCTATGCCATACAGACCAACTATGGCTTCGCCGCCACGGTCGACCTTTCGATCGGTGACTATACGCTGACCAGCATCAGCGCATACCGACGCTTCAAATTCAGGGGCGATATCGACCTCGACGATACGCAAGCCCGTCTCGTCACGAGCAATGCGGTGCAGGAACGCAGCCGCACCACCACGCAAGAGATACGCCTGACTTCGCCGCGTGGGCGCTTGATCGATTTCGTGCTGGGCGCCTATTATTTTGACGGTTCCACTTATGCACCGCTCGACCGGCGTGGCCTCAACATTGCGGGCGTGTCCTCGATCAATCCCGATGGAACGATCGTTCCCAACGTGCCGGGCGATGTCGCCGTGCTCGCTGGCTATTCGATTGTGGATGTGATCAATAAGTCAGTGTTCGGGCAAGCCAATCTTCACTTGGCGGACAGGCTGACGCTGACGGGGGGGCTTCGATACCTGAAAGAAGATCAGCGGCTTCGTTTTCTGCGGCCGCTGCCCGGCTTTTTCAATGGCATCAATGCCCCGGTTACCAATCCTGCGCTGGGCCCGCTCGACCGGCGCTATCATGACAATGCCCTTATCGGTAAGGCCAGCCTTACCTATGAGATATCCGACACGGTCACCAGCTATGTGAGCTATTCGACCGGCTATAAGAGCGAGGGCATCGCCGCGACGTTGGGCCTGACAGCGGCCCAGTTCGCCGCCGGCGCAGCGCCGGCCGAAACGTCTCGATTGTGGGAAGCGGGCCTGAAAACACAGATGTTCGATCGACGGTTGACGCTCAACCTCACTGGCTTTCGGACGCGCTTCAGCAACTATCAGGGGCAGGTGTATAATTCAGCGCTCGGCCTTGTGGCCCTGACGAGCGTTGGCGGCGTCAAGATCGACGGTTTTGAGCTGGAGGCAACGGCGCGTCCGGCGCCGGGGCTTACCTTCAACGGCGGCGTTACCTATCTGGCTGCCGAATTCTATAACGTGCCCAATGGCCCTTGCTTCACGGGACAGACGGTGGCGCAGGGCTGTGCGCCAAACGCGCAGGGCGTGTCGGTCCAGAATTTGAATGGCAAGCCGTTCCTCAACGCGCCGAAGTGGCGTTATACGATGTCTGGCCGTTACGAGATCCCGCTCGAGGGCGCTATCCAACCCTACATCCAAGCGGATTGGCGATGGCAGAGCCGGGTTCTGTTTGATCTCGCGCAGAATCCCAACCAGGTTCAGCGTTCTTACGGGATATTTGACGCGACCATAGGCGCAAAATTTGGGGAGGGGCGTTATGATATTGGTTTCTTCGCCAAGAACCTGTTCGATCGGCAGTATGTGGATAGCATCATAACGACGCCATCCGCGGGCGGCGCCAATGCCTATTCGCAGCAATTGCCGCGGGATTTCTCCCGTTATGTCGGGGCAACCTTGCGCGTGCAGTTCAACTGAGCCACGGAGCGGAGAGCGCCGCCGCGCGCTCTCCGCTTCACGCGAAAAACGTCATTTCGACCCAGATTAGAACGTTTCGGGGCGATCGGTCGTCCCGTACGGCAGAAGGAGCAAAAAGCGGGACGATACAATCGCTTCCGCATTGTCGACGCCAGGGGGCTGTGCCACCGTTTCGGAAACGGTCGCGCCAAGTTCGATTCCTCGACACCCTGTTTGGCGGAGTGACCCATGATCCCGACGAAATTTTCGACCCGCGATGTTCCCGCGGCGCTGCGGCGCGAAGTGGTCGAGGCGGCCTATGGCATGCATGTCCCGAACTCGATCGACTTTCTGCACGACGCCCCGGTCGCCGCCGAGATGGTCATGCGCCACCTGGGCGACAGCCACGTCGCCTTCGTCGAAACCTCGCCGGTCCGCCTGACGACGCCGCCCGACGATACCGGGATGCTGTATATCGGCGTGACCGAGCGCGGGGGCGGGGTGATCGGCGCGAATGACGACGCGGTCTGCGTGCGGCCAGGCGACGTGCGGCTGCTGCGGCGCGAACGCAAATGCGTCACGATCGTGTCCGAACCCAGCGCGGTGCTGAGCATCGCAGTCCCGCGCGAGCCGGTGCTCGACCGGATCGGGAACAGCGATCGGCTGTCGATGCCCCTGTCGCTGCAAAGCCCCGCGGCACGGATGCTGCGCAGCTATGCCCTGCACCTGCTGGCCGACGCGACCGCGTTCACGGCCGCCGAGCAGGCGGTCTTTTCCAGCCATATCGTCGATCTGGCCGCGCTGATGCTCGGCGCGCGCGGCGACGGCGGCGAACAGGCACGCCGACGCGGAGGACGCGCCGCGCGCCGCGAGATGGTGCACGCCGATATTCGCCGCCACCTGGGCGAATCCGACCTGTCGATCGACCAGGTGGCGAAGCGGCAGGGGGTCAGCCCCGCCTATGTCCGCGCGCTATTCTATGATCAGGGAACGAGCTTTACCGAGTTCGTCCAGGACGAGCGGCTGGCGCATGTCGACCGCCTGCTGTGCGATCCGTCCTTCGACCGGCACAATATCGCGTCGCTGGCGCTGCTCGCTGGCTTTGGCGATATTTCCTGGTTCAACCAGCTATTCCGGCGCCGGTTCGACATGACCCCGTCGCAGCGGCGCGCGGACCGGCGCTTCGCCGTCGCGGCCGAATAGCTCAAAACCCATAGCCTGTCCCCAAGATCGGGGCGGCCGGTTCGCATAAGCTCCCCTGCAGACGCGCAATCCGCGCACAGCACCGCAAGGGGATCATCATGGCCAGTTCACCGCTCGAAGGCGCGCCCAAGTGCAACGAAAAGCTGCCGACCGGAACGCCCGAGGAAATCTATCATTTCCATCAGTTCATGCCGATCCAGATGGTCACCGACGGCCGGATGCGACCGGTGGGTATCCCGATGGAGGTCGCGAATCCGGTCTTTGTCGCGGATGTGAAGAAGCGGTTCGGGTCGGCCGCCAACGGAATATTGGCGGCCGTGCGAAAGGATGTCGCGCCGCTTGAGCAGGGCTGGTCGAACGTCACCGTGGCGGCGCCGCCGATGGCGAAGGAAATCCTGGTCAAGGATGTCGCCGCCGCACTGGTCGCGGGCAAGATCGAGGATGGCGGCAAAAGCTATGACATCAGCGAGCTCGACGCGGTGAAACAGGCGCTGCGCGAAGGACAGGTCGTCCTTGCCAGCATCCCGGTCGACAATGTGCCAACCGACGTGAAGCTGATACCGCTAGCAACATCGGGCTGCGACGTCCCCGAGCGCGTCACGCTGGACCAGCGAAGCTTCGACGGGCTGATAAAGGGCGAAAAGCTGGTGCTGCCGCGCACGGGGGCGGTCGATCTGGCCGTGACGGCGGCGATGGGCGAAAAGCTGGCGCGCGATGGCTTCGTGACGGTGCCGCTGAAGATCGGAACGACGACGCGCGAACTGCTGATCGAGACCGGCGCGTCGGCGGAGCCCGTCGCCGAGCCTATCCGGACGCGCATGCCGCCGGTCGGAACCACGGCAACGGTGCGCCCGGCCGACACGCGTCCGCCTTCCTTTGATTTCCTGAACCCCGCTTTCATCCTCTATGCCCCGATCGTGCAGCGCTGGACCTCGCAGGGGTATGAGCGGGGCAGCATGCTCAACACCTTTTCGCTGGCGCCGCAGGAGCAGATGACGGTCGAGGTCTTTAGCTGGGACCGGCGAAAGCAGAGCAGCGAGAGTTCGGCATCGCGCGAGAGCGAGGCGAGCGCCGAGCAGAGCTTTTCGCGCAAGGCGACGAGCGAGATCGTCGATAGCGCAAGCAACAGCAACGGCTGGCAATTGGGGGTGCAGGCGGGGTTTCAGGTTCCGCAGATCGGCCTGAATGTCGGGGCCAATTTCGGCATCGACAACCGCAACCAGACGTCGCAGACGAACACGCTGCAGAATATTTCCGAGGGCGTGGCCAAGGTCGCGTCGAGCGTCAAATCGTCGGTACAGACGAAGGTGACCGAAGCGCGCGAGTTCGGGACCGAGGAACGCATCACGCGCAAGTTCCAGAACCCCAACGTCGGCCGCGTGCTGCATTTCGACTGTTTCGAGGTGCTGCACCGCTATTCGGTGAAGACCGAATATGATTTCGCGCGCGCGAAGCTTTGCCTGCTGGTGCCCTGCGTCGATTTTCTGAAGGCGCTGGACAATCCGTCGACGTCGTCGCGCGCGGCGGCGCTGCTCGGGCTGGAGGGGTTGTTGTTCGATGCCGTCCCGCCACGGCTCCAGTCGGGGTTCGACGCGGCGCGCCAATATCTGGCGTGGGAGCGCATCTGTCAGTTTTCCTGCGACAGTGCGTGCGATTGCTCGCCCCCGGCACCGCCGCCTGTGACTCCGGGTGCGGCGGCGGCGGGGAACCCCTATCAGGCCGATCTCGACGCCGCGCTGGTGGCGCTGAAGACCGCGATCGACCGCCTGCGTGGGGCGTCGGGGCAGCCGCTGGCGCGCGTGCTGGGCATACCGGCCGATCCGCCGCCCTATGTCGCGCGGTCCGACGAGGACAAGTTCAACCGCCGCCTGGATTTTCAGGCCTTCCTGTTTCGCAAGATCGTGCTCGAGGATGCGATGTCGGGCTTTTGGAGCGGTTGCCTGGGTTTCAGTGCGCAGCCCGATATCCGGTCGCTGCAGACGTTGCGCGATCGGCTGACGCCCAGCATCGCCAGCATGATCAATCCCGCCTTTGCATTCGGTTCGCTGGGGCTCGCGATCGTGCGCCATACGATGGAATCGATCGTCGATTTCGGGCTGAACCTGCCGTTCCTGCTGCCCTTCGTCGGATTTGACGACATGGGGCTTCAGACCACGACGACGCGCGCGCTTGCCATCTATGGCGAGTGGCAAAAGGTCGAGGACGAAAAGAAGAAGCCGCCGACGCCCCCCGAGAATGCGGCGGAGGCCGCGCCGGAGGAAAAGAAGCGCGAACGAAGGTCGGACGACGAGGCCTATTCGCCCGAAGCGCTGGCCGTCATATCGGTGAATATCGAGGCTTTGGCCGGCTATCTGCTGATCAACCGGTCCGCCTATCGCGCGCTGATCTGGAGCATGCTCAACCCCGAGGATCGCGTGCGCTATATCAAGGCGTTCGGTAATATCGACCGGTTCGTCCTGCCGAACGTGCTGGGTTTCGTCGGCGACGACATGGCGATCGAGGTGCAGGCGCTGGACGCGATCGAGGCGTCCGAATGGCTCGCCAAGCGCCTTGGCGACTGGAAGATCGATGCCGTCCTTGAAAATGACGTGCTGTTGCCGGTCCCCGGAATGACGATGCAGACGCGCGTCGAAGGCTGCGATGCGCTGGAGCCCTATCTGACCAAGAGCCGCGAGGCCGAGCTGGCGCGTCTGGAGTTCGTCGCGCAGCAGCAGGAGCAGGAACTGGCCCGGTTGAAGCAGCGGCTCGACAAGGGAATGCTGGACGATCCCAAGCCGACCGCCGCGACCGTGCGCGTCGAAACCGTCACGCCCGAGAAGAACTGAGGGCGGACGCACATGGACTTCGCTCCTTCCGGCGGCGTCGCGGCCCTGGATGCGGGGTTCGCCCTGGCGACGGAGGTGCAGCCGCCGGCGGCACCTTCGTCGACGGCCTGGGACGGCCAATACCGTTTCGACCTGCCGGGCGGAGAAACGCTGATTCTGCCCGACGACGGCGATGCGTTGTTCGACGCCATATTGGGCATTTATCTGGTGTCGGGAATGGACGGCGTGATGCTGGCGCACGAAGCGGTCGCCGCCGCCGTCGCCGCCTTCACGGCGGATAGCGAAGCGCGGCGAAACGCCGAGCAGCGCATGGGCGGCGCCTATGGCGTCGACGACGGGCCGCTGCGCGATTTCGAGGCGGCGGAGGCGCACATCCTGCGCAGCAATCCGGGGCTGGCCTCGCACCCCGATCTGGCGACCGCGCAGGATCGCGCGCTTCGGTTTCGCCAGCGCATGGTCGCGGCGATCGACGACATTCTGGTGGCCGAAGAGGAGGCGCAGCGCTGGTACGAGGACCGGCTGATGGCGGCGATCGATGCCGACCTGCGAATGCAGAAGGGCCGGATCGCCGATCTGTGGTCGGCTTACGACATCCGCACGACGAAAGGAGACGCGCCGGTCCCCATCGACAAGGCGCGGAGCGCCGAGGGATTGACGATCGCATCGCGCAAGGATGCCGTGCAGGTCGAGGTCGTCCGCCCCGGCGGCAAGACGCGCGAGGAAGTCCATCCGATATTGCCGATGCTCCACGAAGCGGGCGTGTTCTATTATGATTATGTGCAGGCCGTCCGCATCAAGCGCGAGCGCGGCGGCGCGGCGGGCAGCGGGCCGGGGGCGGTGCCTCGCGAAAAGCTGCGCGATCTTTTGAAAACCAAGGGCCGCGAGCATTTCGCGATCTTTACCTGCTATCGCAAGGTCGTCGGCGACAAGGCCACCGATACGCAGTTCGACCCGGCGCGCGTTCAGACGATATTGATCCAGGCGCTGATCGACGCGCATCAGGCGATCGATCCGATGATCGCGAACCTGGCGCGCGGGCGCCTGTTCGCGACCGATACGCGGCTGGCGGTGACCGGCGGGCCGGAGCCCGGCACGCGCGCCGCGACGCGGGCGATCGCCGACCGCTATTCGGACCGGCGCCATGCGGCAAAGGGCGGTATGCAGGGCGACAAGCCGCCCGAAATCCTTGCCTCGCCCTGGCTCCAATCGCCGTTCCACGAACGGATCAAAAGCCTGGCGGCGACCGTCGCCGACGATCAGGGGCAGGCGCCGGGCGGCAATCTGGGCGATGCGCCGACCGCGCATCTGGCGCCCGTCTTTGCAGGCGCCGAGGACCGCCAGCTGTTGCTGGCGGTTGCCACGCCGGGGACGCTCACCTGGCGCGCGCGGCAGGAAATGCTGCTCGCGCTGGCCGAAACGGAAAAGGCGAAAGCCGAGATGCGCGAGAAGATCGCGCTCGCGGTAAGCGCGATCGGCCTGATCGGGGTGCCCTTTACCGGGGGCGGGTCGGCGTTGCTTGCCGGAATCATCGACGCGATGATCGTCGCCGAGCGGACGAGCGAAGAGGTCGCGAACTGGATCGATGCGCGCGCGTTCAACAAGCTGGTGATCGATGAGATCAGCGACGCGGTGTGGACCGAGCCCGCCGTGGCGGAACTGGTGCTGCTCGTCATCGAGGCCGGGTTCGAAATCGCGGCCGACCTGGTCACCGACGGCATGGCCTCGCGCGTTTTCGACGCGGTCATGGTGCTCGAAATCTTTGGCGCGCTGGGCACCGCCGCGCTGGAGGCAGGGGGGCGGCCATGAAATGGAAACGCAGGCAGATGGGGTTCGCGGTCAGCAAGGGATCGCGCCTTCTGAACCCCGAGGCCAAGTCGGGTTTCGACAGGGCGTTCGTGAACCTGGTCGAGGCGGGAGCGGGCGAGACGCGCGACGCGGCGCGCCGGCTTGCCGCGGTCATCGCCGAGATCGGGCGGCGTGCACGATCATCGCAGGCGCCGTCGCGGACCCGCATGCAGATTCGCGACGAAATCCGTACCCTGTTTGAACGCGGCGAGCGGCTGGCCCCCGAAAGCCGCGGCGCGGGCCGGCAGCGCATGCAGCGGCCGACGAAGGACACGGCGCATTTCCTGGGCCGTACCGAGCAGGAACTCGACCTGCACCGGCGCGCGATCGATACCGCCGAAGCCAGCGAGATCGCGGCGCTGCGCCGTCGGCAGAACGGCCTTTCCCCCGCCGCCGAGGCCCGGATCAAAAACAGATATGCCGCCGAGCGCGCGGCGGCGGAGCGCGCCACCGAACTGTCGCGGCGATTGCTCGCCCATTGGGAACGCCGGTTGAACCCGGAGCGCATCGACAAGATTTTGGCCGAATTCGTCGAACGCTATGGCCCCGATCGCCGCAAGCTGCTGACGCTGAGAGGCGAGGTCGAAAAGGCGGTCGAAAGGCGAAAGACGTTGAAGGGGGCAGCGGACATCCGCGCGCTGGATGCGAAGATCGCGCGGATGCGATCGGATGCGGGCCGCCTGGAAGAGGCGATGAAGGACACGCTCCGAAACCGGTTCGACTATAATCGCGGCGAGGTGTTGAAGGAGGCGTTCGCCGACCCCGGCTTTGCCCGGGACCTGGACAGCATCTCGGTCATTCTGCGGCCGCGCGACGCGGGGTCGATCGAATTCGCGCTGGAGGTACGGACCGGCGGGCCGAAGCCGAGCGTCGTGTTCGCCATCCCGCTGAATGTCGATCATGGCGGCATGGATTTCGCCGACGCGGTGAACCACTGGATCGAAAGCGGGGTCACCGCCGACCTGAAGCCCGCGCTGGCCGGATCGAACATGCGCATGGTGACCGAGATGGAGAATTCGGTCCTTCTCACCAAGCTGAAGAAGGACGCCGATCGCTGGCCGGCGGGGATGGAGGCGATCGACCCCCGCCGCGCCGTCGGCGTCGGGACCGTGCTGAAAGCCACGCCGCCGCAGGTGACGCGGCAGGCGGTGGACGAGATCGAGCGGTTGTTGCGGCGTCGGTTGAAGCCGGGCGAGCGCGACCTGGTCGACCTGGCGCTGTCGCTGGGCGAATGAGGCCCGGGCGCCGTCGCTATTCCTGCACTTCGGCGCGATAGCGGGACGGGGGGAGGCCGAACTGCCGGCTGAAGGCCGCGGTCAGGTGGCTGGGGCTGGCAAAGCCGACCGATAGCGCGATCTCGGTCACGCTGTCCCTTGTGTGGCGCAGCCGCCGCGCCGCCTCCTCCAGCCGGGCGCGCAGGATATATTGCCAGGGGGTGAGGCCGAAGGCCTGGCGAAAGGCATCGGTGAAGCGGCGGACGTCCATGTCGACGAGCGCGGCGAGCCCCGACAGGCTGTGCTGCGAATCGAGCCGGTCCTGGATCGCATCGACCAGCGTCACGCGTCCCAGCGACGACAGGCCCTGCGACACCGGCGCTCGGCGGCCGGGTCCGTAGCGGTCGAGCAGATGCTGGTGCAGCGCGTCGACGAGCGCGCGGGCGGCCATTTGCGACAGGTCGTTGCCGGGGTCGCTCAGCAGCGCCGCAAGGCGCGCGGCGGCTTTGGCGAGGAAATCGTCGCGGTGCCGGGCGCGCGAGGGCATCGCGATGTCGGCCAGCAGCGCGGTCGGGACCCCCAGCTCGACGAACCGCGCCTCGGTGCCCTGCGCCAGCGCGGCATAGCGGCTGTCCGCCGAAATCATCCAGATGTCGCCGGGCGACGGAATCGCCGAGCCCGAGGGGCCGCGCGAAAACGCATACTCCATCCGGTCGAGATGCCCGCCCAGATGGATCACGATGGAATTATGGCGCTCGTTCAACGTCCAGTCGGTGGGTTTCAGGAGGCTTTCCGCGGCCACGGTTATCGCGACCTGGCCGATCCGGACGTCGCGGCGGGTCAGGACCTTGCGGTTCGACAGGGGCCTTCTGCCATCCCAGATCGCGAGCTGTGCTTCTTTCAATCGGCCTCCTCGTCGACGCGGTCGCTAACGGCACCGGGGTCAAAAATGCGCCAGAATTTGAAAGCGCGCAAGCGGGGAGGGCCGTATTCGCAGGGACGACAGCGCCTCCGCAACCATGGAGGCGTCCCCCCCGCCGTCAATCAAGGAGACCAGCCATGACGGATCATAGCATCAAGGGTAAGACTGTACTGATCGCCGGTGGCGGCAAGAATCTGGGCGGCCTCGTCGCGCGCGATCTTGCTGCCGCCGGGGCAAGGGCGATCGCGGTCCATTACAACACCGCGGCCTCGGCCAAGGAGACCGAGGAAACGCTCGCCGCGATCCGCGCGGCCGGGGCGGAGGCGGTCGCGTTCCAGGCGGACCTCACGTCCGCCGCGGCGATGGAAAAGCTCTTCGCCGACACGATCGCGGCGATCGGCCGGCCCGACATCGCGATCAACACGGTGGGCAAGGTCCTGAAGAAGCCCTTCACCGAGATCAGCGAAGCCGAATATGACGAGATGACCGCGGTCAATTCGAAGTCGGCGTTCTTCTTTATCAAGGAGGCGGGCAAGCACCTGAACGACAATGGCAAGATATGCACGCTCGTCACGTCGCTGCTCGGCGCCTATACGCCCTTTTATGCCGCTTATGCGGGGACCAAGGCACCGGTCGAGCATTTCACCCGCGCCGCGTCGAAGGAGTTCGGCGAGCGGGGGATTTCGGTGACCGCGATCGGTCCGGGTCCGATGGACACGCCCTTCTTCTACCCCGCCGAGGCGGCCGATGCGCAGGCGTATCACAAGTCCGCCGCCGCGCTGTCGGCGTTCACGAAGACCGGTCTTACCGACATCGCGGACATCGTGCCGTGGATCCGCATGCTGGTGTCGGAGGGCTGGTGGATGACCGGCCAGACGATCCTCGTCAACGGCGGCTATACGACCAAATGATCTGACGATTGATCCGAAGGAGGGGCGGCCGTCGCTCGGTCGCCCCTCCCTTGAATCGGATGAATCGGACCGCCTGTCCCGCCCTCGGCGGCCAATCGGCATGCGCCTTCAAATTCTAAATGACATCGATAACAATTGAGGGTAAGCGCCATCCTCTAGGGAGAGGAAAATGGATTCGAAGCCTGACTGCGCATCGCCGGAGGTGCGGCCGCCGAACGTCGGCGGCGGGTTCGGAGGACTGGGGGCCGGGGTTTCCGGTCTCTATCTGGCGCTGTATATCCACTACGGATTCTTCGCCTTCCTGCCGCTGTGGCTGAAAACGACGGGGGCATCGGCCGAGGAGATCGGGGTGCTGCTGGCGATCCCGATGGTCCTGCGGTTGCTGACCGTCGCGCCTTTCTCTGCCTTCGTGGGGCGGCGCGGATGGGTTCGCAACGCGATCGCCTATACCTCGCTCGCCTCCGCCGCCATCGTGCTGTTGCTGCTTGGCGAGCCGGACCACGCCGGCCGCATCGTCATCGTCATCTTCTTTTCGATCGTCTGGGACCAGATCCCGGTGCTGACCGATGCCTATGCGGTGATGGCGGTGCGCAGCCGCTCGCTCGATTTCGGGCGCTTGCGCGTCTGGGGCTCGATCGCGGTCGTCGCGTCGAATGCCGCGGCGGGCTGGGCGATCGGGGTCGCCGGGATCAAGATGCTGCCGCTGATGATCGCGGTGCTGCTGATCGCCCCCGCAATCGTTGCCTTCCTGCTCCCCTCTGACCGCAGCCTTTCCACCGCCGGCGAAGTGACCGGCGGCCGATGGCGCGACCTGGTCGGCGACCGGGGCTTGGTCCTCGCGATGGTCGCCGCCTCGCTGATCATGGGTAGCCACGGCGTGCTGACCAGCTTCGGCGCGATCCAGTGGGAAGCGCAGGGGATATCGACGACGACGATCGGCTTGCTGCAGGCGCTGGCCGTCGCGGCGGAGATCGGGGCGTTCTGGTTCGGCGCGAAGCTGCTCGGTAACCGCGATCCGCGGCTGCTGATCGGCGCGGGGGCGTTCGCCGCAGCTTTGCGCTGGACGATCATGGCGACCAGTCCGGCGCTGCCGGTCCTCGTCGCCGGACAGTTGCTGAACGGCATCACCGCGACGGGAACGATCCTGGGCATCATGCTGGTCATCGCGCAGCGCGTTCCGACGCATCTCAGCGCGACGGCGCAGGGAATGAACGCCGTGCTGCTGGGGCTGGTGCTTGCGGTCGCGACGGCGGGATCGGGGCTGCTTTGGTCCTATGGCCTGGCGGTCGCCTATCTCGCCATGGCGGTGCTCGCGCTGCTGGGCGCGCTGTGCGCGTGGCCGCGCACGGACCGGAAGACGGAGATCAACACGGACGGATTGTCCGCATCGGGAGTCGAATCATGACACGTTACAAGACCATGTTTCTGGCCGCGCTGCTGGCGGGCGCCTGTTCCGCATCCGCCTTTGCGCAGACCGCGGCGCCGACCCTGAACATGCAGAATTGGCCGCTGCCCGACACGGTGAGCCCCGAAGGCAAGGCGGCGACCGCCGCCGCCGCCGCGCAGGCGATGCCCGACCCGCTGCCGCCGATCGCCGATATCCGCAAGTTTATCGACGCGATGCAGGGCGCGATGGGGACGGAGCTTCAGAAGCGATATGACGTGCGCGTCGAGGCGTCGACGATCGCCGGGGTGCCGGTGCGGATCGTCTATCCCAAAGGCGTGAATGCGTTGGGCAAGGGGCCGGTGCTGCTCAACCTTCACGGCGGCGGCTTTGCGATCGATTCGGGCTCGCTGACCGAGACGATCCCGATCGCCGCGCGCACCGGCTTGCCCGTCGTCGCGGTCCTGTATCGCCTGGCGCCCGAGCATCCCTATCCCGCCGCGCTCGATGACGCGCTCGCCGTCTACCAGGCGCTCGAAAAGGATCGGAAGGCGAACCGGATCGCGGTGTTCGGCACCTCGGCCGGCGCGTGCCTGTCGGGGCAGTTGGTGGCGAAGCTTCAGGGCCTGGGCCGCCCGATGCCGGCGGCGCTGGGGTTTCTGTCGGGTAGCGCCGATCTGTCGGTGCGCGGCGATTCCGAGAGCTGGATGCCTGGGCCGGGCTTCGACTGGGTTGCCGCCTATGCCGGCGCCACGCCGATGATCGACCCGATTCTATCGCCGATCCGTGGCGACGTGTCGCGGTTTCCGCCGACCTTGCTGATGACCAGTTCGCGCGATTTCCTGCTCAGCCCGACGTCGATCTTTGCGCGGGCGCTGCACGAGAAGGGGGCCGATGCGCGGCTCGTGGTGTTCGACGGTCTGCCGCATGCCTTCTGGGCCTATATGGCCATTCCCGAAAGCGATCAGGCGAACGAGATCGTCGCGCGCTTCCTGAAAGAAAAGCTCGACGCCGCCGGAAAATGATCCGGCGGCTCAGCGGTTCGCCAGATGGTCGCGATAGCGGTCGCGCAGCGTTTTCTTGTCGATCTTGCCCGTCGCGGTGAGCGGTACCGCATCGAACAGGATATCGTCGGGCATCCACCAGCGCACGACACGGGTTTCAAGATGCGCGCGGATCTGTTCGGCGCATAGCGTCTCCCCCTCATGCGCCTCGATGACCAGCAGCGGCCGTTCTTCCCATTTCGGATGGTGGACGCCGATCACCGCCGCGATGCGGACGCCGGGACAGCCGACTGCGGCGTTTTCGAGGTCGATCGAACTGATCCATTCGCCGCCCGACTTGATCACATCCTTGGCGCGATCGGTCAGGCGCAGGAAGCCGAAGCGGTCGATCGTCCCGATGTCGCCGGTGTCGAACCAGCCGTCGGCATCGGCGGCGGCCAGGTCGGGGTAATAGCGATCGACCACCCATGGTCCGCGCACCTGCAGCTTGCCCGCCTGCTCTCCATCCCATGCCAGCGGCGTGCCCAGGTCGTCGACGATCCGCAATTCTATCCCGAACTGCATCCGGCCCTGTCGCGTCAGAATCGTCTCGGTTGCGAAATCCGCGCCCTCGGCCATCAGCAGCGGGGTCGGGGTCGCGATCACGCCGAGCGGATTGGTTTCGGTCATGCCCCAGATCTGCAGCACGGTGACGCCGTAGCGTTCGCGGAACGTCTCGGCCATCGCACGCGGGACCGCCGAGCCGCCGATGACGAGGCGTTTGAGATCGCCGACGCCCTGGCCGCTGTTTTCCAGATGGGTCAGATACATCGTCCAGATCGTCGGCACGCCGCCCGAGAAGGTGACGCCTTCGCCCAGGATCAGATCCGAAAGGCTGGCGCCGTCCATCCTGTCGCACGGCAGCACGAGCTTGCAGCCGTTGATCGCTGCCGTGAAGGGCAGGCCCCAGGCGGTCGCATGATACATCGACGAGCAGGGCATGATGGTATCGAAGGCACTGAAGCCGAAGGCGCTGTTGAGGCCCGCGGCCATGCCGTGCAGCACGATCGAGCGGTGGCTGTACAGCACACCCTTCGGATCGCCGGTCGTGCCCGACGTATAACAAAGGAAGGCGGCGGCCTTTTCGTCGAAGCGCGGCCAATCATAAGCGCCGTCCTCGACCGCGATCAGCTCTTCATAGGGTGCACCGAGCAGCACATAGCGCTCGATCGCGGGCAGCATCGGTTTCAGCCGTTCGACGAGATCGGCGAGGTTCGCGTCGAAGAAGAGGACGCGGCTGCCCGCATGGTTGATCGTGAAGGCGATCTGGTCATCGCTAAGCCGGGGGTTGGCGGTGTGCAGGACCGCGCCGATGCCCGGAACGGCATAGAAGAGTTCGAGATGCCGGTGGGTGTTCCAGGCGAGCGACGAGACGCGATCGCCGCTGTCGATGCCGAGCCTGCCGAGCATCTGTGCCGCCTGCCGCGAGCGTCGCTCGCAACCCGCCCAGTCATAACGCCACAGCGGCTCATCGACGAGTTTCGAGACGATCTCGCGCTCGCCATGTGCGCGGGCGGCATGGGTCAGGATAGCGCTGATCTGAAGCGGCGCGTCCTGCATCAAACCGGGCAGCATCGTCTCTCCTTTCGCGGCGCGCCGCGGTTATTCCGTCGGTAGCGACAGGTCGTAGCTGTCGATAAAATCGGCTGTGACGCCATTTGTCCAGCCGAAGCCGGTCTGCGTCTGATATTCGCCGCCGCTTCCGATGTCTGCCTGTTCGACGTCATATTTCTCGAACAGCAGGCCCGTGCGGGCAAAGGTCGTGCCGACCGTCCTTACCCAGCGGTGCGCGATCTCGCGGGCGACCCGGTCATGACCATAGCGTTGGAGACCCGCGACCGCGATCCATTGCAGCGGCGCCCATCCGTTCGGGCGGTCCCATTGCTGGCCGGACCGCGCGAGCGTCGTGTTCAGTCCGCCCGGCGCAAGCAGCCTCTTTTCGACCGCCTCAGCCGTCGCATCGGCCTGTGCCTGCGTCGCCGCGCCGACGAGGAGCGGCGCCAGAGAAGCGGCGGTGAGCGGCGACCGGATCGCGCCTCCGTCGATGTCATAGTCGGCGAAATATCCGTCCGCGGCATTCCACAGATGGCGGTTCATCGCCTCTCGCCGCGCGTCGGCCATTTGGGCGTAGCGTCCGGCCTCCGCATCGCCGCTCGCGGCGATTGCCATTTCCAGGCCGAACAGAAAGGCGTTCAGGTCGACCGGCGCGATCGCCGTGGTTCGGATCGACGACAGGGCATCGCCATCCAGCCAGCGCGACGAGAAATCCCATCCGCTTTCGGCGCCCGCGCGAAGATCGCGATAGACGTCGCCGACCGGCCGGCCGCTCTCCGCCGCCGTCGCGACATCCTCCCGCCAGCTTTCGTCGCGCGGCGTGTTCCGGGCATCCCAATAGCGATTGAGAAGATGCCCATCGGCAAGCCGGGCGACGCGCGCGTGCCGGGCGCCGGGCGCGAGGGTTTCGGCGCCCTCCATCCACCAGGCATGTTCGCGCTTCATCGCCGATAGTCGGCGCGCCGCGACCTTTGACCTGTCGTCGCCGAGCAGCTCGACCATCATGTGAAACAGCGGCGGTTGCGATCGGCCGAGATAGTAAGTGCGCGATCCGTTGGGGATGTGGCCGTGGGCCTCGATCAGGTCGGTGAGCGCATCGACGATGCCGTTGGCCAGTTCCAGCTCGCCATCGCGGACGAGGCCGAGCATCGTGAAGAAGCTGTCCCAGTAATAGATCTCGCGGAAGCGTCCACCGGGCACGACGTGCCGATGCTGAACGGGCAGGGCCGACCCGCCGGCGGCCCGTTCGGGCGCGCGGGCCAGGTCTTTCCACAGCGCGCGGATATGGTCGCGCAGCGGCAGGACCGCGGGCCGCGCGCCTTCTGACGCGGCGGGTAGGTCGAAATTGGCCGCAATGAAAGAGCGCAGCGCCTCGTCTCCGGCGGGCAGGCACCCGAAATCGCGCATGATCTCGGCCACGGGACGCCGCGGCACCGCATCGACGAACGTCTTGCCGTCGGGCAGGATGGCGCGTTCCTGCACCTTGGCAAGCAGCGGCCCGAACAGGTCGGCGGGGCTGGGCTCCGCGCGCATCAACCGGGCAGGTGTCGGAGAAGGAAATCTGCCTGCGCTGCAAGCGCATCGTCGGTTTCGGGGCACTCGATCCACGCCCAGAAGGCATGCATCATCCCTTCATAGACGCGCAGGTCGACCGTGACCCCGGCGGCGCGCAGCGCGCGGTCGACGAGCAGGCTGTGGCTGAGCAACTGGTCGCGCGTGCTGGCCATCACCATCACCGGCGGCAGGCCCGACAGATCGCCGCGGATCGGCGAAAGCAGGGGATCGCTTCGCGGTGTCGCGGTGCAATAGCTGTCGAGCATCTCGGTCGACGGGCGCCCCGCGCTGAGCGACGGCAAAAACGCCTCGCAATCGCCGACCACGCCCAGGTCGCCGGCGCCGGAAAGCAGGCCGGCCGCAGCGGGAAGGGGCAGGCCCTCCGCCTTTAGCCGGGCGAGAAGCTGCAACGACAGGATCGCGCCTGCCGAGGTGCCGAAGATGCCGATCGCCGACGGCGCATGGCGCGTCAGCGCGTCGCGATACACCGCGAGGGCATCATCGACGGCGGCCGGGAACGGATGCTCCGGCGCGAGGCGGTAGTCCACCGTCACGACGGGGATGCCGGTCAGTCCCGCGATCGGGATCGATTCGTTGAGCGATCCGGAATCGAGGACGAAGCCGCCGCCGTGGAAGTTGATCAGCAGACGGTCTTCGGATGCCGCCGTGCCGGCCTTGCGGACGATGCGGACCGGAACGCCGCCATGAAGGCCGTCCTCGACCTCGACCCCATGGCGCGCGGCGCGGGCATCCGCGAGCGGCTTGAGCATCGCGGCGGACGAAGACCGGATGAAGGCCAGCGCGTCGGGATCGAGCAGCATCTCGGCCGTGATCGGCGGCTGGCTGGCGGGATCGAGGATCGGCGTCATCACCGCGCGCGCCTCTGCGCTGACGGTCGACGCGATGGGCGGCTGGGGCGGGGGCGTGTAGGTCATCCGCTCAGTTCCCGAACCGGTAGCCGATCCGCACGCCATATGTGCGCGGTTCGTTATAGGTCAGTCCCACCGTTCCCGAGCTGCCGGCATATTGGTCGAGCACGCCGACCGGCTTTGCCTCGTTGGTGATGTTGTTGGCGAACAGCGTCACGTCGATCGGGCGGCCGCCGAGGTCCTTCAGCCCGATGCTGGCGTTGAGCAGGCCATAGGCGGGCAGGAAATTGTAGAAGGACGAATTGGTCTGCGCGGTCGAGACCTTGGTCTGGCGCACATAATTGACCGCCATGATCAGGTCGCCGGCCGACCCGAGCGAGGTTTCGTAAGAGCCGCCGATCGAGAATTTATGCTTGGGCGTATAGGGGAAGGGCGCGCCGTTCAGGATCGCCCCCGCATTCGCATCGGCGACCTTGGTATAGCGCGCGTCGATGTAGGAGTAGCTGCCGTTCAGCGTCAGCCCGCGCGCCGGGACGACCGCGAGGTTCAGCTCGACGCCCTCGATCTTGCCCTTGGCGGCGCTGCGGGTGACGTTGAGCAGGACCGGGCCGCTGGGCGTCTGGACCGCTTCGACCGTGGTGCGCTGGATATCGTCATAGATGCCGCGATAGGCGGCGACGTTCGCACGGACGTCGACATTGCCGATCGAGAATTGCGACTTCAGCCCGACCTCGACGTCGGACAGGCGTTCGGGCGCGTAGATGCGATATTGCGAGCCGACGGGAACGGGGCCGTTGACGCCGCCCGACTTATAGGCGTCGCGCGCGGTGACATAGACGTGGACGCCGGGCGTCACGTCATAGTCGAGCGTCGCGGTATAGCTGGGATAGTCGCTGTCGACCGAACCCGACACGGCGGGCGGGCCGCCGATGGTCTGCGAGGTGAAGCTATGCTCCCAGGTATAGCGCAGTCCGCCCGTGACGCTGAGGCCCGTGAGCGCGGGCGACAGCTTGCCGAGGTCGACCGTCGCCTGTCCGAACACGGCTTCGCTGCGGTTGCGATTGGTGAAGTAGCCCGAGATCGGCGGGATCAGCGTGCCGATGGGGAAGAAGGTATATTGCTCGATACCGGCGGGGTCTCTCCAGCTCTGGCGATCGAGATAGCCGCCGACCGAGAAATCGACCGCATCGTCGAACAAGGTGCCCTGGAGCTGCAGCTCTTCGGTGAAGAAATTGGGCGCGATCGTCGGGATGCGCCCGCGCTGGCCCGCGAGCGGATAGATCGTCGCGTCATAGTCATAGCCGTAGATCGTGCGCAGCTCCGAATAGCTGACGATGTTGCGCAGCTTGATCGTGTCGGTCAGCTGGACCGAGGCCTGATTGATGACCTGCCAATATTTCGTCTCCGAAAACTGGTCGAGGTCATAGGAGACGCGGCGGGGCCCGCGCGCCTGCTGCTGCGCGACCGCGGTCGCGGCGCCGGGGTAGAAGGCCAGCACCGGGATAAAGCCGAACGGCGGGCCCAGATCGGCGCCCGCCGCGGGGTTGAAGGCCGCGAGCACGGTGCCGCCGCCATTGTTGTCCGAATGATAATAGCGCAGCATCGTATAGAGCTCGACATTGTCGCTCGGCCGCACGGTCAGGCCGAAACGGAAGCTCTCATAGGAAAGGTTGTCGTAGTCCTTGCCCGCAAAGAAGGGACCGACGTCCTTGGTATAGCCGTCGCGGCGCCCGACTTCGCCGGCGATGCGCAGCATCACCCGGCCGGGAACGATCGGCGTGTTGAGCGCGCCTTCGATCCGACGGTCGTCATAATTGCCGAGCTGGACGCGGACATAGCCCTCGAACGCGTCCTTCGGCTTCACCGGCTCGAACAATATGTTGCCGCCGGTCGCGTTCTTGCCGAACAGTGTGCCCTGCGGCCCCGCCAGCACCTGGATGTTGGCGAGGTCGAAATAGGTGCCGACGCGGCCGTCGACATTCACGCTGTTCGGGACCTCGGCGAAATAGTTGACGACGCCCGGCGTCGATCCGAACGCGGGCCCCTGACCGCGCAGGGCGAAATAGGCAAACTCGCGCGGGTAGCCGCCGCTGATCGTGAACAACGAAGGGGTGTTGTCGGCGAGCGAGGTGCGGTCGGTGACGCCCCTCTGTTCGAGCGCCTCGTCGGTGAAGGCGGTGACGGCGATCGGCACGTCCTGCAACTTCTCTTCGCGGCGACGCGCGGTGACGATAATGTCGTTGAGGCCAGTGCCTTCGTCGGCTGAGGCGCCGGTTTCGTCCGTCGGCGGCGTTTCGGTCTGCGCAAAGGCGGCCGCGGGCAGCAAGCTCGCGCTGCTCGCGAGCGCAAGCAGAAAGGCGGAACGCATCGAAATCATCACTTCCCTCCCAAAGGATAGCCGGATTCGCCCGGTCGATGATGCGGATGGGACAAAATGATATCGATGTCAATAGGTCTTGCGCAAGATACAGGAAAGGCTATCAATAGCTGGAATTAGCTGCTGCTATCGATAACAGAAGGTAAGTGGGATGAGCGACGCCGACCAATTCGGGCCGTGGGTAAGCGACGAAGCGAAGGCGCGGTTCGGCGCGTTCCTGCAAGAATCCGCCACGCCGTCGGATATCGCTGCCGCGCGGCCCTTCTTCCGCGATTACAATCAGCGCCTGCTCGACAAGGCACGGGCGAAATATGCTGTCGAGATTATCGAGCGCTCCGTCGCGGGAGTGACGGTGTATGACGTGGCGCCAACGGGCGGCGCGGCCGATGCGCCAGTTCTGATATGCCTCCACGGCGGGGCCTTCATGTGGGGCGAGGGACCCGGCGCGCTGCTCGAGGCGGTGCCGATCACTGCGGTCGCGCGCATGCGCGTTCTTGCGGTCGATTATCGCCTTGCGCCCGAGCATGTCTATCCCGCCGCGGTCGAAGACGTCGTTGCGGTCTATCGTGCCGTGATCGAAACGGCCGATCCGGCGAAGGTCGGCCTTTACGGTTGCTCCGCGGGCGCGGTTCTGACGACCCAGGCGGTTGCGCGCCTTCTCCGTGACGGGCAGGCGAAGCCCGGTGCGATCGGAATATTCCACGGCGCGCCGGTGCCCTTCGCGGGCGATGCAGCGCTGGCGCAGCAATTGTTCGACCCGCGTGCGGGCGGTGCAGCGGCACCCAGGATCGAAGAGCTTCCCTATTTCCAGGGTGCGGATCTTGCCGACCCGCTCGTGCTCGCCGCCGAGCATCCCGAATTGCTCGCGCATTTTCCGCCGAGCCTGCTGATCTCCGCGACACGCGATTTCGCGGCGAGTGCCGTGTCGGTGATGCATCGGCGACTGCTCGCGGCCGGCGTCGACGCCCGCTTCGTCCTGTTCGACGGCCTGTGGCACGCGCATCATATGGACGTCGACCTGCCCGAATCGGTCGAAACCTATGCGATTATCGCCGACTTTTTTCGTAGACAGCTCGGCTGAAGCGTCAGCGGCTCGTTTCGCGCGCGATGAGCTCGACGGGGAGCGCGTGCGCCGCAGTGGATGACTTGCCTTCGATCAGGGCCATGACGGCATTGGCGAGCGCATGGCCGGCCTCGGCGCCATCCTGTCGAATCGAGCTGATCGACGGACGATGGACGCTTGCGATCGGCGCATCATCGAAGCCGACGATCGCGACGTCTTCAGGTACGGAAAGGCCACGCGCCGATAGCGCGTCGCAGGCGCCGGCGGCGATGAAGTCGCTTGCGGCAAAGACGGCGTCGAATGTCCTGCCGGCGTCGAGCGCGGCGCGCACGGCCTCGGCGCCCCCGTCGGCGGTGAAGGCGCAGGGCAGGGCGTCGATGAGCCGGGCTTCGCTCGACGCCAGCGCCTCACGAAATCCTTCGAGACGGGCGGCAATTTCCGGATGCTGGATGTCGCCGAGGAACAGGAGGCGCGATGCTCCGCGGCTCACCAGATGTTCGGCGGCTAGCTTGCCGCCCATACGGTTGTCGCTGCCGACGACCTTGACGCTGACGCCGGGGACGGGTTCGCCCCAGACGACCATCGGCAGATTGATCGCCGATACCTGCGTTACCCGATGCGCGCCTTCGCCCTGGCCCAGCATGACCGCGCCATCGGCGCCGACCGCGCTGGACGACAGGAAATGCTCGTTGGTCGTGAGCAGCGTCGAATAGCCCGCGGGGGTCAGCGTTTCGAGCAGGCCGCCGATGATCGACAGGATCAGCGGATCGGTGTGCGACTGGCGGCCAGGGTCGATCTGGTCAATCACGACCGCGATCGTCCGCGTTTCGCGCGTGCGGAGGCTGCGCGCCGCGACGTTCATCCGGTATCCGACCTTGTTCGCCACCTCGACGATGCGCTCGCGGACCTCCGGGCGGACGAGGCTGCTGCCGCGCAGCGCGCGCGACACCGTGATCTTTGAGACACCGGCCAGCGTCGCGACCATTTCCATGGTCGGGCGCTCGTCCTTGCCGATCCTGCCCATCGATGCGTGTCCCCCGAAAAATCCTGACCCTATGTAGCCGCGAAGTAGCGGCGAACCAGTCCCCCGATCAAGTCGTTGGCCGCCGCGACCGCAGGAATCGTGATCGGCAGGAACTGAAAGCCATGGGGCAACCCCTGCAACCGGCGCGCGAGCGTTTCGACCCCTGCGCGGACGAGTGCGGCGGCATAATATTCGCCATCATCGCGCAGGGGGTCTTCGGAAGCGGTGAGAAGGATCGCGGGCGCAAGTCCGGCGTGGCTTTCGGCGCGCAGTGGCGAGGCAAGGGGATGCGTTTCGGAGACATCGCCGAGATAATATTCGCGGCACGCGTCGAGATAGGTTTTCGACAGGCCGGGGGCCGCGATCTCGGTGAAAGATGGGAGTGAAAAGCTCATGTCGGTTGCGGGGTGGATGAGCAGTTGGAACAGCGGCTGCGCCTTGCCCTCGTCACGGAGGCGTAGCGTTGCCGCGGCGGTGAGATTGCCCCCCGCGCTTTCGCCGCCGAGCGCGATACGATCGGGGTCGCAGCCAAGGTCGGCGGCCGAACCGCAGGCCCAGTCAAGGGCCGTCATCGCATCGTCGAGGCCCGCCGGAAACTTGTGTTCGGGCGCGAGGCGATAGCCGACGCCGAGCACCGCACAGCCGCTCGCGGCCGCGAGATGGCGCGTCATCGAATCATGCGTTTCGAGATCGCCGAACATCCAGCCGCCGCCGTGCAGAAAGACGAGGAGCGGCAGGGGCGTGTCCGACGCGGGCCGATACAGGCGAACCGGAACGCCATCGGCGTCGAAATCCTCGACATGGTCGATATCCGTGCCGGGCATCGCCGCCGCCATCATCGCCATATTGGCGCGCATCATCGGAATGATGTCGGGACTTAATGGAGGCATCTCCTGCGGCTGGCCCACCAAGGCCGCGATATCGGGATCGAGCATGGAATTCCTTTCGCATGACATCGATACCAATAGCGTCGCTATTTGTCCAATTCGGATTGTGTCGACCAGAAAGGCAGGGGCTGTTGCCGCGCTCGGCCGCGCCTTGCCGTTCGCCGGTCGCTCAAGCCATTGCCTCCACCGGACCGGTGCGGCGCGGTGGGACGCTGCGCCAGCCCCACCAGAGCGCGGCGGCAGCGAGCAGTATGGCGCCGAGCGAATGAACGGCGATCGGGACGGTGCCGAAGGCGACGAAGACCGTCTTCCATGCGGGCATGAAGCCGATGGTTTCGAAGAGCAGCGATTCGAGCAGGTTGATGCCTGCGACTATCAGCCAAGGTCGGCCGTGACGGCGATGGCGCGACCACAGCCAAAGCGCGACCGCGACCGCCGTCAGCCCGCCCAGATGGACGCTCCAACGGAACAGCGGAAAATCCTGTGGTCCGTTGATGATGAGGCCGGGCAGATGCGCATTATAGATGCGGCCCAGAGCGGGGCCGACCAACAGCAGCGGCGTCGCGAGCAGCCAGGCGGCGTGGCGCGCGACATTGCGGCGATCCTTCAGCGCCATCGCGGCGAGCGCGACGAACCCGACGGAGGCGACGAAGTCATAGATGCCGAGCGACGGGCCCCATAGATCGTAGAAGGGGTCTTTTCCCGATCCGGTTGCGATCGCCATACTATGTTCGACCCCGGCGCCGCCGACCAGGAACAACGGCACCACCACGAAGATCGCGAGCCCCAGGCTGCGGTGCAGCGCGCGGCCGCCGCGGTCGATAGACCAGCTTTGCGCAGCGATCAGCAGGATCCATGCGGTCGCGGTGATCGCATGAATGTGCCATGCGATCTTTGCTTCGCCGAGCTGCGAGAAATAGCCCGGCCAGAAGGCGACGACGGTCATCGCGATGATCGCGAGGCACCAGATCCAGGCATTACGATAGGGCATGCTTACTCTCCCCGATTACGCGATGCAGTCCGACGATTGCGGCTGAGCCAGAGCAGCTTACTTGGTCGCGGTCCGGCGCTTCATCGGGGGAAAGGCGCAGAATGGCCAAAGGCGGTCGCGCGCGCCGACTGGAAATCGTGATCGTGGTGCCGTGGAGCGTCGTCACGGCAAATGCGCCGAACAGGATCGCCTGCAAGGCACAGTCGGTCGGTGCCGAGATTTTCCCCGCTGCCGCGTCCACCCCATTTCCCCCTGCACCGAGTGATAAGGGCTTCTTTCAGAAAATCACAAGAAATCGACCGGCTTGTCCGCTTTTCCTATTCCCGTCCTGGAAGCGGAAGCCGTGTCAGCGACCGTAAGCAATGATGGCCTTATCTTCGGCTATTCCGACGATGATTTGCGTAGCTGAGCCACTTCCACGCGATCACGCCCAAGTGTCTTGGCGCGCAGCAAGGCGGCATCGGCGGTCCGCACCAGCCGATCGAACCCGCAGTGGATCGGTGCCACTGCGATCCCGACCGAGACCGTGACGGGGTCCAGATCCTTGCCGCCGTGCCCGAGTTCGAGCGCCGAAATGCGCCCCCTGATATCCTGCGCGCGCTCTTCGGCCTGTTCGACCGACAAGGTCGGGAGCAGGATCAGGAATTCCTCGCCGCCGTAACGAAAGGCCAGGCCCGCATCGCGCGTCACATTGGCGAGCACCTGTCCGACCGCGCGCAGCACGGCGTCGCCCGCTTCGTGGCCGTGCACGTCGTTGAAGCGTTTGAAATGATCGACATCGAGCATCAGGCACCCGAGCGGTTCGCCAAGGCGCTCCGCCTGCGCGATCTGTGTTTCGAGGACATGGCCGAGCTGCCGGCGATTGGCGAGGCCGGTCAAGGAATCCGCCATCGCCATTTCGCGCAGCGTATCGCGAAGCTGGAGATTGGCGATCGCCAGCCCGATATTTTCGGCGAGCATATCGAAATAGATGAGCTGCGCCGCGCTGCGCGCCGTTTCGCCTTCCGGCATTTCGAAATAGAGCAGGCCCAGCGTCTCGCGCTGCGCCGTGAGTGGCAGGCACAGGGTGTCGACCGGGCGATCCGCATCCCATCGGATATGGTCGCACGGCACATCGACATTGTCCCCGGCCGGGCGATGCCGGAGGCCGCGCCGCAGTGCCCAACAGGATATCGGCGAAAACTGGTCGGCCGACCGGACCGGCCCCAGCCAGCTACCCGCCTCGACCACCAGGTTGCGCCGCTTGTCGAGCAGGTAAAGCCGGCCCGGCAGTCCCGGTGCGATCTCTGGAACGAAGCGCTGGATGACTTCCTGCAGGTCGTGGAGCGTATCGCATCCCTGCATCCGCTGCGTCATTCGCGACAGAAGGTCGCGCATCGTCCGGTCGGCATCGCGCTCCGCTTCCAGCCGTTGCCGTTCAAGGCCATTCTCGCGGAAGATGCGGATCGCCTGTGCCATGTCGCCGATCTCGTCGATCTGGCTGAACTCGGGCGGTTCGGCGGCATAATCCTGCACTGCCAGCCGGTTGACGACGTCACTCAGCCGTACGACGGGGTGAAGGACGCGCTGTTTGAAGATGAAATAGAGGACAAACAGGACGAGAAGCGCGGTCAGGACGAGGACCGTCTCCGATATGCGCTTCCAAAGCTGGGACAGCTCGGTCGCCTCTGAAACCTGCGCTTCGATGCGGCTGTCGAGCCGGTCCTGGAAGCGCTGGACCTCAAGCTCCGAACGGTCGAGTTGCCGTTCATATTCGGCGCCGAACAATATCTGGCGCGCGACGTCCGGCTGTCCGCTTTCATGGGCCTTGAGCGCCGATTCCTGCTCGTCGTGGAGCGTGTCGGCCAGCGCGATGGCTTTTTTGAGCGCGTCGAGCTCGCCCGCTGCTGCACCGGCGTCGCCGACGTGTCGGATGCGGTCCTCGACCGATTTGAGCGCCGCTATCTCGCTGCGATAGGCGGCCAGATAGGTGGGGTCGCCGGTATTGACGAACTGCCGCGCCCGATCGCTCAGCGCATAGATATCGGTTCCGAGTTCGGCGGTCGCCTGATCGAGCAGATAGCGCTGCTCGACCGCCGCGCGTTCGCGATCCTGCGCGTTCGACGCGAAGATCATCGTCGTGCTCGACACGATCGTGAGCACGACGGTCGCGCCATAAGCCCAATTGGTGATCGTCGCTAACCGCATGATGGGATCTTATAGAGGCAAATGTTGGAACGGAGTTAACCCAGACCTACGTGCAAAAGCCCATCGAGCATAGCCTGGACGCCTGGTTGTCCGAAGGTCGGGGAAGAGGGAGAATTGCGGCCGTGAGGCCGATGGCTGCTATCCGCAATGCGCGTCCGGAAGCCGTCATCGGCAAGTGACACGACGCGTTCCCGACCCGCAGATTCATCGAAATGATATATTAGCTTCATCACGGTGCAATGGTCCCGTCACTTCCCTGACCACGCACAATCCTATCCGCGCCCCGACAACAACACCGTCTGGGGAATCACCACAATGAAATCGTCTCTCCCGAATTTCCGGGTCGCTCTGCTGTGCTCGGCCGTCCTCTTCGCGACTCCCGCGCTGGCGCAGTCGGAACCGCCGGTCGATCCTGTGGCCGAGGCCGAGGCAGGAGCCGACGGCGACACGATCGTCGTCACCGGCCAGCGCCGTGCGCAATATGAAGCGACCGCCGAAAAGCGCGATGCGTTCGTCGTGATGGACGCGATCTCCTCGGACGATATCGGCAAGCTGCCCGATCATAATACCGCCGCGGCGCTCCGCCGCATTCCGGGCCTGTCGGTGCAGGAAGACCAGGGCGAACCCCGCTTCCCGGTGCTGCGCGGGCTCCAGTCGACCTATAACCGCACGACCGTCGACGGGGCGCTGGTGTCGGGCGTCGATTCGTCGGGCCGCACCGTGCCGCTCGACATCATCCCCTCGGTGATGGCGGCGCGGATCGAGGTCATCAAGACCGTGACGCCGGAGAATGACGCCAATGCCATCGGCGGCATCATCAACATCGCGACGCGCAGCGCGTTCGATGCGAAGCGACCCTTCTTCAACGGCGTCGCTTCTTACGGCATCTATGAGCAGAATGGCGACGTGCGGAACAGCAAGCCGTCGTACCGCATAGCTTTTGCAGCTGGCACGACCTTTGGTGCGAACGACGAATGGGGCGTGGTGATCGGTGCGAGCCAGGAACAGCTCGATTACGACATCCCGCAGATCGAGGTCGCGAGCCCGTCGGTGCGCGAATATACGGCGGCCGGCGCGCCGGTGAACTCGGGCGCGGCGAACGGCAACGGCATTCAGGTGCCGACCCAGCATCGACTCTTCTGGTACAACAACACCAAGCAGCGCACCGGCGGCAATGTGAAGATCGAATGGCGCCCGTCGGATCGCTTTCGCTGGGAATTGTCGGGCGTCATCGCGCGCACCGAGGATGATGAAGAGCGCATCGAATATCGTATCGAACCGATCGGCAACGTCGCGAACCAGACCCCGACCAGCGGCGATTTCGCGCGCGGCCGTATCATCATTCAACTCAACCAGCCGATCACGAAGCGCCTCGTCGCGCTGGGCCGTACCGCCTTCGACTGGGATGCCGGTGAGAAGCTGAAGGTCGATGGCGACGCCGTCTTCTCGCTCGGTCGCCTGCGCGTTCCCAATGAAAGCATCGAATTCCGCACCCGCGATGCCGATGGCACGCGCTATGCCTTTCACTACGATACCTCGGATTTTTATCCGGTGTTCACCCCGACGAATGCCGCTGCGGCGGTCGACCCGACCAACTTCTATCTCCAGCAGCAGCGCAGCGACCTTCAGAAATCGCTGGAGAAGAGCGGCCAGTTCCGTCTCAACCTGACGTACGGCGACGACAGCCATGACGGCGGGTTCAAGATCAAGACGGGCGGCGTCGTTCGTCTGACCGACCGCGAGAACAGCAACCCGCGCACCGACTATCGGGCTGCGACCGGTTTTACCTACACGCTCGACAAGGTCGTCACCGACGGTCCGACCAAGGCGATCCGCGATCAATTCTATATCCCGATCCGCATCGCCGCCGATGCTTTCCCCGCCTTCTACGAAGCGAACAAGGGCAACTTCACGGCGACGGTCGCGTCGGTTGCGGGCAACTACGACGTCAGCGAGGATGTCTATGCCGCCTATCTTCAGGGCAGCACGCGTATCGGCAACGTCACCTTGCTCGGCGGCCTGCGGTATGAACGCACCGATGTTTCGTCGAACGCCTTCCGCGCGGTCGGCTCGACGCTGACCCGGATCACGACCGACGGCAGCTATGACAATTGGTTGCCGAGCTTCCACATCCGATGGGACGTCGCGGACCGTTTCGTCGTGCGCGGCGCCTATACCAACACGATCGGCCGTCCCGACTATGGCTCGATCACCGCGACCGAAACGCTCAGCTTCGATGGCAGCCAGCCGACGCTGTCGCGCGGCAATCCGGGGCTGAAGCCGCGTGAAAGCCGTGGTTTCGACCTGTCGTTCGAATTTTATCCCAAGGATGGCGTCATCTCGGCGGCGCTATTCCACAAGAAGATCAAGAACGAGATATTCACCCTGTCCAATGTCGAGCGGATCGATGTCGGCCGCGGGGTCGAGGATGTGCTGGTTGCCGAACCGCGCAACGCCGAAACCGCAACGATCAAGGGGCTGGAGCTCAACCTGCAGCAGGCGCTGACGTTCCTGCCCGATCCGTTCGACGGGCTCGGCGTCAGCACGAACGCGACCTTCCTCGATACGAAGTTCACCTTCCTGACCAGTGTCGGGCCGCGCGTGACCGGCCTGTTCCTGCAGCCCGACACGGTGTGGAACGCGTCGGTCTATTACCAGAAGGACAAGTTCGAGGCGCGCCTTTCGTACAATTATATCGGCGGCTTTCTCGAAACGATCAACGACACGATCCCGAACGCCGACCAATATTGGAAGGATCGCGGGACGCTCGACGCAAATATCAACTTCCGCCTGACGCCGAACTTCACGCTTTATGCCGAGGGTCAAAATCTGACCAACAAGGGCCGCCGCGAACTCGTCGGTCCGGGGCAGGCTTATCTTCAGGAATCAGCCGAATATGGCCGCACTTTCTGGTTCGGCGTGGCGGCGAACTTCTGATGCTCGCCGCGATCCTGCTGCTCGCATCGACCGCCGCGACGCCTGCCCCTGCCGTTTCGCAGGGCGAGGCGGCAGAGACCGTCCGCCGCATCCCCGCCGCCGAAGCGCGGCAAGGTGTGGCGGCCGGTCCCGCCGGCATCTACGCCGTCGCGAACTGGACGATCGCGCGTTACGACCGCAAGACCGGCGAGCGCGTGACCGTGTGGGAAGGCGATCCCGCCCGCTATCCGCACATCAATAGCTGCGCGCTGCTCAAGGGCGAGTTGGTATGCGCCGCGTCGAACTTCCCGGCGGTGCCGCATGCCAGCTCGGTCGAATTCTTCGATCCCGTCACGCTGGCGCACAAGCGGACGGTGTCGCTAGGGCAGGGCACCGGCTCGCTGACCTGGGTCGACTGGCACGACGGGCACTGGTGGGCGATGTTCGCCAATTATGACGCGAAGGGCGGCGAGCCTCCGCGCGACCATCGTCACACGGTACTCGTCAAGTTCGACCCCGAATGGCGTCGCACCGAAAGCTGGGCGTTGCCCGCAACGATACTCGAACGGATCGCGCCGATGAGCATTTCGGGCGGCGGCTTCGGGCCCGACGGTAATCTGTGGCTATCGGGACATGATCTTCCCGAACTCTATGTCACGCGGTTGCCCAAGGGCGGCGCGACGCTCGACCATATCGCCACGGTGCCGATGGAAGCCGAAGGGCAGGCGATCGATTGGGACGAAAGCCAGCCCGGCGTGCTGTGGGGAATCTCACGCAAGAGCCGCGCGATGATCGAGATGCGCGTGCCGGCGATCAAGAAGTAACTCCATTCGATCGATCGGCACCTAGCGACGACGCGATGTCTGGATTCATGAGGTGAGTCCGCTGCGCCTCTGATCGATGTTCGGGGCGGCGGCGTTCGGGGCGGCGTGGCGGCCCGCGCCGGCCCCCCAACGACCATCCGCTGGCCCCGCGCTCGGCGGGGCCGGGGCGACCTCAGGGCGCGACAAAGGTCAAGGTAGAAACATGTACCGTGCTCGCAACGGTCTTGCCGCCCAGCAGGCGTTCGCCCGCGACCTCGTTGCTCGTCGATAGCAGGTAGCGGCCCTTGCCGCGTTCGGGCGCGGTGACAAGGCCCTTGTCGTCGGCCACATAGGTTTTGGTCCAGCGATCGGGGTCGATCACCGTCAGCTTGGCGCCGGGCAGTGGTTTGCCCTGCCACAGAACAGCGAAGCGGTTCCCGTTCGCCGCAATCGGGACGATTTCCAGGTCGAGCGCGTGGCGCGTTTCGGATCGCCCGGCGCGCGCATGATAGACGACGCCCTGCAGCTTGCCGTCTTCGCCCGTCCAGGGTTCGAAGACATTGTCGTCGACAAGCCGCACATCGCCCGCTGCGCTTACCGCCGCTTCGATATGATTGGCGCGGCGTACGAGCGGGGCAGGGTGGTCGCGGCTTTCGACGAACAGCGTCGGCGTCTTCAGCTTGGGAAATTCGGGGTCGCCGCTTTCGGGAACGGCCTCCGCCGGCTCGCCAAGATAGATGCGCGCGGGCGCATTGCCTTCGCGTTCGATCCATACCTCATGTGCCGTCGCAGGCGACGCAAGGAAGCTGAAGGCCATCAGGGCCGCAAAAGTCTTGTTCATGGAGACCTTTCTTTTTCGAACTTGCCTGGGCGGCATTGGCGGCTGCGGAGAGTGCGCCCCGAAGTCCGTTGTGTGGCCGCGAGCGCTCTCTATTGCAAACGATTATTAATAGCTTGCTATTGCGACGTATTCGCTATAGCGGCCGCGTCCAATTGAGATTGACTCGCAAAAAGGGAACGCCATGACCGTCCGAACGATCGCGCTTTGCGGAGCCGCCGCGCTGGCTTTTGTCGCCAATTCGGCCTGGGCGGGCGAGGGCGCGGGGGCCTCCGCCGGTGACGCGGCTACCGAAGCCGCCACTGCTGAAACCGATGCAGGCAGCGGCGAGGAGACGATTGTCGTTACCGGCTACACCGGAACCAAGACCGATACCGCGCTGATGGAGCTGCCGCAGCCGATCAAGGTCATCACCGCAGAGCAATATCAGGCGCAGGGCGCGATCAGCATCAGCGACACGGTGAAATATGCCGCGGGCGTCCTCGCCAACCCCTATGGCCGCGACACCCGCGTCGACGGCTTCAACGTCCGCGGGCTCGATGCGCTGCAGTTTCGCGACGGCATGCGGGATATCTTCAGCTATTACGCTTCGATCACCTCCGACCCGTACAACTTCTCGCGCGTCGAGATCGTGCGCGGCCCGGCCTCGGTGCTGTTCGGCCAGGGTTCGATCGGCGGCCTCGTCAATCTTGTCAGCAAGACGCCCGATTTCACCACGCGCGGCGAAATCAACCTCGTCTATGGCAGCTATGACCGCAAGGAAGTGCTGGGCGACGTCAACCTGGCGCTCGCCGACAATCTCGCCGTCCGGTTCGTCGGCCGCGCCCGCGATGCCGATACCTACGTCGATCATGTCCCCGACGACCGCGTGATGTTCGCGCCCTCGATCCGCTGGCAGCCCACCCCGGACACCGACGTCGTGCTGACCGGCCTTTATCAGGAGGACGATACCGGTTCGACCTCACAGTTCCTGCCGATCATCGGCACGTTCCGGCCCAACACGGTCGCCGGCGAGCAGCTTGGTCGCTACACTTTCGTCGGCAAGGCCGGATGGGACCGCTATGCCGGCCGCTCGCTCCAGGGTGGGGGATCGGTCACGCATCGCTTCTCTGACAATGTAAAGCTCAGCCTCAAGGCCCGCTACATCGACAGCGACCTCGAATATAAAACCCATTACGCCGACAGCTACACGAACCCGCAGAACCCGTTCTCGGTCTATGGCACCGACGGTCGCACCATCGGCCTCTACGCCGATGCCAGCGACGCGCGGATGAACGTCTTCTCGACCGACAACAATCTTCAGCTCAATTTCAACACCGGCGCCAATATCGAGCACAAGCTGCTGGTCGGCATCGATTATAGCTGGAACAAGGTCCAGAAGCGCGGCATCTTCGGCTTCGAGATCGTCGACCTCTATGACATCGATTATGACGCACTGCTGACCTATGATCCCAGCGGGCCTTTCACGACGGAAAGCCAGAAGCAGCTGGGTGTCTATCTCCAGGACCAGATCCGCTTTTTCGACCGCGTTTCGGTCGTTCTGGGCGCGCGCCGCGACCGCGTCACCGGCTCGTCGGGTCAGAAGGACAATGCCACCACCTTCCGCGCCGGCATCATCGGCGAGATCGGCGCGGGTTTCTCGCCCTTCTTGAGCTATACGGAAAGCTTCCTGCCGGTTGCCGGTCGCATCGACAATGGAGACGGCACCTTTGGTGATCCCTATCGTCCGCAGACGGGTACGCAGTACGAGGCTGGCGTGAAGTGGCAGCCGGCGCCTAACACGCTCGTCACCGCCACAGCGTTCAAGATCAGAGAGCGCAACCGCGTTCTCTATCTCGCCGCCGGCGGTACGACGCAGTCGGGCGTGCTCAACACCAAGGGCTTCGAGATCGAGGCGAGCCACACGCTGCCCGGCAATTTCGAGCTGCTGGCCAATTACGGTTATTCAAAGCTCAAGTCGGAAACCAACACCAGCCTCGACTATATGCCGCGTCACACGGCGTCGTTCTGGACGACCAAGACCTTCGATCTTTCGAGCGAAGCGCAGTTCCGCTTGGGCGGCGGGGTCGTCTACAGCGGCAAGAGTGTGTCGACGAGCCCCGTCTGGTCGATCGTCACGCCGTCGCGCACGACGGTCGACGCGCTGGCCGAGGTCAACTGGAACAACTGGCGCTTTGCGATCAACGCCACGAACCTGCTCAACAACAAATATTTCGCGTCCTGCCTCGCGCGTGGCGACTGCTTCGTCGGCGCCCCGCGCAATGTGATGGGGACGCTCGGCTATCGCTTCTGATCGCATGTGCCGATGCGTGGGGGCGAGGTTGTCGGAGGGGCGCGCGTTTGCGGCCCCGACGATAGGAAAGCCGTGGGCGATCAGGCGCTGAAGTAGGCCAGCACTTCCTTTCTGAACTCCTGCGTCAGGCGTGTCGGACGCGAGACATTCGATACGGCAAAGGCATATTCATGCGTGATCGGCGGATCGAAGGGGCGCGTTACCAGCGGCGCGTGAAGATAGGGCTTCACAAGCAGCTCGTTCAATATGGCCATACCGTTTCCGCGCGCGGCGAGCGCACAGGCCGAGCCGTGGGTGTGCGTTTCGATCGCGACCACGGGGCGCAGGCCGAAAGCGGCGAAGGCGGTGTCGACCTGGGTGCGCCAATGGCGCCCCGCGCCGAGCAGGATCAGCGGATGCTGGCCGATGTCGGTGGGCGTAATCGTCTCTCGCTCCGCCAGCGGATGGTCGCGGTGCATCACGCAAACCGAACCGCTCGACACGATCTGTTCGATCGCGAGATCGCTTTCGTCGGCCGGCAGCTTGACGAAGCCGCAGTCGACATAGCGCATCGCGATCATCGACCGGGCGGTCTCGACGCTGCGTGAATCGATGCTGAATTCCACCCCCGGGAAGCGCTCGCGAAAGCGCGACACGATGTCGGGGAGGATGCCCTCGGCGAAGCTCGGCGGCGCGACGATCCGTACCGTCCCGGCCGAATAGCCCGCGATGTCGCGTACCAGGCTGTTGAACCGGTCGAGGCTGGCGAGGCTCAGCTCGACCTCCTGGATCAGCTTGGTGCCGTCGGCGGTCGGAACCAGCTTGCCGCGATCGCGATAGAAAAGGTCGAACCCCACCTGCGCCTCAAGCTGGGCGATCAGGCGGCTCACCGCGGGCTGCGACAGCGACAATTGCTTGCCCGCTGCGGTCGCCGACCCCGTGCGCATGATCTCTGCGAAGACCCGCAGCGCCCGAAAACTTACATCCTTGTCGGGCTCGACGCCGGCCGGAGCGAGCGGCTTGCGCATCGTCAGTCCGTCTCGGCGGACACGACCGGCAACAGAATCCGCGAGGCACGATCGGCACCCACATGGATGCTGTTTTCGGCAACGATCGGATCCAGCCCTTCGACCCGCCAATCGGTGTTGGGATTGATATCGAAATGGGGAAAATTGCTCCCCGCAATCTCGATACGAATGCGGTGTCCGGCCGCGAAGCGGTTGCTCATCGGGAAGGACGCAATCTGCACGCGATAAACCTTTCCGGGCTCCATCACCTCCGGCGCCTCGAATGAATCGCGGAACCGCATTCTGAGAAGGCCGTGCGCGATGTTGAGCGCATAGCCCTGCGGATAGTCGGCGCTCGCCGGATAAACATCAACGATTTTGATCATGATGTCGGTATCGACGGCGGTCGAGCTGACGAAAAGTTCGGCGACCGCCTGGCCCGTCAACTCGACATCGGCCTCCAGCGGTGCGGTTTCGAAGACCAGCACGTCGGACCGGTCGGCAAGCGCCGGCCACGGTTCGCGCGACCCGAAGAAGTCGGTCCCTTCGCGCTGGTCGAACCCGCCCGCTTCCATCACCGGCGCCCCCGACGCGATCGCGCCGCCGATCGTCGGGACCGGATGATGCGGATCGTGAACGAAGCTGCGCATGTGCGCCTCCGCCGGTGCTTCCGCGTGCAATCCGCCGTCCGGATGAAGATGGAAGGGCGTCATGCGCATGGCCGGCGGCGGCCACGCCGCTGTGCTGTGCCAGCGCCCGCCGTGGTCGAGCCGCCCGCTCGGCAATCGCTTCCCCGTGCCGCCGCCCATGGTGAAGAGATAGACCGGCTCGGGCAAGGGATCGGCGCCGTCATCCTTCAGGTGGCGGTCGAACCAGGCCTTGCGGAGCGCGATATAGTCGCCGAACAAATGGTCGAGGGTCGATTGCGGACCGAAATCGGCATCGCCCGAATAGGTCAGCGAGCGTTTGCCATGCGTCCATGGGCCGAGGATCAGCCTGACCGGTCCGCGCTTGCGTTCCGAAAGCCCGACGAAATTCTCGACGGCCGTCAGCGCATAGGGATCGTACCAACTCGACATATGCACCATGGGTACGTCGGCGAAACTGTCGTACGCGCCGCGCGCATAGATGCCGCGCTGCGTCCAGAAGTCCGAAAATTGTTCGGCATTCCATTGCTCGAGGATGAAGTCCTCATATTCGGGTGCCGCGCTGATCGGCGAATGCCCAGGCCGCCATTTTTCGACCCCGATCCACTGCCGGATGTCGACCGCCTCCAGCGCTGCACGCCGTGCCGGATCGGCCAGCGTCTCGGGCGCGAGCAGCGCATGTTTCAGCGCCCAGGTGAGTTGTTTCAGCTCGTAGGCGCCGCCTTGCCGGATGCCGCTGTGATAGGCGCTGGAGAAGCCGCCTGAATCGAGAAACATCGCGGAAAGGCCGGGCGGGTCGAGCGTCGCGAGCGCCGCCTGGACATGCGCGCCATAGGAGAGGCCGAGCGTGCCGATCCGGCCGTTGCACCAAGGCTGCGCCATTATCCACGCGATCGTGTCGGCGCCGTCCTCCGCCTCCGACAGATATTTGCGGAACATGCCTTCGGATGCGTAGCGGCCGCGGCAGTCCTGCAAAACGAAAGCATAGCCATTCTCGGCGAAAAGATGCGCGATCTGCGGCTTGGATTGCGGCACCTCGTCGGCAACCGAGAAATCGGCGTGGTTCGTCCCTTCCTTGTCGTACGGCGTGCGCTCGAGCAGCACGGGGAGCGCGGCTTCGCCCGCGGCCGGCAAATAGACGTCGGTCGCCAGATGCACGCCGTCGCGCATCGGTACCATCACATTGCGGATGACTTCGATTGCCATGGTCTCGATCACCGGGTGGGCATCGCATAGGTGGCTGGCGCGCCGGGGCCGACGGGCAGCTCGAATCCCGTCCAAAAGCCGACGAGGCAGAGTCCGGTCAGGCCGATCGCGATCGAGAAGGGCAGCATCAGCGCGATCAGCGACCCGACCCCGAAATCGCGGCGCCAGCGCTGTGCGAGCACGAGGACGAGCACGAAGTTCGACGCGACCGGCGTCACGATGTTGAAGATGGAATCGCCCATCCGGTAGGCCGCGGTCGTCATTTCGGGCGACACGCCGAGCAGCATCAGCATCGGCACGACGATCGGCGCCATCGCGCTCCACTTGGCCGACGCCGACCCGATGACGAGGTCGAACACCGACGACATGAGCAGCAGAAGGATCAGCATTACCGGCGTCGCGAGCTGCTGCGTTCGCAGCCAGTCGGCGCCGTTGATCGCCATGACGGGGCCAAGGTTCGACCAGGCGAACATCGCAATGAAATGCGCGGCGAAGAAGGAAATGACGAGAAACGGCGTCATCGTCGCCAGCCCCTGGGTCATCATCTTCACGACGTCGCGATGCGAGCCGATCGTGCCGACCGCTGCGCCATAGGCCCAGCCGCAGACGAGGAACAGCAGCATGAAGCCCGCGACGAGCGAAGCGTAGAAGGGTTGTAGCCGTGCCGGTCCTGTCGCCTTCGCATCGATCAGCGGCGTATAGCCAGGCCAAAGCGTGAATGCGGCGAACAGCAGGACGATCGCGAGCGCCGCCAGGCCGGCGCGGCGCAGGCCCTTGCGCTGATCGGCGGGGTCGGCGTGATCTTCTTCCTCGCCTTCGGGCGGAGGGCCCGACCATGTGCCCAGCCGCGGCTCGACGATACGGTCGTTCACATACCAGGTGACGGGGACCAGGATGATGCCCAGCGCGGCGGTGAAATACCAATTGCCGAGCGGATTGAGCATATGGTCGGGGACGAGCAGCGCCGCGGCCGATTTGGTGATGCCGAGCATCAGCACGTCGAACTGTCCGGGCAGCAGATTGGCGGCGAATGCGCCCGAGATGCCGGCATAAGCGATCGCGATGCCCGACAGCGGATGGCGTCCCGCCGCGGCGAAGATGATCGCCGACAGGGGGATCAGCACGACATAGGCCGCGTCGGCTGCCTGATGCGACAGCAGGCCGATCAGGAAAATCGCGGGGCTGAGAAAGCGATTGGGCACGCCGCGCATCGCGCGCGTCATCAGGGCGGTGAACAGTCCCGACCGTTCGGCGACCGCAGCGCCCAGCATGACGACCAGGATCAGGCCGAGCGGCGGGAAATGCGCCATGGTTTCGGGCATGTCGGTCAAGAGCTTGCCGACGTTCTCGGCCGAGAGCAGGCTTTTCGATACAAGCGTTTCGCCCGTCACCGGATTGATCGCGCTCCATCCAAGAAGCGCGCCCGCTGCCGATACCGCGACGAGCAGCCCGATCAGACCGATGAAGATGAAGACCGGGTCGGGCAGGGCATTGCCCCAGCGCTCCACCCGGTCGAGCCATTTTTGTGCCTTGCCGTTTGCTGGCATCGTCGAGTTGTCCCGCATCCTGACCCCACGGATGGCCGCGCCGTTCCCGGCGCGGCCGCCGGATTACATCTTCACCGAGAAGCTGGCGTAGAGGAAGCGGCCACGCGCATCATAGGTGTAGATGTCGTAGTTGATCGGAGCATTGGCGTAGGAAGCCGGCGGCGCCTTGTCGAACAAGTTGTTGATCCCCAGGCTGAACCGCGCGGCATCGTCGTCGATGCTGAAGCCGATTTCCAGGTCGGTGTAGACGATCGAGCGGGTCCGTGCGTCCTTGACCGTGTTCACGACATCGGTCGTCGGACCGATATAGCGCCCGCGCAGCATCACATCGACGGCGTCTCCCGTCCAGCCGAGCGAGGCCTGGCCTTTCCAGCGCGGCTAGGTCGCGCGCGGGGTGTCGCCGCGGCCCGCGCGCCCGTCGACGATCGGGGCGCCGCCCGCAGGATTGGGCGCCGTCGTCTTGAACGAGTGGAGATAGGACGCATCGACGACGGCCGAGATGCGGCCGATATCGGTGTTGAAGTCATAGCGCAGCGTCGCATCGACGCCGTCGGTGGTGATCGAGTTCAGGTTCTGCGCGCCCTGCAGCAACTCCAGGATCGCGCCCGTGCCCGCATCGCGGCTGACGAGATCGCAGAAGACGCCGCCGCGCACCGCGCAAAGCTGCATGATCTGGGTCGGCGTCTGCGAGGCGATCGCGTTCTTGATCTTGATCTTGTAATAATCGACCGTCAGCGACAGCCCGCGAACTCCGGTCGGCGAGATGGCGATCCCGGCGCTGTAGGTGTCGGCGGTCTCGGGCTTCAGGCCGGTGTTGCCGCTGATCACGCCGGGGATCAGGCCGTTGAGATTGAAATTGGCCTGGTTGTAGCCGGTCGGCACGCCGGCGCAGCCCGGCAGTCCGGCATTGGCCGAAGCACCGCCGTTACACGGGTCGACGCCCTGAAAGCTCGTCTGACGCGCGCCCTGATACAGCTCGTTGATCGACGGTGCCCGGAAGCCCTGCGAATAGGTGCCGCGAAACAGGATGTCGTCGATCGGGCGATAGCCGAGGCCCGCTTTCAGCGTCACCTTGTTGCCGACCGTCGAATAGTCGGAATAGCGGCCCGCAAGGCTGAGCTCGAGGCTTTTGGCGAAAGCCTGGTCGCGGAAGATCGGGACGTTGAGTTCGGCATAGGCTTCGTGGAGGTCGTAGCTGCCGACCGTCGGCGTGCGGGTCTGCCCCGTCGTTTTCGCATAGAGCGCCGGGTTCAGATAGATCGGCGGCGCGTTCACGATCGGATCGGGCGCATCGAAGCCGCGGTTCTGGCGATATTCGTAACCGACCGCGAGCGCGACCGGACCCGCGGGCAGGTCGAACAGATTGCCCGTCACGTTGAACGCGGCATTGTAGAGCTCGGTGCGGTTATACTCGCGCGTCGTGAAGCGGATATAGTCCGCCTGCTCCGGCGTCATCGGGGAGAACAGGTTGATCGGCACGCATCCGGCCGTTGCCGCGCAGGTCGCGGGCGAGCCGAGGCCCAGGAACAGATTGTCGTAGTTGATGCCGTTCTCGGCCATCGTGTCGATGCTGTTCTTCGAATAGGAGCCGAAGACGTCCCAGCGCCATTCGCCGCGGCCGATCATGAAGCTGCCGTCGACGCCGACCGAGAAGCGGATGGTTTCCACGTCCTGGACATTGTTGCGGTTGCCGACGTCGCTCATCACCTTGCGGATGCGCCAGGCGCTATTCGCGGCAAAGCCGAGCGCATTGGCCGCGGGCACGCCGTTGGCGGTGCCGAAGGGGTTGAACGCCTGGTTGTTCGGGATGGCGAAGCCGCGCACCGTTCCGGCAGTGCCGCCGATATCGAGCAGGACGGGCGAGAAGAGCTGGTTCGACTTGCGCCGATTATAGACGCCCTCCAGCTTGATCGTGACATCGTCGGTCAGCTCGTAGTCGAAGCGGCCATAGAAACCATAGCGTTCCGACGGGCCGGTCGAATAGATGCCCTGCGCCTGCGTATTGTAGAAATCGCCCGGCAGCGCGCCGACGTGGAACGCATTGTCGGCCGCATTGCCCGCGCCGATCGTCGCGCCATTATTGAGAATGATCGGGTTCGCCGAGCTCGCGAAGCCCGCGGCGGTTCCGAAATAGGCATTGTTCGCGAGGCCGGGCAGGATGAACAGGCCGTTGGGATTGTTGCCGACCGCCGTCTGCGGCACGAGCGTGAGTGTCGTCAGCGCGCGCGCATCGGTGCGGATCGGGCGCGACTTGAAATAGCTGCCCGACAGGATGACCGAGGCCCGCTCCCACGTCTTGCCGACCGTCAGCTTGCCGCCCAGTTCGGCGCCGTCGCCATGGCTGGTGATGCCGGCGCGGACCGACGCGCGCAGTCCGTCGAAGGGCTGCACGGTCTTGATGTTCACGACGCCCGCGATCGCATCCGCGCCGTAGATCGCAGAAGCGCCGTCCTTCAGGATCTCGATCCCGTCGATCATTCCCTGCGGCAAGGTGTTCAGATCGACGAAATCGCGGAAGCCGCGCTGGCCGACGCCATCGACCCAGCGATGGCCGTCGACGAGCACGAGAACGCGGTTGCCGCTGCCCTCGGCACCGCCCAGATAGCGCAGGTTGATCGAGCTCGCGCCGTAGGAGGTGCCCTGCGTACCGTTGGAGTTGAGGCTGACGCCGGCCGAGGGCAGCTTCTGCAAGAGGTCGCCGATCGACGAGGTGCCCGATTTGGTTATGTCGTCGGAGGTGACCGTCAGGATCGGTCCGACCGAGTCCGCGTCCTTGCGTCCGATGCGCGAGCCCGTGACGATGATGTCGCCGCCGGTGCCGGCATCCGAAACCGTTTCTTCTTCCTCGGCAACCTGCGCATGCGCAAGCGCCGGCCAGGCAAGAGCGCCAAGGCTGATACCGGCTGCGGCGGCGAACTTGGCGGCCTGCCGGCGCCGGATGAAACGAGCGGATTCGATGGTCATATTGTCCCCCCAATTGCGATTCGCTCACCGGCTTAGGGCGAAGCGCGCCCGCGAAAAATATTATGACAGTCGCGGATACGCTCATAACGAAAGTGCATGATGTTGCCCTTCTTTACGCACGCTCTGTATGGAAGGGGCAAGAGGAAGGGGGATTATGACATCAGCCTGCTTGCCCGCACCGACCCGTCGACACCTGATCGGCGCCGGAATTTCGGTCACCTTTCTGCCGGTTCTGACCGGGGCCGGTCGCCGGCCGCTCCGGGTCAGCCTGCTCGGCCAATCGCTGATCAAGACCGACCTGCGCGCGCTCGGTTGGGCGGGGCTTGCCGAGTTCCGGCGATTGCTGAAAGGACGCGATGCGGTCTTCACCGACCTTGAAACGGTGATCGCGGGGCCGCTGGCCGGGAAGTCGACGCGGCCCGCCGACAGCGAAGTGCTGCACGTCGGCGAGCCCGCCGTGATCGATTGCCTGCAGGCGATCGGGGTCAATATCGTCGCGACCTCCAACAATCATGCCTGGGACCTCGACAGCGGCGGCATATTGTCGACGATCGACGCGCTGAAGACGCGCGGGCTCGCCTATGCGGGAACCGGTCCCGACCTGGCCGCCGCGAGCGCGCCGGGATTTTTGCAGGCGCGCGAACGGGTGGCGCTTGTCTCCGCGGCGGCGGGGGCGATCCGCGACGGAGCCGCCGCCACTGACAGCCGCCCGGGTGTCAACGAACTGCGGCGCGGATCCGACGGCGCCCTCGTCGCGGTCGACGTCGAACGTTATCTCGCGGCGATCCGTCTCGCGGCGGGCACCGGCGCGGCGGTCATCGCCTATCTCCACAGCCATTATTGGGAAGCGCGCAAGTCCGATACGCCGGCATGGCAGCGCGATCTGGCACGCCGCGCGATCGATGCCGGCGCCGCGACCTTCGTCGCGCATGGCGTCCCCGAACTGCAGGGCATGGAATATTATCGCGGCGCGCCGCTATTCCACGGGCTCTCGTCCTTCGTCTTCCAGTCGGAGAAGGCCGACGACGCCTATGGGCCGGAAGCATGGCAGTCCGCGATTGCCGAACTGGAGATCGTCGACGGCGCGGTCGTCGACACGCAGATAATTCCCGTTCAGCTCGATGCCGGCGGGCTTGAATATAAGGGGCGACGGGTGAAAGGCAGCCCCAGGCTTGCGACCGGCTCCTCGGTTGACGAGGTCCTTGAGCGCCTTGTGCGCCTCAGCAGCGCACTCGGATCGTCCGTCGGTTTCGAGAAGCCGAGACATAGGCGCCAAGGCCAAACGTCCATTCGCATTTCGCCAACCATGCCGGGAAGCTGAGCGACCGCTTTCGGCCAAATATGCCCGCAAGTTGGTCCCGCGATCCAATGGCTTGTCGGTTTCCCCCTTTGCTGTCACGCTGACGGCGAACGAACAGGGGGACCAGCCATGACGATCGATCGACGAACTGCATTGATGAGCGGAGTGGCAGCGTTGGGCGTAACGCTCAGCGGGCGGCTTGGGGCGGCAGAGGCAAAGGCCGCGCCACGTGCGGCCCGGATCGAGCCGGTGGTCGACGATTATTGGGGAACCATGGTCACCGACAATTATCGCTGGATGGAAGATCCGAAAGACGCCGACTGGTTGCCTTTCCTCGAAACGCAGAATCAGCGCACGCGATCGGTGCTTGATGCTATCCCCGGCCGGAAGGCGCTCGGCGAGCGGATATCGGCGCTTTCGGGCGACGCCGCCGCGACAATGCGCGTGGCGCCCGCAGGCGAATGGCTTTTCTATCAGCAGCGACCGGTCGGCGCCGACAATTTCAAGCTTTACGTTCGCGGCCCCGATGGCGCCGACCGCGTGCTGATCGACCCGACCATCATGAAGATGGGTGACGCACATGTCTCGCTCGACTGGTGGGAGCCTTCGCTCGACGGCAAGCATATCGCTTACGGCCTGTCGCCGTCGGGGTCCGAGGCGTCGGTGCTGCACATAATGGAGGTTGCGACCGGCAAGGTCCTGCCCGAGCGGATCGAGAAGACCGATTGGGGCGTCACCGGCTGGCTGCCGGACGGCAGCGGCTTCTTTTACATCGCCTTCGTCAACGAGCGGGGGACGCCGCAATTCTATCTGAACAGCGAGTGCCGGCTTCACAAGCTCGGCACCGATCCCAAGACCGACCGGCTGATGATCCGGCGCGGGCTCGTTCCCGGCATCGACATGGACGAGACGCAGGCGGCGTTCATCGCAACGAGCGAACAATCCTCGACCGTGCTGATCGGCGTTGTCGACATTCGTACCGAAAAGGCGCTGTGGACGGCCGAGCTTGCCGATATTCTTGCGGGCAAATTCACGGCGAAGAAGGTTTGCGGCTTCGAGGATCTCGTCGTCGCGCAGGCCATCGACAAGGATGATCTCTATCTATTGTCGAACAAGGGAAATTCGCGGGGGCGGGTGGTCGTCACGCCTGCGAACGCGCCAAATCTCGGTTCCGCGCGCGAAGTCGTCCCGGAAGGGCAGACCGTGCTCGAAGATCTTCACGCGGCGCGAGACGGCATCTTTGTCACGATCATGGACGGCGGCATCCAGAAGCTGGCGCGACTTTCCGGCGGAAAGCTTGATCCGATCGCCTTGCCCTTCGACGGCGCGATCGATGGCGTGTTCACCAGCGAGACGCTGGACGGAGCCTATGTGCGGCTTGGGGGCTGGCTCGACCCGAGCGGGATATGGCGCATCGATTCGGCGGGCAAAGCGAGCGACACCGGCATCAATCCGCGTCCGCCGATTGATACGAGCGCCTATGAGACCAAGCGCGGCTTCGCGACCGCCAAGGATGGCGTCAAAATCCCCTATACGCTCCTGTATCGGAAAGGACTGAAGGCCACCGGTACCAATCCGGTCTACGCGACGGGTTATGGCGCCTATCAATATTCCTCGACGCCGCGTTTCATGCCCGCGGTACTTCCGTTCCTCGATGCCGGGGGCGTCTATTGCAACGCCAATGTACGCGGCGGCGGCGAATATGGCCGCGACTGGCACAAGGCCGGACAGAAAGCGACCAAGGCAAACACCTGGCGCGACTTGATCGCCGTGTGCGAGACGCTCGTCGCCGACAAGATCACCAGCCCGAAGCATCTTGCGATCAGCGGCACGTCGGCGGGCGGCATTACCGTCGGCCGCGCGCTGACCGAGCGCCCCGATCTCTTCGCCGCCGCAATCTCCGATGTGGGCTGGACCAACCCGATCCGTTACGTGGCGGAACAGAATGTCGCCGACATCGAGGAATGGGGGCCGATGGTCGACGCCGCCAGCTTCAAGATCATGTACGACATGGACGCGTATCAGGCGATCAAGCCGGGCACATCCTATCCGGCCGTGCTGTGCGTCACGGGCGCGACCGATCCGCGGGTGGCGCCTTGGCATGTCGCCAAGTTCGCCGCGCGGCTGCAGGCAGCGACATCGAGCAAGAACCCCGTGCTGCTACGCGTCGATTTCGACGCAGGCCACGGGCTCGGTTCGACGCGTACGCAGCGCGATGCGCTGGCGGCCGATGTCTATTCGTTCGTGCTGTGGCGGACAGGCGCGAAAGGCTTTCAGACCTGACCGGCGAAGGCATTGTTTCGGGTGGCTGGCGCGGACAGGGCCGAAGGGCCGACACCTCAGCCGTTGGCGGCTGAGCCGCTTCACGGAGTATAGGGTCTGATGAGCATATTCGACGGATTTGCGAAGCCGCCATGCGCCGAAACGCTCGGCTGGCAATTGCTCGAGGCCGATGAGGCGACCGGCACGATCCGGGTGGCCTTCGACGGCAAGCCCGAGTTCTGCAATCCCGGTGGGAACATCCAGGGCGGCTTCGTTGCGGCGATGCTGGACGATACCCTAGGCCCCACGGTTCTCGTCAAAACGGGCGGCACCCATTATTGCGCGACGATCAATTTGAACGTCAGCTTCCTTGCGCCGGCGAGGCCCGGGAATTTCACCGGCGTCGGGCGCATCGCCCAATTGGGCAAGACGGTGGCGTTTCTCGAGGGCGAGTTGTTCGACGCCGCCGGCCAGTGCGTAGCGCGGGCGACCGCATCGGCTCGCGTCGTTCCGACGGCCGGACTTTCCCGTCCATAGAACAGGGCGCGGAGGAAGTCGGAGAGGCGATCGGCAAAGAGGGTAAGCCGATCCGGCGTTTCCGATTCCATGTTGCGCTATGCTGGGCCGTCGTTTTTTCCAACGAGCGCCTTGCTTTGGTTCCGGTCGATTGAAACGACCGGGGCGGATGGGGCGCGCCGTGCTTCCCCTTGCGCCGGTTGTCGGTGATCAACCGCGATAGCGGGCTTCGGACAAATCGAGCTCTCGGGTGAGTTTCCGGGCTACCTCGCTGCCGATTGCGCGGGCGCGGCCCAATTCCAACAGCGCTTCGCGCTCGGCCTTGACGCCGACAAGCTGGAATTCCCGAATGAGGCGTTCTTCCGCCCGGTCCGTTTCGGAGAGGCCCTGGCTGCGGCTTTCGATGCGTTCGCGATAGAAATCCATGACGCGCGTGCCCGCGGCCGCGTAGATGTCGGCTGCGCCGCGTTCCTCGGCCAGCGCGTGCTGGCGGCGTTCGATCGCGCGAATGGCGGCCTCTGCCGTCGCTACGCGGGCGGCATCCTCCTCGGCCTGTTTCGATGGCTCGGGGGGCATGACCAGCCCCTTGAGCAACAGCGGCAGCGCGATGCTGGCCAGGAGCAGCGATACGATGATGACACCCGCGGCGAGGAAGATCGCGAGGTCGCGCGCGGGAAAGGCCGTGCCGTCGTCGAGCGCCAGCGGCAGCGTCAGGACGCCGGCCAGCGTGATCGCTCCGCGCACGCCGGCGAACGACATCGCGGCGACCAGCCGCCAGTCGGGGCTTTGCAGCTCGCTATGCTTGTCGCGATTCCGCAGGATGGTGAGCCGCAGCGACACCCACACCCAGGCGAAGCGCAGCGCCGCCAAGCCGGCGACGATCGCGATGACATAGACGCCGAGCCACCAGGGGGCGCTGTGTCCGGTCAGCGCCACGGTCTCCTTCGCGCCGGCGAGGATCGCGGGCAATTGCTCGCCGAGCAGCACGAAGATGATGCCGTTGAGGGTGAACTGGATGGTGTCCCAAACCGAGTTGCGGCGCATGCGCGTGACCGCCATCGCCTGGCGCGAGATTTCGGCGAAGGTCATCGTGACCCCGGCGCTAACCGCGGCAAGGATGCCCGAGGCATGGACATGTTCGGCGAGCAGATAGGAGCCGAACGGGATCAGCAGGCTGACGAGAATCTGCGAGCCCGTATCCTCGCCCCAGCGCTTGGTTACCCACGCCTTGGCGCGCGTCACCGCCAGCGTGACCGCGACACCGATCGCCAGTCCGACCCCGGCGACCCAGAGGAAGTTGAGCGCGGCGGCGCCGGCTGAAAAGGTGCCGGTGAGCGCCGCGGCGATCGCGAAGCGCAGGCAGACGAGGCCTGAGGCATCGTTCAGGAGCGACTCGCCCTCCAGTATGTGCATCATCCGCTTCGGGATCGGCACGCGCGCCGCGATGGCGGAGACGGCGATCGGGTCGGTCGGCGATACGACGGCGGCGAGCGCGAACGCGACGGCCATCGGCATCGCCGGGATCATCCAGTGGATGAACAGGCCCATGCCGATGACCGTCATGAGCACGAGGCCGAGCGCAAGCTCGACAACGGTCGAGACGTCCTTCAGCAACTCGTCCTTCGGGATGCGCCAGCCGTCGAGAAACAGCAGCGGGGGGAGGAAGAGCAACAGGAACAGTTCGGGGTTCAGCTCGACCCGGTAGGATGTGGACAGGCCGATAGCCGCGCCGAGCAGGATCTGCACGAGCGGCGTCGGCAGGGAAATCGGCAGCATTCGCGATATCGCGCCGCTGACCACCACGGCCAGCAGCAGAAAGAGCACGATTGATACCGTATCCAAGAAGCCATCTCCATTTCGCGGGAACCCGGCCATTTAGGGCGCAGCACTTGCGCAGGGCAACCCTTTGCAGGGGCGATGTGATTATGCAGCACTCCTGCCTTCGGTCAGATGGACGGCCGATGCGGCGCGATGGTCGCGAAGTTGTAACGGGATCGTCACATAGCATCCGCATGTGCGCTACGCCGACCCAGCGTCCGGTTTGGCGGCCGGGGCTTTCCCGACCCTGCGAGGGCCTGATGATGAAGCATGAGGCGGTGAACGAAATGCAGATAGTGCAAGGCTCCGAAACCGCGGTCGAAGCGACTGTTCCCGGCAAGGGGTTCGATCTGCTGCTGGCCGAAGACGATGTCGAACTCGCCGCAATGCTGGCGGAAGAACTCCGGGCGTTCGGGCACAGGACATCGGTGGTCGAGACGGGGCAGGCGGCGCTGGATGCGGTGTTCAGTCGCAAGGTCGATGCGGTGCTGCTCGACTGGATGCTTCCCGGCGTCGACGGCATCGGCGTGCTACAACGGCTGCGCGACGAGCAGCTCACTGTCCCCGTCATCATGCTGACCGCGCTGAACCGGCTTCCAGAGAAGATCGAGGGTCTTTCAACCGGCGCGGACGATTATGTCACCAAACCGGCGTCGGCGGAGGAAATCAACGCTCGCATCCACGCCGTCATTCGGGGACGGCAATGGCAGAATCGTCCGTCCGACATCCGCGTCTCCGGTGATATTCGCGTCAGTCCCGCCCGCATCCGCGCGTGGCGCGGAGAACGCGCGCTCGACCTTTCGCCGATCGATTTCAAATTGCTGTCCGAGCTCATCGATTCGGACGGCGCGGTCCTTACGCGGACGATGCTCGTCGAACGCGTGTGGGGTTTCGATTTCGAGCCGACCACGAATATCGTCGATTCCCATATTCGCCGCTTGCGGCTCGAATTGACGCGCGACGGCGAGGACGATCCCATCGTGACCGTGCGCGGGGTCGGGTATACGCTCAGCGCCTGACATGTCGCCGTTGCGCTCGCTCAAAGGCCTTACGTTGACGTTTCTGGCGCTGTTTCTTGCAGCCACAATACTCACCGGCCTGGCGCTCTATATTTCCAATACGGCGTCGATCGAGCGCCTGGTCGACAAGCGCATAGCCACCGTCAGTACGCTGGTCGCGCCCCCGGGCACCGACGTCTCCCGCACCGAGATCGAGAGGCGCATCGACCTTCTCTCGAGCGAGCGCGATACGGGCGACATCGGATTCCTGCTGGCGGACGCCGCCGGCCATCGGCTCGCTGGCAATGTCTCGCCCAGCCGTTTGCTTCCGGCGGGCTATATGAATCTTGGCGCAACGGACGGGATCGAAGGCCTGTCGCATGGCCGCGCCTATACGCGGCAGATCGCCGGCAACCTCTATCTTAGCACGATTGCCGAAACCGAACCGTTCGATCGCTATCGCGAAGAGCGCCTCCGCGCCTATCTGATCGGTTTCGGCTCGATCATCGTCATCGTCGTCGCGGGCCTGATTTCATTCGGCCGCATCGTCAGGGGGCGCATATTGGCGATGCGCCGCACGGTGGACGCCATCATCGACGGCGATATGCGGCAGCGCGTTCCGGTGGATTATTCGGGAAGCGAGTTCGATCAACAGGCCATCGCGTTCAACCGGATGCTCGACCGGATCGAAGGATTGATGGAGGGGCTGGGCACGATATCGAACGAAATTGCCCACGACTTGAGGACACCGCTTGCGCGCCTCCGCTCGCGCCTTTCATTACTGGCGCAGCGTGAGGATGCGGGGGCCCTTCGTTCGGAAATCGGGGCTGCGATCGAACAGAATGACGAGATTTTGCAGATGTTCGAATCGGTGCTGCGGATCGCGGAGGTCGAGGGTGGCGCGCGACGTGCGGCCTTCGAACCGCTCGATATCCGCGCTCTTGCTGCGGACATGGTGGCGACGATGGAACCCGTTGCCGCGGAATCCGGCCATCGCGTCCGGCTTGTCGAGGGTGCGAGTCTCCAGCTTTCGGCGGACCGCCAGCTCCTCAATCGGGCGCTCATGAACCTGATCGACAACGCACTCCGCCATACGCCGAAAGGGACCGAGATCGTCGTCGAGGTCGGAACGGACGGCGCCGCCGCCTTCTTGCGGGTTTCCGACAATGGGCCGGGCATCCCCGCGGCCAAGCGCGGGCTTGCGCTGCGGCGCTTCGGGCGCCTGGACAAGAGCCGCGGAGCCGGGGGGCATGGCCTGGGCCTTCCGCTGGTCGAAGCCGTCGCCCATCTGCATCGGGGGACGATCGCCCTCGAAGACGCCGACCCGGGGCTGTCGGTGGTTCTGCGTATTCCGCTCGCTCAGTCGCCGTCGGCATAAGGCGAGCAAGGGATATAGGCGGGCAAGAAAAAGGGCCGGCGCTGCGCGGGCGCCGACCCTTTCGTCAACCGCGCGGATCAGAACCGAAGCGTGGCTTCGACCCCGTAGGTGCGCGGAGCATTGAAGTTGCCATAGTCGCCCAGGACGTTGCCGATGTTGCCCGTCGTCAGGTTGCTGCTCGGCGCGCCCGGCAGGCTGTTCGACGGGTCCCGGCGGAACACATATTGTTCGTCGAACAGGTTGCGCGCCCAGGCCGACACGGTGAGTTTGGAACTGCCATTGCCCATCGCGATGTCGGCCAGCGAGATGCGGGCGTTGACGATGAACGACGCGTCCGCCTTGGTCTCGAACTGGTCGAACGCCTGGGTAGCCTGCGAATAATTCCCGTCGACGTGGAACTTCACCGCCGTGCCGCCTCCACCGACCGGTAGCGCATAGTCGATCGAGCCGCTCGCCGCGTTGCGCGGAGTGAACGGGATGTAGAACTGCTGCATCACGGGTGCGGAGGTTACCCCGCCCGCCGTGAAGGTGATCGGAACGAGAGGGATCTTGGTGTAGGTATAGGCATAGGACGCGTTGAGCGTCAGCCCGTCCACCGGATTGAGCGTCAGGTCGGCTTCGATGCCGCGGATCTTGGTCGTGCCCTCGGCATTGATCGTGCGCAGGACGTTGACGCTGGATCCGCCCGCGAACTGAATGAAGCTGATGTCGAGCTGGCTGTTCTTCCGGTCCATTATGTAGGCCGCAAGATTGAAGCGTGCGCGGTGATCGAGAAACTCGGTCTTCAGCCCGACCTCATAGGATTTCACATCTTCAGGATCGAACGCCTGATAGTTCGGGGTTCGCGAGCTTGCGCCGCCGGCGCGGTAGCCGGTGGCATATTTGGCGTAGACGTGAACATCGTCGTTCACGTCATAGGCGACGGTCGCCATCGGATTGAACCGGGTCCACTTCTTGTCGAGCGGTGCATAGCCATTGGCCGCGACGGCCGCAGCATTTGCCGGCAGTTCATAGTTCAGATTGCGGAAGAAATGCAGCACGCCGCGCTTCTCGTCCTGGGTGTAGCGGGCGCCGACCGTGATATGGAGCTGGTCGGTGGCATTCCAGGTCGCCTGTCCATAGGCGGCATAGCTTTTCGACCATACTTCCGACGCGCGGTCGGTCGAGCGGCAGCCGCGCTGCGATCCGAAACCGCCCGAGCCGGTGCAAGCATCGAGAAGCGTATAGACGGGCTGACCCTGGCCATTGAGGTACACAGCGTTCGAGTTCGGCGTCGCCGCGTCGTCGCTGACATGTTCGTTGAAGTAGAAGAGGCCCGCGACATAGTCGACCGAGCCGACCGTCCCCACCGCCTGGAATTCCTGGCTGAACTGACGCTGGCGCAGGCCGGCAAGGCTGTAACGGCTGAAGGCGCAGGGGGCGGCCTGGGTGCAGGAGGCGGTCAGGTTGACCACCGGCGGGCGATGCGCGCCGCCGCTATTGTCCCATTGCTCGACATCGACGCCGCGCCAGGCGGTGATCGAACGCAGCTCGATCTCCGGCGATACCGCCCAGCGCAGATTGTTCGTGAAACCGTGCGTCTTGTCGGTGCTCGGTTGCTGCGGCACGCCGATGTCGGCGACTTTCATCCGTGTATCGCCATTGACCTCGACCCCGGGCAGGACCGGGCGAACCGTTCCGCTGAGTGCCGTATAGTCGATGCCGGGCAGGCGGCAGTTCGGCGAATTGGCGATCGGCCCGGCGACGCAGTTGTTGGGATTGAAATTCAGCAGCTGGCTGTAAAAGGGCGTGTTCTTGTCCTTCGCCACATCATAGGCGAAGTCGTTGGTGATGTCGGGCGTGATCTTCCAGCGGGCGGCGACGCGGAAGCCCTGGCGATCATAATAGTTCCAGCCGGTCTGACCCTGCAGCGGGTTCTTCGTTGTCGCACCCTGATACTGCTTCACCCCATCGATCTTGACGCTGATGCCGTGAAACTCGGGAAGGTCGACATGCGCGCCCATCGAATAGGCGCCATAGTTGCCGTAGCCACCGCTGATGCGGCCTCCGAATTCACCGGACGGGGCCGCCGACACGATCGAGAGGGCGCCGCCTTCGGTATTGCGGCCGAACAGGGTGCCCTGCGGCCCTTTGAGGACTTCGATGCGCTCGAGATCGAACAGGGCGGCATTCAGGCCATGCTGGCGGCCCAGATAGACGCCATCGAGATAGATGCCGACGCCTTGCTCGCGTGCGGGCTGGTTGGCGTCGAGCGGCACGATGCCGCGGATACCGATGGTAAGCGCGGACTGGCGCGCTTCGAAAGTGGCGACGCGCAGCGACGGGACACCGCCGTCGGCGAGGTCGTAGATGCTCTGGACGTGGCGCTCCTTCAACGTTTCGCCGCCCAATACGCTGATCGCGATCGGTGTCTCCTGAAGGTTGGTTTCGCGCTTCGTGGCCGTGACCACGATGTCGTTCGCACCGTCGTAAGCGGCCGCTTCGGCGGCGTCCCCGGCGTCGGATGACTCCGCGGCATAGGCCGGCGTGGCGGCGAGTAGCAGGCTGGTCGAGAGCAGCAGATGAGCTCGACGGATTTTATTAGGACGCACAGAAATTCCCCTGGTGGCGGTGAAACTGTGCGGACCCCTAGATATGATAAAGGTATAATTTGTTACATCGTTGTAACATCAAAGAAATATTTCTATCATTTTCATATCATTTGACAATATACTGCATATATTAAAAATATGGATTCAATATTTTCAGATTTCTATTGAAAAAACATTCTTTAGAAACTTCAAAAAAAATTTTAATTTTCTTCATGAGGAGTTTGTTCAAGGAAATTAAAAGTATAAAATGGGAAATTATTTTCCACGATTGAAATTCTATTTTCGAAAGATGAAGGCCTGTCTTTCGTACCGTTCCATCGCTGAGCAGCTTGAGAGGTCCGATCCCGCTTTTATGCGCTTCCACTGGCGAGCTTCGCCCGCGTCCGAAGATGGAATCATGTCGGCAGGAACAGGATCGCGTCTCGGCTAATCCAATGCTGCGGTGCGCGTCATGGCTTGCGCGGCGCGGGTGGTCGGCCGGTCAGGATCTGCTGACAGGCGGCTCGCGGCAACTGCATGGCCTTTCGGTCCCCGGTCTTTCACCGGGTGGCTGTAGTTACGGCTTCCTGGGCAGCCAGCCATGGCGCAATGCGCCGGATCGCCTCTTGGATCAAATCGGTTGAGACCGCGAAGCTGAGGCGGATGAACTCCTTGCCATCGACCGGATCGAAATCCAGCCCGGGCGCCACGGCCACGCCCGTGTCGCGCAGCAAGGCTTCGCAGAAGGCGAGACTGTCGTCCGTCAGGTGGCCGACATCGGCGTAGATATAGAAAGCGCCATCGGGAGGCGCGATCCGCCGCAGCCCCATCTTGGGAAGGGCGTCGAGCAGAAGTTCGCGATTACGCGCATAGGTGCTGATATGGCTTTCGAGCTCGTCACGGCAGTCAAACGCGATCAGGCCGGCATGCTGGGCAAGCGAGGGCGGGGTCAGGAACAGATTGCCCATTCGTGCGCGCGCGGCGTCGACCAGCCGCTCTGGAACGATGAGCCACCCAAGGCGCCAGCCCGCCATGCTGAAATATTTGGAAAAGCTGTTGACGACCAGCGCATCCGGGTCGTGCTTCAAGATGGTTTCGGCGGGAAGCGTATAGCTCAGCCCGTGATAGATTTCGTCGGAGACAAGCGCGATGCCGCGACGCTTGCAGACCTCCGCCAGCGCTCGGAGCTCGTCGGACGGGATGATCGTGCCGGTTGGGTTGGCCGGGCTTGCAACGATCAGCCCATCGGGGGCGGGCTCCAGTCGCTCGACCGCCTCGGCGGTGATCTGAAACCGTTCGGCTTCACCGCAGGCAAGCTCGACGGGTTCCAGATGAAGTGCCTTGAGCGTATTGCGATAGGCGACATAGCCGGGCCGCGCCAGCGCGACCCGGGCGCCCGGCGAGAACAGACAGGAAAGGGCAAGCACCAGCGCGGGCGACGCGCCGCAGGTGAGAATGACCTGTTCGGGATTGACGGTAACCCCATAGGCTTCGTCATAATGCGCCGCGATCCGCGCCTTCAGTTCCGGACTCTCCCAATAGCCCATGCCATCGGTATCCAGAATGCGGTGCGCGGCATCGATCGCTGCCGCTGGAGCACCGGTGGACGGCTGACCAAACTCCATGTGAATCACGGACTGCCCTTCGGCCCGCAGCCGATGCGCGAGACGGCTGATGGCGATGGCGTGAAAGGGGTCAATATCGACCGGCATGAACAACTTGCTCCCTATGAATATCGACCAGCGTTTCCTGTCGGGCTGATAGGGGCACTCGCGCGATTATCCAACGCCGCTTCTTTGCGACCTATCGGTACCCGTCGACGAGACTGTGCCCATCAATGCACCGGCAGTGCCTTCATGGCACCGACGGACCTGGACGCGATACGACGCAGCTTGGCCGGGTCCCGGTTCGATCGAAGGCATCCTGGCCCGGGGGGCTCGATGGGGCCGCATTGCAAAGACGGGCATATGGCCGCAACGACCGGCACATTGCGCCTTGCCAGAAGCCGCTCGCCAGCGGAGAGCCGTCCACACGCGGCCATTCGTCAATCCCCCCTGCTTGATTGGCTTGTTGTCGCGGCATATCCTTGAGTCTCTGCAGGAAGCCAAATTTCGCGAAAGTGGGCGGTGGCCGTTTGGCAGGAGAGCAAGGCAGACATGACAGGATAAGCTGTGAAATTGCGTCAGATCGAGATCTTCCACGCGGTATATGTGACTGGATCTGTCAGCGCCGCGGCGCGGATGCTGAATGTTTCGCAGCCTTCGGTCACAAAGATTCTGCGTTATGCGGAAACCAGTCTCGGCCTGTCGCTTTTCGAACGGACCAAAGGGCGGCTGGTCCCGACCGAGGACGCGCATGAGCTTTTTATCGAGGTTGCCGAAGTCCAGAAGCGCGTTGACCACCTGAGGCGGGCAAGCCGCAATCTCAGGTTCGGTAAGGGGAGGACGCTGCGCGTTTCCGTGCTGCCCTCACTTGGGCTCGGCGCGATCCCCGATGCTGTCTCGGCCTTTCTTGCCAAGCATGAAGGCGTGTCGCTGGAACTTCATACCGCACATCACGAGGATATGGTGCGTAAGCTATATGATCGCGAGACCGATCTCGTGATCAGCTATGATGTACCTTCGACAGCTCCGGTCGATTTCGACGTGCTGGGCACGGGAGAACTGGTCGCGATCTATAAATCGGGCGCCATTCAATGCGACACTCCGCGCATGCCGCTGAGCGCCCTCGAAGGGCATCGATTCATAACCACGGTCAAGAGCGGTCCCATGGGGAATCTGTTGTCCGAGGAATTCGCCCGGACGGGCGTCATGCTGGACGACGTCGTCTCATCACAGACCTTCTTTGTCGCGGCGGCGCTCGTCCGGTCGGGGGCGGGCGTATCGATCGTCGACAGTTTTACGGCACAGGCAATCGCGACGCCCGACATTGCCTTCAAGCCGCTCCAGCCACCTATTCCGTTCAACGTCTATGCCATCTATTTGCAGAATCGGCCGCCGTCGAAGCTGGCGACCGTTCTGCTAACGCATCTGAAGAGTGCCTTTCAGGCCTATAGAAAGTTTCTATAGGCTGCCGTCGGATAGATATTGTTCGGATTGCCCATTGCGGATTAGGCAAGCAACATCTGTCAGCCAGCAAAGCGGATCATTGCGCTTGTTCTTCAACATTTTTGGTATTTACGCTGGCGTCTCTCGCCAATGGTCCGACTTGCGCACGCTTGGCCATCGCCTGAGGCGAGGGCGACGAGGTGCGGTGGCGGCGTTGCTGGCCGGTGCCGGCATCGCCATCGGCATGGGTGGGAGCGAATCGTCGTCAGCGCAGGTCATCGACCAGTCGCGCGTCCGTGCTCGCGACATCGGCATCGCGCCGGGAATATTCGAGCCCGGCCCCCTCAATTCGATCACCGACGTCGACGGTGTCCGGGTCGGCCAGGTGACGCGTGTCGAGGGCCCCGACGTTAGGACCGGGGTGACTGTCATCCTTCCGCACGGGGGCAATATTTTCCAGGACAAGGTGCCGGCGGGCATCGTCGTCGCCAATGGTTTCGGAAAATTTGCGGGTGCGACGCAGATCGCGGAGTTGGGCGAGATCGAGACGCCGATCGTTCTGACCAATACGTTGAGCGTCGCGCCGGCGATCGAAGGCATTCTCGATTGGACCCTCGCGCGGCAGGGCAATGAAAATGTCCGGTCGGTCAACGCCGTTGTCGGCGAGACCAACGATGGCGTCCTGAACAATATCCGAAAGCGCGTGATCGGTCGGTCGGACGTGATCGCCGCAATCGAGGCCGCGACCAGCGGGCCGGTCGCGGAAGGAAGTGTCGGCGCGGGCACCGGCACGATGGCCTTTGGCTGGAAGGGCGGCATTGGAACGAGTTCGCGCGTTCTGCCGCAGGCGTTGGGCGGCTATCGCGTCGGCGTCCTGGTGCAAACAAACTATGGCGGGACGCTGACGATGGACGGTGTCCCCGTCGGAAAGGCTCTCGGCCGCTATTATCTGCGCGAGCATAGCGAGCGTGCCTCTGCTGACGGCTCGATCATCCTGGTGGTCGCGACCGATGCACCGCTTAGCGATCGGAACCTGACCCGGCTTGCTCATCGCGCGATCGCTGGTCTGGCACGGACCGGTGCGGCCTTTTCGAACGGGTCCGGGGATTACGCCATCGCCTTTTCCACGGCGGATGGCGTTCGTCGAACGGCCGCTCGACGTGCCGCCGTCGCAACCTATCCGGAGTTGGCCAACGACGCGATGTCGCCGCTTTTCGTGGCGGTGTCGGAGGCGGCCGAGGAAGCGATCTATAATTCGCTGCTGATGGCGACGACGGTCGAGCGGCAGGCGACGGCAGATGCGGAGGCTGTAAGAGGAGACGCGCTCGATATTGCGGCGGTAAGGGAGGCCATTATTCGCTATCGCCCGAAAGCGACGCGCCGCCCGGCGCCGACAAAGGGGAATGTCCGGTGAGGCGGGTCGATATTTTGGTGATCGGTGGCGGTATCGCCGGCGTGTCGGCGGCTGCACGGTTCGCGCAGCATGCTGATACCGTGCTTCTCGAACGCGAAGGCGCGCTTGGCTACCATTCGTCGGGGCGCAGCGCGACCTTTTATCACTTCGGGATCGGCGACGATGCCGTTCGCGGACTGACGGCGGCTAGCCGTCACTTCTTTGCCAATCCCCCGGGAGGAGAAGAACTTCCCCCGTTGTGGCAGACAAAATCCGCCATGTTCTTCGCAACCTCCGAAACGATGGACCAGTTGACGGCGCTCGAAGCCGAAATGCGGCGCTTCTCCGACGATATCTCGCAAGTGGGGCCGAGCGAGATGCAAGCGATCGTTCCCGCGCTGAAGGTCGGGAACGGAGCTGCCGTTGCCGGCCTGGTCGACACCGGCGGACGAAAGCTGGACGCCGACCTGCTCCTTCAGGCGAACGCTCGCGCGCTGCGGGCAGCGGGGGGCGAGATACATTTCAACGCGGGCGTGACGGGAATAGCACGCAGCGGCGCCGACTGGATCGTCGATACGGTCAGCGAAAGCTACGCCGCGCGGATCGTCGTCAACGCGTCCGGTGCTTGGGCCGACGAACTGGCGGTAATGGCGGGCGTGCGTCCGCTTGGGCTGATACCTCTGCGGCGGACCATTATCGGCTTCGACCCGCCCGCGGGCCTGGATGTCTCGGATTGGCCGTTCCTGAAGACTGTATTTGACGATGGCTTCTATATGCTGCCCGACGCGGGGCGTCTTCTCGCCTCTCCGATGGACGTCACGCCGTCGCCTGCGTGCGATGTGCAACCGGACGACTATGAAATGGCGCTTGCGGCGTGGCGCGTCGAAGAGGCGACGTCGTTGTCTGTCGAGCGCATCGCCCTAAAATGGGCGGGGCTCAGGAGCTTTGTGGCGGATAAAGTGCCGACCACAGGCTTTGCTGTCGATGCGCCAGGATTCTTCTGGCTTGCCGGTCAGGGTGGCTATGGCTTGCAGACGTCGCCGGCGATGGCGCTTGCCGCCGAAGCCCTGCTGTTCGATCGTCCCTGGCCCGAACTGCTTTTGGAACAAGGCGTTGAGCCATACCAAATCCGCCCTGAGCGCCTGTTCAGCTGACAATCGTGACCGGGAAGATTCTGGACCGGCCTTATCGGGAGTTTTCTTGCATGCGTTTCCTGAACCTGCTCGGTGCGCTTTGTCTTCTCGCGGCGCCCTCCGCTTACGCGCAGCCTAGATGGACGATCGTTATTCACGGCGGGTCCGGCGAGATGGCGCGAGGCAAGACCTCCCCCGAACAGGACGCAGCCCTTCGCGGCGGCCTGAACGCGGCGCTCGACGCCGGCGCCAAGGTGCTCGATGCGAATGGCAGCGCGCTGGATGCTGTCGAGGCGGCTATCAAGGTGCTGGAGGACGATCCCCACTTCAATGCCGGGCGCGGCGCGGTGTTCACGTGGGAAGGGCGCAACGAACTCGATGCCGCGATTATGGATGGCCGAACGCGCGCCGCGGGTGCCGTTGCAGGTGTAACCCGCACACGTAACCCGGTCGGTCTCGCACGTGCTGTGATGGAAAAGAGCCCGCATGTCTTTCTTGGCGGGGAGGGTGCGGACCGTTTCTCGATCGAGCAGGGACTGCCGCAGGTGGATCCGAGCTGGTTTGCGACGCCCGAACGCCGAAAGCAGCTTGAACGGATGAAAGCGGAGAAGCTGAGCTGGTACGACGTTGACCTGAAGTTCGGAACGGTGGGGGCGGTCGCGCTCGACGCGGCAGGCAATGTTGCCGCTGCGACTTCGACTGGGGGACGGACAGGAAAGCGCTGGGGACGTATCGGCGACGCGCCTGTGATCGGCGCGGGAACCTATGCCGATAATCGTGCCTGTGCCGTCTCGGCGACCGGAGCAGGCGAGTTTTTCATTCGCGTCGGTGCCGCGCATGAAATCTGCGCGCGTATCCGCATGAAAGGCGAGACGCCCAAACAGGCTGCTGACGCCGTAATGACCGAGATCGGTGAATTGGGCGGTTCCGGCGGGGTGATCGTCACCGGTCCGGGTGGAACCGCTGACTGGTCATTCAACACCCCGGGCATGTCGCGCGGCAAGGTTTCCAGCACGGGCGAGCGGAAGGTTTCCATTTACGGCGACGAGGATTGATCGTCGTCAGCGGGCGACGGCCCTAGGGGGCCGGCTTCTCCGCGCTGCATCTTTGAAACTGCGGCCATGGCCGCTGATCGTCCGGGGCGCAGGCATTGCCGCGCCCCGAAATGATTCAGGGTTCCGGAAAGTCATTCCGTTTGGACATATCCAGGCACCGACCGGCAATTCTGGCTGTTGAGAACCCGTCTCCAGCGTTTGATGGCCTCTAGCGAAATCGCTGAAATCGTCTGCCAGCTCGCATAAGCCGCGATAGCCCATAGAAGTTTTCTATATGTTGGGGAAGCCTTGATATTGGCCTTGTTTCTATTCGCAGGGTCAACTGTCCTCCTTGGTTGTCCAGGCAAGTCCGGCCAACCGAGGATGCTTTACGCTGCGACGGTTGCCGGCCCGCGGGTTCCCGCTTGGCGCGCTGATATGCATCGAAAGCTGGAAGATGGGAGGCGAGCGGTTCTACGCCGCAGCCCTCGTCTTTCCGTTCAGGAGGAACGTCGCTTGTCGGTCGTGAGAATGGGGGTCGAGATGGTAAGTTTCAGGAAGTCTTTTGCAGTTGCGCTGCTGACGATGGTGTCGAGCACCGCGCTGGCTCAGGATTTGACCTCGGATATCGAGGAAGGCGCGGCGACGGAGGGCGACAGCATTGTCGTCACCGGCACACGCATCAAGCAGGACGGTTTTTCGGCGACGGTGCCGATCAACATTCTGGGCGCCGAAGAGCTGGAAGCGTCGGGGAAGACCGATCTGGGCCAGATCCTCGCCGAAATGCCCGGCGTCAATCTGGTCGATACGACGGTGGGTCAGCCGAACGGCACCATCCAGAACGCAGGAACCAGCACCGTCGCGTTACGCGGTCTGTCCAGCGCACGCACGCTGACGCTAATCAATGGCCGCCGCACGGTCGCTAACGCCGCCAACCGCAGCGTCGTCAGCCTGAACACCATTCCGGTCGACTTCGTCGAGCGCGTCGATGTCATCACCGGCGCCGCCTCGGCGGTATATGGGTCGGACGCAATTGCGGGGGTCGTCAACGTCATCACGGAATCGAAGCTTGATGGTCTGCGTCTACGCGGTCGTATCGGATCGTCGCTGACCGGCGGCGGCGGCGCGGAAGAGGCGATGGTTGCCGCAACCTTTGGCGCCAAGTTCGGCGATGGCCGGGGCTATTTCGCGATCAGCGGCAGCTGGGACGATGATGGTGGCCTGCTGGCGCGCGATCGCAAGGACCGCGCGACCAAGAACTGGACCTTTGCGGCGGGCACAAACACGATCGCCGACCCCGCACTCAGCACCGACATTCCGGGCGGGCGTTTCCGCGGTAGCTCATTCTTCTATGATAATGCGGGCGTTCTTCGAACGGGCTTCGTCACCGATCGCGACGGCTATAACGACCGCGTCCATGACACCCTGCGCCTGCCGCGCACGGTCACCGCGGTTGCAGCCAAGGCGAGCTTCGAGTTTTCGGATGCCTTCGTCCCCTATGCCGAAGTGCAATTCTCCGATCTCGATACCTATTACACCCGCGCCGCTTATGGTTATCGCGATTCGTCGACGGTGTTCCTGCGTGACTCGATCGGCGTGCCGCTTCCGGGCCTCCCGCAGTTCTCGGTCGGCCGTATCTCGCGCGACAACCCGTTCGTTCCAGCCGAAATCCGCGCCGGGGCACCGGCGAGCGGCATCGACTGGCGTCGGCGTTTCGACGAGCTGGGTCTGCGCGACACGATCAGCGATCGCGACACACTGCGCGTGTGGGCCGGTGCAAGGGGCAAATTGGGCGGCGACTGGACCTATGACGCCACCTATACCTATGGCACTTTCGATCAGGTCCAGCGGCGTCTGAACAACATCAACCTGCAGAATCTGAAATATGCTCTGGATGCAGAGCGCCTAGCCAGCGGTGTTATCCAGTGCCGCGACGCGACCGCGCGCGCTGCTGGCTGCGTGCCGATCAACCTGTTCGGGGTCGGTACCATCACGCCCGAGGCTGCCAACTATATCCGCCTCGATTCGACCTTCACGACGAAGCTGCGCCAGGATGTGGTCCAGGCTTTCGCTACCGGTTCGATCTTCGAACTGCCGGCAGGCAAGGTGCAGCTCGCGATCGGCGGTGAATATCGCCGTGAAAAGGGCACGTCTGGCAGCGACGCGGTAACGCTGGCGAGCATTTCCAACGTCGCCGCCGTGCCCAGCTTCAGCGGCAGCTTCAACGTCAAGGAAGCCTTCGCCGAACTGTCCGTTCCGCTGCTCAGCGGGAAGCCCTTCTTCCAAGAGTTGAAGGTCGACTTTGCAGGCCGGGTTTCGGATTATAGCCAGAAGAATGTCGGCACGGTCTACAGTTACCACGCCGGCGCCGACTGGATGCCCGTCGAAGGGCTGCGCTTCCGCACTCAATATGGCACCGCGCAGCGTGCGCCCAGCCTTCCCGAACTTTATTCGCCGCCGCGCGATGACACCGACACGGTCGTCGATATCTGTTCGGGGATTCGTGCGACGACCACCGGAACCGTGGCCAGCAACTGCCGTCTGAATCCGGGCATCGCCGCGGCGATCGCATCGAACGGCGTATTCACCCAGTCGACGACGTCGATCCAGTCGCCGAACATGGGCAGCCTGGCGTTGCGCGAGGAAAAGGGGACGACCTTCACGCTCGGTACGGTGATTTCGCCCCGGGCATTGCCGGGCCTCAACCTGTCGGTCGATTATTACAATATCAAGGTCACGAACGCGATCTCGGCGCTGGATAACGAGATACTGCTGCGTCAGTGCTATTCGGACGCGACGAATTTCGCGGCTAACGAGTTTTGCCAGTCGGTAATCCGCGGTGCCGATGGGCAGATACTGCAGATCAATCAGGTTCCCCAGAACCTCGATCGCATTTCCACCTCAGGGGTCGATACCTCGTTCGCTTATCGGCTGCCATTGGAAGGCATCGGTGTCGTCGGCGATCTGCGTTTCGACCTCAACTGGACGCATGTGATCAAGAAAGAGACCCAGTATCAGGGGATCAACGGAACCGAAATCTCCAACACCAAGGGACAGATTTCGTCGCCGACCGACGTCGTTCGCGCCCGGATCGGCTACACGAACAAGCTGTGGAACATCGACTGGCGCGTTCGTTACATCGGGCCGATGGTGTCGTCGAATGATCGCGTGGCGGCGGCTGAAGCGGCAGGGTTCGCCAATCCGTTGTATCTCTATTACGGCGCCTATTGGCGGCATGATATCGGGGCAAGCATCCGGCCCAAGTTTGGCGGCGGAAAGTGGCGCCTCTCGGTCGGCATCACCAACCTGTTCGACAAGACCGGGCCAAATGTCCCGGAAGGCGCTACGCCCTACGACGATAATGGCTATATCCTGGATTATGGCGTTGTCGGACGCTCGGGCTTTGCCTCGGTCGAGGTGCGGTTCTGATGTGGCGCCGGAAAGCTTTTGCGCGGTCCATCGGTCTGGCGCTGCTTGCTCTGGTGACGGCGGGAGGGGCCCTTGGCCCCGCCGCCACCGCCGGGGCGGCCGTCTTGGCCAAGGCATCGAAGGACAAGGCACCGCCATTGCCCAGCCTCACACCCGGTGCGGGAAGCTTCGTCTTCTCCGGTTGGGCAGGAAAGCCGCTGCGGGTCCACTACTACATGCCCGACAAGGTAACCGCGACGACGCCTATTCTGTTCGTCATCCACGGCGCGGGGCGCAACGCTGACGGGTATCGCGATGCATGGATACCCTATGCCAAAGAGGGTCAGTATATCGTTCTGACCCCCGAATATTCGATGGCCGACTTTCCGACGTCGCTGACGTATAATGTAGGACATATCGTCGATGAGGCCGGCAATCCGCGGCCGCGCGAACAATGGTCCTTCGCCTCGATCGAGCCGATGTTCGACCTCATTCGCAAGGCGACGGGGACCAAGGTTCCGCAATATGCGATCTATGGGCATTCGGCGGGCGGGCAGTTCGTGCATCGCTTCGTCGAGCTGTGGCCCGATGCACGATACAGCCGGGCTGTCGCTGCCAATGCCGGCTGGTACACGATGCCCGATCTGACCATCAAATATCCCTATGGGCTCAAAGATGCGCCGACCGACGCGGCGGGATTGAAGGCGGCGCTGGAAAAGCCGCTGACGATTCTGCTCGGCACCGCGGACACAGATCCCAATCATCACCAGCTTTCGCGCACGCCCGAAGCGATGACGCAAGGCGTTCATCGGCTGGCGCGCGGTGAATTTTTCTATGCTTATGGTCGCAAGACGGCGCACGAACTGGGCGCCAAGTTCGCGTGGAAGCTCGAGTATGCGCCGAACATTGCCCACAGCAATACGGGCATGAGCCAATACGCGCAGAAGCTGGTCTGGGAATAATCTACCCAACGGGGTGGTCGAGTGCAGGCGGTCGTGGCGTCCCCATCGCGGGACGGTCGCGCCCGGCCGCCTGCCGATCTCAAAATGCGGTCGTCCAGAACGCGCGCCGACCCGCACCCGGCAAAGCGGTAAATTTCACTCCCGTCATGGAGAACCAACGTGGCAAAGCGCCTGACGCTCTATATCTTTATCGGCCTCGCGCTTGGACTGATAGTCGGCTGGACGATCAACGCGGCGATATCCGACGGCACGGCGGCAGGGCAGGGCCGGCTCGCCGCGATCGCCGGCTATTTTTCGATCGTCAGCACATTGTTCCTGCGGCTGATCAAGATGATCATCGCACCGCTGGTGTTCGCCACGCTGGTGTCGGGTATCGTCCATATGGCCGACACTTCGGCGCTCGGGCGGATCGGCGGTCGCGCGCTTGCCTGGTTCGTCGGAGCGAGCTTCATCTCGCTCCTGCTCGGGTTGGTGCTTGTCAACATTTTCAAACCCGGCGTCGGCCTCGACCTCGACTTGCCGACGACGACCGGATCAGCCAGCCTCGCTACCGCCGATTTCAGCATCGCCAAATTCGTCACCCATCTGGTGCCGACGTCGATGTTCGATGCGATGGCGAACAACGAGATATTGCAGATCGTGGTCCTGTCGCTGTTCGTCGGCGTCGGTATTACCAGCCTTGGCGTTGGCGGCCAGCGGCTTGCGGGGCTGGTCGAGGAAATGGTCGCGGTGATGCTGAAGATCACCGAATATGTAATGCGTGTCGCGCCGATCGCGGTCTTCGCGGCGGTCGCCGCAGCGGTCATCGAGCGCGGTGTCGGCATCGTCGTGACCTTCGGTTACTTCATCGGCGTGTTCTATTTGGGGCTGGCCCTGCTGTGGGTCGTCCTTCTTGCCGCCGCCTGGATATTGCTGCGCGCCAACCCGATCGTGCTGCTGCGCAATATTCGTGAGCCGATTCTGCTCGCCTTTTCGACCGCCTCGTCGGAGGCTGCCTTTCCGCGCACGCTCGAGGCGCTCGACAAGGGCGGCGTACCGCGGCGCATTTCCAGTTTCGTGCTGCCGCTCGGCTATTCGTTCAACCTCGACGGGTCGATGATGTACATGGCATTTGCGATCATGTTCATCGCGCAGGCCGATGGCGTCGAGATGGACTTGTGGCAGCAATTCACCGTGCTGCTGATCCTGATGGTGACATCAAAGGGCGTGGCAGGCGTGCCGCGCGCCAGCCTGGTGGTCGTGGCGGCGACCCTGTCGTTCGTGAACTTGCCCGAAGCGGGATTGTTGCTCGTCCTCGCCATCGATCATTTTCTCGACATGGGCCGTACCGCGACCAACGTCGTCGGCAATGCCGTGGCCTGTACGGCGGTCGCACGCTGGGAAGGCGTGCTCGGGACCGAGGAAGCAGCGGTTGCCGATTGCGAAGCCGATACCGCAGTCCAGCAAATCGACGCCGCTGCGGCGTCAAAGGTTTGAATGCGTCTCCCCATCATTGCGAAAGGAACTTTCATGCGTAACCCGGCCTTGCTGACCCTCGCGACGCTCTTGCTGGCAGCGTCTCCGGTACAGGCGGCATCGCAGGCAAAGCCCGAGGCTGTGCTCAAGACGAAGGGGTACGAGACGGCCTCGAAGATTCTCGACCGCGACCATGACCGCATGGTCGAAGAGATTATCAAGCTCACCGAAATCCCGGCGCCTCCGTTCAAGGAGGCGGCCCGCGCCGCGGCCTATGCCGAAATGCTGAAGGAAGCCGGTCTGCAGGATGTCGAGATCGACGAAGAGGGCAATGCGATGGGCGTCTATCGCGGCACCGGTCCCGCCGGCGGCCCGGCAGTGATGATCGCTGCGCATCTCGATACGGTCTTTCCCGAAGGGACGCCGGTCAAGGTCCGTCGTGATGGTACGCGCCTCTATGCCCCCGGTATCGGCGACGACACACGCAGCCTCGCGGTGCTGCTCGCCTATGCGCGCGCGATGAAAGAGGCAGGCGTCAAGGTGAAGCAGGATATCATCTTCGTCGGCAATGTCGGCGAGGAAGGGCCCGGCGATTTGCGCGGCGTCCGCTATCTGCTGACAAAGGGTAAGTATAAGGACCGGGTGAAGGCCTTTTTTTCGATGGACGGGACCGATGCGTCGCGGATCGTCACCGGCGGTGTCGGGTCGAAGCGCTACCGCATAACCTACAAGGGCCCAGGCGGGCATAGCTATGGCGCATTCGGGCTGGTCAACCCGATGACGGCGATGAGCCAGACGGTCGTCGACTTCTACAAAATCCCGGCTCCCGCGAAGCCCAAGACCACATACGCTGCCAGCGTCACCGGTGGTGGCACGTCGGTCAATTCGATCCCGAATGAAGTCTTCATGGAATTTGACATGCGGTCGGAAAGCCCGGCTGAACTCGCCAAGGTCGAGCAGGCGTTCCTGGAGATCGTCAAGAAGAGTGTCGAAGGCGAAAATGCCGCGCGCTCTGTCAAGGAAGGGCCGGTTGCCGCCGATATCAAGTTGATCGGCGACCGTCCCGCGGGCGAGACCGCCGCGACGCAGCAGATCGTCCGCAACGCCGATGCGATCATCCGCGCCAAGGGGCTGGATCCGCGCCCTTCCTTTTCTTCGACCGACTCGAATATGGCGATGAGCCTTGGTATCCCGGCCGTGACGATCGGTTCGGGCGGGCAGGGCGGCCGCGCGCACTCGCTGGATGAATGGATCGACGTCGAAAAGACCAAGAGCCTTCACGGCGCGACCGTCGGCCTCGGCATCCTGCTCGCCACCGCGGGCGTCCAATAATGGCCGCCTGGCCGCATTCCGTCCGCGCCTCGCGGATCGCCGGGACGGTGACGGCCGGGCTCGCCGCCGCGCTCGCGCTGTCGCTGGCGGCTCAGGAAAAGCTCGAAACGGCGCCCGTGCCGACAGTGCCGATCGCCGACGGCTTCACCATCGCGGGTGCGGGAGACCTTATTTACTTGCGCCCGATGCTGCCGACGATCGAAGCTAAGAGCCCTGATTTGCTACGTCTGCTTCGCAGTGCCGACGTAACTTTCGGCAATTTCGAGACGAGCGTGATCGACCTTGCGAACACGAGCGCCGTCCCGCAGGCGGAATCGGGCGGAACCTGGATGCACGCCGATCCGGGCGTCCCGGCCGATGTACGCGCCATGGGTTTCACGATCGTCAGCCATGCCAATAATCACGCGACCGATTGGGGCGTCGAGGGGATGATGGAAACCGGGCGCTCCCTGACCGAGGCGAAGCTCGTTTGGGCCGGAACCGGCAACAGCATGGCCGCCGCTCGCGCCCCGCGCTATCTCGATACGCCAAAGGGACGTGTCGCGATTGTGTCGGCGACCTCGACTTTCACGCCTATGTCGGTTGCGGCCAATCCCGTTGGCAGCGTTCCCGGACGTCCCGGCGTCAACAGTTTGCGCACCCGTCGCTCGACAATCGTATCGGAAAGCGAACTTGCAATTCTGATCGGACTGGCGGCGCGGTCCGAACTCCGGTCCGACGGGCGAAAGGAGGATGGCGTCACGCTGATGGGCAGCCACTACCGGTCTGGTCCGCTCCGCGAGGGGAAGCTGGCATTCAGCTATCGCGTCAATCAGCGCGACGTCGATGAGAATCTGCTGTCGATCCGGCAGGCGAAGCAGAACGGCAATTTCGTCATCTTCTCGGTCCATAATCACGAACCGTCGAACGCTTCGCAGGAACCGGCGGATTTTGCGATAAAGCTCGCACATGATGTCATCGACGCCGGCGCCGACGTTTATATGGGGCACGGTCCGCATCAGCTTCGCGGCATCGAGATCTACAAGGGGCGGCCGATCTTCTATTCGCTCGGCAACTTTGCGATGATGAACAATTCGCTCGATGAAATTCCCGACGACATGTTCCAGCAATATGGCGTCGAGCCCGGCGCGGCGACGGTTCCCGAGCTGTTGCAGGCGCGCAACGCGCGATCGTTCTCGGACCCCAATCTCTATGAATCGGTGATCGCGACCAGCCGCTATGTCGATGGGCAAGTGGTCGAAATCAGGCTTTACCCGATCGACCTGGGTGTTGACGCGCGCGGCGCTGGCAAGGGCGTTCCCTCCATGGCCTCGCCCGCCAGGGCGCTGGCCATCCTCGAACGGCTGCAGCGATTGTCGGCTCCGTTCGGAACGAAGATCAGCATCGAAAAGAATGTCGGATTGATCCGGCCAGGCGAGGGACGCCGATAGCCCCATTGGCGCGCCGTTCGATTTTTATCATGCGCGCGGCCACGATGGCGGCTGCAGCCGGCCAAAAACGGACCAGCCTTTGCTCTTTCGGTTCGCGTACGATGGAGTGGTGGCGGGGGTTTAAATCTGACTTTCTCGGTTGCGATCAAAAAATTTCCCGCGGACGACGCTGAATGTGACAAAGCGGCTGGTGGCCCAGCGGGACCTGGCTCGAGGCACTGACATGGGTATTGGCGTCTGCGCGCTTGTTCCGGGCCCGATGACCCTGAGCGGGGACTGTCCCCAGCTCGCCGTATGCAACGGGCTGCGAAGACTGGTATCCGATATGGGGCTGAGTTAGGGAGCGGCACAACCCGCCAGTTCGTAAACTCCAGATGGCACGCGCGCTCAATGAAAATCAATTTTGACATGGATTTGCTGCGAACTCTCGTGGCATTTGCGGACACCGGCAGCTTCAAGGCGGCGTCCCAGATCATTTTCCGGTCCCAGCCCGCCGTCAGCGCGCAGATGAAGAAGCTCGAGGAGATGGTCGGGACGGATCTTTTCGAAAAAAGGGGACGGGAAGTCGTTTTTACCGAAAGCGGCGCGCGCTTTGCTCTCCAGGCCAGGCAGATATTGTCGCTGCATGACCGGATTGCCGAGGATTGGCGAGAAGACTCTGTTTCAGGACGTGTGCGCTTCGGCATTCCTGACGATTATTCACGCGTTGTCCTCCCCCATATATTGAATAACGTCATCGAAAAATATGAAGGCCTTTCGATCGACATACTGACCAATACATCGCCGTTGTTGATCAAGATGCTTCAGGACAGCGAGATCGATCTCGCCGTGATCGCGACGGCAGCGCCGCTTGAGGACGATATCGTTCTTCGCCGTGAGGAGATTGTCTGGGTCACGGCGCCAGATAAGGATACCCATACCCGATCCCCCCTTCCGCTTGCCCTGTTTTCCGACGAGTCTCCCGTCTATCGGGCGACCCTTGCGGCGCTGCAGCGTTTTCCAGCGCGCCACGGCGACGAGCCACTCCGCTTTCGCGTCGGCGTCACGAGCAAGAGCTGGGTCGTTCTGACGACGGTTGCCGAAAACGGTTATGCGGTAACGACGATGGCGCGCAGCGTCGTACCGCGCGGATTGCGGATATTGACCGAAGAGGACGGTTTTCCGCAGCTGGGGCAGGTCGCGCTTGTCTTGCGGGGAACCCCCGATAGCCAGTCGATCGCCACCTCGCATCTGGCGCAGGAAATTCTCGATTTTTTCAAGGCAAGGCCGGGACCGTCCTGAATGCGTGCGCTGGCGATGGGGCGCCCAGGCGCGCGCGGCTATCGGGTCGCGCAGCCGCTCTTTTAGGCGGCGAACCGGCTTTGTACATAGGCTGGCGATTTGACGCCTGCGCCCGTCAGCAGGATGACGGTCGTTTCGCCTTCCCGAATTTCTCCCGCCTCGACGAGCCGCTGAAACGCGGCGTGAGCCACGGCGGAAGTTGGCTCGACGAACAGGCCAGAGGCCGCGAGGTCGAACAGGGCCGCCGTAATCTGCTCTTCGGTCACCGCCACCATCTTGCCCCCCGAGCGCCGGATGCCCGTCAGGACCTCGCGCAAGCGAACGGGATAGCGGATCGAGGCCCCCTCAGCGATGGTCGGAGCCACTTCCGTTGGTACAGGGTCGAAGGTATCCGCTTGCCATGAAGCGGTAATTGGAGCGCAATTTGCCGGCTGGGCGCCGAACAGGCGCGGCAGTCGATCGATCTGGCCCGCCGCGAGCAATTCCGAAAAGCCGATGTCGCAGCCGAGGACATTGCTGCCCGCGCCAGTCGTGATGATCACATTATCCGGGGCCCTGAATCCAAGGTCCTCCCAGATTTCATAAGCCGTCATCTTCGTCCCCTGCAGGAAGAAGGGATGCCAGTTATGGCTCGCGTAGAAAATGTCTTCGGCTTGCCTGAGCGCTTCGCGCTCGGTCGCGTCGCGCGGTCCCGGAACCAATTGCACCTCGGCGCCGAAGACCTGCATTTGTGCGATCTTGGCCGGCGACGCGCTCTCGGGTGCCAGGATGCGCACGCGCATCCCCGCGGCGGCGCCGTAGGCGGCGATCGCCGCGCCGCCATTACCCGAGCTGTCTTCCAGAATGGCGGGAATGCCAAGCTGATGGAGGAACGAGACCATCACCGCTGCGCCCTTGTCCTTGAAGCTGCAAGTCGGAGAAAACCACTCGAGCTTGAAGAGCCCTGTCGCGCCGCCGACCTTGCGTTCGACCATCGGCGTGCAACCTTCGCCCAGCGATACAGGCCGTGCGATTGTGACGGGCAGCGCGGCCGCATAGCGCCACAGACTGCGGCAGCTCCTGTCGATCTCGTCGCGTGAAATACCCGCAAGCGCTTCGACCATGAGCGGTGAACCGCTCTCCGCGCGCCAGCGCGGCTCGTTCATATCATAAGTCCTGTTCGTCGACGGGTCGACAAATCTGGCTGGCGCTGCGCTCATTTGAACTCCCGGATTTCGACCATCCATGCCGACAGTGGCAGGCCCGGGCCTATCGACTGCGCCGGGCGGATCTTCAAATCAGTAAAGTGGAAGCGACGCATTAGAACTAATCAATTGTCCGCATAAGGCCGCATTCTATCCTCGCGCTTTCGGATCTGCCGGATCGGGTTAGCAGGGGAGCGGCGAGGATGACGGGCAAATGGAAGCGGATTGCGGCTCGGAAGCTGGCCGCGACGGCCGGAACCCTTCTGCTCGCTGCCTCACCGGCAATGGCTGGCGAGGCTTTGCCCGAAGCGAATGGGTTGCATTCCCAGCCGGCGCTGTTGCGCCTGGAGGACGGTAGCCTTGCGACGATCCGGCAAGGGCGATTCAGCGTTCCCGAGAGCCGTCCGGCGAAGGGAGGGCGCCAGATCGATCTGGCCTTCGTCCAGATACGCTCGGCAAGCGAAGATCCCGCGCGTCCCGTTATCTTCCTGCTTGCGGGCGGGCCCGGCAGCTCGTGGGTCGACTTCTTCGCTACCCCGCAGGGTCGCGAACAGGTTTTATTCTATCGCCAGTTCGCCGATGTCGTCCTCTTCGACCAGCGCGGCGCGATTCATGCCGCCCCCGTGCTCGATTGTCCGGCGTTCGAAACTCTCCCGACCACGGAGCTGCTGACCGAGGCGGTCTATGTCGCGGCGCTGCGCAAGGTCGCGGTGGCGTGCAAGGCGGGATGGACAGAGGCAGGCGTGAACCTGCGCGCCTATGAGACCGTTGCGAACGCGGCCGATGTCGACGCCCTGCGAACAGCGCTAGGCTATCGCAAGATCAGTCTGGTTGCCGGCAGTTACGGCTCGCATCTGGCGATCGCGCTCATGCGCTATCATCCGCAGTCGATCGAGCGAGCTATCATCTGGGGAATGGAGGGACCGGATGATACCTATGACATTCCCGACGGAATCCTGCAAAGCCTGGAAGCGCAGGCGGCGGCCGCCGAAGCCGATCCCCGCCTGAGCGCGCATCTGCCTCCGGACGGCCTGATCGCGGCCTTGCGAACGGTCGCGGCGCGGCTGCGAGCGCAGCCGGTGAGCGTCGACACCGGGCGAGGTGCGATCACGCTCGGCGTGCTCGATCTGCAGCGCGCGCTCACGACCTTTGCAAATCGGGGCGGTGAGTGGCCCGGCTTCATCATCGCGCTTCACCGCGGCGACTATCGTCCGCTTGCGGAGGTCGCGCTGCGCCAACGCGAAATCCGGCTGAGCCGAAGCGTGCTTTACGCGATGGACTGTGCTTCGGGTGTAAGCGACGAGCGCGAGCGGCTGATCCGCAACAGTCCTGCGGCGTCCTTGCTCGGCGATATCAACCTGCCTTACTTCGCGACCTGCGACATCTGGGACAGCCCGGATCTTGGTGCCGCGTTTCGCGCGCCGCTCCGTACCGACATTCCCGTCCTGCTTTTTCATGGCGACTGGGACGTATCGACGCCGCTCGAGAACAGCAGGCAAGCCTTACTCGGCTTTTCCCGTGGCCGGCTCGCGGTCGTGCGAGGTGGTACCCATGGCGTCTGGGAGGAGTTGTTCCAGCACTGGACGCCCGTCCGCGCTGTCGTGCGCGACTTCATGCTCGGCAAAGCCGCCTCGCTACCTGCCGAAATTCGCCTTCCCCCGGTCGAATATCGAATTCCCGCGAACTGAGGTTTCCAATGTCCTTGCCTGTCATAATTACCGAAGAGCAGGTTGCTGCCCGGATCAAACCCGCCGCAATCGACGCCGTGATCGAAAACATGTTCGCCGCGATGGCTTCCGGACAGGCCCGGAATTTCCCGGTCATACGCGAGCAGATCGGCCAGCCGGCGCCGATTTTCGGTTTCAAGTCCGGATTTGATAGCGCCGGACCGATCCTCGGCCTCAAAGCGGGAGGCTATTGGCCCGGCAACGCGGCACGCGGTCTGACGAACCACCAGTCCACGGTCATCCTGTTCGAACCCGGTAGTGGGCAATTGCGGGCACTCGTCGCGGGCAATCGCCTGACCGCGCTCCGTACAGCGGCGGCGGCGGCGGTATCGGTCCGGCATCTTGCCCGCGACGATGCCGCGACGCTGTCGATCGTGGGCGCGGGGGCGCAGGCGCCGTTCCAGATTCGGGCGGTCGTGGCGCAACGCGGCTTCGACCGGCTGGTGATCGCCAACAGGACAAAATCCCGGGCTGAAGCGCTCGCCGCCGAGCTGGCCGATCTCGGGATCGAGATATCCATCGGCAGCGCGGAAGAAGCCGCGCGGGCGGCTGATGTGCTGATAACCATCACGAGCAGCTTCGAGGCGCAGGTCGAGGCTGAATGGATTCGTCGCGGTACGCATATCGCGTGCATGGGGACCGATACGCGCGGCAAGCGCGAGGTTGCGGACGATTTGATTACCGCAGCACAGCTGTTCACCGACGAAGTCGCACAGGCGATCAGCATCGGGGAGTGCCAGCACGCCTTCGGCGCGGGCTTGATCGAGGAAAAGGACATCGTCGCGCTCGGCGATGTGATCCTGAAGCGCCATGGCGGGCGAGCGTCGGCGGATTCTATCACCCTGTTCGACGGGACCGGCGTTGGCCTGCAGGATTTGTTTGCGGCCGATTACGCCCTGTCGCTGATCGGCGGCGGCTCGGATTGAGGCAGGATCGATTATGCCGGCAAGTCTCAACTGGCTGATTGCCATCCTGGCCATGCTCGGCGGGACGCTAGCCTTCTATCTGTCCAGCCGCCATCAGCGTCTCCTTCGCGAGCCGCCGAGGCCGAGGCTGCTGCGTGCGATCCAGCTGGGTATGATGAGCATCGCCTATGCCGCGCTATGTCAGCTTGTCACGGGTACAACGGCGCTCTTCATTCTTTTCCTTCTGGCGATGAGCTTTTGCACCTACCTGCCTTTGCTGGTCGCCGGCTTCGTCGAGGCGGGAGCGCGCAGGGAGTGAGCGCGCCCTCATATTCGCGGTCTGCGCTGGACTGGTGGGGAAGGGGCGCCGCCGGCCTCTTTCTCGGGGGCCTGCTCGCGCTCGGCCTGTCGGGCTTGTTCGCGCGCTTTGGTTCCGGAGAAATCGGTGTCGCGACTGCAAGGGCTGCCGCTTCCATCTGGCTTTTCGTCGCTACCTGGTTGCCTGTATTTGCCCTGTCGTTCAGGGCTCGATCGGCCGAGCGGGCGTGGGTCCTTCTCGGGGCTTTCAACCTGCTCGTCTGGGCGCCGCATTTTTTGAATGCGTCCGGACGATGAGGATTCACCATGAAACGGCGCGGGTGTACAAGGCCGTGCATGGCTGGATCGGCATCTCGATCGGGCTTGCCCTCTTCATAGCGTTCTTCGCTGGCGCTGTGGGTAGCTTCAAGGCTCCGATCCAGCGCTGGACAACTCCGCCCGCGCCGGTAACCGCCACGCCAATCGCGCAGGTCCCCGCGCTCGTCGAGCGGGTCCTTGCGGTTTATCCGGAAGCTGCGGCTGATTATCTGATCATGCTCGAACCCGGGCCGGCGCATCCGGGACGGATGAGCTGGAAGCTGCCGCCGGGCAGTTCGCCGCACGGGCAAGGGCCTGTGAGGGCCTATGCCGATCTTGCTCCGGACGGCTCGCTCCACGTCACCCGCACCAGTCCGTCCCCGGTCGGCGGGCAGATCGTGCAACTGCACCTCAAAATGGGCCTGCCGTTCGACGAGACGATAGCGAAGCCGATTACGGGCGCCGTGGCGGCGGTCTATTTTCTCATGCTGGTGTCGGGTGTCATCCTGCTTCTTCCTTCGATGATGAACAGCCTCTTCGCGCGTCGTGTCGGCGGAAATATCAAGCGCATGTGGCTCGATCTTCACAGCGGATTTGGACTTTTCGGTCTCCCGTTCCACTTCGCGATTTCGCTCACCGCGGTCGTCTTCTGCTGGCAAGGGCAGATCGAGCGCGTTCAGGCGGCGGTTTTTGGCGCGATGCCGGCGGCCGCCGAGCAAGGCGTGGTCCCGCTGGAGCACCCACATCCGGAAAAAATGCTGACGCCGGAGCAGCTTCTTGCGGCGCTCGCCCGGCAGGCACCGGGGTTTCAGCCCTCGGCGATGCTCTACACGCGCGATGACGAGGGCCGCACCCGGCTTTTGATCAATGGGGTCGATCCCCGCCACGCGGTGCGCGGGCCCAGTTCCGGCGCGGCGGAGATGGATCCCTTTACCGGCGTGATCGCGTCCGCTTCCCGCCTGCCGGGCCGTCAGGACGGCTGGGAGGCGCTGGAGACCAATTTGCGGGCGCTTCATTTCGGCAATTACGGCGGCCTGTTCGTCCATTGGCTCTATGCCGCGCTGGCGCTCGGGGGATGTGCGCTTGTGTATAGCGGTAATCTCCTCTGGATCGAGAGCCGCCGGATCAAGGCCAGGGGTAACGACCCTGAGCTGCCGTGCCAGCCTCGTACGTCGCGCATTCTCGGCGCCCTGGCCATCGGCGTGCCGCTTGGTTGCGTCTCGGGCATTGCTATCACGATTGCCGCCGCGAAGCCGCTGACGGGGCGCGTCGAGGATCTCGCGGCATGGCATTACTGGCTATTCTATGGGGTGTTCCTCCTCGCCGTGATATGGGCCCAGTTGCGGGGTCCTGGGCGAGCCGGCGTCGAATTGCTGCGCGCGACCGCGCTTGCGATCGCTTCGATCCCCGGCGTCAGCTTTCTGGCGACGATCCTGCCTTTCGGCTGGAATCACGGGATCGAAGGCGCCGCAGTGGATGCGGTCGCCCTCGTCGCAGCGCTTGCCTTCTGGATGATGGGCGCGCGCGCGCTGCGGCGCAGTTGCGGCAAACCGTTCGACAGCCTGTGGCACGTTCCGCCGAGCCGGGCGCACGGGCATGCCACGCATCGCGGCCCCCCTCGCCAGACCGCATTTCCCGCCGCGAAGGAGGAATAGTTCATGCTGGGTCATCTCATGCTCGGTCTGGCAGCCGCATCTGCGGTGTCCGCAAATCCCGAGACTCCCGACGCCGTCGCGCAAATCCTCGCATCGCCCCGGTTCGAGCAGGCGCAGGTGGCGCTCCGCAAGGATCACGATCGGCTGGTGGCGGAGATCATCCGCCTCACCGAAATTCCGTCACCTACTTTCGGCGAAGCCGAGCGCGCCAAGGCCTATGCCGAGATGATGCGGACCAGTGGCATCGCCGACGTCGGGCTCGATGCGATAGGCAATGTTGTCGGTATCCGGCGCGGCCGCGATCCGGCTCTGCCCCCGCTAATCGTGGCGGCGCATCTGGACACTGTCTTTCCGGACGGCACGCCCGTCAGGGTGACGCGCGAGGGCAGTCTGCTGAAGGCGCCGGGGATAGGGGACGATGCCCGCGGGCTTGCTGCCTTGCTGGCGCTTTCACGGGCCATGAACGCGTCGGGGATCGTGACCGACCGCGACATATATTTTGTCGGAACGGTGGGAGAGGAGGGCCGGGGCAATTTGCGCGGCGTTCGTCACCTCTTCGACAGCGATCCGCGCGCCCGCACCGCGAGCGGCTTTATCACCTTCGACCTCAATGGCAGCGATCGCATCGTCACGCGCCATGTCGGCTCACGGCGCTACCGCATTATCTTCAGCGGACCGGGAGGCCATAGTTTCGATCGCTTCGGGATCGTCAATCCGGTCGTTCCTCTCGCGCGCACCGTGACCGCGCTTTATGCGATGACGGTGCCTCCCGATCCCCGGACCACCTACTCTGCAAGTGTGATTTCGGGAGGGACGTCGATCAACACGATTCCCGCCACTGCGGCGGTCGATATCGACATCCGGTCGCTCGCGCCAAAGGAAATAGACCGTATCGACGCCGGCGTGCGTCTGGCTGCCCAAACGGCCGCGCGCGAAGAAAATGCGGCGCGCTCGGTCGCCTATGGTTCGATATCGGTACGCTTCGAAGAGATTGGAGAACGGCCGGCGGGCGTGATTGACGAGCGGTCTGGTCTCGGCGCCATAGCCTTCGCTGCAGGCCGCGCATTCGGAGCCCGGCCCCGCTTCGACGCTGTCTCTACCGATGCCAATCTTCCGGTCAGCCTCGGCATACCGGCGATCGCGATCGGTACCGGCGGGCGTGGCGGCGGGGAACATTCGCTCGAGGAGTTCATCGATGTCGAGATCGAGGAGAGCCTGCGCGGGCTCAATGCAGGGCTCGTCACAGTGATCGCGGCTGCATCGAAAGGCGGCGGTGCGCCCGTTCGCTAGGGGCCGGACGCCGTCCTGCCATTTTCGACTTTTTGGAGGTTCCCATGCTGCCGTCATCAATCGCGCTGGCCGCAGCTTCGCCGCCTGGAGGGCCGAGCCACATGCTTGGCGGGGCCAACCGGCCGCATATCCACACCAAACCGGCGGGCGAGGTCGATGAGGATCATGGGCCGCTGCTGTTCAAGATGACGTACACCAACGACGTGATGGCGAATGTTGCTGGCGGTAGGAAGCGGGGCCTTCGCCACATCGACAATCTGGCCATCGTGTTCGAAGCCGACCTCGAGCAGCTTGCCGGATGGCAAGGCGGCGAACCCAACCTTTATGGCCAACACAAAAATGAGATACCAATCAGTGATATAGTCACTGATATTGAGGCTTTGTCGAATATCGAGACGAGCTATCGCATCCAGTTAACGCCTTGGTTCGTGCTCCAGCCGACGGCCCGATACATCCACCGCCATCCGCTGATCGCGGCAATTCTGACGAGATCCTCATCGGGTTGTCGTTCCAGATCAGCTTTTCCTTCTCCGGCAAAAAGTGAGTCCAACAGATGAATCCGATATTCGCACCCCGTCGTGCCGCCGATGTTTCCGATCTCATTGATCGCTGCCGCTTGGGCCTTATTGTCAGCGGTACAGGAGAGGGTTTAGCGGCAACCCCATTGCCCTTGCTCGCAAAAAGGGGGCGCGACGGTGAGGTAACCGAGCTGCTCGGTCACTTCGCGCGATCGAACCCTCATGTCGCGAAGCTCGAGAAAAATCCGTATGCTAGAGCGCTATTTCTGGGACCAAATGCTGCGATCAGTCCCAAATGGGTGAGCAAGCCGCAGTGGGGGCCGACCTGGAATTATGCCTTTGTAGATATTGCCGTCGAGATAACCTTCCTGCCCGACCAGAATGATGTAGCAGTTCGCCAACTTGTATCCGCTGTCGAGGGAGATTCCTGGAATGTCGAGCAGCTTGGCGACCGCTACGAGAGCCTGATCGACCGGATCATTGCCTTTCGCGCTCGCGTGGTCGAGCAGAATGCCGTGTTCAAGTTGGGCCAGGACGAAGATAGGAAGAGTTTCTCCGAGATCCTCGCGGGGCTTGGCGACGATCCTTTGGCGGCTCTAATGCGCCGGCAGGCCGAGGAATAATGTGAAGGAAACCGCGCCGCTGATTTCTTCCGCCGAGGCTTCTCGGCATCTGTCGGCGGCCAGAAATTGGCCAACATATTCAGGCTAATGATCGAGCCAGTTGGCGGTGCCGTTGTTTCCTACAAAGGCGAGACCCTTGGGGCGATAGTGAAATCAGGTCGCGTTCAGACGCACGTCGAGGTTGTCGGCGAAGACAGAGACGGTGACCTCCACGCCCTTGGGGTCGTCGGCATCTCCGGTCGACAGCTGTTCTTCTTCGGTCGGCCAGGGGGTGCGGCGTAAGCTGCAAGAAGGCGGGCGCGAAGTACCCCGCATCGCGATTTCTCGCGTCCCTGTCCCCGACGTTCATTTGGGACGTTGCGGCGCAGGAGGCACTCGCCGGATTACCCCGTCGGAGTGTGGCTCGCTCAGGCTGAGCTTGATGAGGGATGGGCTCAGCCCATTGTCCCGATGGCGCTTCCGGTCCGGAATTTCGGGATGTACAAGGCCGGCGCTGACGCGCCGGCCTTATGGAAGGTGATGTGTTATTTCTTGGTCTTACGCGCGGCGCGATCGGCATCGAGGCGCGCGAGCCATGCCTCGGCTGTGATCGGCCCGACCGCGATCGTGTCCGAGTGCGCTGCAACCTTTTTCCGGATATCGAGGAAGGCTTCCGGACCGCTCGGTACGCCGATCTCTATGCGCTTCTGTGCCAGCGTGGCTTCCTGTTCGGGCGTGAGTTTGGTGGTGCGAACACGCTTAAGCAAAAGCACGTCCCAGTCCGCGCCCTGCTTGTGAATGTAGAGCTGGATCGGCGGGATGCCGATCGCGCGCGAGACCTCGTCGGACTTGGCGACGCTGCGAATGAAGGCTTCCTGCTCGCCGGGAGCAAGCTTGAAGATTTCGAAATTTGCTTCCGGCCATGCTTCCGGCTGGGCTTCTTGCGCCACGACCGGAGAGGAGAAGGCAATCAGGATCGGTACCAGGATGGACTTTTTGAACATATCGACTCCCGCAGTGAGAGCGGCCTTCCATTCGGCCGCGGACGCGGTATGACAGAATTATAACAATTGTCTATATATGATATAGAACGATCTTTTCTTGCTTGGCCTTTTACGCACGGTTCGGTTCGCCGTTTCCTTGGCGGGCTCGCAAGCAGGGCGACCGGATGTCGCCGACAGGCGCTATCCGGCCGCTGTCTGAATTGACGAGGGAAGGGGCCGCGGCGTGGCGGCAAAGGGGCTTGGCGGCGTGAGGGGGCTAGGCCGAGCTCTTGGTCGTCCGTTTGCTGCGCCCGCTGCTTACATGCCCGGTGAAATGCTGATAATAATCGGAAATCTGGGCAAGCCGCGCTTCCACCTTATGCCCCAGTTTGCCGACGACGCCATTGGCCAGCAGATTGAGCGCGCAGGTCATCGGGACCATCGAATTCCAGAAAAGCTCTGAGTCGGTCGGCACCAGGAGGTAATGGCTGGTGAATTTTCGGGCCCAGTCGCAATATCTGTCGGAGACGATGATCAGATCGATCTCCTGCTTGTGCAACTGTTCGGCGAGTAGATAGGCCTGACGCGAGTAGCGACGCGTCTCGATGACGATGACGCAGGGTTTGGCGGCACGGGCGCTCAAGACATCGGCGTAGTTTCCGGAGCTGGAATCGACCGGATATACGTCGGGTCTGACATATTGCAGGATGTGGGCGAGATAGAGTCCGAGGCCGCGTTCGGTCTGGAAGCCGGCGACATGGACTGCGTCCGCTTCCGCGATCATCGAGACCATTGCGTCCCATTCGGGCGTCTGCGCCATCGAATAGACTTCGATGACGCCGGCGATATCGGCCTCGAGGCTCTTCTTGGTCTGGTCCTCGTCCTGATTCTTTTGGATGAACGCGGTCAGTTGATCGCCAACCAGCCAGGGCGTGCTCGCGATGTCGACCCGCAGATCTTCCTTCAGTGCCTTGAAATGCCGGTAGCCGAGCTTTCGCGCGAAGCGTCCGACCGTGATCGCCCCCAGATTGAGTTTTTCAGCAACAGCATCTGCGGTCTCGAAGGCGATCGAATTGCGGTTGCTCAGAATATAATTGGCAATGATCCGCTCCGACACCGTGAAGTCGGGCAATTGCGCTTCCAGTCGAGCGAGCAGACCTTGATTCTTGACCCCGCCTTTTGGCACTTGCGCTCCCTTCTTTTCCCTCGTGCCGGGCCCGATTTTTCCTGTCGCGCTCTTGGCATCCGACCGCAATTTTTTTTCGACCGGCATTGGGGGCATAGCAATTATCCTCTGAGGTTCGTTTTGGCCATATGGTAGATATTTGCCATTATCAAGTTATGGTATAAAACTACCATTAATCGGAGTCGGCCTGATCTCCTCCTATGGAACAATCGAATGATGGTGACATGTTTCTTTTCCGGGCTTCGAAACGGACGCGGTCCGCGGTCGCGGCCTTTGGACCTTTGCGTGCCCGAGCGGATGGCGCAACGAGGGTCCGGTAAACCGAGGCATGGGAAGGCTGCCCTTGGCGCGTTGGCATCGCCAAGGCGAAACGCTTTGCTTGTGGCTGTTGTTGCTGCCGTCACGTCCTGTTCCGCGACTGCCCAGGCGCGAACACAGGCCGAGCGGGCGCAGGATTTGCTCGATCGGCTTGAGCAGCCCGGGGCGCCTGGATGCGCGGTCGGGGTGTACCGCGACGGAATACCTGTTTTTGAAGGTGCCTATGGCGTCGCCGATATCGCCTCGGGCGCGCGGCTCACGCCGCAATCCGCATTCGGCGTCGCGTCTGTATCGAAACAGTTCATGGCCGCTGCGGTGGGGCTGGCGGCGGAAAAAGGCGTGCTTGGTCTTGCTGACGATGTTCGCAAATATGTCCCCGAACTACCCGACTATGGTACGCCGATAACCATCGCGGATCTGATCTATCATCGCAGCGGATTGCGCGACGATTGGACGCTTATTCGTCTGTCGGGCAAGAATCTGCAGACGCGCGGCGACATCATCAAGCTGCTGGGTCGGCAGAAGTCGCTGGTCTTCAAGCCGGGCACCCGCTTCTTGTACAGCAATTCGGGCTATGTCCTGCTCGCGGAGATTCTCGAGCGTGCCACTGGTCGCTCCTATCCGGATTTTGCCAGGGATTCGATTTTCGGTCCGCTCGGCATGACGCACAGCTATGTTCGAGACCGACCGATCCCCAACACGGCGCTTGCCACTCCCTATATCCGCGGAAGCAGTGGCTGGGAGGTGCGCGACAACCCGCACACGGCGGCGCGAATCGGGACGAACGGAGTGGTTACCACGGTCCGTGACTATGCCGCATGGGCCGACAATCTGATCGTGGTATCGAGCCGTTTGCAGGGGGGCGCTCCGTTTACCACCCTGCTTCGGACCCAGGGGCGGCTGGTGGACGGCGAGCCGATCCCCTATGCGTTCGGTCTGCGCACCGTGCCTTACAAGGGGCTGGAGACGATCAGTCACGGCGGATCGGGGTTCGGCTTCAAGGCCCATAGCATGATCTTTCCGCAGCGCGGGGTCAGCATCGCCGGATTTTGCAACAACGGCGGCTATGCGCAGGCGCTGGTGATGGGACTCGCCGATATCTTTCTCGACCTTCCTGGGGATGTGAAGGGCGCAGCGGACAGCGCATCGTCCGCGATTGCGCTCGCAAGATATGAAGGCATCTATCGCGAACCGGCCCTCGGTATTGCGATGGTCGTCAAAGCCGATGGCGACGCCTTGCTGGTGCGCGGCGACAGTGTGCCGTTGCGATTCTATCCCGTGTCCGAGAACCGGTTTCGCGCCGACGGCAATATCGAGATCGCTTTCGAACAGGCCGGTCGCGGCGGGCCGATGGAGTTGCGACAGATCAGCGAACGCAACTACGGTACAGGGCGTTTCAGCAGGATAAATCCCGTCGCGCCCAAGGCACGGGAGCTTGCCTCCTATGCGGGCGTCTATCGCAGCGCGGAACTGGATAGTCGTTATCGTCTCGCGGTCGACAATGGCACTCTGACGATCGAACCTCTCGAACCTGATGGCGATCTTGCCTTCCGGCGCCCGATGATCCCGATGCGGAAAGACGAGTTCGTCGGTCTGCCGGATATCGCGATCCGTTTTTCGCGTGATGCGCGCGGCCGCGTCGCGGGTTTCTCGCTCAACGCGCAATATGGCTGGGTCACCGACATCGGCTTTGTCCGCGAGAGGCCATAATTCATACGGCACTGCGGCCGCCAGTTTTCAACCAAGACAGGGGATATATATGATCAGTTTTCATGGCTGGGCGCGGCGACAATATGCCGGCAGGCTCGCGTCAATCGTTATCGGCCTGGCGATGCTGGCCTGCTCGTCAATGGCCTCGGCGCAGCAACTCACGGTAAATTGGTATCACAAACAGCGCTATCTTCAGCCGGTGATCGATGCCTTCACGGCCGAAACGGGCATCGAGGTGATCGTCACCAATGATTATGATCGTCTCAATACCGATGTGATCTTCGTATCTGACTATAAATCGCTCACCGAAACCAAGAATTTCAACAAGTTCCGCAAACTCGATCCCGAGTTCTTCGCCGAGATGTCCAAGGTTGTTCCGGCGCAGTGGCGCGACCGGGACGGTTATTGGCTCGGCGTCGTACTTCGCGCGCGGACCGCTCTCGTCAACAAATCGATGGTTCCCGAAGCGCAGCGGCCAAAGTCGCTGCTTGAACTCGCAGACCCGAAGTGGCGCGGGCGCATGACCATTCGCTCGGCGTCCAACGTCTACAACCGCTCGCTGCTGGCCTATATGATCTACCGTTACGGCGAACCGGCGGCGACACGATGGGCGCAGGGAATTGTCGACAATTTCGGTCCCGAAGGACGCTATCTGGGCGATACGCCCAACGCGCGGGCCGTGGCGGAAGGCAAGTTCGCGATAACCTTCCTGAACACTTATTATCTCGGCTATCTGCAGACCCAGACCGGGACCCACAGCCCCGAGATGTTGCGGCAGCTACGCGACGATGTTGCGGTGGTATGGTTGGACGGCGGGAAATTCGGTCTCCCGGTCAATGTTACCGGCGTTGGCATTTCAGCGGACGTTCCCGCCGGGTCCGAGCGTCTCGATCAGGCGCAGAAGCTCGTCGCGTTTGTTCTTTCGCCGCGCGGGCAGGCGCTCATGAGCGAGCATACCTTCAAATACCCGGTGCGCGAGGATGTTGCGCCGTCGGCCTATCTCCAGAGCTTCGGGACGTTTCGCAAGGACACGTTCGATCTCAACGAACTGCGTTACCTGTACGACGATGCCGACCGGATCATGGAAAAGGTGGGCTGGAAGTTCGGTAATTGAACCAGTCGGGCCGGCCTTCCCTGTAAAGGAAGTCCGGCCCGATTTTCATGCCCTCACATAACGGTTGGGGACGGCCCGCAGGCTAGCGCGCACGTCGATGGAGGATAGGATCGTCGGGCAGGTTCACCGTTACCCGGCCGGGTTCGGCCGCGATCTGCGCCGCGGTGAAGGGAAGGCGATAGAATTGGCCGCGCGCAAACAATTCCGTCTGCATCGAATAATAGGGCGATTGCGGATCGGATGACTGATCATAGGCGAGGATGCCGTCCGCGATTGGGCCGTCATCATCGAAGCTGACAATCTGGACGTAGCTGGTGCCGTGGACCGGCGCATATCCATCGCGCGTCAGCCCCTGGTTCCGCATGACATTCAGCACGCCATCCACGCCCGATCCTCCAGATATGGGAATGACCTTCCCGTTGCGTGTGACCGTCTGCATTTCACCGAGCGACGCGTCGATGGCGAAGCCGTGCGACGTCAGGGATTGGACCGCGTCGCGCAACGCGCCGACGAGTGCTTTGACGACATCGGGATTGCCGACGTTGAGGTCACGCGGCGTATTCACGGCGTCGGCGGGATCGAACGGGGTCGCGAACAGGTCCGGCGTCGCATTCACGCGCAGCCAGAATTCGTTGAACAGGGGCGCGCCACGGCTCGACAGATTGTTGGTGCGGTCCCATCCGGCGAGTATGTCGCAGGCGTTCGCCATGTCCGGGGCAGCCCGACGGCAAATCTCGTCGAGATTGTCTAGGACCATATCGGCCGCGTAGTTGCGATTGCCGAACATCAGTTCTCGCGCGATGTCGCTTGAGATCGGCCTGGCCGATGACCCCGCATCGGGGGTCAGCACGCGGGCGATTTCGTGGAGCTGCATGCGGGTTCGGAAATTCTGGGGTACGGCACCCTGGCCGACAATGGGAGAGAGGATCGGGCTTGGCGCTCCCGCCCGCGTCAGCCAATAGCTGTCGTTCGCATTGGCGACATATCCCTCGTCGAGGATGCTGGGCTGCGCCGACGCGGGGAGCATCGATCCGCCGGGAATCGTCTTGGCCGAGGTCCAGTTGCAACGACTTGAGGAGCCGTCGAGAATGAAGGCGCGTGCCTTTTTCGTGAGGCCTTCGACAGAGGGGGAGGGCTTGCACCGTCCCAGCAGGTCCGCCGTGACGTTCGGCATGCGCGAATAGTCCGCATAGAGCGCTTGGCCATTGCGATCGGCCGCGATCAGGTTGACCCACGGCAGTCCGCCGCGCCGCGCAGCCGCTTCGCGCAGTTGCGACACATCGTGGGCTTTGCCCATCTCCAGCCAAGTTTCGAACTGGTCGAAATTGGTCCGACTGACGTCGCCTGCAGCAAAGGCCGTCGTTTTCGACCAACCAAGATCCGCGGCAGGACTGGTCACAACGGGTCCGTGTATCGTTTCATAGAAGATGTGGCGGCGGGTTGTCACGCTGCCGTCCGCGGCGCGGACCTCAATCTCCACCGGCACCTTGCGCATCTTGTGAAGCTTGCCATCGACCAGATATGTGGTCGGATCGGCCTTCCCCAGCTGCAGCTCAAAGAGCGTGTAGCGATTGGCGGCGGAAACGGTGTGTGTCCAGGCGACATCCTTGTTGAATCCGAGCGTGACCATGGGAATACCCGGAAGGGTAGCGCCCATGACATCGATTTCTCCGTCGATCGTCAGGTGCAGTTGGTAGAAGCGATTCTCGCCCTGCCAGGGGAAGTGGGGGTTGCCGACGACCAATCCGCGTCGATTGACGGTCGTCTCCGCACCGAATGCCCATCCGTTGCTGCCGAGATCGTTGCGATGGCTGGGGCCGGGCGGCAACTCCGCAGATGCGATCTTTTCGCCGATTGCGCTCGGAGGTGCGGCAGCGATCAGACCGGGGCCGAGAAATTTTGCGGACATCAATGTACTGCGCGATTCGACCAGCCTGTAAATATCGTCGAGCGTGATGGGGCGTACCCATGCGGAGTCTGCGCACTCTGCTGGGAGGCTTGCCGTCTTTTGTCGCAAATAGCTGTTATAGCCCGCGACATAGCCCTCGAACATCTCGCGGACCCGCGCCGGCGCCTTCCCGAATGCGACACGTGCGCGATCTGGCGCATAATAATATCGGGCGAGCAGGTCCGCGCCAACGTTGGAGGCGTTCGCACCCTCGATGCCGAGGTAGCGCGAGCGTTCCCCCGCAAGCGACATGAAATACTCGGAGATGAGGCAGAGATTGTCGCTCGCCTGCGCATAGCCTACGCCGTAGCCAAGCGCCGTGTAATTCTGTGCCTTGACCTGCGCGATTCCATATTGCGACCGCGATAATTCGACCCCGGTGGCCTGCGCCATCGCGGCGGGGCCTGCAGCCGGCAGAATTGAGACTGTACCGAGAAGGCAGGCGAGGGTCCGCTTATTGAACATAGTCACGCTCCTTTATCCTGCCAGTCTTCGGCATTCGTCCTGCGCGTTGGGCGCAGCGGGAGCGATGGCGGGGTGATGGCATGCTTGCACCAAAAAATAGCTAATGACACCATTTGACATAAAACTGTCTTTCGCTCTTGCATATGGCCAAACTGCGCCATACACCGCTCATGATATTTTTCTGTCATTAGCTGTGTCAATGACATAATTGGGGGGCGTAATGCGTAGCGAGACCAAATGCGTGGATCGGAATTTTCGGCGTCAAATGCTGTTGACCTCCCTGTCGCTGGCAGCAGTGGCATTTCCCGGCGCGGCGGCCGCAGCCCTAGCGGAGGAGGCCGGTTCGTCGGCTTCCGCCGTAGACGGGGCAGAAGCCGAGGATCATGCTGGCCGATCGGACATCATCGTGAGCGGCAAGCTCAGCAAGGAAGGCAGCACCGGTACGAAGAGCGACACGCCGCTCGTCGAGACGCCTCAGTCCATTTCTGTCATTGACGAGGAAGACATTCGCTCGCGAAATGTCCTCTCGATCGCCGACGCCGTCGGGTATAGCTCGGGCGTCTTCGCGGGAACCAAGGGCAGCGCGACCTACGGCGGCGATGCGATCGCCATTCGTGGTTTCGGAAATGACGGCAGCAGCGGTACCGCCAATAACACCTATATCGACGGGCTCCGGCTCGGCGGAACGCTCTATGCGTCGGCCGCGCTTGACCCGTTGCTGTTCGAGCGGATCGAGGTGGTCAAGGGGCCGGCTTCGGTCCTGTACGGACAGGCTACGCCAGGCGGCCTCATCAACATGGTCAGCCGGCGCCCGCGCGCGGAGACGGGCGGCGAGATCATGCTGCGCTATGGCAGTTTCGGTCGCAAGCAGGGTCTTCTGGATGTCACCGGCTCGGTGAACGAAAGCGGTAGCCTGTTCGCGCGCTTCACCGGCATGTTCTTCGATACCGACGACAGGGTCGATTTCTCGAACCGCCAGCGCGTGCTGGTTGCTCCCGCGCTGACCTGGCAGCCGGGCGCGTCGACGTCGCTGACGCTGCTCGCGCACTACCAGAAGGACGACTTTCTCGGTTCGACCCTCAACTGGCTGCCGACGGTCGGTACCGTCCTCGCCAATCCCAACGGGAAGATTTCACGCAGCCTGTTCACCGGGGATCCGAACTATCAGAAGTGGAATCGCGAGCTGTTCTCGGTCGGCTACCAGTTCGAGCACCGCTTCAGCGATGCGATTGCTTTTCGCCAGAACGTCCGCCTGTCGCAGAACAGTCTCGATGCAAAGACCATATACATCACCAGCCTGTCGTCGAACCTGAGGATCGCAGGCCGGCAGGCCTTTGGCTTGCAGGAGAGTTCGAACGACCTGGCGATCGACAATAATTTGCAGGCTACATTCGAGACAGGGCCGTTCACGCACGACGTGCTGATCGGGCTCGATTGGCAGCGGTTCGAAAACGACACGAACCGCGAACTTGCGAACGGTCTGACGCTCGACGTCTTTGCGCCGACTTATTACCAGACGCTTCCAACCTTCGTGCGATCGACCAATGCCATCTTCACCAAGCGGCAGGTCGGTCTCTATTTTCAGGACCAGATCAAGCTTCACGGCTGGCGGCTGTTGCTCGGCCTGCGCAAGGACTGGACGACGAACATCACGCTCAACCGAGCTGCGACCAATCCCGCGACGGCCCGCACGAGCCAGAAGGATGATGCGATCACGAAGCGCGTCGCCTTGCTTCATCTGTTCGATAACGGTCTGGCGCCCTACATCAGCTACTCGGAAGCCTTTACGCCGTTGAGCGGTACCGATGCATCCGGGGCGTTCTTCCGACCCGAAACCGGCCGGCAATATGAAGCCGGGATCAAGTTCCAGCCGAGGGGAGGGGACAGCTTCGTCACGGCCTCGGTCTTCGATCTCCGGCGACAGAATGTGCTGACGACCGACCAGGCGAACCCGAGTTTCAGGCGCGCGACCGGCGAGATCACGATGCGCGGCTTCGAGCTGGAGGCGCATGTCGCGATCGCACCGACGGTACGTGTCATCGGTGCCTACACCTATCTCGATGCTGAGGTGACCAAGAGCAATACGACCGTCACCGGCCTCAATCCCGTTACGCTGGTGCGGTTCACCGCGCCCGAACTCGGAAAGCGACCGGTTGCCGTCCCCAAGCATAATGCCTCGCTATGGGTCAGCGCCGATCTGCCAGCGGGTACGGTGGCTGGTGCCGGCGCACGCTATAGCGGTTCGACCTTCGGCGATCCGGCCAATGGTGTCCGGGTACCCGATTTTCTCTTGTTCGATGCATCGCTGCGCTTCGATCTCGGGCGATGGGCGTCCGCATTGAGCGGCCTCAACCTCGCGCTGAAGGCGAACAATATCGCCGACAAGACCTATGTCTCCTCCTGTATCGGTATCGACCGTTGCTATTATGGCCAGGGGCGTACGGTGATTGCCGACGTCAGCTTCCGCTGGTGATGCGAAATCTGCCCTGCCGCGTGCGGATCGGGATGCACATGCGCTCGCGGCGAGCCGGCGCCGCCGCGCGATGAGGACCGGTCCCTCGGCAATCATCGCGCGGCGCACGAATGGGCAGGCGCGGGGCTCCCTCTCGGGTCCCCGCCTTGCCTCGGATGGTCGGGGGCGGACGCCATAAGCCGCGACGATGAAACGGGCGCCTACAGGCTCGATCCGCAGCTGCTGTCGGACCTGTGGATATTTCGCGCCGTCGCCTTGCACGGCTCGATCACCGCCGCTGCCAAACGCCAGAGCGTGACCCAAGGCGCGGTCAGCCAGCGCATCCTGCGGCTGGAGGGGCGGCTCGGTACTCCCCTTTTCCTGCGCAAGAACGGTCGGCTGACGCCAACCGCCGCAGGCGAGGCCCTGACCGAGGCGATGAACGACGTCGCCGAAACCCTGAACGGCGCGTTGAGCCGTTTCGACCGGGTGCAAAGGCGGTCCCTCGTTATCAGTTGCCTGCCCTCGCTCGCGACCGAATGGCTCGTCCCGCATCTCGAGGGCTTCTACAAGGCTGCGCCCGAAATCGAACTCTTCATTCGTGCGGAGCTTTCGGTGCCGTCGCGCGAGCGAATGCAGGATGAGGGGATCGACCTCATCATCGGCTATCAGCGCGAGCCCGTTCCCGATCTTCATGAACTGGCGAGCCTTCAGGAGATGATCATACCCGTGTGTTCGCGCGAGTATCGCGGAGCGATGCTTGACCGGGCCGAGGCGACCATCACATGCCTGCATGATGACGTCCCGTGGCTGGGCGGGCCGCGGGATTTCGAATGGCGCGAATGGCAGGCCGCGAACCCGTCGTGGAAAGCCCGGATCGGCGGCGACCGCCACTTCAATCTCGCGCATCTTGCATACCACGCCGCCCTGTGCGGCCAGGGTATGGCGATGGGGCGTGCGGTCCTGATCAACCGTCTGATGGAACGCGGCGAACTGGTTGCTGCCACCGATCTGGCCCCGGTGCCGGGCGCGAGCTATCGCATTCTGACTCATCGGCCCGGACCGGCTCGTTCCCCGGTTCGCAGCTTCGCGGCGTGGCTGGTGGCGGAGATGGAGCAAAGCCAGCGCCGGACGGTTGCGATGCTGCTCGATGGCAGCTAGCCGCCTCATCGCGCGCGCGTGGCCCATCCTAATGGCCGCAATAGCAGTATCCGGCTAGGACCGGCGCCGAAGGCGGGCGAGAGCTTCTGCATCTCATGCGGAGTATCGATTTGAAAACAGATCATCATCCTTTCAGCGGCCGGGGCGCCTCTCCTGCCTTCCCGACCGCGTTTCGTGCGGCGCCTCTATCCGGCCACGCCGTCGCCACGGCTGTCAACCGAGGGCGTCCTGGCCATGGCTGACCGGAACGAGACCATATTTGCTACCCTGCGTGACGGAAGAACGAGCAGCTGGATCCGCCCGCATGTTTCAGGAGCGGATCGGCTTGGGCAGGTCATCAGCGGAACGGATGTTGACGCCGCAATTGCCCGGTTCGAACGCTTCGCTCCCATCCTGCGCGAGCTTTTTGCCGACGGTGGCTGGGACGGGCGGGTCGCGTCCGAACTCATCGCCTTCGCTGCCCCCGAAAGCGAAAGCTGGTGGGTGAAGGGCGACCATGCGCTGCCGATGACGGGTTCGATCAAAGCGCGCGGCGGTGTGCATGAGCTTCTCTGCATCGTCGAGACGATCGCGCTGACCAAGGGACTGGCCCTGGATATGCTTCTTACCCCCGAGGCGCGCGCGATCCTTGGTGGTCACCGGGTGGTGGTCGCGAGTACGGGCAATCTGGGATACAGTATCGGCGTCGTTGGACGGGCATTCGGACTAAAGACGGAAATCCACATGTCGGCCGACGCGAAGATGTGGAAGAAGGACCGGCTCCGCGATATCGGCGCCGATGTCGTCGAGCATGCGTGCGACTACTCCGAGACCATCGCCCGGGCCCGCGCGGCGGCGGCCGGTCGGCACGATACGACGTTCGTCGACGACGAGGGGAGCCGCCATCTGCTCACCGGCTATGCGGCGGCAGCGGATGAATTGGCCTGCCAACTCGAGGCTCGCGGTATTCGGGTGAACGCCGAGACGCCCCTTGTCGTCTACCTGCCTTGCGGCGTCGGCGGTGCCCCGGGCGGGATCACCTATGGCCTGAAGCGACGCTTTGGCGCCTCGGTCGCAACCGTGTTTGTCGAACCGGTTGCATCGCCCTGCGTCATGGTAGCCTTGGCCTCGGGCGGCGTGTTGCCGCCGTCGGTTTACCAATATGGCTGCGATAATGACACGATCGCGGATGGTCTCGCGGTACCGCGGGCCTCCTCGCTGGTCCTCGACGCTGTCGGAGAAGCGATCGACGCCGTCGTCGCCGTTACCGATTCCGCCATGCTCGACTGGGTCCGCAAGGCCTGGCACCAGTCGGCGCTGCGCCTGGAACCATCGGCTGCGGCCGCCTTCGCGGCGCATGCGCCGTTCTGCCTCGCGGCGGCGAGCGAACCGGAATGGCCTCGACTGGATAAGGCAACCCATTTGTTCTGGGCAACGGGCGGCTCGAAAGTGCCCGAACCCGAATTTGCGGCGCTGCTATCGCCAGACTTGGCGGACGCGCAGATATAGACGAGGAGGATAGCCATGGCTGCCGGACATTATTTCAAGCGCCTGATCGTTCCCGGTCTGGTCATCCAGGCCGTCATGGTCGGCGGCGGCTACGCCACCGGCCGCGAACTGGTGGAGTTCTTCCTCTCTATGGGCGCGGCGAACGGTCTTCTCGGAATCGCCGTGACGGCGCTTCTGTTCAGCCTGAGTTGCATGACTGCGTTCGAGCTTGCGCGAACCTTTCGGGCCTACGACTATTTCTCGCTCTGCCGCCAGTTCCTCGGACCATTCGCCTTTTTGTTCGAAGCCGGATATCTGGCCGCCCTGCTGCTGGCGCTCGCGGTGGTTTCCGCCGCGGCCGGGGTGTTGAGTTCGGAGCTTGTGCGCATCCCCGAAATGTTCGGCTCGATGCTCTTCATGGCTTTGGTCGCGGGCATCGCCTGCTTTGGATCGCATGTGATCGAAAAGCTGATCTCGATCTGGTCGCTGATCTTCTACCTTGCCTATGGCGGGCTGTTCTTCCTCGTCCTGTCTTCCCACGGCGGCGAGATGCGCGCCGCCATCGGTGCGGATCCGATCGAGCCTGCCCGAGCACTTTGGAATGGCGTCAGCTATGCAAGCTATAATATCACGGTCGTCGCCATCCTGATATTCGTGGCGCGGAACTTTGCCACGCGCCGGGAGGCATTGATCGCCGGCGCCATCGCCGGACCCCTGATCCTGCTGCCGGGCATTGCGCTTTTGCTCACGCTCAGCGCCTTTTCGGGTCTCGTCCTGACCGCCGAACTCCCGGTTTCGGTCGTGCTCGGCGAACTCGGCATTCCCGCCTTCGCCTTGCTGGTTAAGCTGATCATATTGGGCGCGCTGATCAAGACGGGCGTGGGCTTGCTGCACGGGCTCAACGAACGGGTGGCGCGTGCGAGCGTCGAACGGGGTCTCATTCTGCCACGCTGGGGGCGTCCGGCGCTTGCGCTGTTCGCGATGCTCCTCGCTCTCTACGGCGCCAATCGCGTCGGCCTGATCGACCTGATAGGCCAGGGATATCGCTACAGCGCCGTCTTCTTCTTCTTCGTCTTCCTCGCTCCGTTGCTGACGCTCGGTGTCTGGCGATTGATCGGTCAGAGGGGCGCGTCGTCGGGGTCGGATAATCCTTAGCAAAGCCGTACGGAGGCGGGGCGCAAACGCTGTGAATGACACTGCGGGCCTCGCATCGCGGCATGGCGGCACGAAGCATAAATGTTGCCGATCTACTCGGCGCTTCTGGTGCCTGTATCGACCCTGAGCGGACGTCCGGCACGGCTCGCTTGGTCAAGTTTGCCATCGGTAATGAGAAGGGCGCCGCTCACCATCACGTGGCGCATTCCGGTGCTGGGCCGCGCGGGCGAAGCGAAATCGGCGCGCGGCGCAACGCTCGACAGATCGAAGATGACGATGTCAGCATCCGCGCCGACCTGGATGCGCCCCTTCCGGCGCATAGCCGGAATTGCGGGTTCCAGCAGCCGAGCCGGAAACAGGGTGGCGCGCGCTATCATATCGTCGAGCGACATGATGCGCCGTTCGCGGACATAGTTCGCAATGACCTTGGTATAGCTGCCGGCGATGCGGGGGTGCGCCATCGCATTGTCCGGAAGGGGCCAGCGCGCTTCGGTGAGTACGCCCTTGCCCGTAACGTAGGGAATGGCATCGCTCACGATCATCGCGCCCGGAAACAGCATGGCTTGCTCTATCAATGCGCGGTCGTCGGCCACATTCTCATCGAGGTAGTGAATGACGACCAGCGTCGTCGGATCCGAGCGGCGCAATTCTGCAAGGCGCCCCGCGTCGGCGATCCGCTCGCCGGTAGCGACGATTACGATGTCGCTCGGAACCAGGTCGAGGAAGGGCAAATTCTCCGGCGCGAGAAAGGGTGAAATGATCCGGGTCGATCCCGCTCCCCACGGATAGGCTTCGGTGGTTATGCGCAGGCCGCGGGCTTGCGCACCCGCGATCATCGCGAGCACTTGCGGGGTGGCACGCAGTGCCGAGCTATTGACATGGCACAAATGCATCTGCGCTCCCGTCGCGGCGGCGACGCCGATCAACTCGGTCACGCCTTCGATCACGCCGCGCGGCTCGTGGGTGTTCTTTGTCCGCAAATGCGTAAAAGTCGGCACATTTCGTTGCGCAGCGATCCGCGACAGCTCCAGATACTCTGACCGGTTCGTCTCGGGATGATGGCCAAGAGGAAAGCCGATGCCGACGCCTCCCTGATCGAGGCCGGTGGTGACCAGAGCAATCAGCTTGCCAACCTCGGCTTCGGTCAGAAGGCCTTCGCTTCTTTTGCCGAACAAGGCTTGGCGGGCACCGATCCACGACACCGAGAATCCATAATTGATCGGCCAGCCCTGGCCGGCGGTGCGAGCGTAGGCTGCGTCGACCGGCCAAGCGCCGATTTCCAGTTCGAGGGCCGTCGTGACGCCGTCATGGGCTTGCATCCAGGCCGACGGGATGGTGGTGCCATGAGAGTGGACGTCGATAAATCCGGGCGCGACGACGAGGCCTCGCGCGTCGAGCGTGCGTTTTCCTTTGAGCGGCCTGCGCGATATGGAAACGATCCGGCCGTTCAGAACACCTACCGAGCGCGGGGCGTCGAGGCCTGTTTCTGGGTCAATGACGCGCCCGCCGTTGATCGCCACGTCATAGCGCGGCTTCGCATGCGCGGAGACGGCGAGCAGCGCCAGCCCGGCCACCGACGCGAGCAGGCGCGCCATCATGCCGGTCGCTCCTGTGCAGGAGCGTGCGTTTCCCAGCGGCCGATGGCGGCGGTCGCGAGCGAATTACCTACCACGTTGGTCGCCGTTCGGCCCATGTCGAGTAGCTGGTCGATTGCCATTATGAGAAGCAATCCGGCGTGGGGGAGGCCAAACGGGTCGAGGATGCTGGCGAGAACGACGAGGCTTGCCCGCGGGACCGACGCCATGCCTTTGGACGCGAGCAGCAGCGTGAGTGCGAGCAGCATTTGCTCGCCGAGCCCCATCGGAACGCCGCAAGCCTGAGCAATGAAAAGGGCTCCCAATGTCATATACATCATCGAACCATCGAGATTGAAAGCATATCCGAGTGGAAGCACGAAGGAGGCAACCGGCCTCGGGATTCCGAAGCGTTCAAGTGCCGTGAGTGTGCTGGGAAGGGTCGCCTCCGATGATGCGGTGGAGAAGCCCACAAGCACCGGTTCGCGGATTTCGCGGGCCAGAACCTTCGCTCTGCGCCCGAAGAGGGCGATAGCGATCAGCGCGAAGATGAGCCAGAGGATCGCGAGCCCGGCATAGAAGACGCCGGCGAACTTGCCCACGCCGACCAGCACGCCGGGGCCGTTGGCACCGATCACATGGGCCATTGCGGCAAAGGCCGCGATCGGGGTCAGGCGCATGATATAGCCGGTCACGCGCATCATGGCGTCGGTCAGTATGTCGAGCCCGCGCAGGACGGGGGCCGCCGCCGAACCCATCGCGCCAAGTGCGACGCCGAGAAAGCCGGCAAAAACGACGATCGCCAGAACATCGTTACGCGCCATCGATTCAAAGATCGATTGCGGGATAGCATGTGAGAGAAAGCTCTGGGCGGTCAGCGATCCGGCCAGCGGGCGCCCGGCGTCGGCGGACACCGCGATGGCGAGGCCAGCGCCCGGCTGAAAAAGATTGCCCAGCAGCAAGCCGAGGCCGAGCGAGAGAAGCGAGGCGACCAGAAACCATGCCATCGCGCGCAAGCCGATTCGGCCCACTGCGCTCGCGTCGCCGAGCCGCGCGATGCCCGTGACGAGCGTTGCCAGCACCAGCGGGGCGATGACCATCTTGAGCAGCCGGAGGAAGACGTCGGTCGCCAGCGAAAGTCCGGTTCCGATCCTGGCCCCGGTTTCGACGTCGGTCACGAAATGATGGATAGCAAAGCCCGTCGCCACGCCGAGCAGCATGCCGATCAGGATCAGCGGCGCGAGACGGCGTTTCATCGAAGACTCCCCGCCGATGTCGCGGGACGTCGAGGCGTCGGCCGGGCGGAGACAAACAAGCAGAGCATCATCGATTACGCCCTTTCATTTTGCGTGTTGGGGCGCCGGCCGATGCCGGTGCCCGCCGGCGTTACCAGCCGTTGGCGCGCGTCCAGATCTCGATCCCACCGGGGGTCAACACGTGATATTGCTCGTAGGCCGCGGCGGTCATGTCGGCATGGTTGGGCAGGATCCGCAGGCGGCTTCCAACCGGAAAGCGGGCCAAATCGATCGGCTTGCCGTCAATGTGCGACACGATGCCGATTTCCTGACTGACGGTGCCGACATACAGCCCCGCGATCGCGTCACCCGTCGCCATGTCGCAGACCAGGCCGAAGCCCGCGTCGAAATCATTGCCCTGTGTGCTGCGATCCTTCGACAGCGCCAAGCCGCCGGCATCGATGGTGAAGCGGTTGAGGTGGGGGCTGTGGCTGATGACCGTCGTCAGCACCGAAAGGGCGATTTCGTCCTGCCCACAAGCGCCGATCCCGGCCTGGAACAGGTCTTGGAAGGCGTAGATGCCGCAGCGCACCTCGTCGATCCCCTCGAGCGTTTCGGCGTGACGGGTGGCGGGTGTCGAGCCGAAGCTGAGTTTCGGGCGGGCATAGCCCATCGCCTGTACCTTATCGGCGGCCTTCAGCAGGGCGAGGCGGTGGGTCTCGGTAAGCGCTGCCACGGCGTCTCGTGTCCGGCGCGTATAGGAATCGCCGCCATAGGACATGATGCCGCGCAGCGAGAGATGCGGATGATCCTGAATCAGCCGGATCGCGGCCGCTAGATCCTCGCTGTCGCTCGGAATGCCGGTGCGATAGCCATCGACGTCGATTTCGACCCACATCGGCAGCACCACTTTTTCCGTGGCGCCTCGCTCGGCGATGGCGGGCAGTCCGGCCGGACTGCTGACAAGCAGCGAGAGGTCGTGACCAGCGCGAAGCATTGCAGCCGCGCGCGGGATTTTCGCCGCGTCGATCGGCACGGTGTAGAAAAGATCGGTATAGCCTGCCGCAAAAAATGTTTCGGCTTCCTTCAACGTCGAGACACAGAAGCCCTGTGCGCCCGATGCGGCAAAGGCGGCGGCGACCGGCAGCGACTTGGGCGTCTTCACATGCGGACGTAGCGCAATGTCCATATCACGGCAGCGTTCGGCCATCGTGTCGATATTCTTATGAAGAATATCCCGATCCAGCAGGAGGCAGGGCGTGTCGAGAGTCAGGAGGTCGTGCAAGCTCTAATCCGTTCCAATTGTTGATCGCTGGCCCAATGGGCGCTGATGATTCCATCAGCATTTCGAAAGGCCGGCGCAATTGTCCGGAACTGATCCCAGGTTTAAGGTCCGCCTTGATGATCAAGAGTGAGGATATCCGCTTTTTCCTGACGATCGCGGAGGAGGCATCCCTCGCCGCGGCAGCGCGGCGCCTGAACGTCACATCGTCGGCGGTGAGCCAGCGCCTGCAGTCGCTGGAAAATATGATCGGCCTGCGGCTTTCGCATCGCAACGGCCGGTCGATGATCCTGACCGACGAAGGGCGACTGCTGGCCGAACAGGGCAGTCAGATCGTCGCCGATCTGGAGAAGCTGGTCGAAGGATTGCGGGTGCACCGAGGGGCGGTTTTTGGCCAGTTGCGTGTGCTGGCACCGCTTGGTTTCGGACGGCGCTATATCGCGCCTCTGTGCGCCGAGTTTCAGGAACAATATCCCGATCTGAAGATCGACTTGATTCTGGTTGATCGGTTGGGCCGCCATCCCGAACAGGCTTGGGATGTGGCGGTCCACGTCGGCGAACTCCCGGCCTCCTCGCTGCGCGTCCGCAAGCTGGCGTCGAACCGTCGGATATTATGCGCGTCGCCCGCCTATCTTGCCGGTCGTCCTTCTCTGGCGCATCCTGCCGACCTGCGGGATCATGATTGTATTGTCCTGCGCGAGAATGATGAAGATTCCGCGTTGTGGAAACTGCATCGCGGTGATGACTCCTTCCACCTCCGTATTTCGCCGAAGCTGGCGAGCAACGACGGCAATGTGGTGCGGGAATGGGCGCTGGCCGGCAAAGGCATCATCGTGCGATCCGAATGGGATGTCGCGCGGGACGTCCACGAGGGTCGGCTGGTGCCGCTTTTGCCGGAATATGGTTTTCCCGCCGCCGATGTGGTTCTGCTTACCGGCGGATCGGCCGATATCGCGCGCAGAACCCGGGTTTTCATCGATTTTTTGGCGCAGCGATTTCGGGGCATTTCCTGGGTCGAGCAAGGCTGATCCGCCCGCGTGCCTGTGGTGTCGGGTTCGCGCGAACATGCTCAATCCTGCATTAAGTCGTGGCTTGATTTCGATTGACCGGTTGCGTGCTAGACAATCCATTCATGCCCGGTCGCTAGCGCGCAGGTCAGGCGATGCAGGTGGAGGTGATATGGCCAGGTTCGGAGTGATTGCATGCGCCGCGCTCATTTCCACCGCGCTCACGGTTCCGCCTGCGCTTGCGCAGCCAGCCCGCGCCGGGCCCGCCTATGATGTCCTAGTCAAGGGCGGCACCGTTTATGACGGGTCGGGGCGCAAGCCGTTTCGGGGCGATGTCGGCATAAGGGACGGTCTGATCGTCTATGTCGGGCACCATGCACCGGCTCGGGCCACGCGTATCATCGATGCGCGCGGCAAGGCGGTGGCCCCGGGTTTCATCAATGCGATGAGCCAGACCGCGCTGTCGCTGCTGACCAGCCCGCTCGCCGAAAGCGATCTGCGGCAGGGCGTCACGCTCGTCGTGGTGGGCGAGGGGACCTCGGCCGGTCCGTTGACGCCCGAGATGCTCGAGGAACTGCACCGTAGCGGCCGCGTACCGACCGATCTGCAATGGCGGACGCTGGATCAGTTCGCGGCGCTGCTCAAGGCGCGCGGGGTCGCGGTCAATGTCGCGTCCTGGGTCGGCGGTTCGACGTTGCGCCGGAATGTCCTGGGCCTTGCCGATCGGGCGCCGACGGCCGAGGACATCGCCGGCATGCGCTCGCTGGTCCGGCACGCGATGGAAGAGGGCGCATTGGGAGTTTCGACCGCGCTCATCTATCCACCGGGCGCCTATGCGAAGACTGACGAACTCGTTGCGCTCGCTGAACAGTCGGCGCAGTGCGGGGGCCTGTTCGCCAGCCATATCCGCAGCGAAGGCGACCGCTTTCTCCAGGCACTGGACGAGCTGATCAGCATTTCCCGCCGGTCGGGTGCGCCCGCTGAGTTGTTTCACATCAAGGTCGGCGGCCCCGACAACTGGCCGATGATGCCTGTGGCGCTGGAGAAGATACGCGCAGCGCGCGAGGCGGGAGTCCGCATCAGCGCGAACATGTACAGCTATGCGGCGTCGGGCACTGGCCTGACCGCATCCGTTCCGCCCTGGGTCCAGCAGGGCGGATGGGAGGCGTTTATGGCGCGTATCAAGGATCCCGTCATTCGTGCCCGAGTGATCGCCGAGATGCGCGACCCCCGTCCCGACTGGGAGAATGTGATGCGCGGTGCGGGCGGCGCCCAAGGTGTAGTGTTGTCCTCCTTTCGAACCGAGGCTTTGCGGCCGCTGGCCGGAAGGACGCTGGCGGAAGTCGCGAAACAGCGCGGCGGCGAGCCCGAGGAGGTGCTGCTGCAGCTGATCGAGGAGGACGGCAGCCGGATCGAGGCGTTTTACTTCACAATGAGCGAGGATAATCTGCGGCTGCAGCTACGCCAGCCCTATGTCTCCATCGGTTCGGACGCGGCGGCGATCTCCATCACGCCCGAAACCATGGCCGGCGGCGCGCATCCGCGTGCCTTTGGTACCTTTGCCCGCATCTATTCGAAATATGTGCGCGAGGAAAAGCTGCTGACAGTGCAGGAGGCGGTGCGGCGCATGACGAGCCTTCCCGCCGCCCATTATCGGCTGGACGGTCGCGGATGGCTGAAGTCAGGCTTTGCGGGGGATGTCGTCGTGTTCGATCCGGCGCGGATGGCCGACCGCGCCACCTACGCGCAGCCGTTTCGTTTCGCCGAGGGTGTGGAGGCGGTGCTGGTCAACGGGGTGCCGACCGTGGTCGGCGGCGAGCCAACCGGCGCGCTGGCGGGACGGTTCGTGCGCGGCCGGGCGTGGACGGGCCGTCCCGGCGGAGGATGTCGCGCCACCGCCAGCGAATGGCCATGGGAACCTGCGGAAAAAGCCGATCGGCGATGGCAGTAGAAGCCGATTTCTAACAATGAGGAGCATGCGCCATGAATACGAACAGGCGGCATATGTTGGGGCTGACGGTGGGGGCCGCTGCCGTTGCCGCACTCCCGGCGCGGACGATGGCCACAGCGAGTTCGAGCGGCGCCACGCCGCATGCGGTCAAGCAAATCTACGGACCGGCCATCGACGCGTTGCACGGCTATGCTAGCAAGGAACTCGTTGTCGTCGGCTTTCCCGGCATGGCGATCACCATCGTCGGTCGCGATGGTCTTACCGAGACGATCGGGATAGGTTGGGCCGATGTCGAGGCGCAGGTGCCGGTCGATTCCAGCCAATTGTTTCAGATCGGTTCGATCAGCAAGTCTATCACGGCGCTTTGCCTGCACATTCTAGCGGAAAAGGGCCTGGTTGATCTCGGCGCGCCGGTTTCCCGCTATGTGTCGGGCGTGCCATTGCCCGAAGCGCCGATCACCGTTTGGGACTTGCTCAATCATGTCGGCGGACTGGCGCATGATGCGCCGGTTTTTCCGCGTAATCCCGAGGCGCGGCTGTGGACTGGTCTCCCGCCGGGCGAACGCTACTCCTACAGCAATATCGGCTATGTATTGTTGGGAATGGTAATCGCGCGGGTGACGGGGCGGCCACATCCCGAGGTGATCGAGGACCTTGTGCTGCGTCCGCTCGGGATGGATGGGGCCGTGGCCCAGATTCTCCTGAAGGACCGCGCCCGCTATGCGGTCGGCTATGTCCCCTTCGCGGCGGATCGTCCGCTGGTCACCCGATCCCGGATGAGTGTCGGACCGTTCAGGGAGTATAGTGCCGCAGCGGGTGCCGTTTCCGCTTCCGCGAAAGCAATGGCCGGTTATCTTCGCTTCCTGCTGGACCTTGGCCAAAGCAAGGGAGCGCCGTTGCTGTCGGACGAGGCGGCGCGGACGCTGCTCGCCCGCTATGTGGACAATGATGAGGCTGGCCCCGGCAGCCGTTATGCGAGCGGGTTGAGCATGGTCAGGATCGACGACCGTGCCGTCCTGCATCATACGGGCGGCGTCGCGACATTTTCGTCCTCCCTCCATGTCGACCCGGAAGCAGGAGTGGCGTGCTTCGCCAGCGTCAACGGGCGGCTCATCCGATATCGGCCCAGCAAGGTGACTGCTTATGCCATCCAATTGCTCCGGGCCGCGAAAAGCGGCGCGCCGCTTCCGGCCCCGCCCGATCCTTCCGCGTTCCGTGTCGTCAAAGCTCCGCAGCGGCTTGTCGGGCGCTATGCCGCGTCCGATGGCCGCAGCCTGGAACTCGTCAGCACTGCTGGAGGCCTGACCCTTCGGGCTGAAGGGATGAGCGGCAGGATCGAGCAGGCGGATAAGGGGTCGCTGGCGACCGATCACCCTGGTTTTGGCGCGAAGCTCCTCCAGTATGAGCCTGGTGGTGACGGCCCTGTGGACCGGATCTGGTGGGGCGAAACGCTTTTGGTGCGCGGTGCTCCCGTGCCGCCGCCCGCGGCGAACCCGGCCTTGGTGCCTTTCGCCGGGGTCTATGTGTCTGGCATTGACCGATCGACCGTCTTTGTGCGCGGCAACGCGCTGCATCTGGAGGGGACGGGGGAGATCGTGCTGCGGCCGGGCGGCTTCTGGTCGCCGGTCGATGATCCGGGCGGCGTCAAGCGATATTGGTTCGGCAGTGCCGTCAACGGCCGCCCGTTCGAAATGTGCAATTGCGGCTCGCTGTTGCAACGCCTGATGTAGCGATTTGCGACGCGCGCGCGGTAATTTGAGACGCTGTTCCGCCCGCCGCCGTTCAGAATGAAGGACCATCCCATGAAACATGCTTACATGCTTGGCGCCGCGCTGGCGGCGATGCTCTGTACGACTGCGGTTGGAGCCGCGCAGGGGAAGCCTCGTCGTCCGGCCTCCGTGAAGCCGCAGACCCTGACCCTTTATGATTCCGCGTTTGTCGGCCGTCAGGAGGGAAGCGCCTATATGAACCGCCTGCCGGCGAAGCGCGGGATGCTTTTCGTGCCGGAGAACCGCGCGGATCCGAGGAGTGCGACCATCGGCATCGGATTCTGGATCATTCCCAGCACCGCGTCTCGACCGAAGGCGCCGATCGTCTATGTGATCGGCGGGCCGGGTCACGCCAATATCGACACCTGGATCACGCCGCAGAAATTTAGGGATCTGGAGGTGCTGCGGGCCGTGGCGGACGTCATCCTGTTCGACCAGCGCGGTTCCGGGAGCCCGTCGGCGAGCATTCCCAGTTTGCACTGCCCGGAACCATTCGCCTTTCCGCTCGACCAGCCTTGGACCAAAATCGAGCAGGTGCGTTCGGGCATGACCGACGGTATCCGGCGATGCGTCGATTATTATCGCGCCTCGGGCCGCGACCTTCGCGGCTATGACTATGCCCAGTCGGCTGACGATGTGGACGACCTGCGAAAGGCGCTCGGATACAGCAAGATCAACATATGGGGTTTCAGTGCAGGATCCAGTATCGCGCGCTTTTATGCGGAGCGCCATCCGCAGGCCGTCGAGCGGCTCGCTATCGGCGGCGTCCAGGGTGTCGATGACGGCGAGCAATCCGTCGCCAAGGCGTTTCGCATGCTGCAAGCCGGCGACGCCGTCGAAGGTATACCCCCCACACCTCAACTCGGCAGCGATCTCGACGCCATCCTCCGCAAGCTGGATGCCGCGCCTGTCGACGTCGATACCACGGCACCGGACGGAACGCCCGTCACCGTCAGGCTCGGCTCCTATGACGTGCTGCATCAACTCGGATGGGCGACTACCGAACTACCTGTAAGCCGGTGGTCCGAACTTACGGGTGCAATCGCCCAGATGGCAAAGGGCGATTTCAGCTGGGTTGCGCCCCGAGCCACTATGTGGCGCCTGGGCCAGCATCGATCGCTGATCGAGGGCAAGCTTTCCGGCATTATGCAACAATGTGCCTTCCGTCCTCTGACCCCAGTTGCGGCAAGGCCTGCCAAAGATGTCTTCGATCGGTTCGAGGACTTCACAATGTCCTTTCCTTGCGAAGGCATTCTCCGGCCCTATGTGCGGAAACCCATTCAGGATTCGGATTGGCACGTCTTCACCGGCGATACGCTGATCTACAACGGCGAGCGCGACGTGCAGACGCCGCTTGATGGCGCAATGGCCGTTCGCCGCTTCTATCCGCGGGCGCAGATGCTGGTCTTCGTGGGCAAGTCGCACAATATCTACGATCCTGCACAACCGCAGGTGAATTTGCAGGTGCGCGAGGTTGCCCGATTCTTTGCCGCCGACAATATCGAGGCGGGGCAGGTCGTTCGAATCGCGAAATAGCGCCAGCTTTGCCGGGGACGTCGACAATGTCGGCAGGCCCTTTTTACTCAGCGTGGATCCCGTTCGAAGCGGACGTCGGTGATCCAGCCGAACTGATGCGTTAATACAAACCCCGCCGGACGGTCGCCAACGCGTTCGAAGCGCAGCACGAGTCGGTCCGGAATGGCCACAAACTCATCGGCGATCATCGGACGGAAGACGAAGGTTCGCGGCTGTTCGCTGTTGACGATGCGGGCCCGTAAAGCGCCGCCTTCGACAAAGAAATCGTAGCTCGCGCCGAGTTCGGTGCTGGTGTAGCGCCCGGTATAGGCCTGTAATTCTTCGGGTGTCGGCTGGACCGGATGGATCCGCTCGAAGCGGGCTGTTCCGAAGTGGAACTGGACGCCTTTTTCCTGGACGAGGACCATCTCGCTGCTGGAGTTCCCCTGTTCAAACGCCATGATGTCGTCGGTCTTGCCGCGAAACCGTGTCGGGCCGATCGGAACGAAGAGTGCCGGCTGGTTGGCACCGGTCACCCGCAGGCCTTCGGCCTCGGCCGTGACGGTCAGCGGGAGCCGCAAACTTGGCTCGCGATAAACGCCTTCGAATTGCTGCAATTCGGACAGGGACATGGCAACCCCCATTGGTCGCGCGGATGGCGATGGGGCGTCGTCCTTTGCATCGCCAGGCAGTTCGAGAAAGATGTCGGCCAGTCGCTCGACGATGGTGTCGGCATATTCTCCGTTGTTGCAGAAACCGAACACCGCAAGTTTGCGGTCCGGAAAGATCATCGTCGCTGCTTTATACCCGTCCGCCGAGCCGCCATGGCCGATCATCGGCAACCCGCGATAAGGCACCAGCCGCAAGCCAAATCCGTATGGAATGCTCTCGCCGTCGGTGAGCTTCCCTGGCTCCTTCAATTTCGCGATCAGCGTCTGTCCACCCGCAAGCGCACTATGGCCGGAAACAAGATTGTCTGCCCAGTGTCCGAAATCGTCCAGGCTTGTCATCAGGCCCGTTGCCCCCCAGCCTCCTTGGGTGGCGAACGGCCCATCGGTGCGCACCCAGCGCCCATCTGCGAGCCGGTAGGGCAGCGCCCGATCGCGATCGCCGCGGGAATTCTCACCAAAATAACTCGACCGCATTCCGAGCGGCTGGAAAATATGGTTCCGGACATAGGTTGCGAACGCTTCCCCCGTCGTTCGTTCGATCAACGCTGCGAGCAGAATATAGCCCGAATTATTATATCGAAATTCTTGGCCCGGCGTGAAGTTGGTGGCGCGCTGACGACCGAGGAGGGCGACGCGGCTGTCAAGGTCGTGATAGTCGCCAGGTCGTCCGGTCAGTTCGATCAGCCGCCCTATATCGCGCAAGCCGCTGGTGTGATGCACCAACTGTTCGATCGTGATCGCGGGTGCGTTCGCCATCTCCGGCAGATATCGGCTGATCGGATCATCGAGCGAAAAATGCCCCTCGCGGGCCGCCATCGCCACCGCAGTCGCGGCGAATTGCTTTGTGACCGAGCCGACGCCGAGAATCTCGTCCGGCATGTTGCGACGGCCGGTGGCGGTATCGGCGAGCCCGAATGCGCCGCGGAATATCCCATGACCATTCTGATTTGCTCCGAGTACACAGCCTGGCGCATCAGGCTTGTCCAGCGAGGCGAAATAGCGCTCCGCCTGGCGGGCTGGAGAGTCGGGCTGACGCGCATCTGTCGGATGCGCCATCATGGCAAGGAGGACCGGCGACAAAGTCCACCATTGCGTCGTGCGCCATCCGCTCATTGTTTTCCTCCGCTGGCCGAACGTCGACGAAACCGCTCCCTCGCTCCGATTGCGATCCTGACTCATTCCGGTTCCCGCATGATCAGTGGCCCTGTCATGGGTTTGACGATTGTGTCGACAGCGACAAGTTAGGCTGCGCTAAATGCTATATTGAGCTTTCCGCGCGGGTTGGTGAAATTGCGTGGCCGCACGGTTCGTGACACCTTCACGGATATTTTTCCATCGGGAAGGTGGCGATCTGTGATCCGGTTGACCTATTTTGCGTTGCTTGCGGCTATGGGGAGTCTGTCCGGAGACGATGGCGCGGCCCACTGGATGCAGGCGAACGCGGAGCCGATAAGCCCCCTTGTGATCGGCGGCTCCGCTGCGGAGCTTGCGCCACTCGATAATGTCGTGACCGGGGCTCGCGTGGTCGCCTTTGGCGAAGGTACGCACAATTCCCACGAGCTTTGGTCGTTTCGGAACAGGTTGTTCGCCTATCTCGTCGAACATCGCGGTTTCACGGCCATCGCGGCCGAAACGGGATATGGTCCGTCGATTGCCACCGACCGCTATGTCATGGGCGAGGATGTTTCTCCCGCCTTGGCAGCAAGGGGCGTCTTCTCCTGGTCCAGATCGACCTTCGACGAAAATCTCGAGCTGGTGCAATGGATGCGCGCGTACAACGGCCGACCCACGACGAAGCGTAAGGTGCGCTTTTACGGGCTGGAGATGGCCGGTTGCATGCGGGCTGACGGGCAGCCGATCGTCGATGCGGCGCTGTCCTACGTCAACCGGATGGATTCGGCGCAGGGCGCCGAGCTTCGGGCACGTTTTGCGCCACTCCTGACATCGTTCAGTCGCGAAGGCTATGGCAGCCTGCCCGAAACGCAGCGACGCGACCTTAGCGTCGCCGCGCAGGACCTGGTATCGCTCTTCGAGCGCTGGCAGGTCGTCTGGATAGATAAAACATCCTCAGACGACTATTTTCGGGCGTACCGGCTTGCCGTCGCCGTTCGTCAACTCGCCGCCCATTTCCGGATGGGCAATCGGGGACGGGATATCGCCGCCGCCGAGACCTTGCGCTGGGTGCTTGATCGCGAGGGAAGAGACGGGCGTGTATTTATATTCGCCCACAATGGGCATGTCGCCAAATCGCGCGAGGTTTCAAGTGCGGGGACGCCGATTCGGAGCAGCCTTGGCGAATTCACGAAAAGCTATCTGGGTGACCAATATGTCACGATAGGTTCGCTCTATGATAGCGGATCGGCCCGCGACATTCTGGGTTCCTTCCATGCGCTGAACGCGACCTACGCCGTTCCGGCCTCCAAGTCGGGCAGCCTGAATGCCGTCGTCGCATCGTTGAAAGGCGACCAGTTCCTTATCAACCTGCATCGAAAGGCCATGCCGGACGCGGTGCGCGATTGGCTTTCGGTTCCGCGCCACGTCCGTAATATCAACTCTCTTGAGGGGGGCGACGATATGAACGCGATCGCTGCCTTCGATGCGCTGTACTTCGTGCGGATGCTTTCGCCGCAACGGCTCGCCGCCGATCAGGATGCCGGACCTGACCCGTTCCGCTGTGAACCCGGTACGCCGCGTGTTTGAATTTCGGCCGGGCCCTGCCCAGAATCGCTACATGACATAGGCGATTGCGACACTCTGGCATCCGCCGTTGCGCGTTGTGGAGGGGGCAGAGAAGCCACCGGTCGAGGCCGGTGGAGAGGTGACCGGCGTGCGCTCGGGCCGATCTCCCGCGTAAGTGCATCGCACAGGCTGCCGGCTCCATACGGGCGCGAATACGTGGGTTTTGCCGTCCGCGAAATAAACCCTCCGACGATGGCGCAAAAGTGACTTTACATCGGCGCCTCGATGAGTGATAGAAATATAACATTCATCAGGAAATGAGATTTTTGTGATATCGTTCGCAACCGTCGCGCAAGAGCAGTGGCCGCTCGCCAAGCCTTTCATCATTTCGCGCGGTGTGATCCATGATGTGACGGTCGTTCTGGTCGAACTGGGCGATGGCGAGGTGAGGGGGCGCGGCGAATCTTGTCCGGTTCCGCATTTCGGCGAAAGCCTGGAACAGGTGGTGCGCGATATCAGGGGGCTGCTGGCGGACCTTGCCGAGACTTCCGATCCCGCGGCGCTCATCGCCGCCGCGCCGGCGGGTGCCGCGCGCAACGCCGTCGATTGCGCCTTTTGGGACCTGCGGGCCAAGCGGGCGGGCAAGTCGATCGCGGAGCTTTTGGGAATGCCGCCGCTGCAGGCGATCGAAACCGTGATGACGGTCAGTCTGGATGCTCCCGATGTCATGGCGGCGGCGGCGCGGGCGGCCACCGCTCACCCTATATTGAAACTGAAGCTGGGGGCGGTGGGCGACGGCGACCGGCTGCGCGCTGTGCGCGCCTCGGTGCCGGAAAAGCGCCTTATCGTCGACGTCAATGAAGGCTGGAGCTTTGACGAGTTGCGCGAATATATGCCGCTGCTGGCCGAGCTCGGGATCGAGATGGTCGAGCAGCCACTGCGCGCGGGCGAGGATAATCCGATCGCTGAGTTGGCGCATCTGATCCCTGTCGGAGCGGACGAATCCTGTCACACCAGCCGCGATCTGGACCGGCTCGCCGCGCTGTACGATGTAATCAATATCAAGCTCGACAAGACCGGCGGCCTGACAGAGGCGCTGGCGCTGGCGAGCGGCGCTCGGGCGCGTGGGCTGGACGTGATGGTCGGCTGCATGCTCGGCACCTCGCTCGCGATGGCGCCGGCCACGGTGATCGCACAGACCTGTCGTTTTGTGGACCTCGATGCTCCGCTGCTGATCGGCAGCGATCGCGCGCCGTCGCTGACCTATGCGGACGGCAAAGTTTCTCCGCCTCAGTCGATGCTCTGGGGCTGATCCATTCATAATTCGGGAGGCGAAATGCAAGTTCCTACACCTTATCTGTTGTTCCTCGGCGACGCCCCGCATGCCAAAACGGCGCAGGGCGTGCGCGACTGGCGGCCGGACCTGTGCGTGGGACAGCTGCGTTTCCCCGGGTCGGCGCTCGACATGCGTCTGCCGGAAATGGACCTGGAAGAAGCGGTGGCGGCGGGTGCCCGTTCGCTGCTCGTGGGGGCCGCACCGGCCGGAGGCCTGCTGCCGCCAGCGTGGATGGAGTGGATCGAGCGCGCGCTCGACCTAGGCATGGACATCGCCAGCGGACTGCACACCAAACTGAACGACATTCCGTCGCTGAAGGCCAAGGCCGACCAGCTCGGCCGCAAGCTGCACGACGTGCGCCATCCGACCGAAGATTTTCCGATCGGCGACTTCGCCTTTCGGTCGGGCAAGCGCCTGCTGACCGTCGGCGCCGATTGCGCGGTAGGCAAGATGTACACCGCGTTGTCGCTGGAACGCGAAATGCGCGAGCGGGGCTGGGCGGCCGATTTCCGTGCCACCGGCCAGACCGGTATCTTCATTGCTGGCCAAGGCATTTCCGTTGATGCCGTGATCTCCGATTTCGTGTCGGCGGCGGCGGCGACGTTGTCGCCCGCAAATGATGCGGATCACTGGGACCTGATCGAGGGGCAGGGGTCGCTGTTCCACCCCGCCTATGCCGGCGTGACGCTGGGCCTTGTTCATGGCAGCCAGCCCGACGCGATGGTGCTGTGCGCCGATCCGACGCGCACGACGATCGGCGAGTTCGAATATTATCCGCAGCCGACGCTGGAGGCCTGCGTGCAGGCCTATGAAGCGGCGGCGGCGTTGACCAACAAGGGGGCGAAGGTCGTGGGCGTCAGCCTAAACACCTCGAAGCTTTCGGAGGAAGATGCGGCGGATCTGCTGGCACGGACGGCGGAAGCGTTGCAACTGCCCTGTGTCGATCCGTTCCGGACCGGCGTCGGCGCGATCGTCGATGCCCTCGCCATGCAGCATGGCGGCGCGCAGGGATGAGCGAGACGTCGATCCGCACCGGTGACGCTGCCGCGCTTGGCCTGCTCGATGCGCATGACCAGGCGGCGCTCGTCCGGCGCGGCGAGGTCTCGGCGGGAGAGCTGGTCGAGGCCGCGATAACGCGGATCGAGGCGCTCGACCCGGTGCTGAACGCCGTCAGCCATACGGACTTTGCGGCGGCCCGGTCGCGCGCCGCTGTCGGCGGTACCGGCGGGCTGGCCGGTGTACCCTATCTGCTGAAGGATTCGGTGTCCTATCCGGGCATGCCGTCGCGTTCGGCGTCGGCGGCGCTCGACGACAGCCCAGCATCGGCGATGTTTCCCTTTGTCGCGCGGCTGGAGGAGCAGGGGCTGATCCCGCTCGGCAAGACGACGATGTCCGAATTCGGATTGCTGCCGTCCAACGAGAGCCGGCGGTATGGTGTCACGCGCAATCCGTGGAATGCAGGGCATACCACCGGCGGGTCGAGCGGCGGCGCGGGATCGGCGGTTGCGTCGGGCATGGTCCCCGTGGCGCATGCTAGCGATGCGGCGGGGTCGATCCGCATACCGGCGTCCTGTTGCGGCCTTGTTGGGCTGAAGGCGAGCCGCGGTGCTAATGTACGCGCGCGGGCACGGCACCTGTTCGACGATATATTGTGCAGCGACGGGGTGCTGGCGCGATCGGTTCGCGACGTTGCGTGGGTCTTTGCCGCCGTGCACGCCGACGGGAATGTGTCGCCCGTCGATCGTGGCCCGGACGGGCGGTTGCGGATTGGCCTGATGCTGGAAGCGCCGGGTCGCGCGCAACCGCACCCGGCCGTATCCGAGGCAATCGAGCGCACCGCTGCCCTGTGCGAGGGGCTTGGGCATCGGGTCGAACCCGTCGCCCTGCCGTTCGACGGCGACAATTTCATCGCGGCGTTCAAGACGCTCTGGGCCTATCTCGGCGCCGATGTGGCGGATTTCTGCCGCAACCGCTTTCCGGACCGGCCGCTCGGCGCGATGCTGGAGGACTGGCCGATCGGTCTGTCCGAATGGGCCGATACGTTGGGCGGTCTCGATCTCGAGCGTTCCTATCGCCTGTTCGGCGACATTCCGCCGGCGTATGAGGCGCTGTTCGGGACGTTCGACGTGATCCTGTCGCCGGTCATGGCGGAACATGGGGTTGCCATCGAGCGCTTTTCCGGGATGCGGCCCTGGCGCGCTCTGCTCGATGATATGATGGATGTCATCCCCTATACGCCGGTCCAGAATGTGACCGGCAATCCGTCGATCTCGCTGCCTGTCACCGCGGCGCTGGACGGGATGCCGGTAGGGTCCATGTTCACCGCGGCGCGCGGACAGGACAATCTGCTGCTGGCGCTTGCTCTGGAACTGGAGGCAGCGGCACCCTGGAGCGACCGTTGGCCCGAAACCTCTGCCGCCACTCTTGCAATATCCGCCTAGGAGAAGAGCATGCCAGCCCTGACCGCCCTCATCCTGTCCCTGTCCAGTGTGTCGGCCGACGATGCCGCCGTTCGCGCATGGGTTCGCGATCGAGCGACGCCTGTCGCGAGCGTCGACATCGGCCCGAACGACAATGACCTGGCCCCGATCGGCAAGCTGGCGGAGCGCGCGCAGGTCTTTGCCTTTGGCGAGGAGGGGCATGACGCCCGCGAATTCTGGACGCTGCGCAATCGCCTGTTCGCCTATCTTGTCGAGAAGAAGGGCTATACCGCGATCGCCGCAGAGACGGGCTACGGCGGATCGATCGCGGCCAATGATTATGTTCTGGGCGGTGACGTCGATCCGGCGACAGCGGCCAAGGGCGTATTTTCCTGGACGCCGGGCGCCTATGCGGAAAATCTGGCGCTTCTGGAATGGATGCGTTCATATAATGCGCGCCCGACGACCAAACGGAAGGTCCATTTCTATGGGCTGGAGATGGTGGGTTGCATGCGGCCCGACGGCGCGCCGTTGCTGGCCGCCACATCGGCCTATCTCACCCGCGTCGCCCCCGATCATATGGTTGAGCTGCGAGACCGGCTGGCGGCCATAGGCCCGTCGTTCAATCGCATGGCCTATGCTACGCTGTCCGAAGGCGAACGCCGAGAGATGACGGTAGCGGCGCAGGATCTTGTGTCGCTGTTCGAACGCAACCAGAAGCCCTGGATCGCCGCGACGTCAAGCAAGGACTATTTCGAGAATTATCGCTTGGCGGTGGCCGCGCGCCAGTTTGCCGCCAACCTTCGCATGATCAACCAGGGGCGCGATATTGCCGCTGCCGAGACGCTGCGCTGGGTGCTGGAACGCGAGGGCCCGGAAGGCCGGGTGTTCGTGTTCGCACATAATATGCACGTCACCAAATGGCGACAGCAGCCCGCCGACCCGTTTATGCTGCACAGCAGCTTCGGCGAGTTGGTGCATGATTATCTGGGCGACCGCTTCCAGTCGGTGGCGACAGTGTTCGAGGGTGGCGAGGCTCGTGACATATTGGGGATATTCCACCCTGCGAACGCGGCCTATCGCATCTCGCCAACGGCCAAGGGAACCGCGAACGCTTTGCTCGCCGGGGTCGGCCCCGACCGCTATTTCCTGTCGCTGAAGGACGATGGGGCTTCAGCTGCGGCCAGCCGTTGGCTGACCACCCCAGCGCAGTTCCGCAACCTCAACACGAAAAGCCAGATGGATACGCTGATACCGTCCTCGGCGTTTGACGGACTGATCTTCGTCCGCTCGCTCACGCCGCAGGTGCCGCTCGCCGCACAGCCGGTCCAGCCCGAAGCATTTCCTTGCGAGCCGGGAGTCTGAACCATGGGGATGCTCAGATATGCGGTGATCGCTAGCCTGCTGTGCGCTGCGCCAGTTCACGCGCGGACGCAGGATCCCGCCATCGCACGGTTCGAGACCGGATTTGGTCCGACGGTGCAGGAGGTTGGTTCGGCGCAGCAGCGCTGGACGGTCGAGGAGCGGATGGCGTTCTGGAATATTCCAGGCGTCAGTATCGTGGTCATTCGCGGCGGACGGATCGCCTGGGCAAAGGGATATGGAACGCGGCGTGCGGGCCGGAACGAGCCGGTGGACGCCGATACGCTGTTTTCCGTCGGCTCGCTCAGCAAGATCGGGGCCGCGATGATGGCGATGGAACTCGGATCGGCGGGCAGGCTGGATATCGACGCCGACGTCAATATGTATCTGAAGCGCTGGACGGTTCCGCGCAGCCCCTACACCAGCGTGCGCCCGATCACGATGCGCGGGCTGTTGTCCCACACCGCCGGTCTGACGGTGAACGGTTTTGACGATTATGCGCCGGGTGAAACGCTGCCGACGCTGCTGCAGACGCTGGACGGAGCAGGCCCTGCGAAGAACGATCCAGTTAGGGCATTCTATACGCCGGGCAGCGGTTCGAGTTATTCGGGTGGCGGGACCGAGGTTGCCAGGCTCGTCATGGAAGACCTGACCGGCGTTCCCTTTGAGCAGCTGGCCAGCGACCTGTTGTTCCGGCCGCTGGGCATGACGGCAAGCACTTACGTCAACCCCCTGCCGGAGGCCTTCGCTGGCAGGGTTGCGAAGGCGCATGATGCCAAGGGTGCGGAGAGGGCGTTGCCGCGCGGCTGGGAAGCGATGCCGGAAATCGCGGCTTCCGGGCTGTGGACGACGCCGAGCGATTACGCTCGGCTGATGATCGCGCTGTATGACGCCGCCCGGGGCAAACCTGGCGCGCTGATCGATCCGCTTCATGCGCGCGCTATGCTGACCGAAGTGGCAGGAAGCCGCACGGGGGCGGGACCGTTTCTGAGAGGCGAAGGGACGCGCCGTCAATTCTATCACAGCGGATCGAACGATTCCTATCGCGCTTGGATGGAGATGAATCTGGCGACCGGCGACGGACTCGTCCTGTTCACGAACAGTCCGGGCGGCAGCAAGTTTCGATATGAGGTTGCGCGCGCCATAGCGAAGGCGGAAAATTGGACGACAGGCGATTATCTCGAAGCGCCACCAGTGCGGTTTGGCGCGGGCGAGCTGCAGCGCATTGCCGGCGATTATGTCGTGTCGTCGGCCGATACAATTCTGTCCCAGCGCCTGCGGACAACCAACCAGCCGCTGCGGTTCCGGATCAGTGCGGATGATAAGGGCCTTTCGCTGGTCAGCGCTGCCGACAGTGAACCCATGCGCCTAATTCCTCTCGACCCGAACCATTTCGTGTTCGAACGAACCAGCGGCCGCCGCATCGAGATCGTCAACGGTTATGACGGTCAGCCATCGGGTTTGATCTATCGTGAAGATGGATTGGTACTTGAAGCAACAAAATCAAAATGAACATCAGTTTCGGATCGTAATATCTAATAGATTCATTATGATAATTGCATAACAAAATACATAATATTGAAATATTAGACTTAACTACATAAGTTTCAAAAAATTCCTTTTAGGAAATAGTTTAGAAAATCGCCATGAGATCATAAATATATTGGTATGATGTTCGTAGAATTGCCAAAATTAGGGGTCTGGTATGAAGAAGATTTCACCTCGAGGCTTGCGCTCAAGCGTCGGTGCGGCTGCTGTGCTGGCGGCGCTGGTCGTCACGCCGGCGATAGCGCAGGGCAGTTCATCCGATGTCGAAGAGCGGAGCAATGTTGATGAGATCATCGTCAGCGCCACGCGGAGCACCCCGGGTGCCATCTCGGCCGGCGTCGACGTTCTTGGCAACAAATCGATTCTCGACACGCCGATGGCCGTTCAGGTCTATACAGCCGAAACCCTTCAGAATCTTCAGGTCCGCTCGCTGGACGGTATCGTTGCGTTGCAGGGTGGCGCATCGACCCGCACCAATGATGCCGCCGCCGGCGGCGCGTTTTTCCAGGTTCGCGGTTTCGACATCACCCGCACGCTGATGGACGGTCAGCCCGGTGCGGGCGGCATCGGTACGTTGCGTACCAACGTGCCGATCGAATTGTTCGACAATATTCAGATCATCTCGTCGGCTTCTTCGCTAGTATCGGGCTTTGCCTCGCCCGGCGGCACGATCAACTTCATCGCGAAACAACCGCTGAGCGAGCCGGCGGCGGACTTTACCGTCGGCTACACCGGTCCCAGCCTGTTCTTTGGCCATGCCGACCTGTCGATCGTCAATGCCGACCAGACGGTGGGCGCGCGTTTCAACATCCTTGGTGAAAGCGGCGAGCAGGAAACCGCCTCGACGCGCAATCGCCGCCTTGCCGCAGCGTTGAATCTGGGCTTCAAGCTGACCGACACCACTCGTTTGCGCGTCGACGGTCTTTATTCCCGTCGCATCATTAACGGTGCGATCCAGGGGCTGCAGGTCGGCTATAACACGGCGCTCGGCGCTCCCGAACCTATCGATGGTTCGACCAGCCTGGCGCCGCGCGATTCCCGCTATGGCAGCGAGATCAAGTCGCTAAGCGTGACGCTGATCCAGGATATCGGCGAGAATTGGGTTGCGAAGATCAATGGATCTATCGCGCGCGCACGGCTCGAACAGGCGGCGGATTTCCCGCGACTGACCAGCATCACGGGCGACTATCAGAGCCGTTATCGCTACTTCAATACCGACGACGACACGCGCTCGGTAGCCGCGCTTGTCAAAGGCAAGCTGCGGACCGGTCCGTTTGTTCACGATATTTCGTTCGGTGGCGCGATCGAGCGCTACGACCAATATTATGACACCGTGAACAATGACATCAACGCGAACTACTTCACCGTTACCCGCGGCGGCGGCAACATCTATACAGGTGAATATGTCGTTGCGCCCTACACTGGCCCGCGCTTTAATACTTCCACCAAGACGTCCGTGACGCGGCAGAATTCGCTCTTCATCAGTGACATCGTGTCGCTGGGACATGGCTTCGAGCTGCTGGGCGCCGCACGTGCGATCTGGCTGAAATATGATAACTATGCCAACGCCACGGGAAATTTCAGCACGTCCGTCGTCTCGCCCACTTATGGTCTCATCTATAAGCCAGCGCGGAATGTCTCGACCTATTTCACCTATTCCGATGCGGTGAACCGCGGCGACCAGGCGCCACTTCAGGCGACAAACGCTCGCGAGATACTTCCTCCCAAGACGGCCACCCAGTATGAGCTGGGCGTCAAAGCCGAGTTCGGTCGATTGCTGCTGACGGGGGCGCTGTTCCAGATCGCCCAGGAATATTCTTTCTGCATTGGTGCGAGCGGGATCGTTGATGCTCCGGGCTGCACGTCGGCCTATTACGGCAAGCAGCAGCATCGTGGGCTCGAGTTCGCTGTCTCGGGTCAAGCGACCCGCAACACCAAGGTGATCGCGGGCTTCCAGTATCTTGACCCGGTCATCAAGAACGATCCGATCTATGGCGGCTATCGCCCCGTAACCATCCCCCGCTACAACGCCAAGCTGTTCGTTGAGCAGAGTATTCCTTTCTTTGAAGGGATGCATGTGAATGGCGGAGTTCAATATTCTTCGGGCTCGTTCCTTGATGCGTTCAACCAGATAAAGCTTGAAGGGTACACGCTCGTCGATCTGGGTGCTCGCTACGAATTCGAGCTGAATGGAACCCGTCTCAACCTTCGGGTGAAGGCGGAAAACCTGTTCGACAAGAAGTTCTTCTACCCGCGTCAGACCCTCGAAGTCGGCGCTCCGCGCGTGATCCGTGCTTCTCTTGGGGTAGCCTTCTGAACCAATTTCGCTTGCTGCTCCCGAGCTTTCTCCGTCCTGCTCCTAATCAGGGCGGGACGGAGTAAGTTTTGCATAGACGGTCCGCTGGCGCCGCCCCGAGTCAGGTTTAGCCGGCCGCGCGGGTCGGCAGTGCGAACATATCATAGGGATCGTCCGGAACGGCCAGCATGTCGAAGCCTGAAAGAAATCCGCCACGTGGATATTCGCCAATAGTGACCCTGTCGCTGTAGCTCGTAACCTTTTTCCCGAAGCCGCATTCGTTTATACGCTGCGTCCTATGGTGCGCAGGCCTAGCCGCAGGTCGTTGCTTGATGCCTTAGCATCAGCTTTATTACGCCGCCTCCCAATTGCCGCCTGTCCGAACTCGGCGATGCGCAACTACCTGTCAAAAATATAATACATTGAAAATACTAGATTTTTTCATTCCCACTCAATCGTGCCCGGCGGTTTCGACGTATAGTCGTACACCACGCGGTTGATGCCCTGAACCTCGTTGATGATACGCGTCGCGCAGCGCGAGAGGAAGCTTGCGTCGAAGGGGTAGATGTCCGCCGTCATGCCGTCGGTCGAGGTGACGGCGCGGAGGGCGCAGACATGATCATAGGTGCGCCCGTCGCCCATCACGCCGACCGTCTTGACGGGAAGCAGCACGGCAAAGGCTTGCCAGATCGCGTCGTAGAGGCCGGCGTTGCGGATTTCCTCGAGATAGACGGCGTCGGCCTTGCGCAGGATGTCGCAGCGTTCCTTCGACACCTCGCCGGGGATGCGGATCGCGAGGCCGGGGCCGGGGAAGGGGTGGCGGCCGACGAAGATGTCGGGCAGCCCCAGCTCCTTGCCGAGCAGGCGTACCTCGTCCTTGAACAGTTCGCGCAGCGGTTCGACCAGCTTCATGTTCATGCGTTCGGGCAAGCCGCCGACATTGTGGTGGCTCTTGATCGTGACGCTGGGTCCGCCGGTAAAGCTGACGCTTTCGATCACGTCCGGATACAGCGTGCCCTGTGCCAGGAAGTCGGCGCCGCCGATCTTCTTCGCCTCTTCTTCGAAGACGTTGATGAATTCGCCGCCGATGAACTTGCGCTTCGCTTCGGGATCGGTGACCCCCGCAAGGCCGGTCATGAAGCGTTCCTCGGCGTCCACGACGACGAGCGGAATGTTGTAATGGTCGCGGAACAGGCGTTCGACCTGTTCGCGTTCGTTCATCCGCAGCAGGCCGTGGTCGACGAAGACGCAGGTGAGCTGCTCGCCGATCGCTTCGTGGATCAGCACCGCCGCGACCGCGCTGTCGACGCCGCCCGACAGGCCGCAAAGCACACGCTGGTCGCCGACCTGCGCCCGGATTTCCGCGATCTTGGTGGCGCGGAACTCGGCCATCGTCCAGTCGCCCGAACAGCCGCAGACATGGCGCACGAAATTGGCGATCAGCTTGGCGCCGTCGGGCGTGTGGACGACCTCCGGATGGAATTGCGTGCCGTAATAGCGGCGCTCGTCGTCGGCGATCAGCGCGAAAGGCGCGCCGTCACTGATCGCGACGATGCGGAAGCCGGGGGCGAATTTGGTGACGCGGTCGCCGTGGCTCATCCACACCTGATGGCGCTCGCCGACTTCCCACAGGCCGTCGAAGAGCACGCAGGGTTCGGTGACGGTCAGGAAGGCGCGGCCGAATTCACCGTCGCGTTCGCCATCTGCGCCGCCGGGTTCGACCTGTCCGCCGAGCTGTTGGCTCATCACCTGTTGACCGTAACAGATGCCGAGGATGGGCAGGCCGCTGTCGAATATCGATTTCGGTGCGCGGGGGCTGCCCGACGCCGGGACCGAGGCGGGGGAACCCGACAGGATCACGCCCTTTGGCTGCATCCGTTCGAGCGCGGCTTCGGCGGCGCTGAACGGTACGATCTCGCTATACACGCCGGCCTCGCGAACACGGCGGGCGATCAACTGAGTCACCTGGCTGCCGAAATCGACGATCAGGATGGATTCAGGGGCGGCGGAAGAGTCTGGAGTCGGCATGGCTGGCCGATAAGGGTGAAGGCCCATGCTGTCCAGCGGTCGATATCGACCGTTGGTGGAACAGGCGTGGTCACGACACATTGTTGCGACAATTGCGACATAACTGAACGCCGGACGAAACATGGCGTCAGCGAGTGTTAAGCCCCGATGTGGCAAGAAAAAAGCCAAGACAGAAAAGAAAAAGGCCTCTCCCCCCGATGAAAAAATATCGCCTCTCCCTTTCCGTTCGCGCGGTCCTGCTGGCCGCAGGTGCATCGATCGCGATGCCGGCGATGGCCGAAACCGAAGAAGTGGCCGTCGCCGCTGCGGACCAGCCGGCGGAGGCCGCGCCATCGTCGGATGACGTCGACGATCAGGCCGATCAGGACGAGATCATCGTCACGGCGCCGCGTCTTGCGGGGCAACTCGACACCGATATTGCGGCCGAAGCGGAACTCGATGAGGATGCGATCGCCAGCTATGGCGTGTCGAACCTGTCCGAACTGCTCGACGCGCTGGCGCCGCAAACGCGGTCGGGGCGCGGGCGTGGTAGCGGCCGTCCGATCATTCTCGTCAACGGGCGCCGTGTCGGCGGTTTTGGCGAGGTGCGTAACCTGCCGCCCGAGGCGATCGCGAAGGTCGAGATTTTCCCGGAAGAGGTCGCGCTGCAATATGGCTATGCGGCCGACGAGCGCGTCGTAAACCTGGTTCTGAAGCCGAATTTTCGTCAGATCGCGGTCGAGGCCGAGGGCGGTATCCCGACGCAGGGCGGCCGCTTTCAGAGCGAGATCGACCCGAGCTTCCTGATGATCGGCAAGAACGGCCGCGTGAACCTGAACGCTGGTTGGGAACATGCGACGATGCTGCGCGAGAGCGAGCGCAATCTGGATTATACCGCGGGGACGAACGACGCGGAGAATGCTGCGGCGCGCAGCCTGCTTGCGGCGACCGACACCTATTCGCTCGACGGCACGATCCAGCGCAGCCGGGGCAAGACGACCGATGCGTCGCTGAACCTGCGCTGGGACCAGACCGACAGCCTGTCGCTGTTGGGCCCGGGCGCCGGCGGCGTCTCCGATCCGCTGGAGCGCGACAGCCGCAGTCGTAACCTGACCTCGACCGCCAGCGTCAACGGCTTGCTCGGTAAATGGCGCTGGTCGGTGACGGGGAATTATGGCGACGCCGATTCGCTGATCTTCACCCAGCGTTACGACGGCACGGATGAATATACCGACCGCTTCGACAGCAGCCAGCAGACGTTCGGCGGCAACGCGAACCTGTCAGGCACCCTCGGTGACGGCTGGGCTGGGCCGCTTCGCCTGTCGGCCACGGCGGGCTATTCGGGGCTGCGCTATGACAGCCGGTCGGAAACGCGCGATCCGACGACGCGCGACACGGTGGTGACCAACACTCACCTCTCGCGCGATCTGCCGAGCGCCTTTGCGTCGCTCAACATTCCGCTGCTCGATCCCGAATATGGCGTCGGGCCGTTTCGCGTGTCGGCGACGCTTAGCGGTCAGGTTCAGAAGCCCAGCGATTTCCAGACGCTGAAGAGTTGGGGCGCGAACCTCAATTGGGTGCTGACCAAGAATTTGTCGGTCGTAACCAGCTTCAACAGCGACGAAGCGGCACCCAGCGTCACGCAGCTCGGCGCCGCGCCGTTGTCGACGCCCGACGTCACCTATTATGATTTCGCGACCGGCCAGACGGTGCGCATCACGACGACGACGGGCGGTAACCCGTTCCTGCTTGCCGAGAAGCGCCGTGACTTCAAGGTCGGGCTCAACTGGTCGCCGCCGATGATCGAGGGTCTGGACCTGTCGATCAACTATAACCGCAACAAGAGCTATGACACGGCGAACTCGTTCCCGTTGCTGACCCCTGAAATCGAGGCTGCCTTTCCCGGTCGCGCGATCCGCGATGCCGATGGTGTGCTGATCGCGCTCGACCAGCGGCCGGTGAATTTCGATCGCGCCGAAAATTCGCAAATCCGCTGGGGTTTCAATTTCGGCAAGAGCTTTGCGCAGCCCAAACAGGGTGCCGGTGGTCCCGGCCTTGGTGGTCCGGGCGGTGCGCCGCGCGGTGAGGGTGGGCCGCCTCCTGGCGCCGGTGCTGGTCCGCGCGGGCCCGGGCCAGGCGCTGGCGGCTTCCGCGGACGCGGTCCTGGCGGCATGTTCGGTCAGCCGCAGGGCGGCCGCTGGCAGGTTTCGCTCTATCATACGATCAAGCTGACCGACAAAGTGCTGATCGGACCCGGCGTGCCCGAACTCGACCTGCTGAACGGCTCGGCCACCGGGAATGGCGGCGGTAGCAACCGCCATCTCGTCGAACTCGACGGAGGCGTCTTCTACAAGGGGATGGGCGCGCGCGTCAGCGCGAAATATGACAGCGGCAGCACCGTCGTCGGCGGCAGCGCGGGTGACCTGAATTTCGGCGATCTCGCGACCTTCAACCTCCGTTTCTTCATGGATTTCAGCCAGAAGCCGGAAATCACGAAGAGCCTGCCCTTCCTGAAGGGATCGCGCTTGCGCCTGTCGATCGACAATCTATTCGATGCGCAGCGCAAGATCACCGACGGCAATGGCGTCGTGCCGCTCAACTATCAGCCGGGTTACACCGATCCGCTCGGCCGTTATGTCGAGCTGGAATGGCGCAAGACCTTCTAGGTTCTGTACTAGGCGGGCTAAGCTAGGCGGGCCTGGCCGACCGTCATGTCCGCGGAGGCCTCGGTCGGCGCAGGACTCTCGGTTGGCACGAAGGTCAGCGCCTGCAGGAACTGCGCGGTGCAATTCGGCCAGCTATAGCTTGCGCCAAGTGCGGCGGCATCGGTCCGGCTGCACCTCAGCGCGGTCGCGATCGCCCGGTCGAGGTCGTCGTCGAGCGCGCCCGCGCCGTCGCGGATAATATCGCCCGGTCCCGGCACCGGATAGGCGGCGACCGGCGTACCGGAAGAGAGGGCTTCGATAATAACGAGCCCGAAGGTGTCGGTGTGGCTGGGGAATACGAAAACGTCGGCTCCAGCATAGGCTGACGCAAGCTCTTCGCCGCCGAGCTTCCCCAGGAAGAGCGCCTGCGGATAGCGTGCCCGCAATTCACCGAGCGCCGGGCCGTCGCCGACGACGACCTTTGTGCCGGGCTGTGCCGTGTCGAGGAAAGCCTCGATATTCTTTTCGACCGCGACGCGGCCGACATAGAGCTGGATCGGCCGGACGAGCCCATCAAATGCCGGATGCGATGCGCGGTCGGCATGGAACAACGCATGGTCGACGCCGCGTTCCCACATGGCCGTCTGCGACAGGCCCTGATCGGCAAGCTCGCGCGCCAGGCTGCGCGTCGCGACCATGATGTGCTGCGCTGGACGGTGGAACCAGCGGATGAAGCGCCACACAAAGGCAGGCGAGACGGGCAGTCGCGCGGCGACATATTCGGGAAAACGCGTGTGATAGGCAGTGGTGAAGGGAAAGCCGTTCAACAGGCACCAGCGGCGCGCCGCGAGGCCGAGCGGTCCCTCGGTCGAAATGTGGATCGCCTGCGGCTCGAAGGCGCGGATACGCCGTCCCACCGCACGCCGCCCGGCGAAGGCCAGGCGAATCTCGCCATAGGTCGGGCAGGGGACGGACCGGAACAGATTGGGGGAGATGACCTCGACCTGATGGCTCCCCGTGCGCAGTTCGGCGATCGTTGCCTGCAATGTACGGACGACACCGTTGATCTGGGGATCCCAGGCATCGGTGACGATCAGGATCCGCATCAGGCCGCCCGTGCCGGGGCGGGGAGTTCGAGCGGTGTCGGAGCGCTTCGCGCAGCGACTTCCTGTGCCCAGTGGAGGATTTCCATCGTGCCGTCATGATGTTCGACCAGCGCGGTGCAGCCTTCGACCCAGTCGCCGTCGTTATAATAGTCGACGCCCTCGATCTCCCGCATCTCGGCGCTGTGGATGTGGCCGCAAACGACGCCGTCGACCCCGCGCGAGCGGGCAGCGTGGGCGACCACCTCTTCGTAGCGGCCGATGAACTGGACGGCGTTCTTCACCTTGTGCTTGGCGACCATCGACAGCGACCAATAGGGCAGGCCCAGCTTGCTGCGCACCGCGTTCACCAGCACGTTGCACTTCATCAGCGCGGTGTAGGCAGCGTCGCCGACGAAGGCGAGCCAGCGATGTGCGAGCATCACCGCGTCGAATTCGTCGCCGTGAACGACCAGAAGCTTACGGCCGTCGGCGGTTTCGTGGATCGCCTCGCGGCGGATTTCGACGCCGCCGAAGTCAAAGCCGTCGAAAGGCTTGACCATTTCGTCGTGGTTGCCGGGAACATAGACGACGCGGGTGCCGCGCTTGGCGCGCTTCAGCACGCGCCAGACGACGTCATTATGTTCGGGCGGCCAGAAATGCCGCTTCTTCAACCGCCAGCCATCGATGATGTCGCCGACGAGATACAGCGTCTCGCAATCGACGTGGTCGAAGAAGTCGATCAGCATCGCGGCGTTGCAGCCGCGTGTGCCGAGATGGATGTCGCTTACCCATACCGAGCGGTAATTGCGGCGCTCGCCGATCACGCGTTCGGGAATATGCGGATCGGTGGTGAAGGGGTCGGGAAAGCGGGCGGGGATCGGCAGGGTCGAAATCGATGCCATGTCACACTCCGGAGGCAGCCTTTGCTGCCCCCGGCGTAGACAGGAGTTTTGTTACATCCTGCGATTCAAAGTCGCGACGTTTCAAAGACGCTTTGGCGGCAGTTTCGTGACCGTCGCATCAGGTTCGGCGGATCACCAGGTTCCTGATTTCGCTCATGTCCTCGATCGCGAAGCGCACGCCCTCGCGGCCCAGGCCGCTGTCCTTGACCCCGCCATAGGGCATGTTGTCGACGCGATAGCTCGACACGTCGTTGACGACGATACCGCCGACGTCGAGATGATCCCAGGCCTCCAGCACCTTGTGCAGATCGCGCGTGAACAGCCCGGCCTGCAGGCCGAACTTGCTGTCGTTGACCTCTGCCAGCGCGTCTTCCCATTTCGAGAATTTCGACAGGACGACCACCGGGCCAAAGGCTTCCTCGCGCACCACATCGGCATTGTCGGGTACATTTTCCAACAGCGCGGCCTCCAGCATATTGCCGTCGCATCCACCCCCGGCGAGCAGCGTCGCGCCGGCGTCGACTGCGGCGTCGATCCAGCTCTTCAGGCGCTGGGCTTCCTTGACCGAGATCATGGGGCCGATGAAGGTGTCGCGCAGCTTTGGATCGCCTGATTTCAACGTCTTGACCTTCGCGGCCAGCATGTCGCGGAAGCTGTCGTAGATATCTTCGTGGATGATCACGCGCTGGACGTGGATGCAGCTTTGGCCCGACTGGTAATAGCCGCCGAAGATGATGCGCGCGACTGCATGGTCGAGGTCGGCATCCTTGTCGACGACCACCGCGGCGTTGCCGCCGAGTTCGAGCACGACCTTTTTCTTGCCCGCCTTTGCCTTGAGGTCCCACCCCACACCTGGCGAGCCGGTGAAGGACAGCAGCTTCAGGCGTTCATCGGTGGTGAACAGGTCGGACCCCGCGCGGCTTGCCGGCAGGATCGAGAAGGCACCTTCGGGCAGGATATCGCACTCGGCGAGCACTTCGCCCATGATGATCGCGCCGAGCGGCGTCATCGACGCCGGCTTCATCACGAAGGGACAGCCGATCGCGATCGCCGGTGCGATCTTGTGCGCCGCAAGATTCAGCGGGAAATTGAACGGCGAGATAAAGCTGCACGGACCGATCGGCACGCGTTTCCACATGCCCATATAGCCCTTGGCGCGCGCGGAGATGTCGAGCGGCTGAATTTCGCCGTAATTGCGCACCGCTTCCTCGGCGGCGATGCGGAAGGTGTCGATGAGGCGGCCGACCTCGCCCTCGGCATCGGCGATCGGCTTGCCCGCCTCGACGCAGAGCGCATAGGCGAGTTCGTCGAAACGCTCGCGAAAGCGGCCGACGCAATGGTTGAGGACGTCCTGCTTTTCGAAGCTTGCGAGCTTCGCCATCGGTTCAGCGGCTCGGACGGCTCCCGCGATCGCTTCGTCGATCACGTCGGGCGTCGCCAGTGCGGTACGGAAGGCGACCTCACCGGTGAATTTGTCGATCACCTCAAGATCGGTGTTCGGCTGTACCGCCTTGTTGTTGAGATAGAGCGGATAGACGTCTTTTAGTTTCATCGCGGCAGGTCTCCGTATCCCGGCACCGACCGGAATCCAGGCGGGAAGATAGGACCCCGGCTTGCGCCGGGGTATAGGCAGAAAAGACTATAGTTCCTTCGACAGTTTCTTGATGTCGATATTCAGGATCTGGTCGTTCTCCGAGTAATCGACGGGGCAGTCGATCAGGTGGACGCCCGGCGTGTCGCGGGTATGCGCGAGCAGTTCCTTGAGGTGCTCCGCGCTTTCGACGCGGTGCCCGTGGGCGCCATAGCTTTCGGCATATTTGACGAAATCGGGGTTGCCATAGGTCAGGCCCCAATCCTTGAAGCCCATGTTCGCCTGTTTCCAGCGGATCATGCCGTAGCTCGAGTCATTGAGGATCAGCACGGTCAGATTGAGGCCGAGGCGCACCGCGGTCTCCATCTCCTGGCTGTTCATCATGAAGCCGCCGTCGCCGCAGATCGCCATGACCTTCCGTTCGGGATAGATCATTGCCGACATCATCGCCGAGGGCAGACCCGCCCCCATCGTCGCGAGCGCATTGTCGAGAAGCACGGTGTTCGGCCGATAGGCGGTGTAGCCGCGCGCGAACCAGATCTTGTAGACGCCGTTGTCGAGACAGATGATCCCGTCGTCGGGCATGGAGTCGCGGATCGACTGGACCAGATGCGGCGGGAAGATCGGGAAGCGCGCGTCTTCCGCGAGCGGCTTCGTATGGTCGACCTCGGCCTTGCGGAACGCAAGCATATGGTCGAACTTCCATCCGCCGTTGGGGACGATGTCTTCCTTCATCTGCCAGACGGCGTTGGCGATGTCGCCGATCACCTCGATATCGGGGAAATAGACCGGGTCGACCTCGGCCGTCTTGCTCGACACGTGGATGACCTTGGGCCCGCCCTGCTTCATGAAGAAGGGCGGCTTTTCGATCACGTCGTGGCCAAGGTTGACGATGCAGTCCGATGCCTCGACCGCACGATGGACGAAGTCACCGGCGGACAGCGCCGCGCAGCCCAGGAATTTGGGATGCCGCTCGTCGATCACGCCCTTTCCGAGCTGCGTGGTGAGGAAGGGGATCCCGGTCTTTTCGATGAACTGCAGCAGCATGCGGCTGGTCATGGTGCGGTTCGCGCCGGCCCCGATGACCAGCACCGGCGATTTGGCCTGTTCGAGCGCTTTCACTGCCTCGCGGATCGATTTCACATCGGCGGTGGGGCGGCGCGAAAGGCTGCGCTTCAGCGGGGTCGATTCGGTATGCTCGTCGGCGATATCCTCGGGCAGTTCGATATGGACTGCGCCCGGCTTTTCTTCCTCGGCCAGGCGGAAGGCCTCGCGCACGCGGCTGGGAATATTGTCCGACGACGCCATCTGGTGCGTATATTTGGTGATCGGTGACATCATCGAGCAGACGTCGAGGATCTGAAAGCGGCCCTGCTTCGACTTCTTGATCGGCTTTTGCCCGGTGATCATCATCATCGGCATGCCGCCGAGTTGCGCATAGGCGGCCGCGGTAACGAAGTTCGTCGCGCCAGGTCCGAGTGTCGCGAGGCACACGCCGGTCTTGCCGGTATGGCGGCCATAGGTCGCGGCCATGAAGCCGGCGCCCTGTTCGTGGCGGGTCAGAATCAGCTTGATCTTGGTCGATCGCGACAGGCTGTCGAGAAAGTCGAGATTCTCTTCGCCCGGAACACCGAAGATATATTCGACGCCTTCTTCTTCCAGGCAATCGATAAACAGGTCGGATGCTTTTTTCACAGTCAGTCGCCCCCTCAGGAACGCACCTTTAAGGGTGCGGCTCACAGTCCGTGCCGGCGACCTTCAGCACAATGATGGCGCAGCGGCGCTCGTCGTAGCCCCGCGAGTCCCTGCTGCTCCGGGAAGCGGTTGTAACGAGGGCAAAAGGGCTTGTCACCCTCATGCGGAAACGGCTCCGCCAACGATGGCGGAGCCGTCCCGAAAAGATACTGTAAACGCCTGATCAGTCGGTTTTTGCCTCGCCGTCGGGGTTCGGTAGAACCTTCGGTCCCATGTCGTCGCCATCGACATATTTCAGCTTCTGGCCGTCCTTGTCGAATTCCTCTTTCGTCGAGGGGGCGATGTTCGGGCGGCCGACCATGATGCCCATCTTGATCTTGCACTTCACATAATAGGTTTCGCCGGGCTCGACCTCGAGCGTCAGCAGGTCGGTTGCTTCGCTCTTGACGGTATAGCTGTGCGAGCCGGGATCGGTCGGGAGGATGAAATACTTGCCTGCGCCGAGCGCGCTCAGCCGCTCGCCATTTTCATTGACGCCGCAGCCGAGCGCAAAGCCCATGCCGCCGGGGCGATAGAAAACGACCTGGCCCTTGCCCTCGGGCGGCGCCGGAATAGCCCTTGGCGTCACCGCCGCCTTTTCCTCTTTGGCCGCGGCGGGTGCCGCGACGGTCATTCCGACCGTACCCATGCTGGCGAGCAATGCGGCCGCCATCATCTTCTTCATCATTTCTGTTCCCCCGTTTTCATTGTTGAACCATCATTTTCCGGCGCCGGCTCGGCTACGGCCGCTGCTACCGCCGGAGCGGCGGGCAGGGGCTCGGCGAGCTTGGCCGTTGCCAGCATCCCGGCGGGAATGTCCGCATTCTTGCCGTTCAGCGCGAAGACGAGCGGCGTCGCGACCAACCCGCCCGCGACCGACGCCGCGAAAGCCAATCCCTCATTGTTTCCGCCGACCCCGCCGAGTTTCATGCCGCGCAGCGGAATTCGGCGGCCTTCATATTCCAGATAGCGCGCGGCGAGGATCAGCTCGCCGGCCTTGCCGCCCCAGCTCGACTTTGCGGAATGAACCACTTGGCCGCGCCCCGGCGTGCCGGCGGGCACGAGGGTGCGGTCGCCGAGCATGATCGGCTGCGACAGCGCAATGGCGTACCAATCGCCGGTCTTGTGTGTCTTGCTGTTGACCGCTTCCTCGATGCGAATTTCGATCAGCGTTCCGGCCGCAAGACCCGTGACCGCGTCAGCGGCGGCCGGATCCGCGGCGAGTGTCGTCGCGGCGGTCGCATCGTCCGCTGGCGCGAGCGGAACTGTTTCCGATGCCGGCGCGGCTTCCTGCGCCGAAACCCCGGCTGCGGCAAGCGCGAGCGCGATCGTGACCGCGCCCGCGGCACGGCGCAGAAATCCCCCTGCAATCATGGAATGCGACCCCCCTCCCCAAGGCGGAGAATTATCGCGCTTTTTTTACTTGGCAAGCGGGATTCGAACGCCCGATCGGCTCAGTCGATGTCGAACAGCCCCGCGAGTTGTTCGACCATCGTTCCGCCCAGCTGCTCGGCGTCCATGATCGTTACGGCGCGGCTGTAATAGCGTGTCACGTCGTGCCCGATGCCGATCGCGCAAAGCTCCACAGGCGATTTGGTCTCGATCCATTCGATCACCTGGCGGAGATGCTGGTCGAGATAGGCGCCGTGGTTGACCGACAGGGTGCTGTCGTCGACCGGCGCGCCGTCGCTGATGACCATCAGGATGCGGCGTTCCTCAGGACGGTTGACGATGCGCGCGTGCGCCCACATCAGCGCTTCGCCGTCGATATTTTCCTTGAGCAGCCCTTCACGCATCATCAGGCCGAGCGACTTGCGCGCCCGGCGATAGGGCTCGTCGGCGGGCTTGTAGATGATGTGCCGCAGGTCGTTCAGGCGACCGGGATGCGCGGGGCGTCCCGCAGCCAGCCAGTCCTCGCGGCTCTGGCCGCCCTTCCAGGTGCGGGTGGTGAACCCCAGGATTTCGGTCTTCACGCCGCAGCGCTCAAGCGTGCGAGCAAGGATGTCGGCGCTGATCGCGGCGATGCTGATCGGCCGCCCGCGCATCGAACCCGAATTGTCGATGAGCAGGGTCACGACGGTGTCGCGGAAGTCGGTATCGCGCTCGATCTTGTAGCTCAGCGAATGGCCGGGCGAGACGATGACGCGCGCCAGCCGTGCGGCGTCGAGCTGGCCTTCCTCCTGGTCGAAGTCCCATGCGCGATTTTGCTGCGCCATCAGGCGGCGCTGGAGGCGGTTTGCAAGCTTGGTCACCGCACCCTGAAGATGCGCCATCTGCTGATCGAGATAGGCGCGCAGTCGCGTCAGTTCGTCGGCATCGCACAGGTCGGTCGCGGCGATGATCTCGTCATGCTTTTCGGTAAAGCGGACATAGTTGAAATCGGGGACGTCGGTCGGCAGGCGGTTGGGACGGACGGGCAGCATGCCCTCGTCGCCTTCGCCGCCCATTTCGGGTTCGCCGTCGGCATCCATCTCTTGCGCGTCGGGATCGCTGTCGCCGTCGTCGGCCTGGTCGCCCGACATTTCGGCACGGGCATCGACCTGGCTCTCGCCGCTGCCGCCGTCCTCGCTCTGCTGCTCTTCCTGGCTTTCCTCGGCTTCGGACTGGTCTTCTTCGCCGCCGTCGTCGCTGCCTTCCTCCATCGGCTCGTCGCCATAGATGAGGTCGAGGTGCCGAAGCGCCATCTTCGCCGTCTCGGCAAACGCAGCCTGATCGTCGATCAGCATCGCGAGCGCGTCGATATCGCCGCCCGCCTCCTTGGCGATCCATTCGCGAACCAGCGACAGGCCGGTCTCGGTGCCTTGCGGCGCCTGCTCGCCGGTCAGCGCTTCGCGCAGCAGCAATTCCAGCGCGGAGGAGACGGGCACATCCTCTTTCGCTTGCGCCCGGCTGATCGGATCGCTTCGCATCCGCATGGTCAGGCTGGCGCTCAGATTGGCGCGCATCCCGGCCATATTGCGTGCGCCCAGTGCCTCGATGCGCGCGCGCTCCATCGCGTCGAACGCCGCCGCCGCGAGCGGTTCGGCTGGCCGCGACGCATTGTGAAGCTTTTCGCTGTGATGCTTCATCCGCAGCGCATAGCTGTCGGCAAAGCCGCGCGCTTCGGCGACCTGCTCGCGCGGCAGCGTGCGCGAGGGCGTCGGGACCTTGATCGCCTTGCCGATCTGCACCGGCGCATCGGCGGTAAAGCCGACCTCGACTTCCGGGTCACGCGTAACGGCACGCGCGACGCTCGACAGCGCGGCCTTCAGATCGTCGAGGGGAGACTGGCTTGCCATTTCGAGTCGGCTCTAACCAGCTTTGAGCGCCAATGGAAATCCCTTTCATTGTCACTCCGGCGCGGATCCCGAATCCTGCTTTTCATCGTTGCCCGATGCGCTTCCGGATCATGCCGGGGATGACGAAGAGAGAGTAAGCCGGCCTATGGCTATGCTTGCTTGACCAAATGCGGGCGAGGGAGCATCGGCAGGCGATGCACTCCCCCACAGCCTCCCCTATGAAAAAGCCCTGGATTGTCATCGTCTGCGCCGCCTTCATCGTCACCCTGGCGATGGGCGTGCGGCAGAGCTTCGGCTTGTTCCTGCCGCAGATGAGCGTTGATATCGGGATCAGCCGGTCGGACTTCGGTTTGGCGATGGCGCTGCAGAATCTCCTGTTCGGGCTGGTGCAGCCTTTCGTCGGCGCGCTGGCGGACAAGCATGGGGCGGGGCGTGTCGTTCTGGCGGGCGCGCTGCTCTACGCGACCGGGCTGGTGGGCGCCGCCTTCGCCACCGATGCGATCGGACTGCATATCAGTTTCGGCCTCCTGATCGGCATGGCGCAATCGGCGACGACCTTCGTCGTCGTATTGGGTGCAGTCGGCCGTGTCGTGAGCCCCGAAAAGCGTAGCGGCGCGTTCGGGATCGTCACGGCTGGCGGATCGTTGGGCCAGTTCCTGGTCGTGCCGCTCGCGTCCTGGCTGCTTGGCGACATAGGCTATCATCAAACGCTGTGGATTATGGCGGGGCTGGTTGCGCTGTGCGGCCTGCTCGCCATCGGCGTCGCTGGGCGCACAGAAGCGTCCGGAGTACTTGTCGAGGAACAGCAGACCGCGCGCGAAGCACTGCGCGAGGCGATGGTGCATCGCGGTTACTGGCTGCTCAATGCGGGCTTCTTCGTTTGCGGCTTTCACATCGCCTTCATTGCGACGCATCTCCCCGCCTATCTCGACGACAAGGGCCTTGGCATCGGCGTGGGCGCGCAGGTGTTGATGCTCGTCGGCCTGTTCAATATCCTGGGCTCCTATGTGTTCGGTCGCGCGGGGGACGTGCTGCGCCAGAAATATGTCCTCTCGGCGCTCTATACGGCGCGTTCGGCGGTGATCGCGCTCTTCTTGCTCCTGCCCCTGAGCCACATGAGCGCGCTGATATTCGCCGCCGCCATGGGGTTCCTCTGGTTGGGAACGGTGCCGCTCACAAGCGGGATCGTCGGCCGTATCTTCGGTATCCGCTATCTCTCGATGCTCTATGGCATCGTGTTTCTCAGCCATCAGGTTGGCAGTTTCTTCGGCGCATGGATGGCCGGGCTGATCTTCGATGCGACGGGCAGCTACAACATCGCCTGGGGTTTTTCGATCGCGCTGGGCCTGTTCGCGGGTCTCGTCCACCTGCCGATCGCCGACGCACCCGTCAAAAGGCTGCAGCCCGCATGAGGCTTGCCCGGCAGGACTGGATAGCGCTTGCGCTTTTCGCTGCGGTGGCGGTCGTCGGTCTGTGGCTATGGAGCGGCGCGGGACCGGTCGTCTGGCTCGCCAATTTCGCGATCATGTGCGGCTTCGGCTAGGTTCAGCTAGGACGGGTCGCGATTGCAGATCGCCTCGTCGGCTTCCTTCGGCACGGCGGGATCGGGTTTCAACCAGAATACGTGCGACAGGCGCGTCGCGACGCGGTCCGGCCGCGTGCGCTTCCCCGCGACGGCGTCGACGAAATCTCGACAGGCGACGGCGCTGCGCAGGAAGTTGCTATGTCCCGTCTGCCCGCGTGAGACCTCGCTCGTGTCGACCACGGTGATGCCGGGGATCGCAGCAGCATAACAGCGTTCGGGCAAGCCCTTTGCTTTCAGGTCCGCGGCTTCGAAAGGATCGAAGCAATAGGGGGATCCCAGCCGCGGATAACCGTGCACCACGCGCGACACCGCCAGCGCCTTGTCGTTCGAGGAGACATAGATGGTGATGTGACGCCCCTGCGCGACGCGGTCGGGTGACAGCACTTCATCGACGATGTCGCGCTCGAACGTCTCGCGATCGATGTCGGGAGAGGCGAGGATGATGTTGGAGATGTTGCCGGTGCGATCGGCGCGGCGCGAAACGCGGTCGACCGTGCCGACTGCCGGAATCACCAGCCGCGCCCCGAGCGAATGCGAAACCACCACGATTTCTTTGACCCAGGGCCTGTCAGCCAGGGTGCGCAGGAAGTCACGGAAATTGCGCACGTCGTGATACATATTGGTCTCGTCGACCGCATATTTCAGCACTTCGCCCTGCGATGGCCAGCTATACTCGATCACCGGTCCGTCGAAGCCGGTCATGCGCGCAATCTGCGCGGCGTCCTTCGACGTCGTCTCGAACGTCTCGCGATAGCCGTGCACGTACAGCAGGACGCGGCCCTGCCGCCGATCGGTTTCGGCTTGTAGCGCCTGCCACCAATCGCCCTCGTTCTGAAACGCCATCGGCGTGCGCAGCTTTTTCTTGCCCGCAATGTCCATTTCGAGCGGCTTGGCGAAACGGCCGAAACGCACCGTGTCGGCGCGATGGTTCAGAAGCGAGATATTGTCGCTGCGGCAATCGGGCAGGCGGCTCGTCACGAAAAACAGCGGCAGCGCGGCCTCGTCGACCGTCGCGCCCGGCTGCGCGGTGCAACGCGGATCGGCGACATAGTCGGCATGGCGGACCTTGCCATATTTGACCGGCGTCACGCAGCCGGCCAGCGCCAGTGCGGCGGACGCCACCATCAGGTGGCGTAGCAGCCTCACTTGCCGATGATCCCCTCGGGCAGGTCCTCGCCGAACACGCGCTGATAATATTCGGCGACGATCATCCGTTCAGCTTCGTCGCACTTGTTGAGGAATGACAGGCGGAAGGCGAAGCCAAGATTGTTGAAGATCGCGGCATTCTGTGCCCAGCTGATGACTGTACGCGGCGACATCACGGTCGAAATGTCGCCGTTGACGAAGCCCTGGCGGGTCAGGTCGGCGACCTTCACCATGTTGGCGACGGTCGTGCCGTCGGTGCCGGCCACCTTTTTCAGGATGATTTCGCTTTCGGTCGCCGCAGGCAGATAGTTCAGCGTCACGACGATGTTCCAGCGGTCCATCTGGCCTTGGTTGATCTGTTGCGTGCCATGATAAAGCCCGCTGGTGTCACCCAGCCCGACGGTGTTCGCGGTTGCGAACAGGCGGAAGTGCGGATTCGGACGGATCACGCGATTCTGGTCGAGTAGGGTCAGCTTGCCCTCTGCCTCCAGGACGCGCTGGATCACGAACATCACGTCCGGGCGGCCTGCGTCATATTCGTCGAACACCAGCGCGGTCGGCGTCTGAAGCGCCCAGGGCAACAGGCCTTCGCGGAATTCGGTGACCTGCTGACCATCCTTCAGCACGATCGCGTCGCGGCCGACCAGGTCGATACGGCTGATGTGCGCGTCGAGATTGACACGGATGCAGGGCCATTTCAGCCGCGCCGCGACCTGTTCGATGTGTGTCGACTTGCCGGTGCCGTGATAGCCCTGGACCATGACGCGGCGATTGAACTTGAAACCCGCCAGGATCGCGAGCGTCGTATCGCCGTCGAAGACATAAGCTTCGTCAAGGTCCGGCACCCGCTCGTCCGCTTCGCTGAAAGCCGGAATCTTCATGTCGATATCGACGCCGAACACCTCGCGCGCATCGACCTCGATGTCCGGGGCCGCAAGGAGCGTCGAACCATGATGGTCGGGGAGGCTGTTTGGGAGGTTGGTCATATTTATTGTCCAAGGATCTAGTCATGGAGAGTCGCCGCGGGGCGGCTGTTCGCCGTCGCGGTATCGTCATGGGTTGCGGCTTGCAACGCCTTATTCGGAGCAGGCCGCGCCGCCGGTTGATCACAAAGGGCACGGTTGCGGGCGATATTCGGGGCAGGCCGCGCTGCCGGTTGATCATAAAGGTAGCGCTCGCGGGTGATATTCGGAGCGGGTCGGGCGGCTTCGTTGCTGCCGGTTGGTCATGGAAGGGGCGCCCGCGGGCGATGTTCAGAGTAGGCCCAGGGCTTTCATCACCGCCGACTGGTCGTAATAGGGGCGCTCGCAGACGATCTTGTCGCTGCCTTTGGCGAACTGGAAGCTCGCCGCCATGCGGATGCGGAAGGCCTTGCCGGTCGGTTCGATCGTCCGCACGCCGAGCCTGAGCGGGCCTAGGTGGGTGCCGGTCAGCCAGAATTCGACGAGCACCGTATCGGTCGCCGCGTCGGCGGCGATTGCGATCACCTCGTTCGCCTGATCGGGAAAGGGCTCGCGCGAGGAGGCGAAATAGGATCGCACCGCGCTTTCGCCGTCGAAGATGGTGCCGGGCCCCATCAGTTCGTATCGCGGATGTTCGAAGGTGGCGAGGACGCCATCCCAGTCGTGCGTGATCTCCAGCGCCATGTGCCGGCGCACGACTTCGATCCGCGCTTCGTCGAGATCAGCCACCGTTCCTCTCCTTATGCGAAGGCCTTTGTCTTTCTCAGGAGCTGGTATGCCGCAACCACCTCGCCGAGTCTCGCTTCGAAACTCCTGTCGCCGCCGTTGCGATCCGGGTGATATTTTCGCACCAGATCGCTGTACCGCCGACGCAGCGCGGCGCGGTCGGCGTCGGGCGACAGGCCCATCAATTGCAGCGCGCGATGCTCTTCGCGGTTGAAACGCGGGTCGGCGGCTTCGCGCCGGGCCTCGTCCATCCGCTGGCGAAAGCGCGCGCCGACGGCGTCCATGGGATCCTTGAAATCGGCCCAGCGCGGGGGCAGGTCGGCGCTTCCCGCGGGACGAAAGGCACGGCTTTCGGTTTCCCAGCCGGCGGTCGGCGACTGCGCGGCCATGATCTGGTCGGCGGTCATCCCCTCGAAGAAATTATAGCCCGCGTTGAATTCGCGAACATGGCCGAGGCACAGATAGCGGTAGGGCGGTGGGCCGTCGGGCGAGCGTTGCTGCGACACGGGCGCGCGAAATTCGCCAGGTTCGCGGCAATCGGGAACTGCGCAGGGCGCTTCGCGCGGGATGCGGCCATGGAATCGGGGAGAGCGGGGACTTGTCATGCGGGGTATCCGGCCCCAACATGGGGGCATGACAAAAAAAGGTCCAGTGCAACACGAAATGGAAGAGCTGCTGACGGCGGCTTTTCCCGATGCGGATTTCATCCTCAGCAACGACAGCGCCAAGCATCATGGCCATGCCGGCGACGACGGATCGGGCGAGTCGCATTTCAGCCTGTCGATCGAATGGGCAGGTTTCGCGGGGCAGAATCGCGTCGCGCGCCAACGCGCGGTGAACAAGGCGCTGGGCGACCTGCCCGGACAGCGCGTCCATGCGCTGGCGATACGCGCGAGAGCGCCGGGAGAGGCGTGATGGACAAGGTCAATCTGGCCGACGCCTTCGCGACCTTTCACGATCATTGGAACCCGCGCGTCGCGGGCGACATCAACAATTTCCAGGTCAAGCTGGTCAAGTTCGACGGCAAGTTCGACTGGCACCATCATGATGCCGAAGACGAGCTGTTCCTGGTCGTTCATGGGCGGATGAAGATGGGGCTGCGGACCGGCGACGTCGTCGTCGGGCCGGGCGAGTTCATCATCGTGCCGCACGGAACCGAACATTGCCCGGAGGCGGTGGACGGCGAATGCCACGTCCTGCTGCTCGAACCCAATTCGACGCTCAATACGGGCAATGTCGAAACCGAAAAGACGAAGAAGACGCTGGAAAGGCTTGGCTGATGTTCACCGTCATCACTCCCTCCACCCATGATATCGGCGCCTTTGACGTGCGGCGAACGCTGCCGGACAAGGAGCGGACGATGGTCGGCCCCTTCATCTTCGTCGACCAGTTCGGACCGGCGCATTTCGACATCGGCAAGGGGATGGACGTCCGGCCGCATCCGCACATCAACCTGTCGACGCTCACCTATCTTTTCGAGGGCGCGATCGATCATCGCGACAGCCTGGGCACCTATGCGACGATCCGGCCGGGTGCGTGCAATCTGATGACCGCGGGTCGCGGCATCGTCCATTCCGAGCGCACGCCGCAGGCCGAACGCGCGACCGGCTCGCCGATTTCGGGCATGCAGACCTGGCTCGCGCTGCCCGACGGCAAGGAAGAGATCGACCCGGCGTTCGAACATGTCGCGGCGGGGGATTTGCCGCTGGTCGAGGATGGCAAGGTTTCGGCGCGCGTCATCATGGGCAGCCTGTGGGGCGCCACCGCGCCGACGACGCAGCATAGCGCGACCATCTATGCCGATATACTGATGAACGCCGGCGCGACCCTGCCGATCGAAGCGGAGGCCGACGAGCGCGCCGTGATCGTCGCGATGGGCGACGCGAGCCTCGATGGCGAAACGCTGGAACGGTACAGCCTTTATATATTGAAGCCCGGGCAGGCGATGACGCTGCGCGCGGAAAGCGATGCCCGCGTGATGTTGCTCGGCGGCGAGGCCTTCACGACGCCGCGCCACCTGTGGTGGAATTTCGTCAGCTCGTCGCGCGACCGCATCAACGAAGCGAAGCACGAGTGGAAGGATCGCAAATTCCCGCTCGTCCCCGGCGACAGCGAAGAATTCATCCCGATCCCCGAAGTGCCCAAGACCCCCGGCTATCCCTGACGACGTCGATGGGCCCTGGCGACACCGACGGGCCCTGACGACATCGACGGGCCCTGACGCGACGGGCTTGTCACCGCGCGATAATGCCGCCACCTTCGTTTTCAAACGAAACTGAAGGAGTGGATGATGTCGGGCGATTTCGAGCAGGTGCGGTTGACGCTTTCGACGGGGGTCGAACTCGACGTCGTCGACATGGGTCCAAAGGACGCGCCGGCGCTGATCTTTCTGCATGGCTTTCCCGAATCGCACCGCACCTGGCGTTTCCAGCTTCCGCATTTTGCCGATCGCTTTCGCTGCGTGGCGCCGGACCAGCGCGGCTATCGGAACTCGTCGAAACCGCAGGACGTCGAATCCTATACGCCGGACAAGCTGATCGCCGACATCTTCGCGGTCGCCGACGCGCTGGGCATCGAAGAATTCACGATCGTCGGCCATGACTGGGGCGGTGCGATCGCCTGGGGCGTCGCGCTCGGCGGCCAGCCGAACGGGCTGCACCCCCAATGGTCGGGCCGCGTCACGCGCGCGGTGATCGCCAACGCGCCGCATCCGTCGATCTTTCAGGGCCTGCTGCTCAGCAATGCCGAACAGCGCGCGGCGAGCCAGTATATCCGGACCTTTCGCGACCCCGCGAGCGACACGATCATCGAGGAGCATGGCATTGCGGGCATCCTGGCGCACGCCTTTGCGGGCAAGGTGCCGAGCGGCGGTATCCAGCCGCCCGACGAGATCGCCCGGCTGCTCAAGGATTGGGAAAATCGCGACACCAGCCGCGCAATGATCAACTGGTATCGCGGCTCGCCCGCCAACGTCCCCGCGATGGACGAACCCTTCGTCGAACCTCCGGCGATGCCGTTCCCGAAACTCACGATCCCGACGCTCGTCGTCTGGGCGCTCGACGACGTCGCGCTGCCGCCGTGCAACCTCGACGGCATCGAGGCGCTCGTCCCCGACGTGACGATCGTGAAGGTTCCAGGCTGCGGCCACTTCGTCCCGTGGGAAAAGCCCGAAGCGGTAAATGCTGCAATGGACGAATTTCTGGCGAAAGGCTGATCGCCGGGGCCACCTTTTCCTCTCGCGAAGCGGAGAAAAAGGTGGCGGGCGGCGAGATCCGACGCCGCCCGCCGGGAGGGGTCTCTTGGTGGCGCGACCAGGCCCACCAGGGTCGTGCTTGTTGCAGCCGACCAGGGGTGCTTGGTCGACGTCCCCGGGAATTGGAGGGGCGATTTAACCATATGATTCGCTTGGATTGCAGGCTTTCAGATTCTCCCATCTTTGCCATATTCGGGTCATGGAAGTGGGGGGACTCGGGACGGCCTCGGTCGTCGACAGGATCGAAGGCCCGAGCAATTGGACAATCGAGCGCGATGTCCATTTGCTCATCCTGCACGAAGCCGGTGGCTATCATTATCTGGAGACATGGCTCGATGGCCGGCGCACCTCGCTCGGCGATCCGCTTCCCGGCGAAATGTGGTTCATCCCGGCGGGGCGTCTCTATGCCGCGTCGGCGCAAGGCGGCGGCGTCCGTTATCTGCAGGTCGAGATTCCGGCCGACCAGTTGACGGTGGCGACCGAAGCGCGGGTGATCGCGGCGCATGAGGACGCCGCGATGGCGGCGCTGGTCCGTTCGCTCGCCAGCGGCGATGCACAGGCCGCCGACGCGCTGCTCAAGTCCATTGCCGAAGCATTGGAGGGCGGGGTGCTGCGCTTCCCCGTCGCGCCCGATATCGCGCGCCGTCTCGACAATCTGATGACCTTTATCGAGCCGCGGATCGAAGGGCATCTGACCGTCGAGGATATGGCGGCAGAGGCCGGCATGTCGGTCAACAGCCTGATCGTCCATTTCGCCCGCGCGACCGGCCGCACGCCGGCGCAATATCTGTTGAACCAGCGCCTTCGCCGGGCGCGCTGGTTCCTGATGAATCGCCCGCTGACGGTTGCGGAAATCGCGTTCGCGACGGGCTTTTCCAGCCATGCGCATTTATGTGCGGCCTTCCGCAGCAAGCTGGGTATATCTCCCGGTGCCTGGCGGCGTCAGGCAATGAGGGAGGGGCTCCTGTGATCCGCAACAATCTGTTCCGCACGCGCGACGCGCACGGCCATGCGCCGGTGACCAATATCGAACTGTTTTTCGACCTGGTGTTCGTCTTTGCGATCACGCAGCTGTCGCATGCGCTGCTCGAGCATCTGACCTGGGTCGGCGCGTTGCAGACCCTGTTGCTGCTTTTTGCGGTGTGGTGGGTGTGGATCTATACCACCTGGGTCGCGAACTGGCTCGATCCCGAACGCGCCAATGTCCGGTTGATGCTGATCCTGCTGATGCTGGCCGGGCTCGCGCTGTCCAGCGCCATTCCCTATGCCTTCGGCAAGACGGCGTGGCTGTTCGTCGCCGCCTATTGCTCGATGCAGATCGGGCGTTCGCTTTATGTCGTCTGGGCGAGCTGGGGCATTCATCAGCATCGCGCGCGCAATTTCATGCGCATCACCTTCTGGTCGCTGCTTTCGCTGCCGCTGTGGATCGCGGGCGCGATGGCCGACCCCGCGACGCGCATGCTGTTCTGGGCGGGGGCGCTGCTGGTCGACTATGCGGGGCCGTTGCTGTTCTTTCCGACGCCGGGGCTGGGCCGGTCGAAAGCCGGCGACTGGGATATTTCCGGGGCGCATATGGCCGAACGGTGCGCGCTGTTCGTGATCATCTCGCTGGGCGAAGGCGTGCTGATCACGGGCGCGACCTTTGCGGCGCTGCCGCAGGACGGGACGCACTGGCTGGCCTTCGCGACCTGTTTCCTCGGGTCGGCGGCGCTCTGGTGGCTCTATTTCGACACCGGCGCGCGGCGCGGCAGCGAGGTGATCGAGGCGAGCGCGGAGGCGGGGGTGCTCGCACGCCGCGCCTATACCTATTGGCACATTCCCATCGTCGCCGGGCTGGTCGTCTCCGCCGTCGCCGACGAGATGCTGCTGATGCATCCCCACGGCCATATCGAGCCGGGCTTTCTGGCGGTCTCGGTCGGCGGATCGCTGCTGTTCCTGATCGGCAACATGGGTTTCAAGCATTCGACCGCCGACCGGCCGTTGCCGCCCTTTTCGCATATCATCGGGTGCGTGCTGCTGATCATCGTCGGCGCCGCCGCCTGGTTCGGTCACTGGCAGCCGATCACGCTGGGCATCGCGACCTTTGCCGTGCTGGTGTTCACCGCGATCTGGGAGTGGGGAAGCTATCATGGCGGCTGGCAGCGGTGGGCGCCCTGGCTCGGCCGGCTGGGGAGCAACGGCGCATAAGGGCGGGCGCATAAATTCAGGCGCATAAGTTTATCTGGGGGGAGAAAACAGCATCATGTCGCATACCACCGTCATGCTGATCGCCGGGCTGGCCCTGTTGATCGCGCTCCGCATCCTCATCCGCGACAAGGCGCGCGCGACCTGGGCGTTTCTGGTCCTGTGGCTGATCATATCGGTCGGCAACCTGCTCGTCGGCGTGCTGTCGGCGGGCTATGGCTGGGGCGAGGAAGCGATCGTCTGGCTGCTCGTCTTTGGGGCGCCCGCGGCGCTTGCGTTGATCGCCGCGCGGCTGGGGCCTAGTTCGCCGGATTGATCAGGCAGCCGCTCGCGCCCGCATAACGGGCGCTGCGCGAAGCGAGCAAAGGCACGCTGCCGGTGACGGTCTTCGTTGCCGGATCCTCGCTGAGCGACACGAGTTCCATGCCGGGTTCGAAATCGGTCTGGCAGCTTTCGAGGCTGCGCCCCTGAACATAGCGGCACGAACAGCCGACGCGCGCGGCATAGGCCGATCCGAGTTCGGCCTGTGCCTTGAACGACGGGAATTGCCAGACCAGGAAAATCGCGAGCAGCACGCCGAACCCGATCGCCCAGGGCATGCAGCCGCCACGCTTGCCGTCGCGGCGCGGGCGGCCGCGCAGATGCGGCGGCACTTCGGGCGGAGAAGCGGATGGTTTCTGGTCTGCCGTTGCCGGACCGGTCGGGTTGGTGTTAGTCACACCGCCCATGATCACGAAAAAAGCCATGCTGGCAAGTGCCGCGCTCGTGATGCTCGGTGGCTGGTCGCTGACGCATGCGTCGGGCCAGGGCAGCATCGCGCCCGCCGCGCCGGGGCCGCGGTTCGGCGCCTCGCTCGACGATGTGCGCGCGGTCGATACCTCGCCCGCGCTTCCGGCGCTCGACCCGGTGATCAAGGCAAAGGCCGACGCGCTGTTCGACGACGAGAGCGCGGTCGGCGAGACGCGCGCGCTCTATGTGCTGCGCGACGGCAAGCCGATCTATGAACGTTATGGCGAGGGATTCGGGCCGGACAGCAAACTGATCAGCTGGTCGATGGCGAAGAGCATCACCGCCGTGCTGACCGGCATCATGGTGGCCGACGGGCAATTGTCGCTGGATGGCCCCGCGCCCGTCGCCGCGTGGGAGCGTAGCGGCGATCCGCGCGGGGCGATCACGCTGCGCAACCTGCTGCACATGGCGTCGGGGCTGGAGCATGTCGAAAACGGCAATCCGGTGTGGAAGGGCGACACGGTCGAGATGCTCTTTGGCGGCGGGGCGGAGGATATGGCGGGTTTCGCGGAGGCCAAGCCCGCGGCCGCGCAGCCGGGCGAAGTCTTCAACTACAGCTCGGCGACCAGCGTGATCCTGGCCGACATCATGGCCGATACGCTGACCCCGTCGCCGAACCCCGAGGCGCGGCGCGAGGCGATGCGCGAGTTCATCCACGGCCGGCTCGCCGAGCCGCTGGGCATGACCAGTCTGACGCCCGAATTCGATGCGCGCGGGACGATGATCGGCGGGTCGATCATGCACGCGACCGCGCGCGACTATGCCAGGTTCGGCGAATTCCTGCGCAATCATGGCGTGGTGAACGGGCAGCGGCTGCTTCCCGAAAGCTGGATGACGTTCATGCTGACGCCGTCGCCGAACGACGCGGGCTATGGCGGGCATATCTGGCTGAACCGGCGGCGTCCGGCGGGGGCCGACGAGGCGTTGTGGCCCGGTCGCGGCCCGAACGACCTGTTCGCCTGTATCGGGCATCAGGGGCAATATATCATCGTCTCGCCATCGCAGCGCGTGACGGTCGTCCGGCTGGGAATCACCGCGGACGATGAATTCCCCGCGCTGCGGCGGCATCTGGCGGATCTGGTGGGCGCGTTGTGACGGGCCGGGGGCCGGGAGCTTAGGCGGTCACCGGTCCCAAAGCTCGCGAAACGGCCATTTTTCCCAGCTCGTAGTGCCATATTCGCGATGCTGGATCCTTACGGCGAAGCGGACGGAGGTCGAGGCCTTTACGCAGCGAACGATGTCGAGATCGTCCTTGCCGCTCTTGACCATGACGGCGATCTGCCTCCCGGCGGAGGGGCCGCTGTGCAGCTTCTTGCCGCCGCATTGCTTGACGATGTCGTTGAATATGTCGCGCGACCATTCGGTCGGCGTGGTCGCCGACCCCTGGATCTTCCAGTCGGTATCCTTCTCCTCCTCGTCATGAACGAACAGGAAGTAGAGCTCATGTTCGGGGGGAGGGAGGTCGCTGATGCCGCCCAAACCGCGCATCGCCAACAAAGCCAGCAGGATCATCGTGTCCGTCCCCCCTCAAACAGCCCGAGTGCAGCTTATAGCAGAAACTCGCCGACCAGCGTCGTGACGCACCGGCCGGTCAGTTCGACCTGGTCGCCGGCGAGCTTGCACCCGACATGGCCGCCGCGCGCGCTTGCCTGATAGGCGGCGAACCGGTCGCGGCCGAGGCGGGTGGTCCAATAGGGGGTGAGCGCGCAATGCGCCGAGCCCGTCACCGGATCCTCGTCGATCCCCGCGCCCGGCACGAAGACGCGGCTGACGACATCGGCGCCCGACGGGTCGCCGGTACCCGGGGCGGTGGCGATATAGGCGATGTCGCCGGCGGCCTTCAGCGCGCGGAAGTCGGGGGAGAGGGCGCGGACCTCCTCGGCGTCGTGATAGGCGATCACGGCATAGCCGCCCTCGTTCCACAGCGATTCGACCGGCGCGCCGCCGATCGCGCGCAGCGCGTCGGGCATCGGCTTCGCCTCGACGCGATAGGCGGGGAGCAGCATGTGATATTCATTGTCCTCGTCGCCGCGCGTCACCTGGAGGACGCCCGCCTTGCGCGTGCGAAAGCGCATCTCGTTCCGCCACTGCGCCGCCGACAGCAGCACATGCCCGCTCGCGAGCGTCGCATGGCCGCAGAGCGCGACCTCGACCGTCGGGGTGAACCAGCGCAGTTCGTAATCGGCCTCGCCGCTCTCGTCGGCGACGAGGAAGGCGGTCTCGGACAGGTTGTTCTCCGCCGCGATCGCCTGGAGCATCGCGTCGCTCATCCATTCCTCGAGCGGCATGACCGCCGCCGGATTGCCGGTGAAGGGACGGTCGGCGAAGGCGTCGACGCGCGTGATCGGAAGCGAGCGGAGCGCACTCATGGATAGAGAAGTCCTTTCGTCCAGCCGTCGCCGTCGCGCTGATAGACGTTGCGCTCGTGCAGCCGATGTTCGCGGTCCTGCCAGAATTCGATCCGGTCGGGGGTGACGCGCCAGCCCGACCAGCGCGGCGGGCGCGGCACGTCCTGTCCCTGGAAGCGCGCCTGCATTTCCGCGAAGCGGGCCTCGAACGTCGCGCGTCCGTCCAGCGGGCGCGACTGGTCGCTGGCCCAGGCGCCGAGCTGGCTGTCGCGGCTGCGCGTCGCGAAATAGGCGTCGGCGGTCGCATCGTCGACCGGCGCGACGCTGCCCTCGATACGAATCTGGCGGCGCAGCGATTTCCAGTGGAAGAGCAGGGCGACATTGGCGTTCGCCGCCAGTTCGCCGCCCTTGCGACTGTCGAGGTTGGTGTAGAAGACGAAGCCGTCGGGACCATGTCCCTTCAGCAGCACCATGCGCACCGACGGATGCCCGTCGGGCGTACTCGTCGCCAGCGCCATCGCATTGCCGTCATTGGGCTCGCTTGCGCGCGCCTCCGCAAACCAGACGTCGAAAAGGGCGAAGGGATCGTTGCTCATGCGGGCGTCATAATGCGCGGCGCGGCGATGGTCGAGCGAAAGGCGCGCCACGCCCATTCGGTCCGGAGTGGCGGAAGAAGGCACCCGGACCTTGGCGATCCGACTTGACCGCTCACCAGGTCGGCACCACATCGCGCGCTAATCAGGCCTTCACGGCCAGTCACTTATCGGGCTACAGGAGCAAGATGGCAGATCCCTATTCCACCCTCGGCGTGTCCAAGAGCGCAAGCGAAGCGGAGATCAAATCCGCGTACCGCAAGCTTGCCAAGGAATTGCACCCTGACCGGAACAAGGACAATCCGAACGCGGCGGAGAAATTCTCCGACGTGACCAAGGCGTATGACCTGTTGTCGGACAAGACGAAGCGCGCCCAGTTCGATCGCGGCGAGATCGATAGCGAAGGCAATCCCGCCATGCCCTTCGGTTTTGGCGGCGGTGGCGGCGGCGGCTTTCGCGGCGACCCGCGCGGCCAGCAGGGCGGCTTTGGCGGTTTCGGCGGCGACGGCGCCGACTTCGGCGAGATTTTCGAAGGCCTGTTCGGTGGTCGCGGCGGCGGTGGCGGTGGGGGCGGTCCGTTCGGCGGCTTCGGCGGCCGCAACAGCGCGCCGCCGCCCAAGGGCGCGAACGTCGCCTATCGCCTGTCGGTTTCCTTCATCGACGCCGCGACCCAGGCGATGCAGCGCATCACGCTGGCCGACGGCAAGACGATCGACCTGAAGCTGCCCGCCGGCGTCGAAACCGGAACGCAGATGCGCCTTGCGGGCAAGGGGCAGCCGGGGCCCGGCGGCAATGGCGATGGGATCGTCACGATCACGGTCAAGGATCACCCCTTTTATGCGCGCGAAGGCCACAATATCCGGCTGGACCTGCCGGTCACGCTGAACGAGGCGGTCCGCGGCGCAAAGGTCAAGGTGCCGACCGTCGATGGGCCGGTGATGCTGTCGATCCCGGCCGGTTCGACGTCGGGCAAGGTGATGCGCCTGAAGGGCAAGGGATTCAGCCAGAAGGGCGGGGGCCGTGGCGACCAGCTCGTCAGGCTGATGATCGACCTGCCGGCCGAGGATGCCGAGCTTTCGAAGCTGGTCGAGACATGGACCGATGGCCGCGCGGTGCGGGCGGATCTTGGTGTGTGATGCGTGGCTGAGGGCAAACAGGAAAAGATCGTCGCCGCGCTGGAGCGCGAAGTGGCCGAAGAAGTCGGCCAGGAATATCTTGCCGAGGGTCACTCGCCGCATTCGCCCGAAGCGCGCGCCGAACGAGCGAAGCGCGTCAAGCTGCGCGCCCGGGCGCAGGGCGTCCTCGACCGCAGCCGCGAAACGCTGGGCCCCGGCACGCGCGCTTTCAAGATTTTGCGCCGCGTCGTCGTCGGCACCTATACCGACGGTTTCATCCACGCCGGAAATCTCGCCTATCTGGCGCTGATCGCGCTTTTTCCCTTTTTCATCCTGGTCGCCGCGGCATTGAGCCTGCTCGGCGGCAGCGCGGGCGGGGAGGCGGCGATCGAGGCGGTCTTTTCGCTGATGCCCCCAACAGTCGCAAAGGCGCTGGCGGGCCCGATTCGCGAGGTGATGAGCGCGCGCACCGGCATTTTCCTGTGGATCGGCGCGCTCGTCGCGCTGTGGACGGTCGGCAGCTTCATCGAAACGATGCGCGACATATTGCGCCGCGCCTATGGCACGCATTTCAGCCGTGGTTTCTTTCATTATCGCCTGCTGTCGATCGGCATCATCACCGGCGCGGTGGTGTTGATGATCCTGTCGTTCAGCATGCAGGTGCTGATCGTCGGAATCGAACAGTTCATCACCCGCGTCTTGCCCGCCGCCTATCAGTCGGCGGGCACCGTCGCGATTTCGCGCGTGGTTTCGGGCGCGGGCCTGTTCCTTGCCATCTATCTGCTCTTTTATTCGCTGACCCCGTCCAAGTACCGGCGCCTCAAGAATTGCCCGAAATGGCCGGGCGCGCTGTTCACGACCCTGTGGTGGATCGGAGTCACGCTGGCGCTGCCGCCGCTGCTTGCGAGCCTGTTCAGTTACGACGTGACATACGGCAGCCTGGCCGGCGTGATGGTCGCGCTGTTCTTTTTCTACCTCGTCGGATTGGGTATGGTGGTGGGTGCAGAACTCAACGCGGCGCTCGTCGAGGTTGAGGATTTGGGACATGACGCTATTGGGCGCGTGGACGACATTATGGTCGAAGACAAAAAGGCCGGAGAAGAAAAATGACGGGTCTGATGAAGGGCAAGCGCGGGTTGATCATGGGCCTCGCGAACGACAAGTCGCTCGCCTGGGGTATTGCAAAGGCATTGCATGCGCATGGCGCCGAGCTTGCCATCAGCTATCAGGGCGAAGTGATGGAAAAGCGGGTGAAGCCGCTGGCCGACCAGCTCGGCTGCGATTTCCTTATCGATTGCGATGTGGCCGATATGGACAATCTCGACGCGGCGTTCGCGACGCTGGCCGCCCGCTGGCCGACGATCGATTTCGTGGTGCATGCGATCGGATACACGAACAAGGAGGCGCTCCGCGGCCATTATGCCGACGTGACGCTCGACGACTTCCTGATGACGATGAACATCAGTGTGTACAGCTTTACCGCGGTCTCGAAGCGCGCGGCGGCGATGATGACGCCGTTCGACCCCGAGACGGGAACCGGCGGCGGCTCGTTGCTGACGCTCAGCTATTATGGCGCCGAAAAGGTCATTCCGCACTATAACGTCATGGGCGTCGCCAAGTCGGCGCTTGAAACCAGCGTCAAATATCTGGCCAACGATTATGGGCCGCAGGGCGTGCGCGTGAACGCCATCTCCGCCGGTCCGATCAAGACGCTGGCGGCAAGCGGTATCGGCGATTTCCGCCTGATCCTGAAATGGAACGAGCATAATGCCCCGCTCCGCCGCAACGTTACGATCGACGATGTCGGCGGTTCGGCGCTGTATCTGCTCAGCGACCTGTCGGGCGGTGTGACCGGCGAGACGCACCATGTCGACGCAGGCTATCACACCGTCGGCATGAAGCAGGAAGATGCCCCGGATATCGCGCTCGCCTGAATCCCGCGTTCGTCGAGGGGCGAGGGGATGAGCGACATTGTCCTTCGCGCGGCGACGGCGGCGGATGCCGAAGCGATCGACGGCGTCATCCGCTCCGCCTTTGCGGCGACCGAGTTCGGCCATCAGGGCGAGGCCGAGCTGGTGCGAATGATCGACGCCGATGGCGACGTCATGGTGTCGCTGGTTGCCGAACGCGACAACGCGATCGTCGGGCATGTGCTGTTCAGCCGTATGGACGTCGAGGCCGACGGTGCCGCCGAGACCGCCGCAGGGCTGGCGCCGGTTTCGGTCGCGCCGGACCGTCAGGGGCAGGGGATCGGCGACGCGTTGATCCGCGCCGGGCTCGATGCGTTGCGCGGGCAGGGCGTCCGGATCAGCTTCGTGCTGGGCCATGAAGGCTATTATCCGCGTTTCGGCTATTCGCCCGATCTGGCCGCGCGTTTCGCCTCGCCCTTCGCGGGGCCGCATTTCATGGCGATGATGCTGGACAGCGGCGCCGATTGGCCGCAAGGCGGCCGCGCGGATTACGCACCCGCCTTTGGCCGCTTGGGGTAGAGTCATGAGTTTCAACAGCTTCGGACGCGTCCTGCGATTCACGACCTGGGGCGAAAGCCATGGCCCGGCGCTTGGCGCAGTGGTCGACGGCTGCCCGCCGCGCCTGTCGCTGTCCGAAGGCGATATCCAGCCCTATCTCGACAAGCGTCGTCCCGGCCAGTCGCGCCATACGACGCAGCGGCAGGAGCCCGATCAGGTGCGCATCCTGTCGGGCGTGTTCGACGGAAAGACGACGGGTACGCCGATCAGCCTGATGATCGACAATGTCGACCAGCGGTCGAAGGATTATGGCGAGATCGCGCAGGCGTATCGCCCCGGCCACGCCGACTACGCCTATGACGCGAAATACGGCATTCGCGACTATCGCGGCGGCGGCCGATCGAGCGCGCGCGAGACCGCCGCGCGCGTTGCGGCGGGCGGCGTCGCACGGCTGATCATCCCGGAGGTTCAGATCCATGCATGGGTCGCCGAAATCGGCGGCGATGCCATCGACCCTGCGAACTTCGACCTCGAAGAAATTGATCGTAATCCCTTTTTCTGTCCCGATCCCGCCGCGGCGCAACGCTGGGAAGCGATGATGGACGCCGCGCGCAAATGGGGCAGCTCGCTCGGCGCGGTGATCGAATGCGCGGCGAGCGGCGTTCCGGCCGGCTGGGGCGCGCCGATCTATGCGAAGCTCGACAGCGACCTTGCCGCCGCGATGATGGGGATCAATGCGGTCAAGGGTGTCGAGATCGGCGCGGGCTTTCACGCGGCGCGGCTGCGCGGCGAGGAGAATGCCGACCCGATGCGCCCGGCGAGCGACGGCAGCAATCGTCCCGACTTCCTGTCGAACAATGCCGGCGGCATCGCGGGCGGCATTTCGACGGGGCAGCCGGTGGTCGTGCGCGTCGCGTTCAAGCCGACAAGCTCGATCCTGACCCCGGTGCCGACGGTCAACCGCGCGGGCGAGGCGACCGATATCGTCACCAAGGGCCGCCACGATCCGTGCGTCGGCATTCGCGGGGCGCCGGTGGTCGAGGCGATGATGGCGCTGGTCCTGGCCGATCACAAGCTGTTGCACCGCGCGCAATGCGGCTGAAAACCGGCGGCTGAAGCAGCGCTCGCATCGAGCGATTGCCCGCGGCCCGCCACCCTGTTACCCCCGGCCCAATAGGGACCCGCAACGGCGGGACAGGGGAGTATCTTGATGGCACGTCGCCTCACAATCTATATTTTGATCGGTATGATCCTGGGGATCATCGTCGGCTATGCCGTCCGGGTCACCGTACCCGCCGACAGCCAGGCTTTCGAATATTGGACACGCAGCTTTGGCACGCTGTCGACAATTTTCCTTAATCTTATCAAGATGCTGGTCGCGCCGCTGATCCTCGGCACGCTGGTGTCGGGCATCGCGCACATGGGCGACAGCTCGGCATTGGGACGCATCGGGACGCGCGCGATCGCATGGTTCATCGTCGCCAGCCTGATCTCGATCAGCCTTGGCCTGGTGATGGTCAATCTGCTCCAGCCCGGCGTCGGGGTCGACCTGACCGCATCGGCGCAGGCGGTCGGCGAGGTCAAGAAGCTCGACCTGTTCGAATTCGTCGAACATGTGTTTCCCAAGAATGTCTTCCAGGCGATGGCGGAGAACAACGTCCTCCAGATCCTGGTCTTCGCGCTCTTCGCGGGCGTCGGCCTTTCGGCGCTTGGCGAGAAGGGACGGCCGCTGGTCAAGGGAGCCGAAGCGCTCGCCGAGCTGATGCTGCAGATCACCGGATATGTGATGCGGCTTGCGCCGATCGCGGTGTTCGGCGCGCTGGCCGGGGTGGTCGCGAAATATGGCCTCGGTATCCTTGGCACTTATGCCGAGCTGCTGACCGAATTCTATATCTCGCTGCTGCTGCTGTGGGTGCTGTTGCTCGGCATCGGCGCGATCTTCCTGCGCGGGCGCATCATCCAGCTGATCCGCTACATCCGCGAGCCGTTGCTGATCGCCTTTTCGACCGCTTCGTCGGAAGCCGCGATGCCGAAGCTTTTCGAGCAGCTCGACCGCTTTGGCGTGCCGCGCCGAATTTCGGGCTTCGTGCTGCCGCTGGGGTACAGCTTCAACCTCGACGGGTCGATGATGTACGCCAGCTTTGCGACGATCTTCATCGCGCAGGCCTATGGCATCGACCTGTCGATCTCGACGCAGATCCTGATCCTGCTGACGCTGATGGTGTCGTCGAAGGGGATCGCCGCGGTGCCGCGCGCCAGCCTGGTCGTCATCACCGCGACGCTGGCCATGTTCGACCTGCCGGTCGAAGGGGTCGCGCTGATCTTTGCCATCGACCAGTTCCTCGACATGGGACGCACCGCGACCAATGTCGTCGGTAACGCCGTCGCGACCAGCGTCATCACCAAGTGGGAAGGCATGCTGGAAGAGCCCGAGGCGGCCTTTGCCGAGCGCCCGCATGCTCCGGCGCATACGCCGCATCATGGAACCCGCGGGCTCGATCTTCGTCAAGAAGATGGGGAAGATAAGCCGGTGGCCGGATAAGACGCGAATTCAGCGCCTCGTCCGTCCCTGAAACCGGGGCGGACGAGGAGTTGACGATGGCCGACGCAGTGATAGCCGCGCCCGAAGAACAGGAAGGCCGTGCGCGGCGACTGCAATGGCGAATGCTCGCCGGCTTCGTTGCCGGCCTGCTCGCGGGGCTGGCGGTCCATTACGCCGCGCCCGACGCGCCGTGGGTCGCGGCGTTCACCACCTATGTGACCGGGCCGTTCGGGCAGATATTCCTGCGCCTGCTGTTCATGCTCGTCATTCCGCTGCTGGTATCGGCGCTGATCGTCGGCGTCGCCGAGATGGGCGAGATGCGGGCGCTGCGGTCGATCGGCGCGCGGACTTTGCTCTACACCGTCGTCGTCTCGGCGATTTCGGTCGCGATCAGCCTGGCCGTGGTGAACCTGTTTCAGCCCGGCGCGGGGGTCGATCCCGCGATCGCGCACGGCCTGATTGCCGAGGGGGCGGAGGGCGCGAAGGCGATCACCGACCGCGCGGGCGAGGCCAAGACCGGGATGGACGCGCTGGTCGCGATCGTGCCGAGCAACGTCTTTACCGCGATGAACGAGAATGACGTGCTCGCGGTGATGTTCTTCGCGCTGTTCTTCGGCATCGGGCTGATGCTGGTGCAGTCGCCCCAGGCGACGGCGTTCAAGTCGGTGGTCGAGGGGGTGTTCCAGGTTTCGATGAAGCTGATCGGCCTGGTCATCCAGCTCGCGCCGATCGCGGTCTTCTGTTTCATGTTCAACCTTGCGGCGCAGTTCGGCTGGGACCTGATCATCCGGCTGTCGGCGTTCGTCGGGGTCGTGCTGCTGGCGCTGGCGCTGCAGATGTTCGTCGTCTTTCCGATCCTGCTGCGCAGCTTTGCCGGAAAGTCACCGATCGCCTTTTTCCGCCAGACGCAGGAGGCGTCGGTCATGGCCTTTGCGACCGCGTCGTCGAATGCGACGCTGCCGACCGCGCTGCGCGTGGCGCACGACCAGCTGGGCCTGCCCGACAAGGTCGCGCGCTTCGTCCTGACGATCGGCGCGACCGCCAACCAGAATGGCACCGCGATGTTCGAGGGGGTGACGGTGATCTTCCTCGCGCAATTCTTCGGGATCGACCTGACGCTGCAGCAGCAGCTGTTCGTGATGCTGATCTGCATCCTGGGCGGCATCGGTACGGCGGGCGTGCCGGCGGGGTCGCTGCCGGTGATCGCGCTTATCCTGGCGTCGGTCGGCGTGCCGCCCGAGGGGATCGGCCTAATCCTGGGTGTCGACCGCTTTCTCGACATGTGCCGGACGACGCTGAACGTCGTCGGCGACCTGGTGGCGGCGACGGTGGTGTCGGCCGGCGCGAAGGACATGCCTGCGCCGGCCTAGCCGTTTTGCCTAGTCGGGGCGTGCGTCGTTCTGTCGGTCGCTGTGCGAACGTCCTGCCGGCGGCGCCGAGCGTGGTTCGGGCGCGCTGCGCACGACCGGTGCGCTGCGCACGACGGGCGTCGAAGGCGCGGCCTGCGGGGTCGGGGCAGGGCGATAGCCGCCCGGCTGCCCACCACCCGGCGATTGGCGCGGCGGGCGAGCGGCCTCGGGCCCGCGCGGCGCCCAGTTGCGCGGCGGACGCTGCGCGGCAGGCGGCGGGGTAAAGACATCGCCGGGTTCGGTGACCGGCATGTTGCCACGCGGCGGGCGCGGACGAACATAGTCGCCCTCGCCCTGCGGCGGACGCTGCGGACGGCCTGCGCCGGGACGATCGGGGCGGCCAGGGTTTGCGTTGGTCGGCGGATTGCCATTGTTGCCGCCATTGCCCCAGCCGCCGGGACGCGGCGCGCCGTTCGGGCCATCGCCGCGACCGGGTTGACCAGCGCCGGGGCGATCGGGTCGACCGTCGCCATTGCCGTCGCCGCGGCCGGGCTGGCCGTTCCAGCCGCCGGGGCGGCCGGGACGTCCGTCGCCGTCACCTCGGCCGGGCCGGTTCCAATTGCCGTCACCGCGCCCGCCATGATGCTTCCACCACGCGCGGCGCCCACCCCAATAGTTCAGATAGGAACCGCGCAGGGGATAGCGATTGTTGTAATTGTCGAAGAGCCACAGGCCATAGCCGGGGTAGTAATAATTGTCGTACCAGCCGCCGCCGAAGCCGATGTTGGCGAAGCCGCTGCCATAATCGGCGCCGTCATAGCAGTCATAGCCATAGCCGTCGTCATAGGCATAACCGTCATAGTCGTAATAGTCGGCGCCATAGCGCGACGAGCAATCGCCGCCAGAGGCATAGCTGGTGCCATAGACGTCGCCGTAATAGCAGCCGCCGAGGGTGGTCGTGGCAAGGGCGCCGAGGGCGATGGACAGACGGCGCGGGAAACTGTTGCGCATGGATTTATCCTTTAGGGTCCAAACGGATGCGACCCGTTATCTTGCCATGAGACTGCACGAGTCGAGTTGAATTTGCGGTGAATGGAGTCCGCATGCGGGACAGGGCTTACTTGCATTGATGTCAGTAGTGCGATAGCCAAATGCCAACTGCAATCTTGGACGAGGGCTCCGCGATGAACGCTCCTGCAAAGATCAATTGGTCCGAAGGCCGTTTTGGCCCCGACACCGCCCATTGGCTGCCGCGCAATCCCGATGCCGCGCTCGACCATATACCGGGCGAGGACGGCATGCCGGTGATCGGCAACACGCTGGAGCAACTGCGCGATTATCCGACCTTTACCCGGCGCATGGTCGCCAAATATGGCCGTGTCTATCGCAACAACAGCTTTGGCGGGCGCAGCGTCGCGCTGCATGGTCCCGAAGCGAACGAACTGGTGATGTTCGATCGCGAGAAGATTTTCTCGTCCGAACAGGGATGGGGACCGGTGCTGAACCTGCTGTTCCCCCGCGGGCTGATGCTGATGGATTTCGAAAAGCATCGCGCCGATCGCAAGGTGCTGTCGGTGGCCTTCAAGCCCGAACCGATGCGCCACTATGCGGATTCGCTGAACGAGGGCATTCGCGAGCGCGTGCAGGTCTGGAGCGGCAAGACCTTTCAATTCTATCCCGCGATCAAGGAGCTGACGCTCGATCTTGCCGCGACGAGCTTTCTGGGCATCCCCTGGGGGCCCGAGGCCGACAAGGTCAACAAGGCGTTCGTCGACATGGTGCAGGCGTCGATCGGCGTCGTGCGCCGCCCGCTTCCCTTCACCGCGATGGGACGCGGCGCGAAGGGCAGGGCCTATCTGGTCGACTATTTCGGTCGCATGGTGCCCGAACGGCGCGAGGGTGCGGGTGAGGATATCTTCAGCCAGATCTGCCGCGCGAAGGACGACGACGGCAAGTATCTGTCGGTCGGCGCGATCGTCGACCATATGAACTTCCTGATGATGGCGGCGCACGACACCATCACCAGTTCGATCACGACGATGGTGTGGCAGCTCGCCCGGCATCCCGAATGGCAGGACAAGCTGCGCGAAGAGATGCTGAGCGTCGCCCCCGCGGGCGAAGGTGTCGGCCACAACGGCCTGGGCGAACTTGAAATGACCGAATGGGCGTTCAAGGAATCGCTGCGCCTGGTCCCGCCGGTGCCCAGCTTTCCGCGCCGCGCGCTCAAGGATTTCGAATTCGGCGGCTATCGCATCCCCGCGGGCACCAGCGTGGGTGTCAGTCCCGCCTTCACCCATATGATGGAGGAGCATTGGCCCGAGCCCGAGAAGTTCGACCCGATGCGCTTTTCGCCCGAACCGACGCGCGAGCGGCATAAATATGCGTGGGTGCCCTTCGGCGGCGGCGCCCACATGTGCCTGGGACTGCACTTCGCCTATATGCAGGCGAAGATATTTTTCCACCATGTGGTGACCACGCATCGGATTGTCGTGCGCGACGGCTATGCGCCCGAATGGCAGATATTGCCGATCCCGCGCCCGAAGGATGGGCTGACGGTCACTTTCGAACCGCTCTGAGCTTGCCGGGCCGTGTCGCACGCGCCATCTGGGGCGCGTGACGAGTCTGCGCCCCTATCTTGTCTGGTTCGGTATCGCCGTCGTGCTGACGATCGGCGCGATCCGTGCGATGGAATGGGTGCGCGCGCATCCGGAGCATTTTCCGGGCGCGCGCTTCGAGTTCCGGCACCCGCAGGGATGGGCGACGCACCGCAAGCTGATGGCTTTTTCGCAGGACGATGCCGCCTGCTTCGCCGCTTTCGACCGGGCGCTGGCAGGCTATGAGCGGCGGCCGATCGTCGGGACGGGGCAGTGCCGCGCGAGCCAGCGCATGGTGCTGACCGGCAACAGCTTCGTCCCGACGATGCGCCCGGCCAATGCCGCGCCGGGCTGTGCCGTGACCGCCGCGATGGCGCTGTGGAACCGGGATGTCGTCCAGCCGGCGGCGCAGAAATATTTCGGGCAAAAGGTCGCCGAGCTTGAAAATCTGGGCAGCTACAACTGCCGCAAGATCGCGGGCCGACAGGCGCAGAGCGAGCATTCGACCGCGAATGCGATCGACATATCGGCTTTCATTCTGGCCGACGGGACGCGCATCACCTTGATCAACGACTGGAAGCCCGGCGACAAGCGAAGCGAGTTTCTGCACGAAATCCGCGACGGATCGTGCGGGCTGTTCAGTACGGTGCTGTCACCCGATCATAATGCGGCGCACGCCAATCACTTCCACTTCGATATGGCGCAGCGCATGGCGGGCTGGTCGATCTGCCGCTGAACGGGCTTTATACGGTGAAGCTCTCGCCGCAGCCGCAGGCGCCCTTGGCGTTCGGATTTTCGAACACGAACCCGGCGGCGAAATCATCTTCGACCCAGTCCATCGTGCTGCCGATCAGATACAATACCGAGGCGCCGTCGATGTAAAAGGTGCCGCCGGGAGTCTCGATCTTTTCGTCGAACTTCTGTTCTTCGGTCACATAGTCGACCGAATAGGCCAGGCCCGAACAGCCACGGCGCGGGGTCGACAGCTTGACGCCGATCGCGCCGTCGGGCGCCGATGCCATCAGCTTGGTAATGCGTGCCTCTGCATTGGCGGTCAGTGCCACGGCGGCGGGGCGGGCGCGGGTTTTGGTTTCGGTCATCACAACATTCCCAGTTCTAGACGGGCTTCGTCGCTCATATTCTCCGGCGACCACGGCGGATCCCAGACAAGATTGACTTCGGCATCGCCGACGCCCGGCACCGCGCCGACGCGCAGCTCGACCTCGGCCGGCATCGATTCGGCGACCGGACAGTGCGGGGTCGTCAGCGTCATGGTGACGACGACATGGCCTTCGTCGATCTCGACGTTGTAGATCAAGCCGAGGTCATAGATGTTCACCGGAATTTCCGGGTCATAAATGTCCTTGAGCGCGCCGACGACGGCTTCGTAAAGATCGCCGCCGACCGCGCCGGTCTCGACCGCCGCGGGCTTTGCCGCCAGGAAGCCTTCCAGATAGTCGCGCTTGCGCTCCAGCTTCTCGGGCGCCGTTTCGACATCCTCGACGCGCGCCTTCGGCGGCGCCTCCACGCTCGTCACTTCCTCGACCTTGATCATCCGATCCTCGCTCATCCGAAAATCCTTTCGACGCGGGCGAGGCCGTCGATCAGCGCCGCCACATCATCGTCATTGCTGTACACACCGAAACTCGCGCGCGCGGTCGCGGGCACTCCCAGATGCTCCATCAGCGGCTGTGCGCAATGGTGCCCGGCGCGGATCGCGACCCCGCTTTCATCCAAGATAGTGCCGATGTCGTGCGGATGAACCCCCGCCATCGCGAAGCTGACGATCCCGGCACTGTTTTCGGGGCCGAACAGCGTGATGCTGTTCTTGCGCGCCAGTTGCTCGCGCAGCGATGCGACCAGCGCGACTTCATGCGCATGGATGGCCTCGATGCCGATCGTCTCGACATAGTCGACCGCGGCCGCCAGCCCCAGCGCTTCGATGATCGCGGGCGTGCCCGCTTCGAACCGGGTGGGGGCGGGGGCATAGGTCGTGCGTTCAAAGGTCACGCGATCGATCATCGATCCGCCGCCCTGCCATGGCGCGAGCGCGTCGAGCTTGTCGCTCCACAGCACGCCGATGCCGGTGGGGCCATAAAGCTTGTGACCCGAAAAAGCATAATAGTCACAGCCGAGCGCGGCGACATCGACCGGCAGGCGCGGCACCGCCTGGCAGCCGTCGATCAGCAATTCGGCGCCGACGCGGTGCGCAAGCTCGGCGGCGCGAGCAACGTCGAGCGGGCTGCCGAGGACGTTCGAGACGTGCGCGAAGGCGACCATCGTGTGATCGGGGGTCAGCATCTTTTCGGCGGCGTCCAGATCGATGCATCCGTCGGCGGTGAGCGGGCACACGTCGACTTGCCACCCCGCGAGCTGCCACGGCACGATATTGCTGTGATGTTCCAGCACCGACAGCAGGACGCGGCCTTTGCGCGGGTGCGAATAGGCGACCAGGTTGATGGCCTCGGTCGCGCCGCGAACGAACGTCACCTGCTCCTCGCGGGCGCCGACGAACGCGGCGATGCGCCGCCGCGCCGCTTCATAAGCGAGCGTCATGTCGGCCGAGCGCGCATAGACGCCGCGGTGCACGGTCGCATAGTCGCGGCCCATCGCGTTCACCGTCGCGTCGATCACCGCCTGCGCCTTTTGCGCGGTCGCGGCGGTGTCGAGATAGTGCCAGCCGGGAGTCAGGCCGGGAAAGTCGGCGCGGACGTCGGGGAAAAGGCGGGCGGCGGTCGTGGTCGTCACACCAGTTCTCCCAGCTTCGCCAGCGCGAGCGCCTGTAGCTGTTCCTCATCCTCGGCGCCGTCGAACACGCCGGCAACGAACGCCTGGAGCAGGATCTTCTTCGCCTCGGCCGGCGGCAGGCCGCGCGACTGGAGGTAATAGAGGCTCATCGCGTCGAGTTCGCCGATCGCGCAGCCGTGCGCGCATTTGACGTCGTCGGCGAAGATTTCCAGTTCGGGCTTGGCGTTGGCGGTGGCGCTGCGGTCGAGCAGCATCGCCTTCACATCCTGTTCGCTGTCGGTCTGCTGCGCGCCGCGCGCAACTGCGACCTTGCCCAGATAAGTGCCGGTTGCGGTGCCGGCCAGCACCGATCGCACCATCTGCCGCGATGTCGCGCCGGGTTCGGCGTGGGTGATAGTGGTGACGATCTCGAGCGTCTGCTCGCCGCCGCCGATCTGCGCGGCGCCGAGCGTGAAGTCCGCGCCTTCGTGCAGCGTCACGGCAAGTTCGATGCGGCCATAGGCGCCGCCGATATTGAGCACATGCAGCGATGCCGCCGCGCCCTTGCCGATCACCAGTTCGATCTGACGGATGCCGCCTTCGTCCTGTACGATCGCGCGTTTGAAGCTGCCCGCGGCGGGCACGATGATGCTTTCGGGCGCGGGCAGCGGCCACGCCGCGGCGACCGCGTCGATGTCGCTATAGCGCCAGGCTTCGTCGCGGCGAGAGGGAAGCGTGGCCGTCACGCCGCGATCTCGGCATAGCCTGCGCGTTCGAGTTCGAGCGCGAGTTCGGGGCCGCCCGACTTGACGATGCGGCCGGCGGCGAGGACGTGGACGAAATCGGGCTGCACATAGTCGAGCAGCCGCTGATAGTGGGTGATCAGCAGGACCGCCTTGTCGGGGCGACGCATGATGCTGTTGATCCCGTCGCCGACGATGCGCAGCGCGTCGATGTCGAGGCCCGAGTCCGTTTCGTCGAGGATCGCGAGCTTGGGATCGAGGATGCCCATCTGCACCATCTCGTTCCGCTTTTTCTCGCCGCCCGAAAAGCCGACGTTCACGGGGCGCTTGAGCATATCCATGTCGAGCTTCAGCAGCCCGGCCTTCTCGCGCGCCAGTTTCAGGAAATCGCCGCCCGACAGCGGCTCCTCGCCGCGCGCCTTGCGCTGAGCGTTCAGGCTTTCGCGCAGGAACTGGACGTTCGACACGCCGGGAATTTCGACCGGATATTGGAAACCCAGGAACAGGCCGGCGGCAGCGCGCTCGTGCGGCGCCATCTCCAGCAGGTCTTGAGCGTCGAAGGTCGCCGATCCGTCGGTGACCTCATAGCCCGGACGGCCGCCCAGAACATAGGACAGCGTCGATTTGCCCGCGCCGTTGGGGCCCATGATTGCATGGATTTCGCCCGCATTGATCGTGAGCGACAGGCCTTTCAGGATCGGCTTGTCGGCAACATTGGCGTGGAGGTTTTCGATCTGGAGCATGTCGGACTTTCAGGCAGAAGCGGACGGCGCGGCGGTGCCGGCGTCGGGGGCGACGGCGAGGCGCCGCGCGGGGATGGATCGCACCGGTTGCGATGCAATGGGATGTCGGGAAGCCTTGTGGGGGGCGTCGGGGCAGGGTGCGCCTATTCGGCGGCGTAGATTTCCACCAGCTCCGAATTGTCCATGTCGTCCACGCTGATCACGCTGGTGTTCTGCAACTGCTGCAGGCGCCGGATCAGCAGTGTGATGGAGTGGTGTGGAACGGTCACCACATCGTCCTGATCGCGGTCCGACCTTTTCTGCTGGCGCAGAACCACGCCATTCGGGGTCGAGTAAGCCGTGATCGCCTGAACCGGATGCACGACCAGATCGGCCTCCGACCAGTTGAATTCCAAAACCCGTGCCATCGCGCTGCCTCCGGACCGAATCGAACTCGGCCCGACGATAAACCAACGCCGCGGCGGCATATGTCCCCGGTTGCGGACTGCGGCCGATTTTATCGGCGAAGGGGCGGGGAATCGGCAACGTCACCCGACGCTTCCCTCAAGGCTGATGCCAAGCAGCTTCTGCGCCTCGACCGCAAATTCCATCGGCAGTTGCTGCAGCACTTCCTTGGCAAAGCCGTTGACGATCAGCGCCACCGCCTCTTCCTGCGAAAGCCCGCGCTGCATCGCATAGAAAAGCTGGTCGTCGCTGATCTTGCTCGTCGTCGCTTCATGCTCGACGGTCGCGCTGGGGTTGCGGACCTCGATATAGGGGACGGTGTGCGCGCCGCACTGATCGCCGAGGAGCAGGCTGTCGCACTGGGTGAAGTTGCGCACGCCCTCCGCATTCGGCGCGACGCGAACCAGGCCGCGGTAGGTGCCGTTCGACTTGCCCGCGCTGATGCCCTTCGACACGATGGTCGAGCGGGTGCGCTTGCCGTTGTGGATCATCTTCGTGCCGGTGTCGGCCTGCTGATAATTGTTGGTGACCGCGACCGAATAGAATTCGCCGACGCTGTCGTCGCCGTTGAGCACGCAGCTCGGATATTTCCAGGTGATCGCGCTGCCGGTTTCGACCTGCGTCCACGATACCTTGCTGCGCTTGCCCTGGCAGAGTGCGCGCTTGGTCACGAAATTATAGATGCCGCCCTTGCCCTCGGCGTCGCCGGGGTACCAGTTCTGGACCGTACTGTACTTGATCTCCGCATCGTCGAGCGCGACCAGTTCGACCACCGCGGCGTGGAGCTGGTTCTCGTCGCGCATCGGCGCGGTGCAGCCTTCGAGATAGGAGACATAGGCGCCCTTGTCGGCGACGATCAGCGTGCGTTCGAACTGACCCGTATTCTCCGCATTGATCCGGAAATAGGTCGAAAGCTCCATCGGACAGCGCACGCCCTCCGGCACATAGACGAAGGTGCCGTCCGAAAAGACGGCGCAATTGAGCGTCGCGAAATAATTGTCGTGCATCGGCACGACCTTGCCGAGCCACTTTTTCACCAGCTCGGGATATTCGCGGATCGCCTCGCTGATCGACAGGAAGATGACGCCGGCGCGCTTCAGCTCCTCGCGAAAGGTCGTCGCGACGCTGACGCTGTCGAACACGGCGTCGACCGCGACCTTGCGCGCGCCCTCGACGCCCGCGAGAACCTTTTGCTCTTCGATCGGAATGCCGAGCTTTTTATAGACCTCGAGGATTTCGGGGTCGACCTCGTCAAGGCTGTTCAGCTTCGGCTTTGCCTTCGGCGCCGCATAATAATAGGCGTCCTGATAGTCGATCGGGGGCACGTTGAGCTTTGCCCAGTCGGGCATCTCCATCGTCAGCCAGTGACGAAACGCCTTCAGCCGCCATTCGAGCATCCATTCGGGCTCGTTCTTCTTGGCCGAGATGAAGCGGACGGTGTCCTCGGTCAGCCCCTTGGGCGCGAAGTCGGTTTCGATCGCCGACGACCAGCCATGCTCGTAATCGGCGACTTTCGCCGCCGCATCGTGCGCGGCCTGATCCTTGATTTTCACTTCATCCATTTCAAAAACCCATTCGTGCTGAGCTTGTCGAAGCACTATTCTCTTCTGCGGCCCCATGAAGAAGGAAGGCCGACCCTTCGGTAATCTCCTGGCGCGCGGGCTTCGGCTGCACGCTCAGGCTTGCCAGGCTGATCTGCGCCAGCGCCCCGCGCACCGCGCCGTTGACGACGCTCCAATGCGGCTGGACCTTGCAGCTTCCCTCGAGCGAGCAGTCATGGCGCCCTTCGGCGACGCAGGAGGTGAGGGCAATCGGGCCTTCGACCGCTTCGATGATGTCGGCGACGCTGATCGCGGCGGCAGGCCGCGCGAGCCGTACGCCGCCGCCGCTCCCGCGCGAGGCGACGAGAAGTCCGGCGCGCGCCAGGCCGCTCACCAGCTTTTGCGCCGTCGGTCCGGGAATACCCGTCTGTTCGGCCAGCATCGCGGCGTGCAGCGGCACCGACCCGCACTGGCGGGCGGCGGCGCTCATCAGCACCACGGCATAATCGGCAAGGTTCGACAGGCGCACGTTACTTCTCGCTGTAATTGCGAACGATTCTTAACTGGAGTAATTTACTCCACTTATATAGGGAAAGCGCTCGGACCGTGCAAGCAATGCCGGGTTTCGTCCCGGCAAGAAATCTTTCGGCGCAAAAAAAAAAGCACCCGCCTGGCGGTTGCCAAACGGGTGCCAAGATGAAGGTCTCTGTCCTCGTCAGAGGAAGAGCTCTTCTGGGTCGCAGGAGTCGGATATGCCTGGGGGACGATTCGCGATTGTACGGAAACGCCAAAACGTCATTCGACGCTATTTTATTTCGTCCCGTCGTGGGTCAGGTATCGGATACCAAGGGGCTGACCTTGCCGGCAAGCTGCTGGCGGCCCCTGGTCGTCGCTTCCGTATATTGCGAAGGCCGGGCGAGTTGCCCCGGCGTTGCGCCCGCAAAGCGCTTCATTTCGCGGATCAGGTGCGATTGATCGTAGAAGGCGTCACCGAGTTGCACGTCGTCGAGCGTCTGGCCGCGGGCCAGCGCCGATGCGGCGCGAACCGCGCGATATTTGCGCGCCAGCATGCGCGGCGACAGGCCGTAATAATGCTTGGTCATCCGCTCGACCGAGCGGATCGACATGCCCGTGGCCTCGACCAGATCATGAACCTGCGGCGAGGGCGATTCCGTCAGCCACTGATCGACCGTGCGCGTGAACCACACCGGCGCGGCTTCGTTCTTCTTCAGGATTTCGCGAACGAAATTATTGCCGATGACGAGCCGCGCTGCCGTATCCTCGGCATTCACCAGCGCCTCTATCACCTCGTCGATCCAGTCGCCGAACAGATCGGCCGCGTCCATCGCCCGGTCGGTCAGCTTGTCGGCATGTTCGCCCATCAGCGTCGCCCAGCCCGCGGGCATCATGCCGAAGCCATAGATGCGCAGCGGCCCGTTCCCGCGCGCGCGCACGCTGCCGCTCGTCGGGCCGATGATCGTCGCGCGCTTTGCTGGAAAACAATGTCCGTCGGGGAAGATATACTCCCCCTCGGCATGGCTCATGATGCGGAATTGCGGACGGTCGGCGCGTTCGCTTTCATCGAACAAGGGCATGTCGATACGGACGAAATAAAAGCTCGACACCATCTCCGCCAGATCCGGATCCGGCAGGAAATATTGCAGTTCGAACGGTGTATCGCCGTCCGCGCCCGCAGGCGAAGAGGATGCTTCCGACATGACGAGACGACCCTCGGCAGCTTTATTGCTGCGTCTATATATCCTTATATAATTTTCTATTTGCTACGGTGCGTCAACCCGCAATTGTTTAACCGGTTGCCTTTTCCCGCGCGATCCAGGCATCGACGCGCCGCTCCAGGATGTCGAGCGGCACCGGTCCCGATTGCAGCACGACGTCGTGGAATGCCTTGTAGTCGAACTTTGCGCCCAAGTCCTTCTGCGCCCGGCTTCGCAATTCCATGATCTTGAGCTTGCCGATCATGTAGGCTGTGGCCTGGCCCGGATAGACGATGTAGCGCTCGATCGCCTTGTCGATGTCGCCCTGCGGGTTCGGCGTATTGTCCTTCAGATATTTGATCGCCTGTTCGCGGGTCCAGCGCTTGTCGTGGATGCCGGTGTCGACGACGAGGCGGCACGCGCGCCACAATTCCATACCGAGGCGGCCGAAATCGCTGTAGGGATCGGTATAGAAGCCCATGTCCTTCGCGAGCTCCTCCGAATAGAGGCCCCAGCCTTCGGTATAGGCGGTGAAACCGCCGAAACGGCGGAAGGGCGGCAGGCCGGTCAGTTCGGTCTGCACCGCGCGCTGGAGGTGATGCCCCGGAACACCTTCATGATAGGCGAGCGCTTCCAACTCGGTCTTCGACATGTCGCGCAGGTCGTAGAGGTTCACATAATAAGTGCCCGGACGCGACCCATCGGGGGAGGGTGAGGAATAGAAAGCCTTGCCGGCGGACTTCTCGCGAAATGCCTCGACGGCCTTCACCTGCAGCGGTGCCTTGGGCAGGGTATTGAAGAAGGCCGGCAGGCGGGCTTCCATCGCCTTCACCTTGGCCGCGACGTCGGCGAGATAGGCCTCACGGGTCGTGTAGTAATATTGCGGACTGGTACGCAGATGCTCGAAAAATTGCGGCAGCGTTCCCTTGAACCCGACCTTTTGCATGATCGTCTTCATCTCGCCGTGGATGCGCGCGACCTCGGCGAGCCCGAGATCGTGAATCTGCGTCGCGGTCATGTCGGTGGTCGTGTAGTTCGACAGCAGCGCCTCGTAATATTCCTTGCCGCCGGGCATCCGCCATATGCCGTCCTGCGTCGGCCCGTTTGCCTGCTGGCGCTTCATTTCTGTAAGCAGGCGGACATAGGCGGGGCCGGCGCTTTCGGCCCAGGCGGCCTTCGCCGCGGTAATAAGCCGGGCCTTTTCGGCGGCGTCGATTTCCAGCTTGCCGACCTTGGCGCCGATATCCTCGATCACCGCATTGTCGGGCTTCATCAGATTTTCGATGTCGGAGATGACATAGGCATAAACCCATTTCGGGGGCGCATAGCCTTTCGCCGCGCGCTCCGCCGATTGGGCGGACAGCGCGTCGAGCACCGGCCCCAGCCCGCGAATGCGCGAGATATAGGCTTCGGCCTCCGCGACATTGGCGACGCGATGGATATTGATCAGAAAGGCGGGGAGCTGGCTCTGCGCGCCGTTCATCTGGTCGAAGATATATCTATGGTCGCGAAAGGCGAAGAGCCGTTCGGCGCGCTCGGCCTGCGAGTTGAACAGCTCGAACGACAGCGCTTCGTCTTCCGACAGGGTCTTGGGGTCGAAGCTGCTCCGCATCGCCGAAGCGCTTGCCTGCTGCAATTTATGGCTCGCGACCTCGGCTTCGTCGCTAACGTCGTTCCAGCGGCCATAGTCGGCGTCACGGATGCCGCGATAGGCCTTGCCCTGCGGGCTGAGCGACAACTGCGCCGCGTCATAATTGTCGAAGAATTGCGCAAGCGTCGCGCCGGCGGGGGCTGCGGGCGGTGCGTTGGTGGAGGATGTCGCGGGCGCATCGCCGACGGCGGCCGGGGTGCAGGCGGCGGTCGCGATCACGAACAGCGCGGTGGACAGACGGGCGGCAATTCGAAGCTGCGACACTTTTATCTCCCTGTTTTCGAATAGCGACGGGCTTGCCATAGGGCCTCCGCGCGCGCAATGGCGGGCCATGTCGCTCTTCGCTTCCGCCGCCGATACCGCCTATGCGCTGGTCCGCCCGTTCGTTCATGCGACCGACGGCGAAGCCGCACATAATCTGACCTTGAATGCGCTTCAGCCCTTGCCCCGCGCACGGTGCGCGCTGACGAGCCCGGCACTCGCGACAGAGGTTGCGGGTCTGCATTTCCCGAACCCGGTCGGGCTCGCCCCCGGGTTCGACAAGGACGCCCGCGTCGCGCACGCGATGCCGCATTTCGGCTTCGGTTTCGTCGAGGTCGGGACGCTGACCCCATTGCCGCAGGAGGGCAATCCCCGGCCGCGGCTGTTCCGGCTGGTCGAGGATCGCGCGGTCATCAACCGCATGGGCTTCAACAATGGCGGGCAGGAGAGGGCGGCGGAACGGATCGCCCGCCTGCGCGGTTATGGCCTGCCGGTGCCGCTGGGCATCAATATCGGCGCGAACAAGGACAGCGCGGACCGCATCGCCGATTATGCGAAGGGCACCGCGGCGATGGCGCCGCTCGCCGATTACCTGACCGTGAACATCAGTTCGCCCAACACGCCGGGGCTGCGCGCGCTTCAGGACAAGGGCGCGCTGGAGGCGTTGCTCGACGGCGTCGCGGCGGCGCAGCCCGTGGCGGCAGCAAAGCCCGTGTTTCTGAAGGTCGCTCCCGACCTGGAACCCGCCGATATCGACGACATAGTCGCGGTTGCCTTTGCCAAGGGATTGGCCGCGGTCATCGTTTCGAACACCACCATCACGCGCCCCGTACTGGCGTCGCGGCATGCGGATGAAGCGGGCGGGCTTTCGGGCGCGCCGCTGGCCGACCTGGCGCTTCAGCGTGTGAAGGATTTCCGCACCGCGAGCGGCGGCAAGCTGCCGCTGGTCGCGGCGGGCGGTATCGCGTCGGCGGGGCAGGCGTGGCAGCGCATCCGCGCGGGCGCCAGCCTGGTCCAGATATATTCGGCGATGGTCTATGAGGGCCCCGGCCTTGCCGCGCGCATCGCGCACGGGCTCGAACGGCTTGCCGGGCAGGATGGTTTCGCACGCGTCGCCGACGCGGTCGGCGTGGGTGACTGACCCCATCGGGGTTGCGCAGACTTAAGGGGCGCGCCAAAGTCCCGCGCATGATCAAACGACTCCTCGCGACCTTCAGCCTTTTCGTCATCGCCATCCCTTCGTTCGCGGCCGCGCAGGGCGTGACATCGTCCGCCGATCCGCGTGCGACCGAGGCGGGGCGCGAGATATTGCATCAGGGCGGCAC
>JAFKLT010000001.1 GCA_017309275.1 Sphingomonadales bacterium | reverse complement strand
CTGGCGATCGGTCCCGACGGCGCGGCCTATGTTTGCAACAACGGCGGTTTCCAGTGGATGGAGGCGGGCGACCTGCTTTTCCCCGGTCACGCCGCGCATGCCGAGGCCTGCGGATCGATCCAGCGCGTCGACCTGACCACCGGCACCGTGACGACGCTCTACGACGGCTTTGAGGGCGAGCGGTTCAAGGGACCGAACGACATCGTGTTCGACGCCGATGGCGGGTTCTGGTTCACCGATCACGGACAGGTCCGATCGGGCGGCCGCGACCATGGCGCGATCTATCATGCCGCGGCCGACGGATCGGCGATCAGCCGCCAGCGCGCCGACATGATGGGACCGAACGGCATCGGTATCTCGCCCGACGGCAAGACGCTCTACACCAGTGAGACGATGACCGCGCGCGTCTGGGCAATGGAAATCGTCGCGCCTGGCGAGCTTGCACCGCCCTTCCCCTGGGCGCCCGGCCGGTTCGTCGGCACCCCGCCCGCCTTTCGCCTGCTCGACAGCCTGGCGATCGAGGAAAGCGGCCGCATCTGCGTCGGCACGATGGTCGAGGGTGGCATCACCATTTTCGATCCCGACGGCGGCGGTTCGGAATTTCTGCCGCTTCCCGACATCGGCATCACCAACATCGCCTTCGGCGGTCCTGATCGCCGCGACGCCTATATTACCGCGTCGACCACCGGCATGCTCTACCGCGTCCGCTGGCCAAGACCGGGCCCAGACCTTCAATCGTCAACTTAGTTGACAGTTATGCCAAAATTCGCTAAGAGACTCGATGAGAGGATAGGATGAAATTTTATAATAGCGTCGGCCCCAACCCGCGTGTCGTGAAGCTGTTCATGGCCGAAAAGGGTATCGATATCCCCGAGGTCACAGTCGACCTTCGCGGAGGGGAGAACCGCCGCGCACCATATAATGTCGACGTAAATCCGGCCGGGCAGACCCCTGCCCTCGAACTCGACGACGGCAGCTTTCTCTGCGAAATCCTCGCCATCTGCGAATATCTGGAAGAGCGCTTCCCCGAAACGCCGCTGATCGGATCGACCGCGGAAGAGCGCGCGAATGTCCGCATGTGGACACGGCGCGTCGACCTGAAAATCTGCGAACCGCTCACCAACGGCTTCCGCTATGCCGAAGGGCTGCCGCTGTTCGAAAGCCGTATGCGCTGCCTGCCCGAAGCTGCGGCGGGGCTGAAGGCGATCGCGCAGGACGGCGTCCGCTGGCTCGATCCGCTGATCGCGGAGCGCGATTATATCGCGGGCGATCGGCTCTCGCTCGCCGACCTTCTGCTTTTCGCCTTTCTCGACTTCGGCATTTCGGTGGGCCAGCCCATCGATCCCGCCGCGACGCATGTTCAGCGCTGGCACGAACAGATCAAGGCGCGTCCCAGCGCCAACCCCAATTGATAAAGGAGACGGATCATGGCTGCAGCTAATAGCGAGTTCGAATTCCTCGGCGTCAATCACCTGGCGCTGGTGTGCAAGGATATGGCGAGGACGGTCGAATTCTATCGCGACGTGCTCGGCATGCCGCTGACGAAGACGATCGATCTGCCGCAGGGTCGCGGCCAGCATTTCTTCTTCGACATCGGCAATGGCGACAGCCTCGCCTTCTTCTGGTTTCCGGAAGCTCCCGAGGCGGTCCCCGGCATCTCGGCGCCCGCCGCGCTGCCGACGCAGGGCAGCTTCACGTCGGCGCACGGATCGATGAACCACATCGCGATCAACATCCGCGCCGACCGGTTCGACGATTATTACCAGCGCCTGATCGACAAGGGCATCCAGGTGACGCCGGTACTCAATCACGACGACAGCCCGATGCAGGCCTCGGCCGAAATGCATTCCGGCGTTTTCGTCCGCTCGGTCTATTTCTTCGATCCCGACGGCGTCTGCCTCGAGTTCGCGGCATGGACCAAGGAGTTCGACGAAAGCGACGTCGCGCACGATCCGGTTCAGGCCGACGGCACGAAGCGCGAGGGTTTCATCACCAACCGGAACCCCGTTCCGGCCGAGTAAGATATCCTACTGGGAACTCCTCCGGGCCCGGCGCTTGCGCCGGGCCTTCTTTTTATCGGACTATCCGACCGCGCGGTCGCGGCCTTCCCAATAGGGCGCGCGCAATTCGCGGCGCAGCACCTTGCCCGACGGATTGCGCGGCAACGCTTCGATGATGTCGATGCTCTTCGGTGCCTTATAGGCGGCGATGCGGTCGCGCGCCCATGCGATGACGTCGGCGGCGTCGATCGACGCGCCGGCGGCCGGCACGATCAGCGCCTTCACCGCCTCCCCCCACCTGTCGTCGGGCACGCCGATCACCGCGACGTCGGCAACACCGGGGCATCCCATGATCGCGCTTTCGACCTCGGCGGGATAGACATTCTCGCCGCCCGACACGATCATGTCCTTGATCCGGTCGTGGACGAAATAAAAGCCGTCGGCATCCCGAAAACCGACGTCGCCGGTGTGCAGCCAGCCGTCGATCACCGTGTCGGAGGTCGCCTCCGCCCGGTTCCAATATTCCTTCATCACGATATCGCCGCGGATCGCGATCTCGCCGATTTCGCCATCGCCCAGCGCGCGCCCCTCGCCATCGAGGATCGCCATTTCGGTCTGCGGCCAGGGCTTGCCGCAAGAGGTCAGCTTCCCCGGCAGGTCGTGCGCCGCCGGCGACAGATAGGAACCGCCGCCGGAGCTTTCGGTCATCCCATAGAATTGCACGAAGTCGCAGCCGAAGGTCGCGCGCGCGCGGCGCAACACATCCTCCGCAATCGGCGACGCGCCATAGGCGATCGAGCGCAGCGCCGAATAATCGCCGGCCTCGGCTTCGGGGCGCTGCAGCATCATCTGGATCATCGCCGGCGCCAGAAAGGCATGGGCAACGCGCTCTTCAGTCATCATGCGGATCGCATCGTCCGCCGCGAAATCCTTGACCAGCACCAGTCGTCCGCCCTGCGCCAGCCCCGAAAAGCTGACGTTCGTCCCCGCGACATGGAACAACGGCATGACGATCATCACCGTCTCGTCCTCGCCATAGGCGAAGCCGTCGACCTCGGTCGCCATTTCCAGGAAGCGGCGGTAATTCTTGTTCGCCAGCACCACGCCCTTCGGGCGTCCGGTGGTGCCGCTGGTATAGAGTTGCAGCACATCGTCGCTCAGTCGGGGCTCGTCTGCGGGCGGGTTCGCCGGTGCGTCGCCCAGCCAGGCATCTAGCGGCTCGAACGCCGGGTGCGCGCCGTATAGCGCGACCAGCCGCGGCGGGTTCGCCAGATCGGCGACGGCCGCCAGCGCCAGGTCAAAGAAATCCTCGCCGACGAACAGCATCCGCGGCCCGGCATCGCCCAGGATGAAGCTGATCTCGCCCGCGGCCAGTCGGCAGTTGACCGGCGCCAGGCACGCCCGCGCCCGCGCGGTCCCGAAAAAGAGCGGGTACCAGGCATCGTGGTTCTTCGTCAGCACCGACACGCGGTCACCCGGCCCGACGCCGGAGGCGATCAGCGCGTTGGCGACGCGGTTCGACCGGGCATCGAGTTCGGAAAAGCTCGTCTCGCGGTCTCCGAATTTCACCGCAACCGCCTCGCCGCGCTTGCGGGCTTGTGCGGCGGGTATGTCCGCCAGGGTCCGGATGGCATCGAGGTCGATCATTTCGCTCTCCCAGTATAGTTTGTTGTTGTAATAGATAGAATACTAAGCAAATGTTTGGCCAGCCCAAAAATCGAGAGGATTGGCCTTGTTCGACCACCCCATATTGCCGACGACGATCGTCGGAAGCTACCCCCAGCCCGACTGGCTGATCGACCGTGAGCGGTTGAAGGCCAGCCTGCCGCCGCGCGTGCGGGCCGAGACGCTGTGGCGCATCCCCGAACCGTGGCTCGCCGACGCGCAGGAAGCCGCCACGCTGATGGCGATCCGCGATCAGGAAGAGCTTGGCATCGACATCGTCGGCGACGGCGAGATGCGGCGGGAAAGCTATTCGAACCGCCTCGCGACCGCGCTGTCGGGGATCGATCCCGACAAGCATGGCAGCGCGATCGACCGCACGGGCAAGGCGAACCCGGTGCCGCTCGTCTCGGGCCCGATCCGCCGCATCGCGCCGATCGAGGCGCAGGACGCAGCCTTTCTTCGGCGCCATTCGACCCGGCCGGTAAAGCTCACCCTTCCCGGCCCCTTCACGATGACGCAGCAGGCGGAAAACGGCTATTATCCGGACGCGAAGTCGCTCGCGATGGACTATGCCGACGCCGTCAATGCCGAGGTGAAGGATCTGTTCGCGGCCGGCGTCGACGTCGTCCAGCTCGACGAGCCCTATCTGCAGGCGCGCGCCGACGAGGCCGAATATTATGCGATCGAGGCGATCAATCGCGCGCTCGACGGGGTCGACGGCACCACCGCGCTGCACATCTGCTTCGGCTATGCCATGGTCCACCACGGCGCGGGTTCGACCAAGCCGAAGCCCAAGGCCTATGACTTCCTGGCGGAACTCGAAGCCTCGAACATCGACGTGATCTCGATCGAGGCCGCGCAGCCCGGGCTCGATCCCGCGATCCTGGCAGAGCTGCCGACCAAGACGATCATGTACGGCGTCCTCGACCTGTCGGTGCCCGACGTCGAAACCCCCGAAGTCGTCGCGGGCCGTATCCGCGAGGCGTTGCGCTATGTCGACGCCGAACGGCTGTGGATCGCGCCCGACTGCGGGATGAAATATCACAGCCGCGAGCATTCGCAGGCCAAGCTGAAGGCAATGGTCGACGGCGCCGCGCTCGCCCGCGCCGAACTCAAGTAACCGGGCGCCCCCTCCGCAACCGGGAGGGGGCGTCCTCGTTCCGTCAGGCGTCGATGAACCCGGTCAGCACCGGCACGACCACCTCCGGCGCCTCGACCGTCGGCAGATGCCCCGCCCCCGCGATGATCTCCAGCCGCGCGCCGGGGATCGCGTCCAGTATCTCGTCATGATGGGCGCGGCTGGTGATGCCGTCCTTGTCGCCCCAGATCAGCAGCGTCGGCACCGCGATCTCGTTTAGGCGCGGGCGGCTGTCGATGCGTGCCATGATCGCGCGCTGCTGCGCCAGGAAGGTGTCGGCGCCCGTCTCCGCCGCCATCTGCCGCGCAATGCCGAGCAGGCGCGCGTCGCCGCGCTTTTCCTCGGGGAACAGGATGGGGATGCGCTCTTCGACCACCTGATCGAACGCCCCGCGCTCGACGAGGTCGATATAGCCCTGCCGCCGCGCGGTCTGCGCCGGCCCGTCGGCCGATGCCAGCGTCGAGATCAGCGCGAGCTTCGCCACGCGTTCGGGCGCCCGCCGCATCACTTCGAACGCGACGAAGCCGCCCATCGCATGCCCCACCAGGACGAACGTCGGCGGCGCATTGTCGAGCAGGCGCTGCGCGAAGCCCGCTATCGTATCGTCGCTGCGGTTGTCCGCCACGATGACCTGTCGATCCTGCCACTCGTCCACAAGCGGCTGCCACACCGCATCGGTCAGGAGCTGGCCGGTTATGAGTACAATGGGAAGCGACATTCAGACCACCTGATGGAGCAGCGCCTCGCCCGCGGCGAGACGACGGCAATTTTCATGCGCGACGGACAGACTGCGCACCAGCGTTTCGGGCGTGAGCCAGGCGATATGCGGCGCCAGCACCGCATTGGGCAGCGCGAGCAGCGGATTGTTCCGCGGCAGCGGCTCTTCAGCGAAAACGTCCAGCCCCGCCCCGCGCAGATGCCCGGACGACAGCGCATCGACCAGCCGCGTCTGATCGACCAGCTCGCCGCGCGCCGTGTTCACCAGCACCGCGCCCCGCTTCATCGCAAAGGGATCGATCGACGCGCGCGTTTCGTCGGTCAGCGGCATGTGCAGCGACACGATATCGCTTTCCGCGACCAGCCGGTCGAGCGGCAGGAAGTCATAGGGAACATCGCGCGCGGTCCGCGCCGTATACACGACCTTCGCCCCCAGCGCGGCCAGCGCCGGGGCCAGCAATCCCGCCGAATGGCCGAAACCGACCAGCCCGACGGTTCGCCCGCCGATCTCGCCGACGCTGTCCAGTTCGGACGGATCGGCGGTCCACCCCTCGCCCGCCCGCGTCCGCGCGTCGAAGAAACAGGTGCGACGCAGCACCGCCATCATCAGCGACAGCGCCATCTCGGCGACCGCCTGGCTGTTCGTGCCCGGCATGTTGCACACCGCGACGCCATGATCGCGCGCGGCATCCAGCGCGATCGTGTTCACCCCCACGCCCAGCTTCTGGATCAGCTTCAGCTTGGGCGCAGAGGCGATGAACGCGGGCGTCACCGGCGTCAGGACATGGAGCAGCGCCGTAATCTCCGACGCCACCGCATCGAGCGGCGCGGCCTCGTCGACGTGCGTCACCACGCCGGGACCAAAGATCGCATCGACCGCCTCGCGAAAGCCCGGGCTGGGGCGCGCGTGCAGGACGATCATGCCTGAACGGCTCCGATCGCGCCGGCAAAGGCGGAGAAGCCGGCGAACACCGCATCGGCGCCCATCGCCTCCTCGATCCGCAGCATCTCGTTCCACTTCGCCATGCGTTCGGACCGGGTGAAGCTGCCGACCTTGAGTTGCCCGGCGTTCCAGCCGGTCGCCAGATGCGCGATGGTGACATCCTCGCTCTCGCCCGAACGGGCCGAGACGATGGCGCCCCAACCGCGCGCAACGGCGGCATCCAGCGCCGCCTTGGCTTCGGTCACGGTGCCGACCTGATTGACCTTGATCAGCGCCGCGTTGCACACCGCTGCCTCGCTCGCCCGCTCGACGCGCGCCGCATTGGTGACCAGCACATCGTCGCCGATGATCTGCACCCGCTCGCCGATCGCCGCGGTAACCGCCGCCATCGTCGTCCAGTCATCCTGCCCCGCCGGGTCCTCGACCGACAGGATCGGATATTGCCTGGTCCATTCGATGATCCGCGCCGCCATCTCCTCGCCGGACAGGCGGCGGTCGTCGAGCGCGAGGTCATAGCCGTCGGCATCGCCGAGTTCGTTCGCCGCGATGTCGAGCGAGATGAACACATCCTCGCCGGCGCGATGCCCGCTCGCCTCGATCGCACGCGTCAGCGTGTCCAGCGCATCCTCGTTCGACGCGAAATTGGGCCACCAGCCGCCCTCGTCGGCAACCCCCGACAGCGGCCCCTTCGCTTCCATCAGCTTGCCCGCCGCGCGATAGACGTCGTCGGTGATCTCCAGCGCGCGGCGAAAGCTGCCCGCCGTCGGGCACATGATCATGAAATCCTGCACGTCGGTGCGTCGTCCCGCATGCGCGCCGCCACCGAAAATCTGGATTTCGGGCAGCGGTACGCGCACCTTGCGGCCGTCGGCCAGATAGCGCCACAACGGCTCGCGCGCGTCCGCGGCGGCGGCGTGCAGCGCCGCCATCGACACCGCGACGACGGCATTCGCGCCCAGCCGCGCCTTGTTCGGCGTATTGTCCAATGCGCATAGCGCCGCGTCGACCGCCGCCTGATCGCGTGCGTCCATGCCCTGGATCGCGCCGGCAATCTCGGTTCCGATGCCCGCCACGGCGCGATCGACGCCATAGCCGCCAAAGGCCTCGCCGCCATCGCGCAGGTCGATCGCCTCATGCGCGCCGCGCGATGCGCCGGCCGGCGCGATCGCGCGGCCGACCGCGCCCGATTCCAGCACGACCTCGGCCTCGACCGTCGGTCGGCCACGAGAATCCCAAAGCTGGCGGCCAGCGACGGAGGCGATACGCGAAGTCATGGATATGTCCTTTTCCAGTTAGCGACGAGCTGGTCGGCAGGCTGGGGCGCCAGAATGAGCGCGCTCGCCTGATCGCGCACGATGCGCTTGTGCTCGGGGTCGGTCAGATAGGGTGCGGGCGATTTGCCCTCGACGCGGGCCAAAAGCAGCCCCGCCGTCAGCTTTCCGGCGCGCAGCATCACCTCGTCGGCGGCCTCCCACGAAATCCCCGCGCGATAGGTCTCGACCAGCGCGGTCGCCGCCTGCGTCAGGCGATCGTCGTTCAGCCACACCGCCTTCAACAACAGGTGGGTGATGCAAAAGGCCGGATCGAACGCCGGGTCGCCAAAGACCGCGCATTCGGCGTCGAGAAAGACCGGGCCGTCGGCGCTGACGAGGATATTCTTCGGGCTGACATCGCCATGGACCAGCGCGATCTTGCGCGCGATCAGGTCGTCGGCCAGCGCATAGAGCGCCGGCGCGAGCGCGGGCTCCTTCTGCGCGACATGCAGGAAAAAGGGATCGACGCGCAGCGCGCGGAACATCGCATCGTTCGGAAAGTCCTGGCGATCGGATTCGCTATTCGCCGTCGCCGCATGGATCGCCGCGATCGACCGGCCGACCGCCGCCGCGAAATCCACGTCGACGCGGCCCGCGGTCAGTTCGTCCTTCCACACCGGGCATCCGGGCAGAAAGCGCATGGCGAACGCATGGCCGGGCAGTTCGGCGAGCACTTCGGGCACGATACGGTTGTCGACACCGCGCGCGCGGCGCAACCAGCGCACCTCGCTCGTCCCGCGCTCGACCGGCGCCAGCCATTCGGCGGCGACGCGAAGCTGGGGCAAGGGCCGCTTGACGACGATCGGACCGGCGGGTCCATCGACCTTCCACACGTCGCACGACACGCCGCCGGTCAGCGGTTCGAGCGTGACGTCGCCCTCCCCGACCAGCCCGGCTGCGCGCAGTCCTTCAACGATGTCGACGGCCTCGGTCACGTCACAGCTTCTCCCTGATCCACGCGCCGACCAGATCGGCGGCATTCTGCCGCTCCTTGATCGAGTCCTCGAAATAATGCGCGCCTTCGATCAGTTCGATCTTCTTGTCGGACGAACCAAGGAAATCAAAGATCTTGCGCGCGTCGCTCGGGAAAACCCCCGTATCCGCAAGCCCCTGCACCACCAGCGCCGGCGTGTCATGCTTGGCAAGATGCGGCTGCCCCTGACAGGGCGAGGTTTCGAGGCTCCACATGTTGAGCCAGGTCTTCAGCGTGTTCGCGCGGCCGATGCTGGGCGTGCGGTTGGCGATCGCCGGATCGCCTCGATAGCACCAATTGGGTTTGCGGTCCGACGGATCGATCGCGGGATCGACGCAGCGGATGTCGCCCCAGCAACGGAACATCGGGAAAATGCGGTCGGGAATGCCGGCGGCGTTGAGGCGCGCGAGCTCGGCCTTCGCCCAATCGGTGATGCGCTGGTTGCGCGCGCGCTGGCCCTCGCGATATTTGGCGATGAAGGCGTCCGAATAGGGCGGCCCATTGTCGGGGTTGAACGGATCGAGTTCGGGATCGGTCGCGATCGGATCATTCTCGTCGATCACCGACGCATCCATCCAGTCGGTCAGCACTTCGGGGCGCCCCTGGTGCGCGTTGAAACTGATGTACAGATCGCCCTTCACCAGGCTGGCGAGCGCATCCTGCCCGACCGCGGGCAGGCGATCGGTCAGCGTCGGCGCGATCGCCTCGGCCTGATAGGCGCCCATCAGCGAGCCGCCGCCCGAATTGCCGAGGATGACGATCTGCTCGACGCCCGCCTCTTCCTTCAGCCACTTCATGCCGACGCCGATATCCAGGATCGCATGTTCCAGCAGGAATTGATCCTCGAAACCCCGATAGCGGGTGTTCCAGCCCAGAAAGCCGAAGCCCTGCCGCGCGAAATAGGGCGCAATATAATGTTCGGAGAAATCGACATTATAGTGCGTCGCGATGATCGCGACCTTCGGCCGCTTGCCCGCTTCAGTCCAGTAAATGCCCTGGCACGGATGCCCGCCCGCCTGAATGCGCGGCGCAGTCGGCGACACGCGCCCGATGAATTGCGCGTCCAGTCCCTCGATCCCGTTCGGGTCCATCATCATCTCTCCTAATTGTCGATTGTTTCAGCGGGTGACCTCGAAGGGCAAGGTATAGCCCTCCAGCCCCGCGCGGATTGCCTTCTTGTCGATCTTGCCCGTCGGCCCCAGCGGGATATCGTCGACGAACAGCACGTCGTCGGGCATCCACCATTTCGCGATCCGACCGTCGAGAAAGGCCTTCAGATCGTCCGCCGACGCGCTCGCGCCCGGCTTGAGCTGGCAAAGCAGGATCGGACGCTCATCCCATTTGGGATGCGCCACCCCGACGACCGCGGCATTGGCGACCGCGTCGTGGCCCATCGCTATTGTCTCGATCTCGATCGAGCTGATCCACTCTCCGCCCGACTTCACGACATCCTTCGCGCGGTCGGTGATCTGCATATAGCCTTCGGCATCGATCGTGCTGACGTCGCCGGTATCGAAAAAGCCTTCGGCGTCGAGCACGTCGCCGCCCTCGCCCCCGAAATATCCGCGCGCGATCGTCGGGCCCTTGATCATCAGCCGCCCCGGCGTCTTTCCGTCATTCGGCAGGCGCTTTCCGGCGTCGTCAACCAGCTTCATCTCCAGCCCGCAAAGCAGCCGCCCCTGCTTCAACTTGTACGCCATCTGCTCGTCGTCGGACTTCGCGGCGACCGAAGCGCTGGGGACCGATACCGTGCCGAGCGGCGAGGTTTCGGTCATGCCCCATCCCTGGATGACGTCGACGCCATAATCGTCGCGGAAGGTACGGATCAGGGATTCGGGACAGGCCGAACCGCCGATCGTCACACGCTCCAGCGTCGTGAAGCGCTTCCCGTTTTCCTGCATATATTGCAGCAGCATCTGCCACACCGTCGGGACGGCCGCCGAATAGGTGACGCCTTCCTGCTCGATCAGATTATAGATCGACTCGCCGTCCATCCGCTGCCCCGGCAGCACCAGCTTCGCGCCGACTGCGGGCGCCGAATAGACGACGCCCCACGCATTGGCGTGGTACATCGGAACGACCAGCAGCACCGTGTCGCGGGCCGACAGCGCCAGCGCGTCGCGCTGCAACGTCATCAGCGCATGAATATAATTCGATCGATGCGAATATAGCACGCCCTTCGGATTGCCGGTCGTGCCGCTGGTATAACAAAGCCCGCACGCGGCATTCTCGTCGAAGCCGCCCCAGACATATTCCGCCGGCTGCCCGGCGATCCAGTCGTCGAAGGCGGTCGCGGCAAAGCTGGTTTGCGGCATCGACGTGCTGTCGCAGAAAAAGACGACCTTCTCGATCGACGGGACCTGCGGCAACAACTCCTCGACCAGCTCGGCCGTGGCCGGGTCGGCAATCAGCAACCGGTCGCCCGCATGGTTCGCGATATAGGCGATCTGCTCCAGGAAAAGCCTGGGATTGAGCGTATGGAGCACGACGCCCATGCCGGCCGCGCCGTACCACGCGGCCAGATGCCGCGCGCTGTTCCAGCCCATCGTCGCGACACGGTCGCCGACCTTCATTCCCGCGGCCGCGAGCGCGTTCGACACCCGCTTCGCATCGGCGTGGATTTCGGCGTAGGTCGAACGCGTGACGCGGCCCTCGGCATCGCGCGACACAACTTCACGCCCGCCATGCCAGGCCGCCGCATGGTCGATGATCCGGTCGACCGTCAGCGGCACATTCTGCATCATACCGTCCATACGGCCATTCTCTCCCTTATCCCGTTAGAAAGATAGTATACTAAGTATTTTCATATTGCAACGCCGCTCTGCCTTGCCTCGACCGTTCCGCTCTTCTAGCGTGCGTCTGTCGGCGACCCGCCGACGACCGGGGCCATCGTCGGCGTAATATGCGCACCAATCAACTCATCATCGCGCTTTTCCAACGCTTTTGCTGGCTCGACGAAGGGTTGCAGTCGCGGCTGCACGATCGCGGCTGGCCCGATGTCAGCCGGCCGCAATCGATGGTGATGACCAATATCGTCAGCGGCATCGTCCGACCCTCGGACATCGCCCGCAACCTTGGCGTCTCGCGTCAGGCCATTCACAGCACGATCAACCAGATGGTGACGCTCGGCATGGTCGAGCTTGCGCCCGATCCTGACGATCGGCGGCACATGATCGTATCGCTGACCGAAACCGGTGCGCGGATGCGGCAAGATGCCCAGCGCGCGATGGATGCGCTGTCCGATCAGCTCGCCAAGCAGCTTGGCCACGAACGGTTCGAGGCTCTGCTCGCGACGCTCGAGGCCGACTGGGGTGACAATATCGAGCGCAAGCCCTAGGCGGCCAGCGCCTCGGCAACGGCGACCAGCCGCGCAGCCGTCATTTCGACGAGCGACGCCGGCAACGCTTCCTTCAGTTCGCCCGCATCGTCGAATGCCGCATAGGCATTCGGGATCAGCACCTGTTCGGGAATCACGAGCGTCTGGATCGTCGACAGGATCTGGCGCAGATGCATCAGGCCGCGCAATCCGCCGAACGGGCTGACCGAGGCGGACATCACCGCACTCGCCTTGCCGCGATACGCGTTCAGCGCGACGAGCGACTCCCCTCCGGTCGGGCGCGAGGCCCAGTCGATCGCGTTCTTGAGCAGCGGAGAGACCGAGCCATTATATTCGGGCGACACGAACAACAGGCCGTCCTGCGCCGCGAACAGCTCCTTCAGCCGCAGCGCGTCCGCCGGAAAGTCGTCGGCTTCGATCGCCGCCGAATAGAGCGGCAGGTCAAAGCTCGCCAGATCGACGTCGGTTACGACCGCGCCCTGCGACTCCAGCGCCCGGACCGCCAGCGCGCCCAGCGCGCGATTGAACGACCCGTCGCGCGTGCTTCCCACGACAACCGCAATTTTCGCCAATTTTCCCTCCCGGACAAAATGATTAGAATGCTAACCTAATGCCCGGCGATATCGCAGTCCGCTGTCGAAATCACGCCTTAATATCGGACAAGACCGAAAGCTTCGCCGCTTCGTCGGCCAGATTTTCGATCACGCGCCGCATCAGCGTCTGCAGTGTTTCGACTTCCGCATCGGTCATCCCGCGCGTCGCCACCTCGTGCACCTCGGCATTCATCGGCGCGAGCACCAGCTCCAGCTTCTTCGCGTGCGGCGTCAGGTAGATGAAGGTTTTCCGGCGATCGTCGTCGGTCTTCTTTCGCGTGATGAAGCCGGCCTTCTCCAGGCCCTTGAGCGCGACCACCGTCGTCGGCTCGCGCATGCCCACCCGTTCGCTGAGCTCGCGCTGGGTGATCCCGTCCTCGCGCCACAGCTGACGCAGAAAGCGCCATTGTCCCGCCGACACGTCGTGCGTCAGCGTTCCGCGCTCGAGCAGGCGCGAAAAGGATCGGAAAACGATGCGGGCGAGATAGCCGATGCTGTTTTCCGGATTGGTGTAATATTCCGCAGGATGCCGAAAGGCCTGGTTCTTCTTTGCCAACGATTTTCCCCTTTCCCCGAACCTTAGAGACCTATGATTCCCGCGGCAATACGCTTCAACAACCCGATATCGTTGGACAAGCCCGGCACGACCATATACTTAGCATACTAAGTTATAAGGACAGGTCCTTGGACAAATTTACCAAAATAGCCGCCCCCCCCGCCCCACTTCAGCTCGCCAATGTCGATACCGACATGATCATTCCTGCGCAGTTCATGAAATCACTTTCGCGCAGCGGCCTCGGCAAGCATCTGTTTCAGGAACTTCGCTATGCACTCGACGGCGGCGAGCGCCCAGACTTCATCCTGAACCACAGCATCGCGCGGCATGCGCAGATCCTGATCTCCGACCGCAATTTCGGCTGCGGATCATCGCGCGAGCATGCCGTATGGGCGCTCGCAGACTTCGGCATTCGATGCGTCATCGCGCCGAGCTTCGGCGACATATTCTCGAACAATGCCCGAAAGAACGGCCTGCTGCTGATCCGTTTGCCCGATGCGATATGCGAACGGTTGCGTCGCGAGGCCGCTCTGTCGCAGTTCGCGCCGATGACCATCGACCTTGTCGAGCAAGAGATAGTGCTCGCGTCAGGCGAAATAATCGCATTCCATATCGATCTCGACGATCGTCGAACGCTTATGGAGGGATTGGACGACATCGCGCGTACGCTACGCCACGAGGCCGCGATCACCCGCTTCGAGGCGGACGCCTAATCGAGGGTCGCCGGATAAGCGATGCAGCCAGCAAGCGCACTTGCGGCAGCTAGCGCGGGACTCATGAGATGCGTCCGCCCACCACGTCCCTGCCTGTTCTCGAAATTGCGATTGGACGTCGCGGCGCATCGCTCCCCGGGCTGGAGCCGATCGGCGTTCATCCCGACACACATCGAGCATCCGGGCTCACGCCAATCAAAGCCAGCCGCGCGCAGCACCGCGTCGATGCCCTCCGCCTCCGCCTGCCGCTTCACAAGCCCGGACCCAGGCACCACGATGGCCCGAATGTCGGACGCGACGCGGCGTCCGCGGACGATGTCCGCCACAACACGCAAATCTTCTATCCGGCTGTTGGTGCAGCTACCGATGAAAACACGATCGAGCCTGGTACCGGCAATCGGAGCCCCCGGTGCAAGGCCCATATAATCGAGTGCACGTTCAGCAGCAGCCCGCGCCTCAGCGCCGGGCAAATCATCCAACAAGGGTATCCAGCCATCGATCGCAACGACCTGTGACGGATTCGTGCCCCAACTCACCATCGGAACAACGTCTTTCGCGTTGATCCGAAACTGACGATCAAACACTGCGCCCGGATCTGTCGGCAACCCACGCCAGCGATCGAGCGCGACTTGACGGGCCTCGTCGACGGGTGCCGCCGGACGCCCGTCCAGATAAGCGAATGTCGTTTCGTCAGGGGCGATCAAGCCGGCACGCGCACCCATTTCGATGCTGAGGTTGCACAGCGTCATGCGCGCCTCCATCGACAAGGCGCGGATAGCGGCCCCGGCATATTCGATGACATGCCCGGTTGCACCGTCGACACCGACCGCGCCCAGAAGATGCAGTGCTAGATCCTTCGCATGAACGTACGGCGCCAATTGGCCGTCGACTTGGATACGCATGTTGCGCGACTTGCGCTGACGGATCGTCTGCGTTGCGAGAACATGTTCGACTTCGGATGTACCTATCCCGAAGGCAAGCGCACCGAACGCGCCATGCGTCGATGTGTGGCTATCGCCACAAACGATCGTCATCCCCGGCTGCGAGCGGCCTTGCTCGGGTCCGACCACATGGACGATGCCGCCACGCGGATCGCCCATCGGAAAATTCTCGATCCCGAAACGGCGAGTATTGCCGACCAATGCCTCTAGCTGCGCGCGCGCATCCGGATCATCGACACCCGCAGGTCCCAATGCCTGCCCGGTCGTCGGCACATTGTGATCCGACAAGGCCAGCGCCAGCTCGGGACGCCGAACCGCTCGCCCGGTCGCCGCCAGTCCCGCAAAGGCCTGGGGCGAGGTGACCTCGTGGAGCAGATGCAAATCGATATAGAGAAGCGTCTCACCGTCATCCTCGGCGACGGCATGTGCATCCCAAATCTTGTCGTACAAAGTGCGCGGGGGTGATCCGGTCATCGACGCTCTCAACTTTTCCCGAGGGTATCTTTTCTGGGGCCGAGGTACCCGAGGAGGTAGGCGGCGACTTTTCGGATCTGGATTTCCTCGGCGCCTTCGGTGATGCGGTACCGGCGGTGGTGGCGGTAGATATGTTCGAAGGGTTTGTGGCGGGAGTAGCCG